>NZ_FOIL01000093.1 GCF_900101295.1 [Clostridium] aminophilum | reverse complement strand
TCACTTCATAACAGTGCGTGCCATGGAAATTCACTTAGCGAGGTTTTCTCGAGCTTAGTGAATTTGCTTACAGCGGCGTGCGCATCCTCGCGGAGTGTTTCGGTTTCATAGGGAATTTCGGAGAAATTTCCTATGAAACCGAAAAGAGAGCGGTACTTCCCGGAAACAGGAGGTACCGCTCTCTTTTTGCTTTTTTGTTTCTTTTTACCTTTGTTTTTTTACGCTGTCTGACGGAAGGCGATCAAAACGTCCGGCAGTTTTTATTCCATCTCCGCAAGTTCTTCCCACTTTTCGTAAAGCGGCTCCAGTTTTGCGGTAATTTCTTCCTTTTCGCGGTTTAACTTCATGAGTTTTGCGACGTCGGAATAGATATCCGTCTGGGAGAGGATGCCGTCGATCTCTTCGCTGCGGGTCTCCAGTTCGTGAATCTCTTTTTCGGTCTTTTTCAGATCATTCTGAATTTTGCGGATTCGTGCCTGTTCTTCTTTCTGCTGCTGCCAGCTGAGCTTTCCGTCGGAGACTTCTTTCCCGGCACTGTCCGAACGGCCTGCTGCCGCATTTTTCTGACCGATGCTTCCGAACACCGTACCTGCGGCGCTCTCCGGAGAGGAGAGGTCTCCGGTTTTTCCGGAAGAAGGTTTGCGGGATATTTTTTCCAGAAATGCCTTTTCCGTATCTTCTTTCTTCTCCAGATAATAATCGTAGTTGCCGATATAATTCAGCAGCGAGCCCATGGTGAGGTCCAGAACGCGGGTGGCGGTCTGATTGATGAAATACCGGTCATGGGATACACAGAGAACGGTTCCGGTATAACGGTTCAGCGCATTTTCAAGGATTTCCTTGGATGCGATGTCCAGATGGTTTGTCGGCTCATCGAGAATCAGGAAATTCGCCTCGGAGAGCATGAGCTTGGCGAGAGAGACGCGGCCGCGCTCGCCGCCCGACAGAGAGCCGATCCGTTTAAATACATCCTCACCGGTAAAGAGAAAGGCGGCGAGCACATTGCGGATCTCGGTGTTGTTCATGTCCGGATGCTCGTCGGAGATCTCCTGAAAAATAGTCTTGTCCATGTCAAGAACCTGATGCTCCTGATCGTAGTAACCGATGTTGACCTTGGTTCCCCGGCGGATCTCGCCGCTGTCCGGAAGAAGCTGCCCGATGATGAGTTTCAGCAGAGTGGACTTTCCGGTCCCGTTGTTTCCGATGATGGCGACCCGTTCGCCGCGGTGGATCTCAAAATTGACATCCCGGAAAAGGATATCGCCGTCGAATCCCTTCTCCAGACCGGTGACCGTCAGAACGTCTTTTCCGCTGGCCACGGAAGGTTCAAGCGTGAAGTGCATCTCGGTGGAATCTTCTTCCGGCTTTTCGAGAAGCTCCATCTTGTCCAGCATTTTCTCACGGCTGTCCGCACGCTTGATGAATTTTTCGCGGTTGAAAGAGCGAAGTTTGGCAATGACGGCTTCCTGATGCTTGATTTCAGCCTGCTGGTTCATGTAAGCGCGGATGATGCCGGCGCGAACGATGGCCTTCTTTTTGCTGTATTCCGTGTAATTGCCCGGAAAGGACATTGCCTTGCCGTGATCGATCTCCACGATCTGTGTTGAAACGCGGTCGAGGAAATAGCGGTCATGCGCCACGATGATGACGGTTCCGGCGTAATTCAGGAGATAGGTCTCCAGCCACGCAATGGAATTCATGTCAAGATGGTTGGTCGGCTCGTCCAGCATGATGATGTCCGGTTTGGACAGGAGAAGTTTTCCGAGAGACACCCGGGTCTTCTGACCACCGGAGAGTTCGCAGACCGGACGGCGGAATTCTTCCTCGGCAAAGCCCAGCCCCTTCAGGACACCGGTGATCTCGCTCTGCCAGGCATAACCGTTGGCCAGCTCATACTCATGATCCAGGCGGCTGTAGTCGTCCATGACCTTCTGAAGGTCGTCGCCCTCGGTTTCCGTCATGCGGTGTTCCAGCGCCCGGAGACGGCGCTCCATCTCAAGAATCGGCTGTTTGACCTCCATCAGACACTCGTAGATCGGTGTCGTGTCATCCAGATCCTGATGCTGGGCAAGGTAACCGACGGTTTTTCCGTGCTGAACGGTGACATCGCCCTCGTCCGGGTTCATTTCCCCGATGATAATCTTTAAGAGGGTCGATTTTCCGGCGCCGTTGATGCCGACGATGGAACAGCGGGCGTGTTCTTCAATATGAAAGGAAACATGATCCAGAATTGTGTTTCCGTTAAAGGTTTTGGTTATATTGTTGCAGGATAAAATCATAAATGCCTCATTTCGATAACTGTACAACCGGTGTCCGGATGTGCTAACATACCTTTTACAACCGCAGATAAAGGAAAATGCGGCAGCGCGGGATGCCTGGCCCCTCTGTTTCAGCACGGGGCGGTGTACCCGATGGATAAAGTATGGTATGATAATGCATATATTTATACTTTATACGCCAAACAGTTATTATAGTATAAAGTAAAAGGCATTTCAAGAAATCCGGCAGGATGGAAAAGGGGCGGAAGGTATGACAGTATTGGTAACCGGTGGAGCGGGATACATCGGAAGTCACATATGCGTGGAGCTTTTGGAGCAGGGTTATCAGGTTATTGTTGCGGACAGCCTGATCAACTCTTCGGAGGAAGCAATCGAGCGGGTGGAAAAGATTACCGGAAAACGGATCTTTTTCTACCAGGCGAATCTGTGCCACAAGCAGGACGTCGCGGAAATCTTCGACGAGGAGGACATTGACGCCGTTATTCATGTGGCGGGACACCGGTCCATCGCCCAGTCGGTCATCGATCCGCTGGAGTATTACTATAATGATATTGCGGGAACGCTGGTTCTGTGCAATGCCATGCGCAAACACAATGTCAGGAAGATGATTTTCAGTTCCTCCGCCATGGTCTACGGCGATCTGGAAGTGGATGATATGCCGCTTCGGGAAAAAAGCCCCTGCGGAAAGGTGTCCAGCCCGTACGGAAGAATCAAAGTGGCGCTGGAACAGATGATGCGCGACATTCACCACGCCGACCCGGAGTGGAATATTGTTCTTCTGCGGTATTTCAATGCCATCGGGGCGCATCCCAGCGGTCTGATCGGCGATTATCCGAAAATGACGCCGAACAATCTGGTTCCATACATCGGAGAGGTGGCGGTCGGCCGGCAGAAGAGCGTCGGCATCTTCGGGGATGATTATCCGACCCCGGACGGCACTGGAATCCGGGATTATATTCATGTGTTCGATGTCGCAAAGGGCCATGTGGCTGCGCTGAAGCTGATGGAGCAGGAACCGGCGGTGAGAACCTACAACCTCGGAACGGGTCACGGATACAGCGTATTTGATGTGATTCATACCTACGAGAAAGTCTGCGGCGTACCGATTCCCTATGAGATCCGGCAGAAACGGCCGGGGGATATTGCGGTGCTTTATGCCGATCCCTCCAAGGCTGAGAGAGAGCTTGGATGGAAGGCGGAGAAAACACTGGAAGAGATGTGCGCGGATTCGTACCGGTGGAAATCGAATTCCAACGGATATAAATTCTGAAACAGTATCGCCTCATCCATGGGCGGCGGCAGGACGGGAGAAAAGACCGGACAGATTTGACAGCATGCGGGCGGTAGGATAAAATAAATGCGGCAATGCGTAAAATATGCCGGGTCTTGTCCGGCATTGTCGGCAGGAGAATCACCGCGTCGAACGAGGGGAGAACGGAACAATGGCATTTTTTGATGATTTAACCAGAGTGATATTCGATAAGAGCCGCGAGGCAGCGGAAAAGGTGAAAGACATGACCGACGTCATTTCCCTGAAATCCAAGCTTTCCACGGAAAAAGAACGCGTGAACAGCGCGTATATAGAACTGGGCAAATACTATTATGAGCAGAATCAGGAACAGGAACTGCCGCAGTTTGAACCGGAATTTCGCGTGATTCGCACCGGTCTGATCCGCATCGCGGAACTGGAGGATGAGATTATGGAACTGGAAGGGACCAGAATCTGTCCGGAGTGCGGCGCGAAGCTCGCCAGGGGAGCGCGTTTCTGCAGTGTGTGCGGAGCTCCGATGGCCGAGAGAGAGGATGAACGATAAGAATTTTCTTAATTGAATAAATTCTTTGAAAAATTTTTTACAAAAAGTGTTGACATGTCGTTGGACAGTTGATATACTATCGTACGTAATCGAGCGGGGCACCCCCGCGAGAGAACGGAATCGAGGCGTGGCTCAGTTTGGTAGAGCGCTGCGTTCGGGACGCAGAGGCCGCAAGTTCGAATCTTGTCGCCTCGATTGTATTGAGCAAAACTGTGAAACATAGTTTGACTCATATAAATTCAATAAGGCCTCGTGGTCAAGCGGTTAAGACGACGCCCTCTCACGGCGTAATCCCGGGTTCGATTCCCGGCGAGGTCATTCTAAGAACTCCGGAGTTTTTCTCCGGAGTTTTTTCGGCTTCGGGAGGCGATGCATCCGACATTGGGACTTACGCGGGAAAGGATGCAGAAAGACATGGAATACCGGCGTATAATATGAGATAATGGTTTCATGAGCGAATCCGGACAGATGAGGCGGATTCGTGATATTCCGAAAAGAAACGGGGAAGAGTTGTGATTCAGAAAACAGGATTGATTCTGGCTGCGATGGCTGTCGCGCTGGCCGTCGGCTGTGGATCCGCCAGACGGAATTCCGGTTCAGCCGAACCGGAAGAAACCACGGCGGCAGTCCGGACCAGGGAATATGCGCTGGATAAATCGAAAATCAGAAATGTTTCGCCGGCAGAAAACAGCAGTCTGACGGAAGCGGGTGATCCGTTGTCGGTATCCGGGACGGGAGAGGGCATGCCGTCCGAACCGGCGGCAGAGGGTGAGAACCCGGCAGAGAGTGCTGCGACGGAGAACCCGCTGAGTGTTCCGGAAGGCGGAGCGGGAGCAGCCTCGGGGGAGAATGCTGCCCCTGAGGGGAATCCTGTGGCAGAGACGGGACGGATTGATGAAAATACGCAGGTTGTATCCGCACAGACGGAAGCTCCGGCGGAAGAGGCACTTTCCGAATACCGCATCACACATTTTTTCGGCACCGAGGGAGATGTGGAGAATTATATGAAAGCCCGTGCGGTGGACGGCAGCTGCGCATCCATCGGACGCAACCGGACATATTCCTGCATTGAAGTGATGGCGACACCGACTCAGGCGGGGATCTGGGTGAATTCGGCCAATGAGGCACTGGGTCAGATCGTCGCATCGGAGGAACAGAGGGACAATTTTCGGCTGGAGGTCAGCGAAGACCGGCGGCTTTTGAATATTGCTGCGGATGACTCCTGGAATCAGGAAAAGCTTCACCGCGATGTGGCGCAGGCTCTGTATCAAATGCAGATCTGTCAGATTTTCAGCGGAATCCCGGACTGGAGCGTGGATTTCCGTATCGTGAACCGCCATAACGGGGCTGTGGTTTATGAAGTGCAGTACCCGCAGCAGCAGATCGATTTTACGGATGCGGTCTGGAAGGGCGGTGCGTAAGGCGACCCGGCCGGGAACAGGCAGGATATCTGCTCCCGGCAGCCATCTGGTCATTCCTGCCCGGAGCCGTCGCATTCCGGATCGGGAAGCACGCACAGCCGCAATCGCAGATAATCATGAACGATAGAGCAAAGTCCGCAAGCGGACTTCGGCTCCCCCATCCCCTCAGTCCTGAGGGGAGCCCCGCGGACTTTGCGCGCCGCCGCTGGTCACCGTTAGGTGACAGCTTCCTTGGCGAAGC
>NZ_FOIL01000009.1 GCF_900101295.1 [Clostridium] aminophilum | reverse complement strand
TATGGCCGCACATTGTGGAGGATAAGTACCCGATTGAGGAACTTCTCGACAATACGATTTTTGCGGGTTAAGATGGACGCGTCATACAGAACGAGGCGAACCGTGTTTGGCGCGTGTCAGGCATTTTTGCGGCAGCCGCCAGGGCCTCCTGCAGGAAGGGTGGAGCTGCGTGGAGAACAAAGTCCGCAAGCGGACTTCGGCTCCCCCATCCCCTCAGTCCTGAGGGGAGCCCCGCGGACTTTGCGCGCCGCCGCTGGTCACCGTTAGGTGACAGCTTCCTTACAGCGGCGTGCGCATCCTCGCGGAGCGTTTTTATTTCATAGGGAATTTCGGAGAAATTTCCTATGAAATAAAACAGAGCGGCAGCCCGGGCTTTCGAGGCCCGGACTGCCGTCTTTTTGGAAAAAAGAAGATAACGCTGCGGTCAGGAATTCTGGCGGTTCAGATAAAGTTCAATGTTGGTGGGATTTGGATGTTTGGCCCAGCTGGCACTTTCTTTCTTCGAACCGGAATAGATCCGGAAATCGTATTCTTCGGAAACATCGTTCCAGCCGTACTCGACCAGATACCAGTCCCATCCGCCGATTCCGTTGACGGTGGTGTTTGAAGCCTTGACAGAAAGGGTATCAAGGTTCAGGCCGGCGGCTTTCATGGCATCTTCGACGCCCTGATTGTGAAAACGGGTTCCTTCCGCTGTTTTCGTCGGCTCGCCGTCGATAATTACGTCTGTTTCTGCGCAGCAGTACACGGTTCTTCCGGAATAATCGCTGCTTGGTCCCGAGGATGGATCCCGGGTTACCAGCACCCAGAAGCCGATTTCTTTGCTGTTGCCGTGTTTGGCACCTCGATAGTTGAATTCGTCGGCATTCACAATATTTGCCAGGACGGCCCGGATGGCACGCGCATTGGCGAGATCGACCGCACGGCGGGATTTCTCCAGCCTGGAGCGAAAGATCGGGACGCAGATGGCGATCATCACGCCGATGATGGCGATGACAATAAGCAATTCAACCAGAGTGTAGCCTTTCCGGCTTCGGTTTTTGTTCTGCATGGTGGTTCAACTTCTTTTCGTGTTTTGGTTTGATGCTGGAAGCGGAGATACAGCACTTCACTGCATCAACAATTTTCATGTATTCAGGTTTTGCTTGACGTTTGGAGCAGGGATACTGCACCAAACAAAATATCGGCGAAAAGGGACAAAAATTAATATAATTTTGAATAATAGGGTTTGGATATTCAATCACGAAAAACGATGTCATCAAAAACACCGTCAAATGCCTGATTTATGACTGAAAAGGTGATAATAAACTTGCTGTTTCAAGGTATAATAAAGAGAGTTATATATAGTATGAACAAGAATAAAACAGGATGGCAGGTGATGATATGATTCTGAAAGAATGCGACCGGGGAATGATCTATATGCCGGAAGGCGATGTGAAGATCTCCGTTGAAGTCCGCTTCAGCAAGGAGAATATTACATTATATTTTGAGGGCTTCCACTTTCAGGATGCACGGATTAAAGCAAGGGTGGATTTCTATGATGTTCAGCAAGGCCTGATCACGACGGAATCGGAGGTTCTGATCAAGAGAAATCCGGCGTATCCGACCAGCCCGTATCCGTGGATTGGCGAGTGCAAAGTCATCAAGTGCAACGAGACGAAGCAGCGACAGATGGATGTCCGGGCGTCCGTGGACATTGAGTGGCAGTTTTATCATGATGATCCAAAGCTGGGCGGAGATTTCTTCGCAACGATCCGGAATCTCAGCGCGGGTGGCGTGTATATCGAGACAGTGGAGACGCTGGCTCCGCAGGAACTGGTGCGCTTTCGTTTTAAATTCAACAAAAAAGACCGGACCTTCCTTCTGGAAACCGTGTGGGGGAAGATGGCGGATGAGATCCATATGGGATACGGTCTCCGCTTTATCAATCTTCAGCCGGGAGACGAGGCGAATATCCGCAATTATGTTTTCCGGAGATTGATTGAGAATCACCGTGCAAATGAAGAATAAATAACCGGTAAAAATGCCGGAGCATCAGCCCGGAAGCGGGATCGCCGGAGACGAGAAGGAACTCATCGGAAGCCGAATAGCCGGAGATGAGAGGAAACAGCCCGGAAGCGGGATCGCCGGAGACATGAAGGAACTGCTTCGGAATCTGACTTTGACGGGACGGATATGAGTTCAGGGAATTTAATCATAAAGAATAAATTATAACAGTTATAAAAACACGATTATAAAATTTCCGTATTTTCAAATGCGTTCAACTGAAAGATGAGACATTCTGCACAAAAGAAAAGTTGCAGAATGGCCTCGTCTTTTTTACGTTCCTGTCGAAAGCACACAAAAAACACAGATAATTTTTGGAAGAAAATAACGAAAATAGTACATATAAATCAATAAATTCATGACAAATCAAAAATATTGACATACATTTTTGATGGCTCTATACTCTGCCCATACCTCGAGGAAACAGATCACAATGAGCAATACCGTAAATGGCAGGCGGTATTTCGAAGCAGTACAGAGGAGGGTATTATCATGTCTTATGTAGATAATGTGTACGAGAACGTAGTTTCCTATTATCCGGATCAGAAGGAATATCATCAGGCAGTAAAGGAATTTCTGGAGTCTGTCCGCACCGTCGTCGAGAATGACGAAGAGAAGTATCAGCAGGAAGCGATGCTTGAGCGAATGGTCGTTCCGGACAGAGAGCATTCCTTCCGGGTAACATGGACGGATGATCACGGCGAAGTTCAGGTCAATCACGGCTACCGCATTCAGGTCAACAATGCGCTCGGTCCGTACAAGGGCGGTCTTCGTTTCCATCCGACCGTAACACAGGGCATGATTAAGTTCCTCGGCTTCGAGATGGTTTATAAGAACGCACTGACCGGTCTTCCGATCGGCGGCGCAAAGGGCGGCGCGGATTTCGATCCGAAGGGCAAATCCGATCGCGAGATCATGCGTTTCTGCCAGGCATATGTCGGTGAGCTCTTCAAGTACACCGGCCCGAACATGGACGTACCGGCCGGAGACATCGGTGTCGGCGGCCGTGAGATCGGATACCTCTTCGGAATGTATAAGAAGCTGACCGATCAGTTCGACGGAACCCTGACCGGAAAGGGCCTTACCTTCGGCGGTTCTCTGGTCAGAACCGAGGCAACCGGCTACGGCCTGATGTATTTTGTTGACGAGCTCCTGAAGGATCACGGACAGGACATCAAGGGCAAGACCGTTACGGTTTCCGGCGCCGGAAATGTTGCAATCTTTGCAATCGAGAAGGCTCAGCAGATGGGCGCGAAGGTTGTCACCTGTTCCGATTCCAACGGATGGGTTTACGATCCGGACGGCATTGACCTCGATCTTCTGAAGGAAGTAAAACTTGAGAAGCGCGCAAGACTGACCGAGTACGCGGCAAAGAGACCGAACGCAGAGTACCATGAGGGTCACGAGGGTCTCTGGGCAGTGAAGACAGATATTGCTCTTCCGTGTGCGACACAGAACGATATTACACTGGAGGATGCAAAGGCACTGGTTGCGAACGGCACTTATGCCGTATGCGAGGGCGCCAATATGCCGACCACACTGGAGGCAACCGATTATCTCCAGAAGAACGGCGTCATCCTCTGCCCGTCCAAGGCCTGCAACGCCGGCGGCGTCAGCGTATCCGAGCTCGAGATGGCACAGGATTCCGAGCACCTCTACTGGAGCTTTGAAGAGGTTGATTCCCGCCTCAGCGATATCATGAGAAATATCTACCACATCATTGCAGATGCGGCGAAGGAGAATGATCTCGGCGAGAACTATGTTGCCGGTGCCAACATCGCAGCATTCAACCGTGTTGCAGAGGCGATGGCTGCACAGGGCGTATATTAAAACAGAACAGACGTTACCGGTCTGATGAGCGGGAATCTGCCGAGGCAGGTTCCCGCTTCGTTGTATATTGGGAAAGGTTGTATTACACTTCAGGGGAAGAAGAAAGCCCTTTTTACTAATATATAAGCGATATATATACGAATACATAGATAGAAAAATGATCGCTTGCATAGCAAATATGAATCTGTACATAGCAAATTGGAAGCTGTACGTAGTAAAGTTGAATACGCACGTAGTAAATATGGATTCATACGCAGTATATACGGACACGGGAAACGGAGGTCGTTATGGCTTATATTGATGAGATCATCGGACGGATTGCGGAAGAGTATCCGGAGCAGAAGGAGTATCAGCGGGTTGTGGGAGATTTTCTGACATCTGTTCAGCCGGTGGTGGAGAAGGATGAAGAGAGATACCGGGCGGATGCGATTCTGGAACGCATGGTATTTCCGGACCGCGAGCATGCATTCCGCGTGACCTGGATTGACGATGCGGGCAAAACCCGAGTCAATCACGGATACCGCGTGCAGTACAATAACGCCCTCGGCCCGTATAAAGGCGGCATCCGTTTTGAGGAGGATGTGAATGCGGACAAGGTGAAGGCTCTCGGGTTTCTGATGGTATGGAAAAATGCGCTGGCGGGGCTTCCGGCCGGAGGTGCAAAGGGAGGCGCGGATTTTACATGGAAAGGAAAATCTGACCGGGAGGTCATGCGCTTCAGCCAGGCATATGCCAAAGAAGTGTTTCGGTATCTTGGGGCGGATGAAGATATTCTCACCAGTGACATTGGGGCCGGCATCCGGGAGATGGGGTATCTCACCGGGCAGATCCGGAAACTGACGAACCTCTGCGACGGCAGGATTGCCGGAAAGGGAAGCGCCTTCGGAGGAACGCATCTTCGCGATGAGGCGACCGGATACGGGATTCCGTATTTTGCGGAAGCGGCGCTGGAAACGGTGGGGGAGAGTGCGGAAGGAAAGACCGTGACGCTGTCCGGAGCCGGAAAGGTAGCTGTCCATGCGGCACAAAAAGCGGAGGAACTGGGCATGAAAGTGCTCACCGCATCCGACTCCAACGGATGGGTGTATGATCCGGCGGGAATTGATCCGGATCTTCTTCGGCAGGTTAAATTTGCGGAGAAGGCAAGAATGACCGAGTACGCAAAACGGCGCCCCGGCTCGGAATACCATACCGGTTCGGAGGGAATCTGGAAAGTAAAATGCGATATCGCGCTTCCCTGCGCGGCAGCGCATGAGATCGGGCTTTCTCAGGCGAAGATCCTTGCGGAGAACGGAACGTTTGCCGTCTGTCCGGGGGCGAATGAACCGGCGACGCCGGAGGCTGCGGAATACCTTAAAGCGAATGGCGTGCGGCTGTTCCCGTATCAGGCCTGCAACGCGGGCGGCATTGTGGTGACGAGTCTGGAATGTTCTCAGGATTCCATGCATCTCCACTGGAGTGAAAAAGAAGTGGAGCGTCAGCTCCGCCATCACATGCATGAAATCTGCCGGCTGGTGGAAGACACCGTGCGGGAGTGCGGACTGAAGAATGATTATATCGCCGGAGCGGATATCGCCGCGTTCCGCCGGGTCTATGACGCGATGCGCGCGCAGGGGATCGTCTGAATGGCCGGAAAAGCGCGGACGTACAGCATTTTTTCAAAAAATATAATAGGGAATATGCACAAAAAAACCTCCACAATTTCAGTGACTATTTTTGACCACATTTGATTGAATGTGACTATTTTTGATGATAACATGAGGATACAAATCAAAAACGTGCAGGGGATTCTATCGGCACGATGATGGAGGTGAGCACTACGCTGACAGAGGAGAGATATGACTCGATTCTTGCCATCGTAAACAGCGAGAGGAGTGCGACGGTTCAGGAACTGGCGGAGCGGCTGAATGTGTCGGAATCGACGGTACGGAGAGATCTGACTGCACTGGATAAAATCGGACGTCTGATCAAGGTACACGGCGGTGCGACGGCAGTGGAACTGGAATACTCGACGCGGGATCTGTCAATGCGGGAAAAACAGAGCCTGAATTATGAGGAAAAAGAACAGATCGCCGCTTATGCTGCGAAAATGATCAGGCCGGATGATTTCGTGTACATTGACGCAGGATCTACCACGCAGCTTCTGGTGGAGAAGATCACGGAACTCAGCGCCACCTATGTGACGAATTCCATCAGTCACGCTTCGGTACTCGCGGCAAAGGGCTGCACGGTGTTTATTCTCGGCGGACGCGTCAAGAGCATTACGGATGCGCTGGTCGGAAGCCGGACAGTGGCGGCGCTGGAGGATTATAATTTCACGATCGGATTTTTCGGAACAAACGGTGCGGATGAGAAGCACGGATACACGACGCCGGATCTTGTGGAATCGATGGTGAAAAAGACCGCGATGGAGCATACGCATCATCGCTACGTTCTCTGCGATCACTCCAAGCTGGGAACCATATCCTCGGTGAAGTTTGCCGAGTTCGGGTTCGCGACGGTGATCACGGGAACACTGAACAGTGACAAGTACAGAAAGTGCAGAAATGTAGTGGAGGTGAGTGGCCCTGATTTACACAGTAACGTTTAATCCGTCGTTGGATTACATTATCCGGGTGGATGATTTCCGGATCGGGGAAGTGAACCGCACTTCTTATGAAAAGATTCTTCCGGGAGGAAAGGGAATCAATGTCTCGATTGTCCTGAAGAATCTGGGGCATGAGAGCACCGCCCTCGGATTTGCGGCCGGTTTCACCGGACGGGAGATCGAGCGCCGTCTTGCGGAATACGGCGTGAAACCGGATTTCATCTCGCTGGAGGAAGGATTTTCCAGAATCAACGTCAAGATGAAATCGAAAGAAGAGTCGGAGATCAACGGACAGGGTCCGAAGATCACGGAAGCGGCCATCGCAGCACTGTTTGAAAAACTGGATGCCATGACCGGGGACGATATTCTGGTGATCTCGGGAAGCATCCCGAATACGCTGCCGAGTGATATGTATGAGCGGATTCTGGCGCGTTATCAGGAGAAGAAGATTCCGGTCGTGGTGGATGCGACCAGAGATCTGCTCACAAAGGTTCTGAAGTTCCATCCGTTCCTGATCAAGCCGAACAACCATGAGCTGGGCGAGATCTTCGGCGTGGAACTGAGAACGAGGGAGGAAGTCATTCCTTACGCAAAGAAACTGCAGGAGATGGGAGCGAGAAACGTACTGATCTCCATGGCGGGAGAAGGTGCGGTATTCATCTCGGAAAAGGGAGATGAACTCCGGAGCGAAGCACCGAAGGGAAAAGTTGTGAATTCCGTCGGCGCGGGTGATTCGATGGTGGCCGGTTTTCTGGCCGGTTATCTCGAGGCTTCGGGGGATTACCGGACGGCATTCCGGATGGGACTTTCCGCGGGAAGCAGCAGTGCGTTTTCCGAGGAACTGGCAACCCGGAAAGAGGTTGAGGAACTGCTGAAGACATTCTGAGAAGGGTAGAAAGAAGGGTAAAAGGATGAGAATTACGGATCTTCTGAAAAAAGAGAGTATCCGCATCGGAGGCAGCGCTTCCGGAAAGACCGACGCCATTGACCAGATGGTCGAGCTGATGGTGGCCGGCGGCAACATCGCGGATCCGGAAAAGTATAAAAATGCCGTAAAGGCAAGAGAGGAAGAGAGTACGACGGCAATCGGCGACGGCATCGCAATCCCGCACGCGAAGACCGACGCGGTGAAGGCACCGGGACTTGCGGCGATGACGCTGCCGGAAGGCGTGGACTATGATTCCCCGGACGGTGAAAAGTCCGATCTGATCTTCCTGATCGCGGCACCGAACACCGAGGACAATGTTCACCTTCAGGTACTGTCCCGTCTGTCTACGCTTCTGATGGACGATGACTTCTGTGATGCGCTCCGCGGAGCGGAGGATGCGGACGCATTTCTCGCCGTGATCGATAAGGCGGAAAGCGAAAAACTTGAGGCGGAAGAGAAGAAGGAAGAAGCGGCAAAAACGGCAGCGGGAAAGATTCAGATTGTCGCGGTTACCGCGTGCCCGACCGGAATCGCCCACACCTATATGGCGGCGGAAGCACTGGAGAAGGCAGCGGAAAAGCTCGGATACACCATCAAGGTTGAAACGAACGGCTCTGGCGGCGCGAAGAATCTTCTGACGGCCGAGGACATCGCCGGCGCAGAGGGCGTTATCATTGCGGCAGACAAGAATGTCGAGATGGCCCGTTTTGACGGAAAGCCGGTTTTCAGCACATCGGTTTCCGCCGGAATCAACAAGCCGGAGGAACTGATCGGAAAGATCATGAATCACGAAGCCGCAGTATACAGTGCCGGAAAGAAGGCAGTGTCCGACACGGCAGCGGTGTCTGCGGAGAAGGAATCTGCGGCCCACACCTTATACAAACATCTGATGAACGGCGTATCCCACATGCTCCCGTTCGTTGTTGGCGGCGGCATCCTGATCGCGATCGCCTTCCTTCTGGATGTGGCGCATGCCGGAGAGGGATTCTACGGCTCGGGTACACTGCTGGCGAAGTTCTTCAAACAGAGCGGTGATTCGGCATTTGGCTTTATGCTTCCGATTCTTGCGGGATTTATTGCCATGAGTATTGCGGACCGTCCGGGACTGGCAGTCGGCTTTGTCGGCGGCGCAATCGCGAAGGAAGGATTTACCTGGTCCTATCTTGCCGATCAGGTCAATGTCGGCGTAAACGGTGCCGAACCGGTGATTGAGCTCGTCAGTGCCGGCTTCCTCGGCGCTCTCCTTGCCGGTTTTGCGGCGGGATATCTCACCAAGGGACTGGAGAAGGCCTGTGACGCGCTCCCGGATGCACTGGAAGGAATCAAGCCGGTTCTGATCTATCCGCTGGTCGGTATTCTGATGATCAGCCTGATGATGACAACCGTGAACCCGGTTATGGCGGCGATTAATACCGGCATCACCGGTTTCCTGAACGGAATGGGAACGTCGAATCTTGTGATTCTCGGCGCCATTGTCGGCGGTATGATGTCCATCGATATGGGCGGCCCGATCAACAAGGCGGCATATGTATTCGGAACGGCTGCAATCGCAACCGGAGAGACCGGAAAGATCATTATGGCTTCGGTTATGGTCGGAGGTATGGTTCCGCCGATCGTGATTGCCCTCTCAACCACATTCTTTAAGAACCGCTGGACGAAGCGCGATCGTCAGGCGGGCCTTGTAAACTACATTATGGGTCTTTCCTTTATCTCGGAAGGTGCGATTCCGTATGCTGCGGCGGACCCGGGACGTGTTCTCCCGTCCTGTATTCTGGGATCCGCGATCGCAGGTGCGATCTCTGCGGCATGCCGCTGCGCAAGCCCGGCACCGCACGGCGGTTTCTGGGTAATCGCGGTTATCAGCAATCCGCTGATGTATGCGGCTGCACTCCTCATCGGATCGGCGGCCGGCGCGATTCTTCTCTCAATTCTGAAGAAGCCGGTCAGCATGGACTCGGATATGAACTGACCGACTGCGTTTTCCGTGGGAAATACCGGAGGTTTAAGAGATATAACCTGCTCTCACCGGTGACGGATTTTGGCGAAAAGGGTGTATGAAGCCCCGTAAGTGACCGGTGAGCTGCGAAAGAAAAGACAATGTAATACAATAACAAAACATTTCAGGTCATGAAAGGAAAATACGATGAAAACTTTTGATTACGTAATTCAGGACAACGACGGAATTCACGCAAGACCGGCCGGCGAGCTGACCAAGCTCTGCAAGACATTCAGCAGCCTGATCCAGATCGGCAAGGACGGCAAGACCGTAAAGGCAACCAAGATTCTCGGTATCATGTCTCTCGGCGCAACCAAGGGAAGCACCGTAACACTTACTTTCGAGGGAGACGATGAGGAAGAGGCTTGTGCAGCCGTAAAAGATTTCCTTGAGAAGAATCTCTGATGAATGATTTTTTAAATGATTCTTTGCGCTCACAATAACTTGCAGTAATAAAGAAGGCCCGGCAGCGGAACGCTGTCGGACCTTCTTTTATTTACGCGAGCAACGAGCGAAACTCGCGAAGCGTGTTTCGTCTCGCTGCGGGAAGCGAGCCAAAGCCCGCGAAGCGTGTTTCGCCCCGTGGGCAGACTGCCGCACGCTGTCAAGCGAACCTGCCTGCGGGATGATCGAGGCGGTGCCGGATTGTTCAGCGGAAGTTTCATGCGGCAAAAGGATTTGAGGGGAGGCAGCGTCCGGAAAAGAGAAAAGATATCGCGAAAAGGTATTCCTGCTGTTCATGGTCCTGTCACGGTCGTTCGCTCATCATTTTTCGCCGTTCGCCCAGAATAATTGAGTATTTTATAAAAATTTTATAAACTTTATCCGTAATCGTTATTTCTTAAACAAGAGGGGTTTGAGAAGCAATAAGGAGGGTATTCATGAAGAAATTGTTCAAATCGGCAATTTCCTGTGTCCTGCTTGCAGCAACTGTGGTTTCCATGTCAGGCTGCGGCGGCGCAGCATCATCTGCCGCAGCGAACGAGACGGCAGCAGAAGACACCAACGTCAAGCCGTCAAAAGTCGGAATCGATCGTCCGCGTGAGTTCGTCACCGTGGCGACCGGTCCTACCAGCGGTATCTATTATCCGATCGGCGGAGCCATCGCAAAGGTTCTGAATAATGCAGGATATAAGACCAGTGCTCAGGCGACCGGCGCATCGGTCGAGAACATCAACCTGATCTCGCAGGATGACGCGGAGCTTGCCATTGCCATGCAGGATTCCGTAGTGCAGGCGTACGAGGGCTTTGCGGCATTTGAAGGAAAGAAGAAAGAGGATCTTCGCGCGGTCATGAGACTTTGGCCGAACTACGTACAGCTGGTAACCGTTGAGGGAACAGGCATTAACAGCGTAGAAGATCTGAAGGGCAAGAGAGTCGGCGTCGGCGCTCCGAACTCGGGCGTAGAGCTGAACGCGAGAATGATCTATGAGGCATACGGAATGACTTACGAGGACAGTAACGTCGATTATCTGTCCTACGGTGAGGCTATCGACCAGATGAAGAACGGCCAGTGTGATGCGGCCTTCGTAACATCCGGTATTCCGAACTCCACCGTATCAGAGCTGGCATTCAGCTATGATATGAAGATCGTTCCGATTAACGGCGAGGGCCGTGACCGTCTGATCGAGAAGTATCCGTTCTTCGCGGCGACTACCATTCCGGTCGGAACCTACGGCAACAATGAGGAGGTTGATACAGTATTCGTATACAACATCCTTGTTGCAAACGCGCAGCTTTCCGATGATCTGGTATATGACATGCTCGACTGCATTTTCAATGATGTCGCTGCCATCAAGGCCAGCCATAACACCGCGGACAAGAATATCGATGTCTCCTTTGGCGTCAATGATCTGAAGATTCCGCTGCACAACGGCGCGGCAAAGTGGTGGAAAGAACACGGATACGAGACACCGCTCAATCCGTAAGGAAGAGATATGAGATTCGACAAACATCTGAGACTTCAGGCAATGCTTGCGGCCATGATGACCGCTTTGGGTCTTTTGCTGATTCCGGCGTCAACGGCACTCCGGAAATGTTTCCCGGAGGAGGTTCTCCTCTGTGAGAATCAGGAGACCGGCGAGATCTACGCACAGGTTCCAATCCGCACGGGCGACCGCGTGGAGTTCCGGTGGATCCACTCGTTTGAACACATTCCGTGGAATGAATACTACCGGGTTCAGGAGGACCGGACGTTTCTTCTGGAGACGATCTCGGTTGCAGGATTCGGAGCGGGCATTCCGGCGGAAATGGACGTGGACTACCGCTATGAGGACGGCCTGGTCTATATGGACAACATCGGAAGCGTATTCGACCGATTCAACTTCTTCAGCTCGGATACGGCGCTGCAGTCCATTCAGGTGAATGAGAAAGAATGGATCAAAGGTTCCGACATGCCGTATCACGCAAAGGTGACGGTCTATGTCGATGAAAGATGAAAACAGAATTCTCCGCCGGCCGGCTGAAAATGCCGGAGCGGACGGGGATCGTAAATGAAGGAGGGTAAAGGTTTGAGCGATAATAAAATGAGCGCGAACCAGACTGCGGAAGGCTCGGCAGAGACCGCACCGGCAGTGAATGAGCAGGAACTTCTCGAAAAGTTCGACAAGGAGAGCAAGACGAGAACATTTGTCTCCCCGATCATGGATAAGCTTTTCAAGATCGTCTGCATGGTGATCACGATCTATCATCTGGTATTTGCAGCAGGTCTCTACACACCGGAGACACTGCGTCACAGAGCAATTCACGTGGCAATGATGCTTGTTCTCTCGTTTGCCATGTATCCGGCAACCAAGAAGGCAAGCCGCAAGAACATCGCATGGTATGACTGGGGACTGATCGCACTTTCGATCGTGACCGCCGTATACATGTGTATCAACTATAAGTCGATTGTAAACCGCGCGGGCGTGGTAAATCCGACCGACGTCATGATCGGAGCGATCCTGACCGTGCTGGTTCTGGAAGCAACCAGACGTGTATGCGGACTGGCCCTTCCGATCCTGTCCCTGATCTTCGTGTTCTATGCCCTGATGGGTGTCAGAGCAGGTATGATTCCGGTCAACGTTCCGGGAATCTTCCTCCACAGAGGATACACTCTGCCGAAGATCTTCAGTAACTTCTACACCAACACCGAGGGTATCTTCGGTTCTTCCGTCAACGTAGCATCCACCTATATCTTCCTGTTCATCTGCTTCGGTGAGTTCATGAACAAGTGCGGAATGGGTAAGTTCTTCAACGACATTGCGACAGCGCTTGCCGGCTGGTCCAAGGGCGGTCCGGCGAAGGTAGCGATCATCGCTTCCGGTCTTCTCGGAATGATCAACGGTGCAGCCGTTGCCGTTGTTGTTACCACCGGTTCCTTCACCATCCCGCTGATGAAGCGCGAGGGTTACGACAAAGAGTTCTCCGGTGCGGTTGTTGCGACCGGTTCTGTTGGCGGACAGCTGATGCCGCCGGTAATGGGTGCTGCGGCATTTATCATGGCAGAGACTCTGGGAATCCAGTACAGCTCCCTGCTGATCTCCGCAGCGATTCCGGCTGTCATCTATTACATGGGTATTCTGTTCCAGATTCAGATGCGTGCCGACAAGTTGGAAATGAAGCCGACCCCGAAGGAGGATCTCCCGAAGATCGGCGAGGTCATGAAGGAATCCGGACATCTGGCAATTCCGATCATTTTCCTCGTATACATGCTGTTCTTCTCCGGCAAGACCGTTATCATGGCGGCGTTCTACTCCATCATCTGCACCATCGTGGTAGCACAGCTCAGAAAGAACACCAGAATGAGCCTGAATGACATTCTGGGCGCACTGCAGAAGAGTGCAACCTCCACCGTATCCGTAGCGATTGCCTGCGCCTGCGTTGGTTGTATCGTCGGCGTATGCTCCATCACCGGATTTGCGCTGAACCTGGCAAATGCCATCGTTATGATCGGCGGAAAGAGCCTGCTGTTTACACTGGTATTCTCTATGATTACCTGTATGATCCTCGGCATGGGACTTCCGTCCATTCCGTCCTACATCATTACATCCACCGTTGCCGCTCCGGCGCTGGTACAGCTCGGTATCCCGGCAATCGCAGCTCACATGTTCTGCTTCTACTTCGCGATGTTTGCAAACCTGACACCGCCGGTAGCACTGGCATCGTTTGCGGCGGCAGGTATCTCCGGCGGCGATCCGATGAAGACCGGATGGGCATCCGTAAAACTGGCACTTGCAGGATTTATCCTTCCGTACATGTTCGTTTACAACACAGAGCTTCTGCTGCTTGATACCCCGATTGCAACAGGCCTGCGTGTAGCGATCACCGCGATCATCGGCGTATTCCTGATCTCGGTTGCGGTTGAGGGCTTCCTCTATGCAAATGTCAATGTAGTTCTCCGTGCAGCTGCGCTGGTCGGCGCTTACATGCTGATCGATTCCGGTATGGTTACCGACCTGATCGGCGTAGCGATCGCCGTTGTTCTCTTCGTGATTCAGAAAGGAATCCAGAAGAAGAACGGTGTCACACCGACGGCGGCATAAGATTGGATTTTTAAGACATGATTTGATAGGCAGTTATGGCTGACCGGAGATGTCCTCCGCGGCAGACGTAACCCGATCCGCAGCCTCGCATCACCGGATGCGGGGCTGCCTTTGTATTATTGCGGGCTGACAGGCTGTTTGAACCTGTTGTCCTGCGCAGCGCCGCCGGATGAGCACGAATGCTCGCCCGGTTCGTGCTTTATCGTGTATAATCAGTATCAGAGCAGAAATGGAAGGAGACGGTGCATGGATTACGAAGTTTTCATGAGCCTTCTGATGAATATATCGATCCTCGTGCTGATCGCGGAGGGAATGACGAGTCTTACGGTTTTCCGGAGAATTCTTGCCGGCGAATTGTACGGAGGATTGGTTGAGGGACGTTTTTCTCAAAAAGGGAAGGAGGAACCGGCGGATGAACGGCGCAGCGAGGGCGAACCGGGACAGGGCGGAAATGCCACCGGTTTCCGCATGGTCCGGGGAGTCCTGCTGGGTGTCTGCTTCGGCCTGTTCTGCATCGTCTCGGACTGCATCGGTGTTCAGATGAACGGATCGATTCCGAACGCCCGGGTGATCGGCATTCTTTCCGCCGGTATTCTGGGCGGACCGGAGGCGGGAATTCTGACGTCGCTGATCGCGGCGCTTCACCGCTATCTGGTCTTTCCGCAGCGGGCAAGCACCCTCGCGTGCATTGCGGCGACATTTATTCAGGGCTTCATCGGCGCAGCCCTCGGAGAAATGATCCGTCACGGAAAAATGAAGAGCCAGATGAGGGCGGTGGTCCTGTTCTTGGCGGCGTTTGCGGCCGGGCTCATTCATCTGATTCTGGTCTACACCCTGGTGGAGGACCGCGTGACTGCCGTGGAGATCGTCCGGTCCGTGATGATTCCGATGCTGATCATGAATTCACTCGGCATTGTGATTTTCTTCGGCGTCTTCAACTCTGCCATGCGGCAGTCAGATCTGGAGTCGGCGGCAAAAGTCAGCAACGCCCTGCGCATTGCCGAACAGTGCACGCCGTTTCTGCGGAACGGGCTGGAGGCCGACGGGAGTGCGGATGAGATTGTGAACATTATCCGGAATGAGGAGCCGGCCTGCGAGGGTGCGGCGATTGTGAAGGATTGCCGGTTTCTGGCCAGAAGCGAGGAATTCGGCGCAATCACGCTGAGTGAGGATAACTATCCGAGACTGCTGATGGCGGCAAAGACCTATAAGAATACGAGGATCAGTCATGTCCCGGTTCCGGAGGACGCATTTTATCCGCTCTACGGTAAAAGTCTGATCATGGCTGCGCCGATTCAGCCGGATGAGGCGAACTGCTATATTCTGGTTATGCTGTTCCGCCGCGGCGTGCAGTTCATGAAGGCAGATGAGGAAGTTATCGGCGGACTGGCGCATTTCCTGACGTCCCAGCTTCAGCTGGCACAGATGGACCACCAGAAGGACGAACTGCAGAAGGCGGAGTACCGGGCGCTGCAGTCCCAGATCAACCCGCATTTTCTCTTCAATGCGCTGAATACGATCTCCTGCTTCTGCCGGGAGAAACCGGACCGGGCCAGGGAACTTCTCCAGTCCCTGAGCTCGTATTTCCGGAATATGCTGACGGACAGCAACAAAAAGGTTACACTGGAAAAGGAAATGGAGCATGTGGAGGCGTATCTCGAACTGGAGAAGGCGCGGTTCGAGGAACGGCTGATCGTGGAAGTGGAGGCGGAGCCTCAAGACTGTATCTGCCGGGTGCCGAACCTGATTCTGCAGCCGATTGTGGAGAATGCCGTGCATCACGGCGCCATGCAGCGTGAGGTTGGAAGGGTTTCCATCCGGATTCACCGGGAGGAGATCAACACCCTGATCGATGTGGAGGACAACGGGCCCGGAATCCCGCAGTATGTTCTGGACCGGCTTCACGGAGCCGAGACAGAGAGCTTTAAGAGTATCGGGATCGGTATGCTGAATGTGCAGGAACGTCTCCGGGCCGTTTACGGCAAGGCGGCGAGTATGCAGATTCTGACCGGCGAGAGCGGAACGACGGTGCGGCTGGTACTGCCCAACAACCTGAAGACGGAGGAAGATGCGGAATGAAAATCGCAGTAGTGGATGACGAAAGACCGGCAAGAAGCGAACTGATCTGGCTTCTTCAGCAGTGCGAGCCGGAGGCAGGAATACAGGAGGCGTCGACGGCGGACGCATTTCTGAAGCTGCTGGAAGAGGAACACTTTGACGTCTGCTTTGTCGACATCAATCTGAACGGTGCCAACGGGACGACACTGGCGTCCATGGTCCGGTCCAAGGCGCCGGATACCAAGATCGTCTTTGCGACGGCGTACCGGGAGTATGCGGTGAAGGCGTTTGAGCTCGGGGCGCTCGACTATGTGCTGAAACCGTTTGATCTGGAGCGGATCCGCAAAACCATGGAGCGCGTCCGGACCTGGAGAAATCCTGCGGCTTCGGAGAACGGAGCCGGAGCAGGCGCCGATGCCGCGCACACCGCACACACACCGCACACGGCGGAGCAGGATATTCCGGCAGGAAATGACCGCAGCCATGAGCTGTCCGCGGAAAAACCGGACAGCATCCTTCTGACACTTGGGACCGGTTTCAGAATTGTGGAAGTGAAGGATATCATCTACATTGAGGCACAGAACCGTCAGTGTCTGGTCCATACGAAAAACGGTTCCTTCGAGCAGAAAGAAACACTGGGATATTACGAGCAGAAGCTTGCAAGACACCGTTTTTTCCGGATTCACAAGAGCTACCTGATCAACCTTGACCGGCTGGAGGAGATGGTGCCGGGGTACAACAACGGTTACAGTGTCCGCATGAAGGGAAGAGATGAGCAGCTCCCCATTGGCCGGACCCAGCTGAAAGACTTTCGGAGTCTGTTTGGAAAATAACGAAACATTCTAAAAAGCAACGGACGCAAGCATAAAAATAAGAATAACGCATCCTGTAATTTGTGCAGAATATGTCGAAAACTGACGTATTCTGCACAAATTTGTCGTTATAAGGAAATGCTCCGGTACAGCCTCTGCCGAAACACCGAAAAAAGCAAGGAAAACCGTGGATCCGCAGGCATTGTCAATGTACTTGGACAATCGCGGAGGGCAGACCTGAATTATTATGGAAATTATGATGAAAAAACGGAATAGACAGTTGAAAACGGTTTCGCCGGGAATATAATTAAGATAATAACAGGCAATCGCCGGCCCGTGGGTGCAGGGCCGACAGGGCGAATACTACAGGAGGGGAATAGTATGATAAGCTTTGTTATTTGTTTATGTTTACTTATTGGCGGATACTTCACCTACGGCAAACTTGTCGATAACACCTTCGGCCCGGATGATCGTGAGACACCGGCCGTTGCGATCAATGACGGCGTTGACTACGTTGTCATGCCGCAGTGGAAGCTTTTCCTGGTTCAGCTGCTTAACATTGCCGGCCTCGGCCCGATCTTCGGCGCACTTCAGGGTGCTCTCTGGGGCCCGATCGTATTCCTTTGGATCACCTTTGGTACGATCTTTGCCGGTGCCGTTCACGACTATTTCTCCGGTATGCTCAGTGAGAGAAATAACGGCGCATCCATCGCTGAAGTTACCGGTAAATATCTCGGCAACAGGATGAAGGCAGTCATGAGAGTGTTCTCCGTTGTTCTTCTGGTTATGGTAGGTACTGTATTTGCAGTAGGACCGGCAGGACTTCTGGTAAAACTCCTCGGCGAGAAGGGGGTGACAGGACCGTTTGCGAATACCGCGGTATGGCTTGCCATCATTCTTGCTTACTATTTCATCGCAACCTTTATTTCCATCGATAAGATCATCGGTAAGATCTATCCGCTGTTCGGTATCTGCCTGATCGTGATGGCTGTCGGCGTTGCAATCGGAATGCCGCTCAATGGATTCCATACACCGGAGATCTGGACCAACTTCTACAGCATGCATCCGGCAAATACACCGGTATGGTCCTTCATGTTCATCACGGTAGCCTGCGGCGCGATTTCCGGATTCCATTCCACACAGTCCCCGCTGATGGCAAGATGCCTGAAGTCGGAGAGACAGGGACATTTTGTATTCTACGGTGCCATGGTAGCAGAGGGTGTCATCGCTCTCGTATGGGCAGCGGCAGGATGCTCGATCTATGAGGTGACCGGCGGACTGAACACCGGACTTTCCGAGGCACTCGGTGCAGGACAGTCTGCAGCCATCTATGATGTTTGTGTAAAGACCATGGGTTCTCTCGGTGTGATCCTTGCCATGCTCGGCGTTATCGCATGTCCGATCACTTCCGGTGATACCGCATTCCGTTCCGCAAGACTGACTCTTGCCGACTGGATGGGACTGGATCAGGGATCCTATGTCAATCGTCTGAAACTCTGCGTTCCGCTGCTCGGCTGCGGCGCATTCCTTGGATTCGGAAACTCCTTCGGACTCTTCTCTTATCAGGTTATCTGGAGATATTTCTCCTGGACCAACCAGACACTGGCAATGCTCGTTCTCTGGTCTGCATCCATGTATCTTGCTTCTGAGAAGAAGAACTTCTGGATCACCGCGGTTCCGGCAACCTTTATGTCTGCGGTTTCCGCAACCTACTTCAGCATGGCTCCGGAGTGTCTCGGCCTGATTCCGTTCTTTAAGAACAACGTAGCCTTTGCGTATCCGTTCGGAATCGTGGTCGCTGTCGTATTCCTGGGACTGTTCATGAAGGCGTCCGCAAAGCACAGAATGTCCGACGGAACGAAAACTGCCGCATAATCACGGCGCAGGATTCGCCATCGCGCACCGGATGACGGACTGAAACTCAGACAGAAGAAGTAAAAAGCGAAACAAACAGGGCGGACGGAGAATACTTCATCCGCCCTTGACTGTATCATGGAAGGCCGTCGAGCCGCCCTCAGAAATGAGGGGAAGTGAGTCGATGACCGCTTGCGGAGCTTTCCTGTGATACCGTCGGAGTGAAAAACAGATGGTTTCAGGGGGAGGGAATATGATTTTAAAACCGGTATGTATCGGTACATCACAACTGAGGGATGACATTCTGAAGGAAGATGCCCGCAGATGCCTTCGGATCGGTCCGTGCGGACTCGGAGAGAAGGCACTTTATATCGGCAGTCTCTTTCTGGAACGCCGGTGCTACATCCGATACAGTGACATCAGCCGCTGTTTTAAGCGCGTCGCCATGAGCAAGGGCGGTTTTACCGGAAAGGGAATGTTCGGTTCCATCGCGTATCTCGTGGTTCTGACCCGTTCGGGTGAGGAGCATCAGTGCAGTTTTAAATTTGAAGACGAAGTCGATCTGTTTCTCGCCCAGCTGAAGACCGCACATCCGGATATCCGCCTTCACAGTGAAGAGGCGGAGCGGAAACTGAAGGAAGCGGAGGCGAAGGAGCGGGCCAGATATCTGGATAAACTCTCACCGGAACAGGACGCGGCAGTAAGGGATCTCACCGCCGCCGAACACGCGCTCCGGAGACATCCGGTTCAGTATACACAGCTGGCGCATGCCGCGAGACAGAAACGCATCATTGACCATATCAGCCCGACCTATCGTCTGGCCGCCATGGTTGTGTTCGGACTCGCCGCCGCTGCGGCCCTGTTTGGAGTATATTCCATCATTCAGGGAATGGGCGGAGCCGTCTACTTTGTCCTTTTCGGCATTGCGGCGATCTTTGCGGTGGTCTCTTCAAGAATTCTGCCGACCGGCCGCAATAACAGGAAGGCGGCACAGGAAGACTGGGAGTCGGCACTTCAGGCGATGGCAAAGATCGTGGATGAGGAGTCGGACGGCCGACAGACATTTCCGGTTCCGGCGCAGTATGCGCATCCGGTGGTGCTGGAGCGAATGATCCGTGTGGTTCGTGAGGGAAGAGCATCCTCGGCGGCGGAGGCGCTGGCGGTGGAGAAGGAGGACCTTCGAAAGCTGAATTATACCGTGGAAGTTTCCCAGAAAGAGCACGATGAAGTGGTCATGGTGAAGCCGATGTTCCTTGTGATGAATTACGAGTGAAAGTCGTCGGCGGAACGGTGAACTGCCGGACGAAATTCTGAACCCGGTCCGGATCAGAGGCGGAAAGGGGCGGAACGGAATTTGAAACAGATTTTAACGGAAGGGAAAGCCGGACGGGTGAAAGTATTTTGACCTGTCCGGCTTGATCTTGTGTTATAAGAGACATCTCTGAAATTCCGGTAACGCAGAAACTGCCTGCGAAGGATGTCAGGTTATGGGAAATATGTTCTGTTTCAAGGTTTTTCGGCGGTTTTTGACTGTTTTTTAACGGTGTGATATGCTATACTGTCGAGGTTAATGTGGAAAACTATGTTCGGAGGGTAACATGTCACCGGAGAACGCAATCGAAGTAAAAAACGTTGTTAAAATATATAGGCTTTATAACAAGCCGATCGACCGTCTGAAGGAGTCGATGAATCCGACGCACAAGAGCTATCACAAAGATTTCTACGCGCTGAACGATATTTCCTTTGATGTAAAAAAAGGCGAGACTGTCGGCATCATCGGAACCAACGGATCGGGAAAATCCACGATTCTGAAGATCATCACCGGAGTGCTCACGCCGACATCCGGAACCGCGCAGGTAAACGGAAAGATCTCCGCGCTTCTGGAACTCGGGGCGGGATTCAACCAGGATTACACCGGAATTGAGAACATCTACATGAACGGCACGATGATGGGATACACCAAAAAGGAGATGGACGAAAAACTCCAGGATATTCTTGATTTTGCCGAGATCGGCGATTTCGTCTATCAGCCGGTCAAGACGTATTCCAGCGGTATGTTCGTCCGGCTGGCGTTTGCGCTCGCCATCAATGTCGATCCGGAGATCCTGATCGTCGACGAGGCACTGTCGGTGGGAGACGTCTTCTTCCAGGCAAAATGCTACCGCCGTATGGAGGAGATCCGCAAGAACGGCACCACCATCGTGATGGTTACGCATGATATGGGCTCGATCATCAAGTACTGCGACAAGGTTGTCGTGCTGAACAAGGGCGATTTCGTCGCGCAGGGAAGCGCCGGGAAAATGGTGGATCTCTACAAGAAGATTCTGGCCGGACAGATGGATCAGCTGAAAGAAGATCTGGAGATGAACGACTATTCCGGAGAAAAGGAAGTCGTTGCCGAGAAATCCGGCGCACTGGAGAACGGAAAGGATGCTGCCGGCGGATCAAAGAAAAAAATGCTGGATCAGATGGTGATCAACGGAAACCGGGAAGAGTACGGAGACGGCCGTGCCGAGTTCATTGACCTGGGTCTTCTCGATCAGAGGGGCAATGTCACGAACCTTCTTCTGAAAGGGGAAATGTTCACCATTCGCGAGATTATCAGGTTCCATGCGGATATTGCCGCACCGATTTTTACTTATACGATCAAAGACAAGAAGGGAACGGATCTGACAGGAACCAACACCATGTACGAGGGGACGGATATCAAGCCGGTCAGGAAGGGCGATGTCTATGTCGTGGAATTCCGTCAGAAGATGAATCTTCAGGGCGGTGAGTACCTGCTCTCCATGAGCTGCACCGGATTCGAGCAGGGAGAGCACGTGGTCTATCACCGGCTGTATGACGTGATCAGCATGACAGTCATTTCCAATAAGAACACGGTCGGCCTGTATGACATGGATTCTCAGACCGCGGCCATGAAGACCACGGAAGACCACCTGCAGGAAGCGATCGCGGAACTGGGGAAGGAATGAGGAAAACAACATGAACGGAACGAAGATCAAGGACTCCGCGGAGGAAGTTCTGGCGATTCTTGAGAGATATCACGGTGATACGGAACGGATTCTGCGTGAAAACCGGAATCTGTCGTATCTTTGTGCGTTTGCACCGCTGCGCGAAAATCTTCTGGAGTGGATTGACGTGAAAGAGGGGGCGGAGATCCTGCAGCTCGGCGCGGATTTCGGCGCCGCGACGGGCCTTCTGGCGAAGAAGGCGGGACATCTGACCGTGCTTGCCGCGGAGAATGCATCCCGAAAAACGGCGGAGCTTCGATACGGTGAGCTGGATCATGTCACTTTTACCGATCGGATCGAAGATGGCGCGGTCTACGACTGTGTCATCGCGCTGGGACCGGAGGCATTCGATGTGCCGGAGGGGACCGAAGGCACGCGGAATGGGGCAGAGGGACCGGCCCCGGATACCGCCGGGGCCACGGATGCGAGGAAACTGCTGGAGCAGGCGAAGCGTCTGGTGAAAGACGGCGGTATTCTGATTGCGGCGGCGGAGAATACGTACGGCTTAAAGTATCTGGCCGGGGCGGAGAGAGAAAGCGTCTCCTTCACAAGGGAACAGATGGCGGAATCTCTTCCCGGGGCGGCATTCTACTATCCGATGCCGGACTGGCGCTTTGCCGGGGAAATCTTCTCCGACCGGTATTTGCCGAAGCAGGGTGATCTTGCGGGAACACGGATGATCTATGATTATCCGGAGTATCTTCCGATGAATGTCGGCGCGGAGTTTGAGAAGACCGTGGAAGACGGAAAATTCCCGGAGTTTGCCAATTCCTATCTTGCCGTGTGGCAGAAAACGGGCGACGTGGATTCTTCGATGAATGCCGCGCTTTGCGATAAGCTTCCGTCCTATATCAAATATAACAGTACCCGGGATACGGCCTATCAGATTAAGACCGAGATCTATGAGACACCGGAGCGAAAGGTCGTAAAAACCGCGCTCTGCCCGGAAGGAAGAGAGCACATCACTTCCTTTGCGGAGAAATACCGCCTGCTGTCGGAGCAGAGTGCGGAACTCCGTTATGCGGAACCGGAGATCATCCGGGACGGCATGAGTGTCCGCTTCCCTTATGTTGAAGGAGAACTGCTGTCAGAGATCATCGCAAACCGGATCGGTGAGACCCTGGGAGCGGCAAAGGGCAGCGGAACGGATGCGCAGGATGACCTGACTGCGGTGTTCGACATCATCCGGGCTTATGCGGCGGACATTTTCCGTGTGGCACCGGATAAAACCGGACCGTTCCGCCTGACGGATGCATTTCTCGATGTGTTCGGTGCATCCGGAGAGCTGTTTGATCCGTTTAGAGTTGCCGGTGCGGATGGAAAAGAGAATCCGCGCCGCACGCGGGAGGAGCTGGAAGCGCTTCTGGCGGATGAATCGTGGACGGCATCCAATATCGATGCCCTCTTTGCGAACATGATCTGCACAAAGGACGGCATGTTTGCGCTGGACTATGAGTGGGTGTTCCTCTTCCCGGTACCGGCCGGGTTTGTGAAGTACCGCATTTTATCCTACTGCATGCAGATGCTGCAGGGCTTCCTCGGCGGCATGACAGAGGAAGAATTTCTGGGACATTTCCCGGAGTTCGTCCGCACCGAGCCGGAGCTTCTGGATCTTTACCGGAAGATGGAGCGAGGTTTCCAGGCCCATGTTCACGGCAAGAATCAGTATGATCTGCAGGAAAAATATATTGTTCAGCCCCGTACCATCCGTGATCTGGCGCAGGCCCATCATGAGCGCGACGAGCTGAGAGAGCGGGTGGAGCAGCTGAAAGCGGAGCTTTCCGCCAAGGACACGGAGCTGAAAAAAGTCCGCGAGGTTCAGCGGCTCACCAACAATCATGTGACCAATCTGACCGCCATCATCGAGGCGCTCCGTCATGAAAACGGGGAGATGGCGAAGACGCTTGCCTACCTGAACCGTCACGAAGCCCTGATCTTCAAGGGGAAGAGAAAGCTCGGAAAAGCGTTTAATCATCTGTATCCTCAGGGATCGGCAGGCAGAAAGCGCCTCGGTTACATCAAGCGGGGCATCCTGAACCCGGCGGAGGGAATCCGGCTTCTCACAACGGAAGAAGGCAAAAACCTCGTCAAAGGTGACTTCGAGATCGGCGCGGAGTACCGCACATACGGAAAGATCCGCCTGCCGTATTATGAGAATCCGACGGTTTCCATCGTGATTCCGGTATACAATCAGATTCATTACACCTACCTCTGTCTGCAGTCCATCCTGGAACACACCACGGATGTGACGTATGAGGTGATCATCGCGGACGACGTGTCGAAGGATGCGACCGAGCACCTTACGGAGTTCGTGGAAAATGTGGTCATCTGCCGGAATGCCACGAACCAGGGCTTCCTGCGCAACTGCAACAATGCGGCGAAGTCGGCCCGCGGCAAATACGTGATGTTCCTGAATAACGACACGCAGGTGACGGAGGGATGGCTTTCGAGCCTCGTAAATCTCATCGAGTCGGATGACAGCATCGGCATGGTGGGATCAAAACTCGTCTATCCGGACGGCCGGCTGCAGGAAGCCGGCGGCATCATCTGGAGCGACGGTTCCGGCTGGAACTACGGCCGTCTCGATGATCCGGACAAGCCCGAGTATAACTATGTCAAGGATGTCGACTATATCTCCGGCGCGGCAATCCTTCTCTCCACCGAACTCTGGAAGGAGATCGGCGGCTTTGACGACCGGTTTGCTCCGGCGTACTGCGAGGACTCCGATCTGGCGTTTGAGGTCAGACGGCACGGAAAACGGGTGGTTTATCAGCCGCTTTCCAAGGTCATTCACTTTGAGGGCGTATCGAACGGAACCGATGTCAACGGCACGGGACTCAAGCGTTATCAGGTGGAGAACAGCCGGAAACTGAAAGAAAAGTGGAAGGATGTCTTTGCGCGCCAGTGCGAAAACACCGGTAATCCGGATCCGTTCCGCGCCCGGGAGCGCAGCATGGGCAAGCCGATGATCCTTGTGGTTGACCACTATGTGCCGACCTATGACCGTGACGCCGGTTCGAAGACGACGTTCCAGTATTTAAAAATGTTCCTTCAGGAAGGCTATCAGGTAAAATTCCTGGGCGACAACTTCCTGCACGAGGAGCCGTACACGACCGCGCTTGAGCAGATGGGAATCGAGGTGCTCTACGGAGCGGAGTATGAGACCGGTATCTGGGACTGGCTGGAGAAACATCAGAACGACATTGCGGTCGCGTATCTCAACCGTCCGCACATCGCGACAAAATATGTGGACTTCATTGCGGAGCACACCAATATTTCCATGATCTTCTACGGCCACGACCTTCACTTCATGCGCCTTTACCGGGAGTATGAGCTGTCGGGGGACGTGAAGAAGAGAACCGAGTCCGAATACTGGAAATCGGTGGAGTTTACGCTGATGCACAAGGTTGCCATCAGTTATTATCCGTCGCAGGTCGAGATTGACGCGATTCATGTGCAGGATCCGGAGATTCCGGCGAGGGCGATCACCGCGTATGTCTATGACGAATTCAAGGAGAAACTGAACCTTGACTTCGAAAAGAGGGAAGGTCTCCTGTTTGTCGGAGGATTTGCGCACCCGCCGAATGCCGATGCGGTGCTGTGGTTTATGGACCATGTATGGCCGCGGATTCACGAGGCGCTTCCGGAAGTGAAATTCCACATTGTCGGTTCCAAGGCGACCGACGAGATCAAGGCGCTTCATGATCCGGAGAACGGCGTCATCGTCGAGGGCTTTGTCTCCGAGGAACGGCTCGGAGAACTCTATGAGACCACCCGGATTGATGTGGTTCCGCTCCGTTACGGCGCAGGCGTCAAGGGAAAGGTGGTCGAGGCGCTCTATGACGGCATGCCGATCGTCACGACGTCGGTCGGCGCGGAGGGAATTCCGGAAGTAGAGACGGTTCTCCGCGTGGAAGACGAGCCGGCGGCATTTGCGGACGCGGTGGTAAAGCTTTATCGCGACCCGGAGACACTGGCATGCATGGCGCAGGGAACGCAGGACTATGTGAAAAAGAATTTCTCCACGGAGGCGGCCTGGAGCGTCATCGAGGATGATTTTCGCATCGCCGGCGCAAAAGCGCCGAAAGCGTGACATTCACCGGATAGATGAACACAGATGCGTACGAGCGCAACGTCTGCGAGATCTCCTCAGGAATGATGGGATGGAGAAGCCGAAGCCCGGCGTGCGGGATGCGCCGGTGAATTTTGAAGATAAAGCAGGAAGAGGCATAATTACATGAAAGCAATTCTGTTGGCCGGAGGACTCGGCACGCGGCTCCGCAGCGTTGTGGCGGACCGCCCGAAGCCGATGGCGGACGTGAACGGAAAGCCGTTCGCGGAGTACCTTGTGCATGCTCTGGCGTCACAGGGAATCCGGGAAATCACCTTTGCGGTCGGTTATCTCGGAGAGATGATAGAGGAATATTTCGGCGACGGCTCGAAATTCGGCGTGAAAGCGCGGTATGCGTACGAGAAAGAGCTTCTCGGAACGGCCGGCGCGATCAAAAATGCGGCAAAGGCGATGGATCCGGATTTTGACCGGGTTCTCGTCCTGAACGCGGATACCTTCTATGCGATGGATTATTCCCGGTGCTTTTCCTGTGCGGAAGAGCGGAACCTTGATATGGCGCTGGTTCTGCGCGAGGTGCCGGATATCCGCCGTTACGGCGAGGCGGTGCTTGAGGAAGGAATTCTCACCGGCTTCAATGAAAAGAGCGGAGAGGAGAGACGCGGCACCATCAACGGCGGCGTCTACTGTATTACGAAGGAGCGGATCGACGCCATCCCCGACGGAAAGGTTTCACTGGAAAATGAGATGATTCCGCTCTGGATGAAGGAAGGCCGGAAAATCGGCGGATACGTGGAAAAAGGGTATTTCATCGACATCGGCGTTCCGGAGGACTATGCGCGTTTCGGGCGCGACGCGGCAGCCGGTAAAGTGACATGGTGAGCCGGATTTTCGGCACAGGAAGGACGACTCTTGGACAATATGCAGCACGGCGCGGGCGTGATCTTTCTGGATCGCGACGGGACGCTGAATGAAGAGGTGAATTACCTCCACAGACCGGAAGATCTCCGGATCATTCCGGGCACGGAACAGGCGCTCCGGCGTCTGAAGGAAGCAGGTTTCCTTCTCGTGACGGTGACCAATCAGGCCGGCGTCGGAAGAGGATATTATCCGGAAGCCGATGTGTCGGCATTTCACCGGTATTTCAACGGGATTCTTGAAAAAAAAGGCGCGGCGATCGATGCGTTTTATTACTGTCCGCATCACCCGGAGCACGGGATCGGGGCATACCGGAAGGCATGCCATTGCCGAAAACCCGAAACCGGTATGTTTGAACAGGCGGAGTATGATCTCGCGGCGGGACGCTGGCCGGCGCGGGGCAGTTCGGAATTTTCGGGCGATCTCCCCTATGATCCGTATGCGGTTCCGGTTGTCATCACGGCGGAGGAGTATGCGGAATTCCGCAGACGGGTGTCGGCGATCGACAAGACGAGATCCTTTATGATCGGCGACAAGCTGATCGACACGGAGGCGGGACACCGCTTCGGCGTCCGATCGGTTCTGGTCGGTACCGGCTATGGGGCGGAACTCAGGGCAAAGGAGGCCGAAACGGAAGGACTCAACCCGGACGGAACGCCGAAGAGCGGAAAATACGATTATTACGCGGAGAATCTGACGGAGGCCGCAGACTGGATTCTGAACCGGTCGGGAATCAGTCTCTGAGGGAGTGAAATGCTCCGCAAAGATGTGCGCAGGCGGTCGGAGAAGGCGCCGTAAACCCTGGACTGAGGGAGAACGTGAGGACAGAGACGATACCGGACGGAGACCGGAAAAAGACGGATACGACGGCAATCACACAGAAGGGAGCTATGATGGAAAAGCAAAAACTGACGGGAGCAGTGCTGTTTCTGACCGCATTTCTCGGAATCGTGCTTCCTTCTTATGCCCTCTACGGGCCGGACGGCATTGCGGCAGCGGTGATCCGCACGCCGGCTGTCTTCTCGGAGATCGGTCAGCTCCTCGTTCTCGCCGCGGCGTACACGCTGGCGGCGGTCCGGTTCCGGGAGAAGAGGAAATTCCTGCTCGCGGTGGGGGCGATTTCTCTGATCTGGCTCTACCTTCATGTTGTGCTTCTTCCGGTGCTGCTATCGGGGCTGTATTTTGCGGATATGATCCTGATCGGACGTCTGATCCGGCGGCGGGTCCGGAACGGTTCGGAAGAAGCGGGATTCCGGCCGGAACGGACCGGCGTGGATCTGGTGTTCGGCGTCTCGGCAATCATCACGCTGTTCTGCCTTCTCTCAGCGGTGCACGCCGCATATCTTCCGGTTCTGCGGGGAGCGGCTGCCGCGTTGGGCATCTTCGCCGCGATTCTTCAGCGGAAGGATCTGGCGGCGATGTTCGGCAGAGGGAACTCAGCTCCGGTCAAAGGAGAAAAGAGGCATCGTCTTCGCAGGGAATATCTGCCCAGACCAGAGTTTCTCTTCTGCCTCTGGATTCTCATGCTGCAGGCTGCCCGGATCAATATCACGCTGGACTATGACACACTCTGGTACGGAATGCGGTCTCAGTATGTGCTCCTTGTGGACGGGAGCATTTATCAGGATCCGGGGCTGGTGGGAATGGTCTATGTCTATTCGAAAGGCTTTGAGACGCTGATGCTTCCGCTCAGCGGTCTTGCCAGTCACAGCTATCATCTGTGCATCAGTCTGTGGTTTCTGGCTGCCGGTCTTCAGGAGACGGTTCGGATTGCGAAAAAACTTGCCGGCGCCCGTATGGCGGTCGCAGCGGCTCTGTTTACGGCGGCGACACCGGCGATTACGAATATGGGCCTCGCCGGAAAGCCGGACATCATCACCTGGTATGTACAGCTCCTGATGATCGGATTCTTCTTCCGATATCTGTCGAGCGGGTATGAGGCGAAGACCGAGGGGGCAAGTCCGGAACGGAAATATCTGCGCCCCCGGAGAAAACGGATGGACGCATTCTGGCTTCTGATGACGGGAGCGGCGTACCTTCTCACACTGTCGCTCAAGCCCTCCGCGCTGGTGTTCTCCACCGCGATGATGGGAATGATGGCCGTCTTTCTGATTCTGACCGGGAAGCTGGATCTGCGGGCAAAAAAGAGAGAGTGGGCGGCCCTCCTTCTTCCGGCGGCAGCGCTGACCGGAATCTGGATGCGTACCTGGCTGATTACGGGGATGCCGGTGACCAGTGTGTTCACATCGATTTTCGCAAAACTCGGTTTTGAACTGAAGTATCCGTTCAAGGTGACGGCACTGCCGGAGTCGTATCAGACCGATCCGGCGTGGATCGTTCTTCTTCGCCGCCTGTTCCATATCCTGATCTATCCGCACGGAAAAGACATGAACCATGTGGCCATCGCATGGGCCACGGCGCTGCCGGTCCTGTTTCTTGTGATCATTTTTTATTCCGTGCTGTTCCGGAAACCGGACCGGAGATTTCCGGGAATGCGGACGGGGCTTCTGCACCGGGCGTATCATGTCATCTTCTGGCCGGTGCTTCTGTGCAGCATGGTCAGTCTCTGTATGCTGTACCAGATTGACGGAAATTACTATATGCTTCTGTGCAGCATGATCATTTTCTGGGTCAGCATCGCCCTCCGCAAGCTGGTCGGCACGGGGCTGATTCCGCAGATCCGGATGGCGGTTCTGCCCATGCTGCTGTTTGCGGCACTGGTGACTGTGACCACCAACTGGAGTATGCGGGAAGGGCTCACACCGGTTAAACTTCTGAACAAGGGCAGGGAAAACCAGCTCAGCGAAGAGTTTGAACGGATGAAGAGCCGCGGCAGCGAGAATATCTGGTATATTCTGGCAAAGGATCCGTCCACCCGCTGCATCGCGTTCGGCGAGCACCCGTATGTTCTTCAGTTCCCGTGCGTGATGCAGGCGTACAAGGATATCACGAAGCCGTGGGGCAATGTCGATCTGGTTCTCACACCGGAGAGCTTTGAAGAGTATATGGAATACGCGGAGACCGATTACGTCTTTGCGGAACGGGAATATTTCTCCTCCGATGAGGAGGAGTGGAATCTGATGATCCTGCGCGGACTGATCCGGTCCGGATGTCTGGATGATCTGATTTTTGAGAACGGAAACTGCCTGATGAAGCGTGTGAAGGAACACGTCTCACCGGAAAAGGCAGAGGAAAATCTTCAGGCCTTTGACGCGAATATCGTGAAAAAGGCGCCGAAGGAAGACGAAAACAGGAGGAACGAAAAACAATGACAGTGGAAGCATATCTGGATCATCTGATCGAGCGTTATCCGGTGCTGGAAGGGCAGAAGGATCACGTGCGCGGGATGTATGAGATTCTGCGGGATTCCTACCGGAACGGCGGAAAACTGCTGATCGGCGGAAACGGCGGAAGCGCTTCGGACGCCGAGCACATCACCGGCGAGCTCATGAAGGGGTTCGTGAAGAAGCGCCCGGTGCCGGAGGCGCTTCGGAAGTCACTCTGCGAGATCTCACCGGAAATCGGGGAAAAGCTGGCGGACCGGATCCAGATGGGGCTGCCGACCATCGCGCTTGACGGTCATCCGGCGCTCACCACCGCATTTCTGAATGATGTGGACGGAAGCCTCGGTTTTGCGCAGCAGGTCTGCGGATACGGAAAGGCCGGCGATGTCTTTCTCGGAATCTCCACCTCCGGAAACTCCGGCAATGTGATCAGCGCGGCGGTTATGGCGAAGGCGATGGGCATGAAGGTCATCGGTCTTCTCGGAAGAGACGGCGGAAAAATGCTGCCGCTCTGCGATGAAGCGGTGGTCGTTCCGGAGCAGGAAACTTATAAGATTCAGGAACTTCACCTTCCGGTGTATCACGCGGTATGCCTGATGCTGGAAGAGGAATTCTTTGAGGCATGAGAGTGCTTCTGGCGGCGGTCAACGCCAAATATATCCATGCCAATCTGGCGGTTCTGTATCTCCGGGAAGTGACAGGAGATCTGCCGGCGGAGACGATCATCGGAGAGTACACGATCAACATGCGGAAGGAAGAGATTCTGGAAGATATCTACCGGAAGCATCCGGATATCATCTGCTTTTCCTGTTATATCTGGAACCGGGATATGATTGCCGGACTGATCCGTGATCTCCGGAGGATTCTGCCGGAGGTTCCGATCTGGGCGGGGGGTCCGGATGTGACCTATGAAGCGGAATCGTTTCTGGAGCAGTTCACGGAGTGCACTGGCGTGATGGTCGGAGAAGGCGAGAGGAGTTTTCGCGGTCTGATCGGTGCCTGCCTGCGGGGAGAAAAGGATCTGTCCGGAATTCCGGGGCTGGTCTTTCGCGATGAAGACGGAAGCATCCGCCGGAACGCGCCGGCGGTGCCGATGGCCATGGATGACCTCCCGTTTGTGTACTGTCCGGAGCTGGATTACGGCGGGGCATGTTCTGCCGCAGATCATCTTTCCGGCGGTGAGCCGCAGCGCACGGAGAAAACGCAGCGCAAGGAGCAGCCGCAGAGCATGGGGAAACTGCAGTGTACGGAGCAGCCGCAGCGCATGACGGAATCGGAAGCGCCGTGCAGAGCGCAGCAGGGGGACGGAGACTGGGCCTTTGAGAACCGGATCATCTATTACGAGACGAGCCGCGGCTGTCCTTTTTCCTGCAGCTACTGCCTCTCCTCCGTGAGCGACCGGACAAGGTTCCGGAGCCTTTCCAAAGTTCTGCCGGAACTTCAGTTCTTTTTGGACCGGAAGGTGCCGCAGGTCAAATTCGTGGACCGCACGTTCAACTGCAATCATGCGCACGCCATGGCCATCTGGAAGTACATCGCGGAGCATGACAACGGGATAACCAATTTTCATTTTGAGATCGGCGCGGATCTTCTGCGGGAGGATGAAATGGATGTTCTCGCGGGGCTCCGGCCGGGAGCGGTTCAGCTGGAGATCGGAGTTCAGTCGGTGAATCCGGATACGATCCGGGCCATCGACCGCGTGATGGATCTTGGAATTCTGCGCCGCAATGTGGAACGGATTCACCGGGCGGGCAACATCCACTGCCATCTGGATCTGATCGCGGGACTTCCGTATGAGAACCTTGCCAGTTTCCGCCATTCGTTTGACGAGATCTTCCGCATGAAACCGGACCAGCTGCAGCTTGGTTTTTTGAAACTGCTGAAAGGTTCGGCACTGTGCCGGGACGCGGATAAATACGGCATCGTCTGCAGTCCGGAAGCGCCCTATGAAGTGCTCCGGACAGACTGGATTTCGTATGAGGATCTTCTGGAACTGCGCGGCGTGGAGGAGATGACGGAGGTTTACTACAACAGCTTCCAGTTCAGCACGAGCGTGACGCTTCTGGCGGACGCGAAGGGGAGTCCGTACGACTTCTTCCGTGCGCTCTCGGAATTTTACCGGGAGAATCATCTGACCGGCCGGGCGTTTTCGCGGATCCAGCGGATTGATATTCTGAGAGAATTTGTGAAAAACTGGGATCCGGATAAGAAAGAGCGGTATGATGAGCTCTTTCTTCTGGATCTCTATCTCCGGGAGAACAGCCGCCGCCGCCCGGAATGGGCGGGGGAAGCGCTCTCTGCGGAGGAAAAAGACGGTGTGCGGGCGTTCTTCCGCCGGGAGGCATCGCTTCCGGAAGCGGAGCGCCGCCTCCGCGGCTATGAGGCGTATGATTCCAGACAGATGGAGCATATGACCCATGCGGAGACATTTACGGACCCGTATGTCGTCCGTCTCCTGAATGAGGCGGTGAAAAACGGCGGTTTTTCCCGGAACGTGGATGAAAATCTCAAAAATGTGGACAAAGAGGAACCCCCGGTGGACAAAATCACGGTTCTCTTCGATTATCGGAGAAGGGATCCGCTGAACGGCAATGCGGATGTGATCCGGATCGATTCGCCAAATGACGGCCGGACAGCGGGGGCAGAGAGCAGAACGGACAGGAGGATGTGAATGGAGATCATTAAGGAGACCTTCGGACTCATGGAAGACGGTCACATGGCGCATTTATACACCATGAAAAATGATCACGGGATGGAGGTGTCCGTCTCGGATTACGGAGCGGTTCTTGTCCGCGTGATTGTGCCGGACCGGGACGGAAATCCGGTGGACGTCGTGCTCGGATACGATGACGTGGAGGGATACATCCGGAATTCCGGATCCGTCGGCTGTTTTGTCGGACGGAACGCGAACCGGATCGGCGGTGCCCGGGTGACCATTGACGGGAAAGTCTATGAACTGGAGAAAAATGACGGCGAAAACAACCTTCACAGCGGAAGCATGCGTGCCGGAACCATGTTCTATCATGCAGAGTATAAGAGCTCGGAGGCACTGGCGGCAGTATCCTTTACCACCCGGATGATCACGATGGAACAGGGGTTTCCGGGAAATCTCGACGTGACGGTAACCTATACCCTCGATCAGGAGAATACGCTGACCATTCATTATGAGGCCGTATCCGATGAGGATACCATCGTGAATTTTACCAATCACAGCTATTTCAATCTCTCCGGTCATAACAGCGGATCGGTGCTGGATCAGGAAGTGCAGATCGTATCGCATTACTACACGCCGACGGGACCGGATATGATCCCTACCGGTGAGATCCGGCGCGTGGCCAACACGCCGATGGATTTCCGGATGCCGAAGCCCATTGGCCGGGATATTGACACTCCGTACGATGCGCTGCGGATCGGCGGAGGATACGATCACAACTATATTCTGGAGACGGAAGCGGGAAATCCGGTTCCGGTGGCGGAGATGTTCAGCCCGAAGACAGGAATCCGGATGACGGTTTCCACGGATCTGCCGGGACTGCAGTTCTACACGGCGAACACGCTGAAAACCAGGCTTCCGGGAAAGAATCTCTCGATTTACCTGCCGCACGCCGGCGCCTGCTTTGAGACACAATACTTCCCGAACGTAGTGAATGAGCCGAAATTCGCGAAATACCGCAATTCGTATGTGAAGGCGGGGGATGTGGTGACAACGGAGACTTCTTTCCGGTTTGCGGCGGAACAGGAGAATGCGGACGTATGACAAAAAAACAGCTTGCATATCTCATCCCGGTGCTGGCGGGACTGGTATTCTGCTTTTATTATGTCAGAACCGCCTGCCTGGATGTGGCATATACGGACTACGTCCGGCTGGTCCTTTCGTATCTGCCGGATGTGATGAACCCGGATAAATTTCTGGTTCCGGACATTCTGACCCGCGTGCCCGTGACATATCTCGCGCGGATCGTCAACGTGAAGTTTTTCGGATACAGCACGCTCTTCGACATTTCTCTGGGGGTTCTCTCCCTGGGACTCGGAGGCTTTGCCATGGCCCGCTATATGCAGCGGCAGGGCGGCTTCGCGATGTGGATCCTCTGGGTATTCCTGTCGGTTCTGTATTTCGGGCTGAATCAGTGGGAAATGATCACGAACGGAACCGGCTGGGTCTGCTTTCTTTCCATCTCCGGCTTTATCGGACACTTCGTGCTGATCGACCGGATCGCGGCGTCTCGCGGCGAGGTGAGCGGGAAGGATGTCTTTCTTCTCTGTCTGATCCCCCTCGTGTTGGATACTCTGGTCGCGGGGCCCTACTGCGGCGGATATTCCGTCATTTTAGTCCTGACATATCTCGGGCTGATGTTCCGGGAGATCCGGAAAAAGACCTATGCCAGAGAGACGGGACATACCCGCCGGAACCGTTTTTTCGCGTGGTTTTTGTCGTCGGCGGCGGCGGTGGGAAGCCTTGCGCTCTATCTCTGGAGCAATCATTTCGCGGTGTATGAGCACCGCGGCGCGACGGACCGGGCGCTGCTCGATGTGGCGAAAGAGACGCCGTCGTTCTTTGTGCAGTTTCTGCTGAAGGCATTTGCCTCCGATGTGATCGGCCTGAATCAGGTGACCGGGTTCATGAACCGGAGCGAGAATCACATGCGGATGGTCTATGCTCTGGGCGGGCTGGTGATTCTGGCATATCTGGCTGCAGTCTGGCTGAACTGGAAAATGAAGATCACAGCCGACACCATTTTTCCGCTGATCATGGTGCTGTCCGGAGGCCTCAATCATCTGCTGATCCTCGTGTCCCGCTGGATTTTCATGAATCCGGATTACGGCATGTCCTCCCGGTATGCGCTGCAGTATAAGATGGGCGTCATCGGCATCGTGCTGACCTTCGCGATGGCGGCGCGGATCCGCCGCAGCGGCGTGCACGCGTTTCTTCTGACGATGGCGATCCTCGTCTTTGGTGCCGGAAGTCTCTGGACCACCTATAAGGAGCTGGAGACCGCGCCGTACCGGAAGGCGTATCTGGAACGCGCCCGGAAGGTCGGATTAAATTACCGGAACGAACCCGACGAGGTTCTCGCGGCGCAGTTTCAGCATTCCGGGGCAAAAGTCCGGGAGGCGCTGCGGATTCTGGAGGCAAACCGGCTGAATATTTTCCGCTGAGGGCTGTCGGCAGCCCGCGCAGGCACAGCGGTTATTTGACAGGCTTTTACAACAAAGCGCTTGAAGCAGGGCTTCAAACTGCTTATTATTAGATTATCTATGTACTTTTTTCGGAGGAACCAAATGAAAGTTGTTATTCTTGCAGGCGGATTCGGAACCCGAATCAGCGAAGAGAGTTACCTCAAACCGAAACCAATGGTAGAGATCGGCGAGCAGCCGATTCTTTGGCATATCATGAAATATTATTCCCAGTTCGGATACAATGACTTCGTCATCTGTCTGGGATACAAGCAGTATGTGGTGAAAGAGTATTTCGCGGACTATTTCCTGCACACGTCCGATGTCACCTTTGATCTGGCGAACAACTCCATGGAAGTTCACCGCAAGCATGCAGAGCCGTGGAAGGTGACGCTGGTTGACACCGGTCTCAACACCATGACCGGCGGAAGAATCAAGCGCATTCAGGAGTACATCGGCAATGAGCCGTTCCTCCTGACCTACGGCGACGGCGTCAGCAACGTGGACCTGAAGGCTCTTGTGGAGTTCCACAAAAAGCACGGCAGGATCGCAACCATCACCGGCGTGAACATCGGACAGCGCTTCGGTGTCATGGTGGTGAAGGATGACGGTCACATCAGCGAATTCCGCGAGAAGAATGACAATGACGGCAAGATCGTCAACGGCGGGTTCATGGTCATGAATCCGGAAGTGTTCGACTACATTGAGGGCGATGCCACTTCCTTCGAGAAAGAGCCGCTGGAGCATCTGGCAAAAGACGGCGAACTGATGGTATTCCAGCACTCCGGCTTCTGGAAATGCATGGATACGCAGCGTGACCACAGACAGCTTCAGGAGATGTGGGACACCGGCAATGCTCCGTGGAAGATCTGGGAGTGAGTATGAGCGAATTATTTGATTTTTATAAAGGGAAAAAGGTATTTCTCACCGGTCACACCGGTTTCAAGGGTTCCTGGCTCTCCCGCATTCTGATTCTGGCCGGCGCGGAGGTGACGGGGTATTCCCTGGAGCCGCCCACCGATCCGTCCCTGTTCGCAAAACTCGGACTGGAGAAGGAGATGCACTCGGTGACCGGCGATGTCCGGGATCTGGAGCATCTGATGAGGGAAATGCAGGCGGCACAGCCGGAGATCGTGTTTCATCTTGCGGCACAGCCGATCGTCCGGGAATCCTATCAGGCGCCGGTATACACCTATGAGACCAATGTGATGGGAACGGTCAATATTCTCGAAAGCATCCGGCAGACACCGTCGGTGCGTTCCTTTGTCAACGTTACCACCGATAAGGTGTATCTGAACCGGGAGTGGGAGTACGGCTACCGCGAAAATGAGCGGCTGGACGGCTATGATCCGTACTCGAACAGCAAGTCCTGTTCCGAGCTGGTGACGGCGTCGTACCGGAGATCATTTTTCAGTGACGGAACCCGTGACCTCACCATTTCCACCTGCCGTGCCGGCAATGTCATCGGCGGCGGAGACTATGCTCCGGACCGCATTATTCCGGACTGCATCCGCGCGGCGGAAAAGAAAGAGGCCATCATTGTCCGCAATCCGTATTCGACAAGGCCCTATCAGCATGTGCTGGAGCCGCTGTTTCTCTATCTTACGGCGGCGATGCGACAGGAGCTGGATCCGTCCCTGGCCGGCTGTTACAATGTCGGACCGGATGATTGCGACTGCGTGACCACCGGCGAGATTGCCGATCTGTTCTGCAAGTACTGGGGCGAGGAGATACATTGGGAAAACCGCTATGTCGGCGGCCCGCACGAGGCGAACTTCCTCAAACTGGACTGTTCGAAAGCAAAGAAGACCTTTGGATGGAGTCCGAAGACCCACATTGATCAGGCCGTAGCCATGACTGTGGAGTGGGCGAAGGAAGACCGGGCCGGAAGCGATATGCGAGGCGTGACCGACCGTCAGATTCTCGCGTTCTTTGAATAGACAGAAACAGCGCCCGGCGCGTAAGGTCCACTGGACCGCGATATTGAAAAAGGAGCATATATATGACCGATCAGGAGAGAGCGCGAAAAGAGATTCTGGATCTCGTGCGCGATTATTGCGATAAATACCACAATCAGAAAAAAGATTTTCAGGAAGGTGACCGAATTCCGTACGCGTCCCGCGTCTATGACGGCGATGAGATGGTAAATCTCGTGGACAGCGCGCTGGAGTTCTGGCTGACCAGCGGACACTGGACCGATCAGTTCGAGAAGGGACTTGCGGACCTTCTCGGTGTGCGCTATGCGGCACTTGTGAATTCCGGTTCCTCCGCCAATCTTCTCGCCTTTATGACGCTGACCAGCCCGCTGCTCGGCGACCGCCGTGTCAAGCGCGGAGATGAGGTCATCACCGTCGCTGCCGGCTTCCCGACTACCGTAACCCCGATGATTCAGTACGGCGCGGTGCCGGTATTCGTGGATGTCACCATTCCGCAGTACAACATTGACGTCACAAAGCTGGAGGAGGCGCTGTCCGGGAAGACCAAGGCAGTCATGATTGCGCACACTCTGGGCAATCCGTTTGATCTGAAGGCGGTAAAGGATTTCTGCACAAAGCACGGACTGTGGCTGGTTGAGGACAACTGCGACGCGCTCTGCAGCCGATATGAGATCGATGGACAGATGAAATACACCGGCACCATCGGCGACATCGGCACGTCCAGTTTCTATCCGCCGCACCACATGACCATGGGCGAGGGCGGCGCTGTCTACACCGACAACCCGCTTCTGGCGCGCATCGCGAAATCCTTCCGCGACTGGGGCCGCGACTGCGTATGTCCGCCGGGACAGGATGACACCTGCCATCACCGGTTTGACGGACAGTACGGCGAACTGCCGGCCGGATACGATCACAAGTATGTGTACTCTCATTTTGGATACAATCTGAAGGCAACCGATATGCAGGCGGCGGTCGGCTGTGCACAGCTGGAGAAGATGCCGGGTTTTGCGGACCGCAGACGGCACAACCATGCGAGACTCAGAGCCGCTCTGAAGGGCCTGGAGGACTATTACATCCTTCCGGAGGCCTGTGAGCACTCTGATCCGGACTGGTTCGGTTTCCTGATCACATGCCGGGAAGGCGTGGACCGCAACAGGATCGTTTCGTATGTGGAAGCGCACGGCGTTCAGACCAGAATGCTGTTTGCCGGAAATCTCATCAAGCATCCGTGTTTCGACGAGATGAGAAAGAGCGGGGAGGGCTACCGCGTTGTCGGCTCGCTGGAGACGACAGACCGCATCATGCGCGACACCTTCTGGGTCGGCGTATATCCGGGCATGACCGATGAGAAGATTGATTATATGGCCCAGGTTCTGCGGGACGCGGTCAAAGCCTGAATGCCCCAAAAGCCGGAAGGTGACTTTTCAGACCTTTCCAGTTCGGAGGGCCGCTCAGACAGGCAGCCTGAATTGTCTGCCTGAGCCGGAGAGACAAAGTTTGAACGTACATTTTCAAACTTCATTGACGGATCAGATCCGGGTACGGAGAAAACCGGCCTGGGCCTGATCTCGGAGGAGAGAAAAATGCAGCAGAAGTTTGATCTGACGGAGGTGCACGCCGCCAACCTGAAGATGCTGAAGGAGATTGACCGGATCTGCCGGAAATACCGGATCCGGTATTTCCTCGACGCCGGGACGCTTCTCGGCGCGATACGCCATAAGGGGTTTATTCCATGGGACGATGACGTGGATATCGCGATGCCAAGGAGAGATTACGAGCGGTTTCTGCGGATCGCAAAAGATGAACTTCCGGAGGGGATCGACCTCCTCCGGCCCGAGGATTTTCGCGGCGGGACGGCATTCTACGACTTCACTGCGCGCCTCATCTATCAAAACAGCCGCCGTTATCCGGACAATGAAGAAATGCGGTTTTATGAGGGAAAACTCAACCACCTCTGGATCGATATTTTCACGATGGACCGGATTCCGGACAATCCCGTTCTGGACAGGCTGTCCAGACTGTCCCAGAAGATTGTCTACGGTCTTGCGATGGGACACCGCCGGGAGCTGGATTATTCCAAATACTCTGCGGCAGACCGCATAAGAGTAAAGATTCTTGCCGGGATCGGAAAGCGGATCCCGATGAAGATGATCTTTGGACTGCAGAGAAGAGCGGCGTCTTTCTGGAATTTCCGGAAAAAGACGAGACACCTGTACTTTACCAATTATGCGCCGGACTGGATGTACTGCACGGCGGAGAGCTCCTGGTTCCGGGAGTCGGTGGACGTGCCGTTTGAGGACACCGTCCTCTCGGTGGCGGCCGGCTATGAGCCGATGCTCCGGCAGCTGTACGGGGATTACAGGAAACTTCCGCCGGAGGAAAAGCGTGTGCCGGAACATTCCGACTTTACGTTCTGGGAGTAAAATGATGGAGAACAAGACAAAACTGCTGTCGATCGTTGTCTCGGTTTATAACGAGGAGGCGGCACTGGAAGAATTTGCCCGGACAGCGGTGCCGGTCTTTGAGGATCTCGCCTGGGATTATGAGCTGATCTTTGTCAATGACGGAAGCGCCGACCGGTCACCGGAGATCCTGCGCCGGTTTGCCGGCGAAAATCCGAAGATCAAGGTGATCAATTTTTCCCGGAATTTCGGCCATGAGGCGGCGATGATCGCCGGCATTGACATGGCAGACGGCGACGGCATCCTCTGTATGGACGCGGATCTTCAGCACCCGCCGGAGGCGGCGCGGGAGATCATCCGCCGATTTGACGACGGCGTGGAAGTGATCACCATGGTCCGAACGGAAAACCGCTCGGCCGGTTTGATCAAAAATGTCACATCGACGGCATTTTACCGTCTGATCAATCATATATCGGATGTAAAACTGATGGAAAATGCCTCCGATTTCTTCGCGGTCACGCAAAAACCGGCGGAGATTCTCCGGAAGAATTATCGGGAAAAGGTGCGTTTTCTGCGCGGTTATGTGCAGAATATCGGCTTTCGCCGGGAGGTTCTGACATACGAGGCGAAGCCTCGCGTGGCCGGACACAGCAAATACAGTATCCGGCGTCTGTTCCGGTTTTCCATCAACACTATTCTGTGTTTTTCCGATCTGCCGCTCCGTCTCGGCACATACTCCGGCCTGTTTGTGGGCTTTCTGGGACTGATTCTGATGGTCTACACGATCTGGAGTCATGTGGTGAACGGAACGCCGAACGGATACGCAACGATCGTTGTTGCACTCTGTTTCATGTTTGCCATGCTGTTTTTTGTGGTGGGCATCATCGGAGAGTACATCGCGATCCTGTTCAGCGAGCTGAAGGATCGCCCGATCTACATTGTGCATGACACAATGAATATGGACGAGAAAGAGGACAGCTGATTTTGAAGTCAAATCTATTTCACTGGAAACGATATCTGTGGATTCTCTCGGCAGCAGGAATTCTGACGGTGTCAGCGACTCCTGCCGTTGTTTTTGCGGCTCCGGAGACCGGGGCGGCATCCACTGCAGCGCAAAGCGGAAGTGAGGCATCTGCGATAGCGGAGACCACGGAGACCGCTACGAAGGCGCTGTACGGCACTTCCCCGCAGCAGGCACAGTCAGCCAGGGTTGCCTCCATCGCGGCGCAGGCTGCGGCAACGGCGGGAACCGGGGAGGAAGCTTCGGCGGCGGTGGCGTCCATTGCGGCCGCTGCGGCGGAGACGGCGGCACAGGAAGTCACGGAGGATGCACAGGCATGGCCGTCCGACACGGGGATCTTCTCGGAGGCGGGCGTCGTGATCGATGTGGACTCTGGCTGCGTGCTGTTCGGACAGAATATGCATCAGCAGAAGGCCCCGGCCTCAATCACCAAGATCCTGACGGCACTGGTTGTGTTGGAACATGTCGATAATCTGGACCAGATGATTCCCTATTCGCATGATGCGGTATACAATACGGAATCCGGCAGCGGCAACAAATACGGACTCGACGAGGGCGATTCCCTCTCGGTGCGGGATGCGCTCTATCTGATGCTTCTGGCGTCCTCCAATCAGTCGGCGAATGCACTGGCGGAGTATGTGGGCGGAACCCGAGAGGGCTTCGTCCAGATGATGAATGACAAGGTGGCGGAACTCGGATGCAGAGACAGTCATTTTGCGAACCCGTCGGGATTAAATGACGATACCCAGCTGACCAGCTGCTATGATATGGCGCTCATCGGCATGGCGGCATACCGCAACGAGCGGCTTCTGGAGATCGGAAGCACCCGCTCCCATAAGATCACCACGCCGACGAAAAACAATCCGAACGGAATCAACGTGAAAATGGAGCACAAACTCCTGATCACAGAGGATCCGAACAGTGAAAACTATTACCCCTTTGCAGTGGCCGGAAAGACCGGATACACATCCATCGCGGGACAGACACTGGTGACCTATGCCGTGAAGGAGGGCCGCAGACTCATTGCGGTTACGATGAAGTCCCGGCAGAAGACCCATTACACCGACACCATCAATCTGCTGGAATTCGGATTTAACCGGTTCGAGAATGTTCCGGTTGCGGAACAGGAGACTGCGATCTCACAGGCGTCCGGCAATGTGACACTGGGAGACAGCACGTTCGATGCGGCGGATCTTTCCGTTGAAGAGACGGTGATGACGGTTCCGAAGAATCTGAGCGTGACGGATCTTGAGCGAACCGTTCTCACGGGAGAGGATATGCCGGCTCCGGCACCGGACGGCGCGGCAGCCTACATCCAGTACAGTTATCGTGACCGCGTCACCGGCGGTGCGTATGTGACCGCCGAGTCTCTGCGGGCAAAAGAGACGGGAGCGACCGGGACGGAAGGTAACCGCAGGACAAAGGCGGAATCGGGAGACAACATTTTTTCAAAGGCAGCAAAGGGGATCGGAAGCTTCTTTGCCGGGATCGGAGATGCGGTCCGGAACCTGTCCGTTCCGGGAATCATCGCCATCGCCGCCGTGGCCGGACTTGCGATTCTGACGGTAATTGCTTTTTTTACTTATAGCGTCCAAAAGCGCAGAGAGAATGAAAGGCTTGAACGGCGCCGTACACGTCTCAGAGAAATGGGAGTCAGTGAGGAAGAGTTTGCGGAAATGGTCGGCCGCCGCCGCAGAAGCCGCGGGGAGAAAAACAGCTCCCGGGATTTCTCCGCAGAGACTTACCGTGTGACGGAAGCCGGAAATTCTCCGGCGGATCATCACGGCAGGGCGGAAGACGTGAAATCTCCGGCGGTTCCGCAGACGGAGGCCTTGAAAACAGAAACGCCGGAAAATCCGGACGACAGTTTTCTGGATGAAGACTTCGGTATGGACGGAGAACTGATTACGGAAGAGGATCCGGAGAAGAGACAGCCGCATGTATGAAGATTTCTTGAACTTTTTCGTAATCTGCTGACAATCAAAGCGCGGATAGTATATAATACCGAATAGTTTTTGCTGGAATGCATTTTGGAGGTTACCGAATGAAAAAGCCGTTACTGTCCGCAGCAGTCGTTCTGACATCCCTTGCGATGCTGGCCGGATGTACAAAGAGTAATATTGTCAATGCCGATCACCAGACCGTTGCCGTAACGGGCAACCCGGAGGATGGTGCACCGGAAAATGTCGAGATTGACTGGGAGCAGGTCGCAGATGACGCTCATTCCATTTTTGATGATAAAACGGAGTATCCGAACAGTGTCAAGTTCAGCATTTATCTGAATCAGGAGACCAAGGAGATCATGCTGCTCTGGGCGGTGGACGATAAGTTCTCCGCTGAGGACCTGAGCCGTTATGCGGAAGATGCTCTGAAGATGTTCAACGATATTGTCGCAACGCAGGACGGCAAGATTGCCATGTCGGATGAGAATTCCTACGGCGGTCTCTGGAAGGATTACGGTGTATCCCTCGGAATCATGCCGGACAGCACCAAGGAAGACCGGGATACCTGGTATCTTGACTGTGAGTATCCGGCCGGAGAGGACTTCAAACTTCCGGATACCAAGGCAGCGCTCGAAGTGCTGAAGAAGCATGCTGCCGAGGAGGCAGCTGCAGCGAAGACCTCTGCGGCTGCAGAGGAGACGGAGAGCAGTTCCGAGACAGAGGAAGAGGACGAGACAGAGACAGAGTCAGAGTCAGAGACAAAGGCGCAGTAAGGAATCTGCGGAAGGATAAAGAAAACGGCGGAGAAACCGGATGGCACGGTTTCTCTGCCGTTTTTGAGATCATGGGAATATTCTCCGTTTTTTCCGTAATCTGAAAACACTCCGCGGGGCTCCCCCATCCCCTCAGGACTGAGGGGATGGGGCGCCGAAGCCCCCTGCGGACGTTATTCCGCACCCATCTCATGGCCGGTCGGAAGGCCGGAGTGATAGGAATTGCTTCCGATGACAGTCAGGAGATCTTCCAGATTCTGTCGCTGGAGCGAGATCGGGCACTCGATGCTGTGATTCAGCATCCGGAAGATCTCGTCGGATTTTTCTATTGTTTTCCCGAAAAGATCGGGGAAGGATTCCGTGGAGACCAGAGACGGATCCCAGGGATTGATCCACGGCTCGTGGGCGGTGTTCAGACACCCATGGTAGTCGACCACGCCGTCTGCCACCATTTTCGCCGACGCCACCGGCCGCCGCATGACGAGGGATTCCAGAACCGCGAGGCCGAATCGCTTGCGGCCTTTGGAATCCGAGAGCGTCCGGGTTCCGATCTTCATGGCGATGATCGACCGGTGCACCATGGCCGGTGTGACGCGGAAGGTGGAATGAACCGTCACCGGGTAGTAGACCGAATTGATGCATTCCGACAGGAAACGGCTGATAAACTGGATCTCCTGACCGTTCAGAAGGATCGTTGCCGTCTGGCTGAATTCCGACGGTTTCTTCTTTTTGTAATGCCACAGAAGAATGGCATCGATATCATTTTCCAGTTCGGCGTGCCGGCCGTAGGAGGCGGCGTTCGGGTGTTCCACACAGTGATCCGACAGCGCATAAATGTACGGATGGCAGATGGAGTCCGCCGCGTAGTGACTCAGGAGCCCGGCGAGATAAGCGATGGCCTGTCCCTGCTGGGTATTGGAGTCGGTCGAGCCGATGTGACGGATGAAAGTCTCGAAGAAATCTCCCGTGCGGTAGGAATGCATGGTTGAGCCGACGTTGTTGAAACCGCGGTGCCGGAGTCCCGGAATATAATAGAAGAACATATCCGGGCCCTGAAGACCGAGCTGATAGAGACCGCGGTAGCGGGAAATCAGATATTTCAGCCGGCAGCTGCCGAGGTGCCGGTATGATTTCAGACCGAATATATAATGAGTGGTAAATCCGGGCATTTCGGTTCCTTTCTGTATCGTTATCGTTTGAGTTCAGTATAGCACAGAAGTAATATCGGCGATTTGCCGGGGATCATATAGAAAAAATAAAAAACAGTTCCGGATATAACAAATGGCCTCCCCAGCAGTGGGAGGCCATTTGAAAAGGGAGGAGAGCTGAACTATGATCAGCTCAGTATTATGAAAAAAACTTGTAAGCAATTTCCGTAATCTCTTTCGATTACAGGTTCATTATAGGAAGTGTTCATGTCGAAACGGTGTTCTTTTTGTAAAAGAATTTCGAATTAAATATGAACGAAATATGAACCGCATCGGGTTTAAGATTTTCGCGGATGCATGATATAATACGCCATGAACCTCGGTAAGACGGGCGGAACAGGCGGGATTGCGGCCGGAATGGAGCCGGATCCGGAAGACTCCGGCTGTGCGGATCGGGGCGGAACCGGCATTTTCCGGCGGAGGCAGCAGTTTTTCGGACCGCAGGAAGCTTTTTGGGGGAAATGCCGCAGAAAGGAAGGCATACATTGAGAATTCTGCATTGTGCCGACATTCATCTGGATTCCAGAATGTCGGCGAATTTTGATAAAGAAGAGGCTGCTGTGCGGCGCCAGGAAATCCTCGGGACGTTTCTGGATATGATTGAGGAGGCGGCGAAAGCGCACACCGACCATATCCTGATCGCCGGTGATCTCACGGACAGCGCGAAAGTGACCGCGACGGTCCGGAACACCGTTCTCGGTGCCCTGAGGGATCATCCGGAGATGAAATTCTGGTATGTTCCGGGCAATCACGACACCGGCGAGGATTTCCTCGGTGTCACGGAGGATCTGCCGGACAATCTCCATGTGTTCGGAAATGACTGGGAGACGTGTTCTCTGGATGCGGACGGCCGAATCCGGCTGTCTGCGGCGGCGATGGACGGGACGCCCCGGGTCGGGGAAGGGCTGTCACTATTGCTGAACCCGGAATGCTTCAACATCGTGATGCTGCACGGACAGGCAGCGGGGTATCATGCGCGGTCGAAGGCGGAGACGATTTCGCTTTCCGCTTTTCGCGGGCGGGGAGTGGATTATCTGGCTCTCGGGCATATTCACTCCCATCAGGAAGGCGAACTGGACGGCCGGGGGATATTCTGTTATCCGGGGTGTCTTGAGGGGAGAGGTTTTGACGAGTGCGGCGAACACGGTTTTGTGACGCTGGAGATCGACGAGGATACCCTGCGGATGAAGCGTCATTTCATCCCGTTTGCGGGACGGTGTCTGTGGGAGATACCGGTGGATGTGAGCGGATGCGCGGATTCCGACCGGATGGCGAAACGGATCCGGGAGGAGATGGATCGGCAGAAAGCGGAGAACATCATCCACGAGGGGGACCTGATCCGGGCTCTTCTGGTGGGAAAGATTCCGGCGGATGCGGAAAAAAATCTGCTGTTCCTTCGCCGGAGCATGGAAAAGGAGTTTTTCCATTTTGAGGTGGAGGACCGCACCGGGATTGAGATTGATTATGAGAGTTTCCGTTATGACACTTCGCTGCGAGGGGAGTTTGTGCGGCTTGTGGAACAGGCGGAGATTCCGGAGGAAGAGAAGGCGGAGATCCTTCGCTGCGGAATCCGAGAACTCAGCGGGGAGGTGGATGAGTTATGAGACTTCGGAGTCTGCACATTGAGAACTTCGGAAAACTCTCCGGAACGGAAATGACATTTGACCGGCCGATGACCGTGATTCTTCGGGAAAACGGCTGGGGAAAGAGCACGCTGGCCGCATTTATCCGCATCATGTTCTACGGTTTTGCCGGAGGAGCGAAACGGAGCGGGCTGGACAATGAACGCCGCCGCTACCGTCCGTGGAACGCGGGCGGAGCATACGGCGGGTCACTCACGTTTGAGATTGACGGACATCCCTACCGGATCGAGCGCATTTTCGGCAGCAGGGAAAAAGAGGATCTGTTTCAGGTCTTTGATGAGGTGACCGGAAAGCCGACGGATGTGTTCACGGACCGGATCGGGGAGGAGATCTTCCGGATCGATGCGGAATCATTTGCCAGAACCGTGTTTACCGCGCAGATGGATGCGTCGACGTCATCCACGTCCGTGATTCACGCTCGGATCGGCGACAAATCGCAGACCGGCGGAGACATGGAGCGATACGGGGAAGTGAAGGAACGGCTGAAGAAAGAGCAGGACCGGCTGACTCCGGACCGGAAGACCGGAGCGATCGCCAGGACCAGAGAGCGCATTGCGGAACTGGACGGGATCCTGCGCGGACGCCGCTCGGCAGAGGATGCACTGAAAAAGCTTTCGGGGGAGATCGCAGAGCGCAGGCGCCGGAAAAATGAGATCGATCTCCAGCAGAAAGAGCTGGCAGAGGCGGCGTCGAAGATGGCCGAATCCGGCGATCGGGCGCTGCTCTTCCAGCGGTATGACGATCTGCTCGGCGCGGAGCAGCGGGCGGCGGAGGAAACCGCGCGCCTCCGGAAAACCTTTGCCGGGGGAATTCCGGAGAATACTGCACTGGAGGCGATGATCCGGGAGGCGGGGACGCTGTCCGGGGTGGAAATGACGTCGTTTGCGGAGCATCTGAACGAGGCGGAGACCGAAGAATTCAACCGCCTGATCCGTCTGTTTCATGCGGGCGTTCCGGAGGAAACGGAATTGGAAGATCTGGTGGAGAAATCGCGCCGGATGGAAAAGATGAAACACTGGGTTGCGGAACACCGTCTCACGGAGGACGAGGAACAGCGGCTCGCAGAGGGAGCCGCGTATTTTACGGCTGCTCTCCCGGAAGAGACCGAGATCCGCGCGGCGGCGGGGGCCTGGGAGAGGCTCGGTAAGATTCGCAGTGAGATTGAGAGCAGCGAGGCGGCCCGAAAGGCGCTTCGGGAGGAACTCCGGCGGCGGAGCGGCAGTGAGCAGAGAGCCGCGGAGGAAACGGACAACCGGATCCGGAGAATCCTCGGAATTCTGGTCTTTGCCGCGGGATGTGCGGCGGTATTCTTTCTGGCAGACGCGGGGGCGGGACTCTATGCGGTCGGCGGCGGAGCCGCCGCGGCTCTGGCAGGCCTTCTGCTGATTGCCTTTTCATTCGGCGGCCGAAAGCAGCCGGCGGAAGAGCGGGAATCCGAAGAAGAATTTCAGGAGCTCTCCGATCGGGTCCGCGCCGCGAAGGAAGATGCGGCGAAACTGGAGAATACAGTCCGGGATTTCTTTTATCACTGCGGGATGGCTTATGCGCCGGACCGTGTGAGTGACGACCTCTACGAGATCCGGAGCCGTGCACAGGATTACCGGGAACTGCTGAAACAGTACAGGGTATTTCGCAATTCCGGTTACGAAGAGGCCATCCGGGACATTTCGACCGAACTCATGGAATATGCACAGCGGCATCACATGGAGATTCCGGATGACGGACAGTGGACGGAGACACTGGTGCGGATGGGAAAAGACGCCGCGGAATACCGGATTCTCTCCGCAAGAAACGCCGGCGCGAGAAAAGGGAGGGAGGCGATCCGGGAGCGGAAGGCCAGAGTGGAAGAGTATCTCCGTACACTGGGGATCCGGCCGTCGGAGCCGTATCTGGATCAGTTGACGGATCTTCGCGACCGCACCCGGGCCTATGACCGCGCGGAGGCAAATTTCCGAGAGGCGAGATGTGCCCGTGAAGTGTTTGAGACGGAGCACGAAGGAATTGCGCAGGCAGACCGCAGGGCGCCGGAGATGAGCGGCGGAGAACTGGGGGAAAAGAATGCCCGGCTTGAGGCGGAGGAAGAACGCATCCTGGCGGAAAAACGGAGTTTTGAGTCACAGGCGGAAGCGCTTCGGGAAGAACTTGCCCGTCTGGACGACGCGGAAGAAGAGCGGATCGCGGAGACGGAAAAACTGGAGAAACTGACCCGGCGGTACGCGGTGGTATCAAAAACCGCGGAGTATCTGGAAAAGGCGGCAGAACGCTATTCCATCCGCTTTCTGGATCCGGTCAGCCGTTCGTTCCGAAAATATTACCGGCTTCTGACCGGGGAGGACGGGGATACATTCCGGATCGATTCCTCCCTCTGTGTCCGGGTGTCGGAATGCGGCGCGCTCCGGGAGGAGGCCTGCTTCAGTGCGGGAATCCGGGACATGATCGGTCTGTGCTCGCGAATGGCGATGACGGACGCAATGTATCCGGGCGAAAAGCCGTTTCTGATCTTTGACGATCCCTTTGTCAATCTGGACGACGGGAAGCAGGAGCGGGCGAGGAATTTTCTGGACGCCGTGTCGTCGGAATATCAGGTGATCATTCTCACCTGCCACGGTTGAGACGGAACCGGATGCGATGCAGGAACCGGCGGCGGAGAGATTCCGGGGCCGTTCCGACAGATTGAGCAAAAGGGTGGAACGATTCAAAAATATCCGAAAAAAACAGGTTGTTCGCATCTTACGCATGCTGTAGAATGAACCTGTATGTATGGAACAGGGATTTCCGGCGCAAAAGCGCACGGGAAATTTAAGGAGGATAATACTATGCAGAACCCGGTTGTAACGATTGAGATGGAAGACGGCGGAGTTATGACAGCAGAGCTTTACCCGGAGGTTGCACCGAATACGGTCAACAACTTTGTAAGTCTGATCAAGAAGGGCTTTTACGACGGTCTGATCTTTCATCGTGTCATCAAAGGATTTATGATCCAGGGCGGCGATCCGGAAGGTACCGGCGTAGGCGGCCCGGGATATGAGATCAAGGGAGAGTTCCGGGATAACGGTTTCCAGAATGATCTTCGGCACACAAAGGGTGTTCTCTCGATGGCGAGAACCATGGATCCGGATTCCGCCGGCTCCCAGTTCTTCATCATGCACGCGGAGGCCTCCTATCTGGACGGCCAGTATGCGGCGTTCGGAATGCTGACGGACGGTCTCGAGGTTCTCGATAAGATCGCAGGAACCCGCACCGATTTTGATGATCGTCCGCTGAAGGACCAGAAGATCGCCAGGATGACCGTGGATACCTTCGGACAGGAGTATCCGGAACCGGAGAAACGCTGACCTTGAAATATACGGTAAATGTTTCCGTGGACGGGAGAATCTGCCCGGTCACGGTTTCCGACGAGAACAAGGCTCTCCTTGCCGCGAAAGCGGCCGGGGGAGCCATTGTCGGTATATGGAGAGAAAACCGGGACACCTCCGGTCTGGACGCCTGCCTCTATCTTGTGACGGGGGAGGAGGATGTGACGGCAGATCTCCTGGAAAAAGCGGCCAGACGGCACCTCGGCCTTCCGTGGATTATCGCGGACACTCCCCGGCTCCGGATCCGGGAGTTTACGGATAACGATCCTCTGGAGAAACCAAACCCCTGGGACTGCGGCGTCTTCGCCGAAGAGGAGACGCGCAGGGCGTATATCCGTCATCAGTACCGGTTTTCCGAACACGGCCTCTGGGCACTCGAAGAGAAGTCGGGCGGCCGGATTATCGGAAAAGCCGGGATTACGGATATCGCGGAAGAAGAAGAGATTTCGGCACTGCGGAAGACGGCAAACTCCGGGCAATCCGCAGATGGGCAGACAGAGAGGACGGAAGCCGGGAAACGGATTTATGTTCTCCTTTTTGACGAGGGGAAGCCGGACTCCGGGAACGGATGCGGCTTTTGCCCCGGCACCGCCGTCGGCGAACTGGGATACCACATTTACCCGGAATACCGGGGGCAGGGATTTGCGGAGGAGGCCTGCCGTGCCGTTCTCCGCTATGCGGAGGAAGAGATGGAACTGGACGGCGCATTTCTCCGTATCCGAAATGACAATACCGCGTCGCAGATGCTTGCAAAAAAACTGGGATTTCGGTGCAATTCCGCCGGAAAACCGGATGAAATATAGTAAAAAAGGAAATTGTTTTTTATCTGTACATGATATAGAATATATTGTATACATAAAAGACCTTATATTTATGCCCGGATCGAATCCGATCCGGAAGGAAAGTTTGAAAGTAAGCCTTCCGACTTTGATTGGCGGCTCAAGCAGACAGAAAAAAAGGAAAGTCTGAGGGAGTGAGCCTGGAGGAAATAACCATGGAACAGTCGCTGCGTCTGCGCGCATACGGAAAGATCAACCTCGGACTGGATGTCACGGGGACAAGGGAGGACGGCTATCATCTGGTACGGATGATTATGCAGTCGGTCCGGATCTATGACCGGATCACGGTTACCCGGAAAAAGACGCCGGGGATCGTCCTTCACAACAGTCTGTCGTTTCTCCCGACGGATCGAAGAAATCTGGCATACCGTGCGGCAGAGCTTCTGTTTCAGGAGACCGGCATGGAAGACACGGCCGGTGTGGAGATTCGGATTGAGAAATATCTCCCGGTGGCTGCGGGAATGGCAGGCGGCAGCACGGATGCGGCCGCGGTACTGTACGGAGTGAACCGGCTGTTCCGGATGGGATTCGACGAGAAAAAACTCTGTGAGCTGGGGCTCCGCCTCGGTGCGGATGTTCCGTTCTGCGTGATGCGCGGAACGGTTCTGGCGGAAGGAATCGGTGAGGAGCTGACGAAGCTCCCGGATATGCCGGACTGCAGCATTCTCGTGGTAAAACCGGACTTCCCGGTCTCGACAAAACAGGTATATCAGGATTTGGATGCCGTTATGCCGGAGTACAGAGATCACTCCGAGGAAGCGGAGCGGTTCCGGGCGAGCAGACCGGATATCGATGGACTGATCCGCGCCATTTCCGCGGGAAGCATCGGTGAACTTTTGCCGTGCATGGGCAATGTTCTTGAACAGGTCACGGTTCCGGCGCATCCGGAGATTGCGGAGATCGCAGAAAAGATGGAAGCGCTCGGAGCGGACCGGGCCATGATGAGCGGCAGCGGACCGACGGTATTCGGCATTTTCCGGTCCGGAGAAGCCGCAGAAAATGCATATCGGACATTCCGGGAGGATTCCCGCAGAGAGAAGGACGGTGCCAGAATTTATCTCACACAGCCGTATGCGCCGTTGAAACCAGAAAGAGAGGTACGAAAGTGACAGATAAGTTTGAAGTTGACATGAGTGAATATCTGCCGCTCCGCGATGTTGTCTTCAAGACACTTCGTGCGGCGATTCTGAAAGGAGAACTGGCACCGGGAGAGCGACTGATGGAGATCAAGCTGGCAAACCAGCTGGGAGTCAGCCGTACTCCGGTCCGTGAGGCGATCCACAAGCTGGAACAGGAGGGACTGGTTCTGATGATCCCGCGCAGAGGCGCGGAGGTCGCAAAGATTTCCTCCAAGATGCTGCAGGATGTTCTGGAGGTGAGACGCTCGCTGGAGGATCTCGCGATTACGCTGGCGTGCCGCAGAATGACGCCGGAGCAGTACCACGATCTGGAAGAGGCGGAGAAGGTATTCGTTCAGGCCATTGCCACCGGCGATTCCCTGAAGATTGCGGAGTCGGATGAGGCGTATCACGATGTGATCTACTATTCCACCGGCAACGCAAAGCTGGTTCAGATCCTGAACAACCTCCGGGAGCAGATGTACCGGTATCGCCTGGAATATATCAAGGACGGAGAACAGCACGATGTGCTCTGCAGAGAACATGAGCATATTATGAAGACTCTTCTGGAGAAGAATATCCCGGAGGCGTCTAAGGCGATCCGTGAGCACATCGATAATCAGGAGTTCACGGTATTAAAAAACCTGAGAGATCAGGAGGCGCTGGAAGAGAAGCAGGCGCAGGCAAAAAAAGGAAAACGCTGACGGAGACACCGTCTGCAGCGAAATTTAATCCGGGGCATGTCATTGCGGCATGCCCCGGATTTTTTTTGTCAAAGGAAAGAGTTCCGCACTTTCTATGGTAAAAAGCGCTGTGAGGAATGTGTACGCCGCTGAGGAAAAGAAAAAATTATCTTTAAACAAAAGTCAGCCGAAAGATAAAAAAACAATAAACAAAGGTGAACTGCGTTGACAAGGTGACAGGGTGTCACTATAATGGGTGACAGATTGTCACTAAACGGGAGCCATGGAGATGCGAGTCTTTCGGTGATCCCTGCCGGTTCGAGGCAGAAGCGGCACCGATGCGGACATAGATCAGGTATGGACCCGGATGGCAGACAGGAGCAAAAGGTTAGGAGGAACCGATATGCCGACAGAACGGTTTTTTCGTCTTCCGATGGAAAAACAGAAGGCGATCAGACAGGCAGCATTTCGTGAATTTGCAGCGCAGACGCTGGACCTTGTTTCGATCAACCGCATTGTCAAAGATGCGGATATTTCCAGAGGAAGTTTTTATACGTATTTTGAAGACAAATGGGATCTTCTGAACTATCTTCTGGAGTCCTATCAGCGGGCCATCGAGCGGGAGGCACAGAAATCCCTGAAAAAAACCGGAGGGGATGTATGGGAAATGTTCCGCGACATCTTTCAGATGATCATTGAGCACTGTCAGGATACGCAGGTCCGTGATTTTATCGGCCACATTCTCGTGAATGAGAATCCGGAATCGGCGCTGAAACTTTTTCCCTGTGTGGAAGAAAGTGAGAAAAACGCCGATATGGAGCGGAAACTCCGGGCTTTCTACGAGGCATACAAAGAAGAAAAGTTCCGGAAGATGCCATTTTCCCGATTTCAGAATTTTATGCAGCTTGCGATGCTGTCGGTTCTCTATGAACTGAGCCGGTATGCGGGCGGTGCGGAAGAGCAATGTGTCATCGAGGAATTCCGGGAGAAAATGTCGATTCTCCGCAGCGGTGTGGCCGTGATCGGAGAGGTCTGTCCGGATGACTGAGATCAGGCGGACGGCAGCGTAAAATACAGAAGGTCCGGAGAGACAGAAGTTCAAAAGGATGCGAAAATCCCGGAGAACGGACCGTAGGATCAAATGACAAAACAGAAGGCCCGATGAAGAAATCGGACCCTGATAAACAGGCGGATGAGAGCCGGAGAGGAAAGAACGTTCTATGAAAAAGAAGAAACTGATCATTGGTGCAGCAGCTGCTGTGCTGCTTGGCGGAATTATCGTATTCCGTTTTATGCAGAAACCCGAAACCGATGTTGCATCGGCAGTGCCTGCTGTCGTGGTTGAAAAACCGTCGACAGGATCCATCTACGTCGAGACGGGACTGACCGGTTCGATTGAGCCGGCGGATTCTGTTTCGGTTATTCCGAAGGCGGCCGGCGAAGTGACTGAGGTGGCAATTCGTGCCGGTGATGTGGTGCAGGAAGGTCAGAAGCTGGTTCATATTGATACCAAAATGGTTGACAGTGCGAGAATCAGCCGGGACAGTGCGCAGATTGCCGCCTCGGATGCGGCAACTAATCTCAGCAGAATGCAGGCGCTTGCCGCGGCCGGAGACATTTCCCAGCAGCAGCTTGAGCAGGCGAGCTCCTCTGCCCGCACGGCGGCGCTTCAGCTGGAATCGGCAAAGCTGAATCTGAAGAATCAGATGGAATACAGTGATATCACCGCGCCGATTACAGGACGCGTGGAAAGCGTGAGCGTTGAGGTGCATGACAATGTATCCCAGCAGAATGTGATCTGTGTCATTTCCGGAGAAGGGTCCAAAATCGTTTCCTTCAATGTCACAGACCGTATTGTGAAAAATCTGAACGTCGGTGACCGTATCCGCGTTGAGAAACAGGGAAAAGAGTTTTACGGTCAGATCACCGAGATCAGCTCGATGGTGGACAGCCAGACGGGACTGTTCAAGGTGAAAGCGTCCATGGATGGTGCGGACGACCTCGCAACCGGCGCAACGGTAAAACTCTATGTTGTCGGAAGCAAGGCGGAAAACGTGATGACGATTCCGACCGACTGCATTTATTATAACGGCGGCCAGGCGCAGGTATACACGGTGGACGATGACAACACAACGGTTCACCTGATTCCGGTAACGGTTGGCGTGTATGACAGCGAAAACTCGGAGATTCTCGAGGGCATTGATATGAATTCCCGGGTGATCCAGACCTGGACATCCGAGCTCTTTGAGGGAGCGAAAGTCCAGATCACGGAACCGGATACAGCACCGGAGACGGACGAAAATCCGGAGATCGGTTCTGCGGAAGAGAACAGTCAGGCCGGTCAGGCGAAGTAAGGGGGCACGGAAATGGGTATTACAAAATCAGTTCTGAGGCGCCCGGTCACGACATTTCTCGTGGTCCTCTGCCTTCTTGTATTCGGTGTGTCATCCTTTCTGGGATCCAAGATGGAGCTGATTCCGAAGATGGAAATGCCGATGCTGGTCGTTTACGCGACCTATCCCGGAGCCAACCCGGAGGACGTCAATACGCTGGTTACGCAGCCGATTGAGGATTCCCTCGGCACACTGAACGGAGTAAAGGATATCACGTCGTACTCGAATGCGAATATGTCCTTCCTGCTTCTTCAGTATGAGTACGGCTCGGATATGGATAAGGCCTATGATGACCTGAAGAAGGCGATGGACGGCGTCAAAAACAAGCTTCCCGATGATGTGGATACGCCTTCCATCATTGAGATGGATATGAACGCGCAGGCGTCCATGACCCTGGCGGTAAATAATGACGCCGAATCGAATCTCTATAACTATGTGGACAATACCGTCGTTCCGGAATTCAAAAAACTGAGTTCCGTCGCGAGCGTGGATGTCAGCGGCGGCCAGGAGCAGTATCTGAAGATCGAGCTGATTCCGGAGAAAATGAGTCAGTACCGGCTCAGTATTTCTGCGGTGGCTCAGGCCATCTCTGCTGCGGACTTTTCCATCCCGGCAGGAAAGACGAAGGTGGGCGACCAGAAGCTTTCGGTTACCACCGGCGCCACCTTTGACACGGCGGAAAAACTGAAAAATGTTCCGATCACGTTATCTTCCGGCAACACCATTTACCTTCAGGATGTGGCAAATGTCCGGAATACGCTGAAGGATGCGGCCGGTATCGGCCGATATGACAAGAAGGATACCATCGCGCTGGCACTGAAGAAGAACGACAGTTCCTCGGCGGCGCAGGTATCCAGAGAGGCACACCGGGTAATTGACCGCCTGACCGCGGAGAATCCGAATCTTCAGATCGTTGTCGTAAACGACAGCGCAGACAGTATTAACAGCTCGCTGAAGAGCGTAATGGAGGCAATGGTTGCCGCGGTCATCATTTCCATGATCATCATCTGGCTCTTCTTTGGCGATATCAAGGCGTCCATGATCGTCGGAACCTCGATTCCGGTATCGATTCTGGTGGCCCTGATCGCGATGAGCACGATGGGATTTTCTCTGAACGTCGTTACTCTCGGCGCGCTGGTTCTCGGCGTCGGAATGATGGTCGACAACTCCATCGTTGTGCTGGAGAGCTGTTTCCGTTCAACGGAAGGGAAGGGATTCGACAAATTCCATGAGGCGGCGCTGGACGGAAGCGGTAAAGTCCTGATGTCCATCATCGGATCGACCCTGACTACCTGCGTTGTATTCCTGCCGCTGGCGACACTCTCCGGTCTGTCCGGCCAGATGTTCAAGCCGCTGGGATTCACCATTGTGTTCTGTATGCTCGCTTCACTTCTGTCGGCGATGACGATCGTTCCGCTCTGCTATGTGCTCTATAAGCCGAGAGAGCGCGAGAAGGCGCCGCTGTCGAAGGCTCTGATCTGGATGCAGGACGGCTATCGCGGTATTATGGAGGGTTTCCTTCAGAAAAAGAAGAGAGTCATGCTGGTCAGCGTGGCACTTCTGATCTTCTCCTTTTTTCTTGCGACCAAGATCCATACGGAGCTGATGCCGGCAACCGATGACGGAGAGGTGCAGATCAGTATCAGCATCCGGCCGGGTGCCGATATGCAGAAGGCCGGAGAGATCTTCGGCCGGGTGGAGGACTTTATTGAGAAGGATCCGGATGTGGATCATTTCCTTCTCTCCTACGGAAGTACCGGTCTGTCGGTTCAGAGTGGCTCGTCCGGAACGCTGACGGCATACCTGAAGAAGGACCGGAGCCGGTCGACAAAAGAGATCATCAATGAATGGAAGCCGGTTCTCACGGCTTATCCGGACTGCCGGATTACGCTTACGATGTCCAGTTCGACCTCGATGAGCGGATCCTCCAACGAGTCGGATGTTCAGTATATGCTGCAGGGCGCTCAGTATGATGAGCTGAAGAACGCTTCGGACGAGGTTGTGTCGATCCTCAAGGAGAGGGGAGATATCACCCAGATCCATTCCACGCTGGAGAACTCCGCACCGGTAGTCAAGATTGATGTGGATCCGCTGAAGGCACAGGCGGAAGGACTTTCACCGGCGGCCATCGGAAGCACGGTCAACATGATGCTTTCCGGAAACAAGGCGATGACGCTGAAGGTCAATAGTGATGATATCGAGGTTCGGGTGGAGTATCCGGACGATGAATACGATACGGTCGAGGACGTCCAGAGTATCATTCTTCCGAACAGCAAGGGCGGTTCCGTGGCACTGGCGGATGTGGCGGATATCTATTTTGAGGACAGTCCGAGAAGCATCCAGAGAAAGAACAAACAGTATCAGGTGACCATCAGCGGAGCCTTTGCGGGAGACGTTCCGGCAAAGGAAAAGACCGCGATCTCCGATCAGATTTATCGGGATGTCGTGGCTCCGAAGATGCGGAACGGCATCACCCGTGCCCAGAGTCTGCAGACCGAGATGATGAACGATGAGTTTGCATCGCTCGGAAAAGCAATTTTGACGGCGATCTTCCTGATCTTCGTCGTTATGGCGGCACAGTTTGAGTCTCCGAAATTCTCTCTGATGGTTATGTCCACGATCCCGTTCTCGCTGATCGGCGTGTTCGGATCGCTGTTCTTCTTTGATATCTCGATCAGCATGACATCACTCCTCGGATTCCTGATGCTGGTCGGAACGGTAGTAAACAACGGTATTCTCTATCTGGATACCGCGAATCAGTACCGGATGACCATGGATCAGAAAACGGCGCTGATAGAGGCCGGTGCGACCCGACTTCGCCCGATTCTGATGACAACAATGACCACTGTTCTCTCCATGATCCCGATGGCGGCGACCACCAGCGGAAGCGGACAGGTTATGCAGGGGCTGGCGATGGTAAATATTGGCGGTCTGACGGCTTCGACCGTGCTTTCTCTGCTGATGCTTCCGGTTTATTACGCAGTGGTCAGCCGCAGAAGCAAAGTGGATGCAATGGATATCGACTGATCGGAAGAACAATCAAAACAGTTCAAAATGCAGGAGGAAGGCAGTTGAAATATAAATTCGCGAAACGGTATGCCGCGCTGGCGGCGGTCGCGCTTCTGACGCTTTCCGGGGGGACCGCGGCCTATGCCGGTCCGTCCGGCGAGGTCTCGGAAGAACAGATGACGGAGGAGCGGAAGGCACAGCTCGCAGACAAGGTGGTTGAGTTTGATGAGATTGCGGACCGGATTGAACTGTATAACCAGACATACCGGAACACGCTTCTGACCATCAACAGCTCCGCCATCAACAGCGCGGCGGCACATTCGATGGCGGAAGAGGCGGACAGCCTGATGGAAGATGCGAGGGATGTGAAAGAGGCGGACCGCCTTCTCTATGAGGAATATAAATCCGCGGCGAGAGAGCTCCGGAGACTGGCGGCCGAAACCGGCAACAAAGACCTGTCCGGACAGTATGAGAGAAAGCTCCGGCAGGTAAAGAACAATCTGACCAAGAGTGTGGAGGATGTGCTGATCCAGTATCAGCAGACCGAGGCGAACCGGCAGACCGCGCAGATCGCACAGGAGCTTGCGGCGCAGGGATACAAGAGCGCACAGGACAGCTATGGGCTGGGAATGGCAGGCACCTCGGGAGTTCTTTCCGCCGCGAAAGGTGAGCTTTCGGCGGAAAACAGTGTTCAGAAACTGGATGCCGGACTTCAGACACTGCGACAGACGCTGCAAGTTCTTCTCGGATTCGGCGCGGATGAACCGGTGACATTTTCCCCGGTACCGGAGCCGGATCCGGAGCGGATTGCGCATCTCGATCTGAATGCGGATACGGACACGGCGATCGCGTCCAACTATACGCTGATGGACACGAGATCCGCTTCCGCGAAGGGAACGAGAGCCCGCGGAATCAAAAACCGTACCGTCGAGAACTCCAAACAGGAGATTCGCTCGGCGATGGAAAATCTGTATCAGGAAATTCTGTCAAAGAAGCAGGCTTATGAGGCAGCGCAGACTGCATTTTCCGCCGCACAGGCGTCAAGGGCTGCAGCGGAGAGAAAATGGAGTCTCGGTATGCTGAACCGTGCGCAGTATCTGCAGGAACAGATGTCCTATGCTCAGGCAGAGGGAGCGAAGACTTCCGCGTCCCTTGCACTGGTCAAGGCGCTGAATGATTATGAGTGGGGCCGCGCCGGTCTGATCACCATCGGCTGACGCCGGGCAAAGGGCCAATTTTAAGGAAAACAGTCATTGCAGGAGGAAACAGGATGAACAGAACAAGAAAGATCGTTGCGCTTTGTCTGGCCGCCGCGATGTCGGCACTTACGCCGGCAGCGGCATTTGCGGCCAGCCCGCAGTTTGCGCATGACGAGGCAACCTGGGCGAGACTCCGGGACAATGTCATGGAATATGATGAACTGGAAATGCTGGTGGAGGAATACAATCCGGATTATCTGAATAATCAGGCGGAATATCAGGGCAATAAAGGCGTTGAGGACGCCAATGCCGTCCGGCAGAAAAAACTGGACAATGCCAATGATCTACGCGATCAGGCGGAGTCCATGCGGGACCGCGCTTCCTCCATGGAAGCGATGTTCTCTTCGATTGAAGATCTGACGGGAATGCTGCCGGTGATGAATGATACAACACTGAAGGGAATGGGGGTGACATCTTCCGGTCTCAGCGCGGTCGGATCCGGCTATGCATCGATGCTCGCCGCAGCGGCGATGCTGGAGCAGAGCGCCCTTTCCACGGAACAGTCGGCGGCGGCCTCTTATGAGGACAGTGAGTCGAGAAGTTTGAGCCTTCAGAATAAACAGCTGGGACTGAAAGCGCAGACCAAAGCGCTCTTCGCTTCCTATAATCTGACAAAGAAATCCGTGGATTCTCTGAACGCCAATCTCGCGGTGGCGCAGAAGTCCTGTGAGACGGTTCAGCATCAGCAGGCTCTCGGAATGGCGACATCCACCGATGTTCTGAAAGCGCAGAATTCCCTCCAGTCTCTTCAGTCGTCCATCACTTCCACGCAGGCGACGGCGGAGCAGCTTCGCCAGAAACTCTGTTTGGCAACCGGGTGGAAATACAATGATCAGCCGGAGATTCAGGATATCCCGGCTGCAGACCCTGCAAAGGTGGATGTGCTGAATCCGTCGGAGGATATTCCCAAAGCGATGGATGCCAACCTGTCGCTGAAATACAATCAGCGGATGTTTGCCAATATGTCCGAGGGATCGGTGGATTACAAGAATATGAAACGCACCATCGAGAATCAGAAGGAGAATATCAAGACAAAAGTCAGCACACTGTATAATACCGCTGTTCAGAACCGCACTGCCCGAAAAGTGGCAGAGGCGGCGCTCAGTGAGAAACAGCAGGCGCTGAACAGCGCGCAGACACGGTTTGCGCTCGGCATGGCTTCTTCGTCGGAACTGCTGAGCGCCCAGTCACAGCTCTTCGCGGCGCAGATCGATCTGGCTACTGCGGATGCGAACCTTCAGCAGGCTCTGGAAAATTACGATTTTGCGATGAGAGGATATGTGGCGCAGAACTGATCCAATGGGTCGGTGAGGCAGAAAAAAGGAAAAGAATAATCCGATCGGGAAACTTCCGCATATGCACGGAAATGGTGCATATGCGGAAGTTTTGTGCTATATTAGTGCGGTATTGGCAATGGAAATCGCGCTTTCTGCGCGGAAAGGATATAAAGAAGTTATGAAAAAGACAGTACTGGTTCTGTTCGGCGGACAGTCGTCCGAGCATGAGGTTTCCTGCAAATCGGCAATCAACGTGATCCGGAATGTGGATCCGGCGCTTTTTGAGACGGTTCTGATCGGAATCACCAAGGCAGGGGAGTGGCTCTATGTGGATTCGGTGGAGGAGATTGAGAAGGACACCTGGAGAAATTCCTCAAAGAAGGCGTTTATGGCACCGGATGCAGTGGAAAAGTCTGTCGTGATCCTGGACGGAGAACACTGCTCCAAAGTGAAAGTGGATGTTGCCATTCCGGTTCTGCACGGCCTCTATGGTGAGGACGGAACGGTTCAGGGTATCTTCGAACTCGCGAAGCTTCCGTATGTCGGCTGCGGCGTGTTCGCGTCCTCCGCATCCATGGACAAATTCTATACCAAGGTTGTCGTTGACCGCGCAGGGATCCGCCAGGCGGCATATGAGCCGGTCTTTAAGGATGAACTGAGTGATATGGATGCTGTCACGGCAAGAATTGAGGGACGTTTCAGCTATCCGGTCTTCATCAAACCGGCCAACGAGGGTTCCTCCTGCGGCATTACCAAGGCGGAAAACCGGGAAATGCTGGTTTCCGGTCTTCGTGTTGCGGCAGAGCATGACCGCAAGATTCTGGTGGAGGAGACCATTGTCGGCCGCGAAATCGAGTGTGCGGTGTTCGGCGGCGGAAAAGATCCGGTGGTTGCCTTCGGTGTCGGCGAGGTGCAGGCTGCGGCGGATTATTATGATTACGATGCAAAATACAACAATCCGGATTCCAAGACGGTGGTCGGTCCGACCCTTCCGGGCAATGCCGCAGAGGAAGTCATGGAATCGGCGGTAAAGATCTTCCGTGCCGTGGACGGCTACGGTCTTGCCCGGGTGGACTTCTTTGTATGTGAGGACGGAACCGTGGTTTTCAACGAGCTGAACACACTGCCGGGCTTTACCGCCATCAGTATGTACCCGATGATCGCGGAAGCGGCAGGATACGATAAGAAAGCTCTGATCTCGAAACTCATTGACAGCGCCATGAAGAGGTACGAACGATAATGACGAAAGACGTGCTTGTCCGTGTAACCGGCAGACACCTTATGGAACAGGACAGCGGTGAGATCGAAGTGGCCGCGGAGGGATCGTATTACGAAAAGAGCAGCGGACATTTTCTTGCGTACGACGAAGTGCAGGAAGGCGGGGAAAAGGTCCATGTAGTCCTGAAGATCGGAGCGGAACGCGTCGACATGATGCGGTCCGGCGTGGTGAAGACGCACATGGAGTTTCTTCCGGGCCGTACCACGACGAACTGTTATTACACGCCGTACGGCGAAATGCTGCTCACCGTGACGACGGATGAACTGGCGACGGATATCCGGGAGGACCGGATCGAAGTTCGGATCCGTTACCGTCTGGAGATCGACGGCGGCACGGGAAGCAGCGCCGAGATCCGGATCACAGCGGTTCCGAGGGACTGAGACGACGAGCAAAAAGGCGAGACATGCGCTGATTTGCCGGCCGCGCAAAAAAACACCCGGCGAAAAAATCCGCCGGGTGTTTTTTTGTTCTTATGCGCGGCCGGTGAAAACCGGACCGCGATTATTTTTTCTTGTTGTTGGCCTGAGCTCTGTTTGCAGCGCCTGCTGCTTTCTCTGCAAGCCATGCGCGCCAACCGGTTGCTTTCTTGACCGGAAGGAGGCTTCCACCGCGAACACTCTTTACATCCGTGATGTAAAGGCCGCTGATGATGACATTGCATTCCTTCTTCAGCGGAAGCTGTTCGAAGACATTGCCGTCCGCGATCATCGTCATGACTCTCGGTCCGATCTTTGCCTTGACGATCGGGAGCTTCATGCGCTTGGAGTACCACGGAACCTGATCGATCACCTGCTTCGGAAGTCCGGATTCTGTGATCTTCAGTCTCTTTTTGTCAATTACCAGAATAGTTGCGGGCTGCTTCGCTGCCTCCAGCATCTCCTGCGACTGCGCCTGATTCTTCTGTGCCTTATTACCCATAAAGTACAGAACCACAAGACCGACGATCAGGATGATGAGGATGACCAGCAGAACGATGGTCAATGTGCTCATATTATCTTATACCTCCGGTTGAAATGCTCCGCGGCCTAAGGAATCCCACATACGACCCGCTTCAGCTTCCGCAGATGCTCATACAGAAAGGTATTATAGCATTTGAAGGGCAAATTAGCAAGATATAACGGCGGAATCGTCAGCATTTTCGGCATTTTTTTCCTTATTATACGTTGACGTATTGACATTCAGATGATATTATGGAATGTGCACTATTGTGGATTCGTGGGCCTAACAGCCCGGGAAGAAACAACAGAAGAGTCCGCTTTTAAAAGGGATTCGGTACCTCACAAAGCCGAAAGGCTCTTCGTGCTGTGAGGCGCGAAGCGTACATGCATAAGAAAGAATACAGGGGTGAAACGTCGAATGGAAAAATGCAGAATGCATCCGGTCAAATCCGGCAAGGGCCAAAGAATGACATTTGCCAGACACAAGGAAGTTCTTGATATCCCGAATCTTATCGATGTCCAGAAGAACTCCTACCAGTGGTTCCTTGATCAGGGACTCAGGGAGGCTTTTGATGACATCTCTCCGATCAGAGATTTCAACGGCAACATGAGTCTGGAATTTGTCAGCTTCTCGCTCAAGAAGAAAAGCAGCGGCGAGTACGATACAAAGTATTCCATCGAGGAATGCAAGGAAAGAGACGCGACATACGCAGCTCCGCTTATGGCGAAAGTTAGGCTTTTACTGGCGGACGGAACCTTCAAAGAGCAGGAAGTTTTCATGGGCGACCTGCCGATCATGACGGATACCGGCTCCTTCGTCATCAATGGAGCAGAGCGTGTTATCGTCAGCCAGCTGGTACGTTCTCCGGGCATCTATTATGACATTACCGCTGATAACAAGATGAATAAAGACCTCTACTCCTGCACTGTCATCCCGAACAGAGGTGCATGGCTGGAGTATGAGACCGATGCGAACGATGTATTCTGGGTTCGTGTCGACAGAACCAGAAAGGTTCCGGTTACCGTTCTGATCCGTGCACTCGGATACGGAACCAACGCGGAGATCCTCGAGCTGTTCGGTGATGAGCTGAAGCTGGAGAAGAGCTTTGAAAAGGATACTTCCACCAACGTGAAGGAAGGTCTTTTGGAACTTTACAAGAAGGTTCGCCCGGGCGAGCCGCTTTCCGAGGACAGCGCGCGCAGCCTGTTTGACGGCATGTTCTTCGATCCGAAGCGCTATGACCTCGCAAAGGTTGGACGCTACAAGTTCAATAAGAAGCTGAGCTTCCGCACACGTCTTGACGGACACACCCTGGCAGAGGATGCGGTTGACAAGGCAACCGGCGAGATCATCGCCGAGGCAGGTACCGCCCTTGACCGTGAGACTGCACAGAAGATTCAGGATGCAGGCATCCCGTTTGTATACATTGCAGGTGAGAAGAAGAACAGCAAAGTTATCTCCAACCTGTCCGTCAACATGGCGAACTATGTTGACTTTGATCCGGCTGAGGTCGGCGTGGAAGAGGCGGTTTACTATCCGGCACTGAAGGCAATCCTCGACAAGGCCGAGGCGGAAGAACTGGATCAGGATACGGTAAAAGAACTGTGCCGCGAGAATATTCACGAGCTCGTTCCGAAGCACATCACAAAAGAAGATATCATTGCGTCCATCAACTACTGCATGCACCTCGAAGAGGGCATCGGCCAGCACGATGATATCGACCATCTGGGCAACCGTCGTATCCGTTCCGTAGGAGAACTCCTTCAGAACCAGTACAGAATCGGTCTTTCCCGTATGGAGAGAGTCGTTCGCGAGAGAATGACCACACAGGAGGCAAAGGATATCTCGATCCAGGGCCTGATCAACATCAAGCCGGTAACTGCAGCGGTGAAGGAGTTCTTCGGAAGCTCCCAGCTGTCCCAGTTCATGGATCAGAACAACCCGCTTTCCGAGCTTACACATAAGAGACGTCTTTCTGCCCTTGGTCCGGGCGGTCTGTCCAGAGACCGTGCGGGATTCGAGGTTCGAGACGTACACTATACCCACTACGGACGTATGTGCCCGATCGAGACCCCGGAGGGTCCGAACATCGGTCTGATCAACTCTCTCGCAACCTATGCGAGAGTCAATGAATACGGATTCGTTGAGGCTCCGTACCGCATTGTGGACAAGAGTGATCCGAAGAATCCGCGTGTAACCGATGAGGTTCGCTACCTCACGGCTGATGAAGAGGATGATTTCATCGTAGCGCAGGCGAACGAGCCGCTGGATGAGGAAGGCCATTTCATCAATAAGAACGTTTCCGGACGTTACCGCGAGGCAACCGCATCCTTCCCGAAGAGAAGCGTGGATCTGATGGACGTATCCCCGAAGATGGTATTCTCCGTGGCAACATCCATGATTCCGTTCCTTCAGAACGACGATGCGAACCGTGCGCTGATGGGATCCAACATGCAGCGTCAGGCCGTTCCGCTGCTCACAACCGAGAGATGTGCAGTCAGCACAGGTATTGACGCGATCGCCGCAGTTGATTCCGGCGTCTGCGTTGTCGCAAAGAATGCGGGTACGGTTGTGATGGCTGCATCCAACTGCATCACCATTCGCAGAGACTCCGACGGTGTGATCGATACCTATCACCTGACCAAGTTCATGCGCAGCAACCAGTCCAACTGCTACAACCAGAAGCCGATCGTCAACAAGGACGAGCACGTAGAGGCCGGCGATGTCATCGCAGACGGTCCGTCCACCTGCAACGGCGAGATTTCCCTCGGCAAGAATCCGCTGATCGGATTCATGACCTGGGAAGGTTACAACTACGAGGACGCGGTTCTGATCAGTGAGCGTCTGATCAAGGAAGACGTATATACTTCCGTTCATATCGAGGAGTACTCCGTTGAGTGCCGCGACACCAAGCTTGGACCGGAAGAGTTTACCAGAGACGTACCGGGCGTCGGCGATGCCGCTCTCAAGCAGCTTGACGAGCGCGGAATCATCCGCATCGGTGCAGAAGTACGTACCGGAGACATCCTTGTCGGTAAGGTTACCCCGAAGGGTGAGACCGAGCTGACCGCAGAAGAGAGACTTCTTCGCGCCATCTTCGGTGAGAAGGCAAAGGAAGTCCGCGATACATCCCTGAAAGTTCCGCACGGAGCATACGGTATCGTCGTTTCTGCGAGAATCTTCTCCAGAGAGAACGGCGATGAGCTTCCGCCGGGTGTAAATGAGTCCGTTCGCATCTACATTGCACAGAAGAGAAAGATCTCTGTCGGCGATAAGATGGCAGGACGTCACGGTAACAAGGGTTGCGTATCCCGCATCCTTCCGGTAGAGGATATGCCGTTCCTGCCGAACGGCCGTCCGCTGGATATCGTGCTGAACCCGCTGGGCGTTCCGTCCCGAATGAACATCGGACAGGTTCTTGAGATCCACCTGAGCCTTGCAGCAAAGGTTCTCGGTGTGGATATCGCATCCCCGATCTTCGACGGCGCAACGGAGACAGAGATTCAGGATCTTCTTGAGCTGGCAAACGACTACGTAAACTCCAGCTGGGAAGACTTCAAGGCAAAATACGAAAACAACTGTGATCCGGAACTTCTGGCGGTTCTCGGCGACGAGGAGCACCTCGCGCACAGAGCACTCTGGAGAGGCGTTCCGATCAGCCGTGATGGTAAGATCCGTCTCCGCGACGGACGTTCCGGTGAGTTCTTCGATAACCCGACTACCGTCGGACACATGAACTACCTGAAACTCCACCATCTGGTAGATGATAAGATCCACGCACGTTCCACCGGTCCTTACTCTCTCGTTACACAGCAGCCTCTGGGCGGAAAAGCTCAGTTCGGCGGCCAGCGTTTCGGAGAGATGGAGGTTTGGGCTCTCGAGGCTTACGGTGCATCCTATACACTTCAGGAGATTCTGACCGTGAAGTCGGATGACGTAGTCGGACGTGTTAAGACATACGAGGCAATCATTAAGGGCGAGAACATTCCGGAGCCGGGTATTCCGGAGTCCTTCAAGGTAATGCTGAAGGAACTTCAGGCACTTGCACTGGATGTCAAGGTTCTTGATGAGAATGGCCAGGAGGTTGACCTGTCCGAGAACATCGACGAGCAGGAACCGACATTCCGCTCTGTTCTTGAGTCTGACAGCAGACGCTATCAGAGGGAAAATGAAGCCCTCGGACAGCTCGGCTACCAGGAGCAGGAATTCAGAGACGGAGAACTGAAGAGTGTAGAAGGCGCACCGACACTGAGCGATGGCGCTGAAGTATTCTCGAATGATGACGACTTCGGCGATGAAAACTTCAGCGAAGCTGACGATTTTTCAGGTTCAGACGAGGAATAACGGAAGGGAGTTCTGTTCATGCCAGAGACAAAGACAACATTCAAGCCAGTGACCTTTGAGTCCATGCAGATCAATCTGGCTTCTCCGGAGAGGATCCTTGAGTGGTCCCACGGAGAGGTCACCAAGCCGGAGACCATCAACTACAGAACTTTAAAACCGGAAAAAGACGGTCTGTTCTGTGAGAAGATCTTTGGCCCGACCAAGGACTGGGAGTGCCACTGCGGTAAATATAAGAAGATCAGATATAAGGGCGTCGTCTGCGACCGTTGCGGCGTTGAGGTAACCAAGTCCAGCGTCCGCAGAGAGCGTATGGGTCACATCACCCTCGCTGCTCCGGTATCCCATATCTGGTACTTCAAGGGAATCCCGAGCCGTATGGGACTGATCCTCGGACTGTCCCCGAGACTGCTCGAGAGAGTTCTCTACTTCGCATCCTACATCGTTCTCGATGCCGGAAACACAAGCCTCAACAAGAAGGATATTCTTTCCGAGGCTGAGTACCGTGAAGCGGTAGAAACCTGGGGCGCGGATGCGTTCGACGCGCAGATGGGTGCCGAGGCAATCTACAAGCTTCTCAAAGAGATCGACCTTGAGAAGGATTCTGTAGAACTGAAGGCTGAGCTGGAGACAGCAACAGGCCAGAAACGCGCAAGAATCATCAAACAGCTCGAAGTAGTTGAGGCATTCCGCATCTCCGGCAACCGTCCGGAGTGGATGATCCTCACCGTTGTTCCGGTTATTCCGCCGGAGATCCGTCCGATGGTACAGCTGGACGGCGGACGTTTCGCTACTTCCGATCTGAACGATCTGTACAGAAGAATCATCAACCGAAACAACCGTCTCGCAAGACTGATCGAGCTCGGCGCTCCGGACATCATCGTCCGCAACGAGAAGCGTATGCTTCAGGAGGCAGTCGATGCCCTGATCGATAACGGCAGACGCGGCAGACCGGTAACAGGACCGGGCAACCGTGCGCTGAAGTCCCTTTCCGACATGCTGAAAGGTAAGCAGGGACGTTTCCGTCAGAACCTTCTCGGTAAGCGAGTTGACTATTCCGGCCGTTCCGTTATCGTCGTAGGACCGGAGATGAAGATCTATCAGTGCGGTCTCCCGAAGGAGATGGCGGTAGAGCTCTTCAAGCCGTTCGTTATGAAAGAACTTGTTCAGAACGGTACTGCAAACAATATCAAGAATGCGAAGAAGATGGTCGAGAAGTACGATCCGGAAGTCTGGGATGTACTGGAAGATGTAATCAAGGATCATCCGGTTATGCTGAACCGTGCTCCTACACTGCACCGTCTCGGAATTCAGGCATTTGAGCCGATTCTGGTAGAGGGACATGCGATCCGTCTTCATCCGCTGGCTTGTACCGCGTTCAACGCGGACTTCGACGGAGACCAGATGGCTGTGCATCTGCCGCTGACCGTAGAGGCGCAGGCAGAGTGCCGTTTCATGCTTCTGTCCCCGAACAACCTTCTGAAGCCGTCGGACGGCGGCCCGGTAGCGGTTCCGTCTCAGGATATGGTACTCGGTATCTACTATCTGACACAGGAGAGACCGGGATCCAAGGGCGAAGGTATGTGCTTCAAGAGCGTCAACGAGGCTCTTCTTGCATATGAGAACGGCCTGGTAACCTACCAGACCAGAGTCAAGGTCAGAATGACCAAGACCATGCCGGACGGCAGAACTGTCAGCGGCATGGTGGAGTCCACCGTAGGACGTTTCCGTTTCAACGAGATCATCCCGCAGGATCTTGGCTTTGTCGACAGAACCATCCCGGGCAATGAGCTCAAGCTGGAAGTCGACACTCTTGTCAGAAAGGGTGAACTGAAGGATATCCTTCAGCGTGTCATCAACGTGCACGGCGCGATTCAGACCGCGATCACACTGGATGACATCAAGGCAATGGGTTATCACATCTCCACAAGAGCGGCGATGACCATTTCCGTAGCAGATATTTCCGCTCCGAGCGAGAAGAAAGACATTCTTGCCGAGGCTCAGGCCAAGGTTGACGAGATTGCAAAACTGCACCGTCAGGGTCTTTCTACCGAGGAAGAGCGTTACAAAGACGTAGTCAAAGTATGGGAAGAAGCCGATAAGCACCTGACCAAGGTTCTTCTGGACGGCATGGACCCGTACAACAACATTAAGATGATGGCTCACTCCGGAGCCCGTGGTTCCGATAAGCAGATCAAGCAGCTTGCCGGAATGCGAGGTCTGATGGCGGATACGACCGGACACACCATCGAACTTCCGATCAAGTCCAACTTCCGTGAGGGTCTGGACGTACTGGAGTACTTCATTTCCGCGCACGGTGCCCGCAAGGGACTTTCCGATACTGCGCTCCGTACCGCAGACTCCGGTTACCTGACCAGACGAATGGTTGATGTAACTCAGGATCTTATCGTTCGTGAGGATGACTGCTGTGCGGGAACCGGCAAGATTCCGTACATGGAAGTCAAGGCATATCACGACGGCGATGCGGTAATCGAGTCTCTGGATAAGAGAATCAATGGCCGCTTCAGTGCAGAGGATATCTACGATCCGGAGACCAACCAGCTGATCGTCGGCAAGAACCAGATGATCACTCCGGCAAGAACCGAGAAGGTAATGGCCGCTCTGAAGAAGACCGGCAGGGATTCCGTAAAGATCCGTACCGTCCTCTCCTGCAGAAGCCACCACGGCGTATGCGCAAAGTGCTACGGTGCGAACATGGCGTCCGGACAGCCGGTACGTGTCGGCGAGGCAGTCGGAATCATCGCTGCTCAGTCCATCGGAGAACCGGGTACACAGCTGACCATGAGAACATTCCATGCCGGCGGTGTCGCAGGTAACGATATCACACAGGGTCTTCCGCGAGTTGAGGAGCTTTTCGAGTCACGTAAGCCGAAGGGTCTTGCGCTCCTCTCCGAGATTGACGGTGTGGTTACCATCAAGGAGACCAAGAAGAAGCGTGAAGTTATCGTTTCCAACAATGCAACCGGTGAGTCCAAGACTTACATCCCGTCCTACACATCCAAGCTTCTGGTTGCGGACGGTCAGACCATCGAGCACGGCGCGAAGCTGAACGAAGGTTCCGTCAACCCGCACGATCTTCTGAGAATCTCCGGCGTTGAGGCGACGCAGGACTACCTCATCCAGGAAGTACAGAGAGTTTACGGACTTCAGGGTGTAGATATCAACGATAAGCATATTGAGATGATCGTTCATCAGATGCTGAAGAAGATCCATCTGGATGATGCCGGTGATTCCGGTATTCTTCCGGGTCAGAATGTGGACCGTCTGGACTTCGAGGAGACCAACGAGAGACTCCTTGCCGAGGGCAAGAAGCCGATGGAAGGTACCCCGATTATCCTCGGTATCACCAAGGCATCTCTGGCAACCGACTCCTTCATGTCCGCTGCTTCCTTCCAGGAGACTACAAAGATCCTGACCGAGGCTGCCATCTACGGCAAGACCGATAACCTTGTCGGACTGAAGGAAAATGTTATCATCGGTAAGCTGATTCCGGCAGGTACCGGTATGAAGCGTTATCGCTCCATCCACCTGAGCACGGATAAACCGGAAGCAGATGAATCTCTTCTCATGGACGAGGCGGACGAGCTGACGCAGGGTCAGTATTACGGCGAGACAGCGGAAAATGATGTCATCGACGAGGCAGCCGTTACCGTTATGAACGAAGACGATCACATGAACGACTGATATTTCAGACAGAACAAAGCCTTTTGAGGGCACATTCCTGTTGCAAAGATAATCCCGCGGGGGCTGCCAAGAGGCGGACCTGCGGGATTTTTGGTGCGCCCGGCGGGCGCACGTTCTAAGGGGTGAAAGTCCCTGATCCGCCCGGCAGTGGGAAGGATGCAGCCAGAGGCAAGGGCTCCACCGTGAGGTGTGGGTCTGAAGGAAGCCCGAGGCAAAGCGCTGGCCTGACGAACAGGAATCCCGAACAGGCTGTGAAGCGTGGATGAGGCTGCCAAACAAGCCAAAGTCCAAAAACTGCACGGAACGCCAACAGTAGACGGGACAGGTATAAGTGTGAAAGAACGTGTGGGTACCCGGGGAGATCTCACGGACGCGGCAAAGACGATACAACATTCGCCGCCGCGGAGTAAAGCTTGCCGTGAGAAGTCA
>NZ_FOIL01000108.1 GCF_900101295.1 [Clostridium] aminophilum | reverse complement strand
CCGCTTTCGCTATTGAATGATAATGATGTAGCGAAAGCGGCCCTTGTAATTAAGGGAATCTTGATTGCAAGGAGGTCGCATATGAAACCTAAACATCTTAAAAAACTTCTATTATCTGAGATAAAAGCTGTTTCTGAAAAATTAAATGAGTATTGTGTTTCGTCTGGCAAAGATTTCACTAGGAAACGAAAAATCACATTTGAAACAGTTATTAAAACACTGATAGGCATGGAAAGTAAAAGCCTTACAAATGAACTAATTACTGCATTTGATATGAACTCAGAAATGCCTTCAACATCGGCATTTGTACAACAGCGATATAAGATTAAGCCGGAGGCTTTTAAAGCTGTATTTGATGGCTTTTCATTACAACTTATCAATAATATTAAAACTGATTTTCGCATTCTTGCTGTGGATGGTTCTGATGTACAGATAGCAACTAATCCAGATGATCAAACATCATATCACCAAGGGACAAATGGTCAAAGACCTTATAATCTACTCCATTTAAATGCTCTTTATGACTTAAAAAATCATATCTATACCGATGCGATAATACAGGGGAAATTGAATACAAATGAGCATAGTGCATTGCAAGAAATGGTTGATAATTCAAAAATTCCAAAAGCTCTTGTTATAGCTGATAGAGGTTATGAATCTTTTAATAACATGTCTCATATACAAGAAAAAGGATGGTTTTTTCTTATACGTGTAAAGGATGGCATTAACGGAATTAAAGGAGGACTAGATTTACCTGAAACGGACAGCTTTGATGTAGACATTTCACTAAAGCTCACCAGGAAGAAAACAAATGCTGTGAAAAAACTATTTAAAGACAAGAACCATTATCGAAGTATTTCATCAACACAGCCTTTTGATTATTTGCCACTTAAAAACAAAAAATCTGACCCAGTCATATTTTATGAATTAAAGTTTAGAATAGTGAGATTTCCTATTTCTGAAGATTCCTATGAAACCATAATTACGAATCTTGATAGTAAACGTTATACGCCATCTGAGCTAAAAAAACTATATGCGGCAAGATGGGGAATAGAAACTTCTTTTAGAGATTTGAAATATACAATAGGTCTATTGGACTTTCATT
>NZ_FOIL01000023.1:21390-47746 GCF_900101295.1 [Clostridium] aminophilum | reverse complement strand
ACTTATACCTGTCCCGTCTACTGTTGGCGTTCCGTGCAGTTTTTGGACTTTGGCTTGTTTGGCAGCCTCATCCACGCTTCACAGCCTGTTCGGGATTCCTGTTCGTCAGGCCAGCGCTTTGCCTCGGGCTTCCTTCAGACCCACACCTCACGGTGGAGCCCTTGCCTCTGGCTGCATCCTTCCCACTGCCGGGCGGATCAGGGACTTTCACCCCTTAGAACGTGCGCCCGCCGGGCGCACCAAAAAGAGAGGGAAGCGGTTCAACCCCGCTTCCCTCTCACGTTTTATCAGACATTTAAAATGCGTCCCGCATTTATCATTTGGGAAATTCCCCCATAAGGAACCTGCCCCACTTCCGGTCAGTGTCCGGCGGTCACATTTCCCACACCCTTGGTTTCATGTCCCATCGGCGGAACCGGTGTCGGTCTGGACCGGTCGAAGACCTCATTGACATCAAAGAGATCGTCGAGGTGGGACTTGGTCGGATTGCTCTCCGGCAGATCATAATACATGCGGTATCCGTCGAGATTGCGTCTTCCCTGACGGAAGTAATCGTCGCCGTACTGGACAAAGTACTGGTTGCTGTCTACGTTGCAGATGTACCGGAATCCGGCCTTGTAAAGGATCTGATAGCGATCATCGGCGGTATTGTACGGATGCCAGTCCGCGATATCGGCGCCAAACGGGAAGAGGATGATATCGCTCTTTCCGATCAGGGATTCCACGCGATTTGCCCACTTGTCGGTATCGGTCTGAAGATCGGCAAGGGAGATGGCACCGACATTGCGGTGACCCCAGGTATGGCTTGCCAGCTCATATCCGTCTTTCCGGAGGCACTCCGCCACATCGCGGACGGACTGCTTTTCCTTTTCCATATCGAAATCCGGATGCGCCGCAAGGAATTTTTCATTGGTCAGATATGCGTCATCGGTACGGTAGCCGAGAACGCCGTTGTATCCGGTGAATGCAAGGCAGGCCTTTGCTCCGCGGTAGGAGAAATCCGGATGTTCTTCGATAAACTGGTCCAGAATCGGAACCAGATCATAATCGCCGACATCCACCGTCCCGTCATCCTTCTGATATTCGCATTTCGGCTTTCCGTCTTCGTCGATCACCATTTTGGTCGCAAAGCCGTCGCCGGTCATATACTCATAATAGCAGACGTCATCCTGCGACATGACGAAGGCCTTCTTGCCCTCCGGAAGCATGATGTCGCCCGGCTTCATTTTCATGGAACCGTCTGCCTGCTTCTCCTCATACGCCACATCGTGGAGACGAACCAGTACAAAACCGCGGTCATACATCTGCTGAAGAATCTTTTTAAACTCCGGAATGGTCGTCATGACCTGATTGTATCCCGCCTCACGGCTGTCACCGTCAAATGCCTTCGACGTATCCACAACCAGAGTGTGGAAGAATACATGGGTCACTTTCGACGTATCCTGACGAACCAGCGTGGATTTGGTCTGCTCGTAGCCTTCCATGGCCTTGGTAACCTGCTCGTCGTCTGCAAAGGCGCTCGCTTTCAGGTCCGCGATTGCACCGTCATAGTCGTACATTTTCGCCTTTCGGTCCGCTGCCGCGAGAACGCTCTCCAGATCGTTTGCGTCTGCCGCAGCCGCATTTTCCGCAGAGACGTCTTCTCCGGATTCGCCGGCTGCGCCGCTTTCTCCGCTGAATGCAGACTCCGCCGCACCGGTCTCTTTCTCGATCTTTCCGCCAAGGGCGCTGTCATTCTTTTTCACGAAGAAGAGAATTCCGGCTGCAACGCACAGCACGATCAGTGTTCCGGCCAGAAACGGCACGGACCAAAGACTGCGCGCGTTCGGGCGTCTTCTGCTTCTTCTGTTGTTATACTGACTCATCGGTTTTACCTCTGTTTTCTGTGATAATATCCGCCGAAAGGCTGACGGACTGCGCGTAACGGAGACTCTGTTTTCGCTGTCTTTATTCCGCTTTCCCTCCGCGCTGCCGTCCCGTAGACACACTTTTACGGCGGCACCGTTCAAATCATACTAAAATCGCCCTTGTTCGTCAAGAAAAGGGAAAAGCCGCAGTTTTTCTATGGACTTTACGACTTCACCGTGTTAAAATTCTCTTATACGGACATCATTTCTGATATTATTGCCGGGACGGATTCTTCCGCCGGCATCAACTATAAGAGAGTGAGGAAACGGAACATGAGCAATGACAAAATTCATAATCCGGAGGTCGACCATCTGTTAAATGGTATCTTACAGCTTCAGACGCTGGATGAGGCGTACGCGTTCATCGAGGATGTATGCACGGTGAACGAGATCCTCTCACTGGCTCAGCGTTTTGAGGTTGCCTCCATGCTTCGCAAGAAGGAAACCTACCTCGAAATCGCGAAGCTCACCGGCGCTTCCACTGCAACCATCAGCCGTGTCAACCGCGCGCTGAACTACGGAAGCGACGGCTACGATCTGGTCCTGAAACGTCTCGGTGAAGAATAACGGCAAAACCAGGCTGCGGATCCTCCGGATGGAGCGTATCCCAAGCCTGGTTTATTTTATTTCATCAGAATCCGACATATCCCTCGATCGGTTCTGCCGGCTGTACGTCCTCCGCATAGAGCATCGGTCCGTCTCCTTCGTATTCCGGACGGTATTCATACTCGACTTTTGCTCTGACGCGAACCCAGTCCTGATTCTGAACCTTTCTTCCCATGCCCTTGGACTTGCACATGAAGCCGAGGAAGGACATATCCGCCGCACAGCAGGTCATCGCCATTCTTCCCGGAACAAAGTCATTGGCCGGGAACTCCGGTCTCTTTAATACCATTCCGGTAAACTCGACCGTCTTACCGCGGTAGCGTTCCGGCTTGTCAAAGGTATCGATATACCAGATTCCGTACGCATCGTCCGGAATAACAATCACATCCGCATTGACATCATACGGAAGATCCTCTTCCGACACATTGTCAATCTCTCCGTCGCTGTTCTCAAATACGATATCGCACTGCGCATTCATGCCTTTCAGCACACGGTGATACCCCGCCAGCTTGTCCTCGATGCCGTCACAGCGGTTGACGATCAGAAGCTCCGTGCTGCGGACCATACGGCCGACCAGGGATTTGAGATCGTTGTTGTTCAGATACGGCTCCAGAGTTGCACCGTTCATAATGGAAATCTGCTGATAGAACTCCCAGCTGGACGGAATCTGCAGTTTTGTGATATCCCACATACCGTTCCACTCCATCAGCACACGCTCCGGATTGTGAACTTTCTGAAGTCCCATCAGATATGCTTCCGTCATGGAATCCTCGTCGTCCGCCACAACCATAACGGTGTTGTGCTTTGCGAGAAGCTCCTCGTCGTACTCCTCCTCGCCTTCCTCGCAGACGATCAGAAGTGTCTTACCCTCTGTCTGGAAATACTCCTGCTGGATGGTAAAATTGATAAACTGTGTCTTTCCGGCCTCGAGAAAGCCGTTAATCAGAAACAGCGGAATTCTTTCGTTGTTTTCAGCCATGTTTGACCTCTTTTTCTATCGTAATGATTCTGTTTTTCCGTATCAGCCGACAAATGCCGCCTTGATGAGATCCTCTTTCAGATCCGCGCCGATGACAACCACTTTTCCGGTGTAGGAAGCGGATCCTTCACGGATGTCAACCTGCTCCGGAACCATGTCAAAGTGGATCCATTTTTCGCTTCCCTCCTGCGGAAGCATTCCCTTGCAGCGGATAACCTGTCCGAATTCTTCGGTCTCGGACATCTTATGGAGAATCTCCTCCACCTTTTCTCTGGTGTATTTTGCCGGTGTCTCAAGTCCCCAGCTGGTAAAGATCTCATCCGCATCATGCTCGCCGTCATGATGGTGATGATGGTGGTGGTGATGATTGTGAACATGCACCTCGCCGTCGTGGTGCTCCCCCTCATGATGGTGATGGCACTCGCACTCCGGATCATCGCACTCCTCGCCATCGTGATGGTGGTGATGATGCTCATGCTCCTCGTCATCGTCGTCATGATGGTGGTGGCACTCACACTCCTCGTCATCGCACTCCTCGCCGTCATGATGGTGGTGATGATGGTGCTCATGCTCCTCGTCATCATCGTCGTGATGGTGGTGATGGCATTCGCACTCCTCGTCGTCGCACTCCTCGCCGTCATGATGGTGGTGATGATGGTGCTCATGCTCTTCGTCATCATCGTCATGATGGTGGTGATGGCATTCGCACTCCTCGTCATCATCGTCGTGATCATGGTGATGATGCTCGTGCTCCTCAAGGCGCTCCATCACTTCTTTCATCATTTCCTCTTCCAGATTGTCCGGCTGGGAAATGATGTCGAGCAGGGTATCGCCGTCGAGCTCCGCGATCGGCGTCGTGATAATCTTGCAGTCTTTGTTGATGCCGCGGACAATGCCGACAGCCTCTTCAACCTTCTGCTCCGTCGCGATGTCGGTTCTGGAGAGCACGACATTGCCGGCATACTGAATCTGGTTCTCGAAGAACTCACCGAAGTTGCGGGCATACATCTTTGCCTTCTTCGCATCCACGATGGTTACCGCGGCATTCAGCTCCACTTCCAGATTCGCGGAAACCTTCTTGACCGCGCCGATGATATCGGAAAGCTTGCCGACTCCGCTCGGCTCGATGATGATGCGGTCCGGTGCATACTTTGTGATGACCTCGGACAGAGAAGTCTCAAAATCACCGACCAGAGAACAGCAGATGCAGCCCTGATTCATCTCGCGGATCTCGATGCCGGAATCCTGGAGGAATCCTCCGTCGATGCCGATCTCACCGAACTCATTCTCGATCAGAACCACCTTTTCTTTGTGAAGCGCTGCCTTGATCAGCTGGGAAATAAATGTTGTCTTTCCGGCTCCGAGGAAACCGGAGATAATATCAATCTTTGTCATGATAATGCCCCCAATATGTATAACCAGTTTGCTATGGCTAATTGTTAATCAGTCCAACCTGCATTGTTGCATAAACCGTATGCTTTGTCAAGATTGTGCACAATCTAATGTTCCGGTCCTGCGATGTCTGCCGGGCTTCGTCATCCTGACTCGGCCCGTCATCCTGTCCCGTCATCCGTTTTCCTTCCCGGCGCGGATTCCGACTTGAGGCCGGCTTATTCTTCCGCCTCTTTCTGCCGTGCTTCCCGCTCCTGCGCTTCCCGTTTGGAGAAAACGCAGCCGCAGTAATTCTGCCGATAGAGTCCGTATTCCCGGCTGAGTTCGGTGGATCTGCGGTAGCCGTTTTTCTTTTTGAAATCGGATCCCAGCCAGCTGACTCCGTACCGCGCTCCCATCTCCTCACCGATCCGGTTGAGCCGCTCCGCATCTTTCAGCGGACTGATCGTCAGTGTGGTGGTGAAAAAGTCGAAATTTCCCTCTTTCGCGACCTTCGCGGCTTCCTCAAGACGCTGTTCAAAACAGATCGTGCACCGGTCTCCCCCCTCCGGATCTGCCTCATGGCCCTTCACGGCCATAAAATACCGCTCCGGACAGTAATCCCCCTCCAGAAAGGAGATCGGATGAGTTGCCGGAAGTTCCCGGATCAGGCGCTTCTCCTCAGAGACGCGGTACTCGTATTCTTTTTTCTCCGTGATATTCGGATTGAAATAAAAAACCGTGATCTCCATATACTGCGACAGATATTCCAGACAATAACTGGAACACGGCGCGCAGCATGCGTGAAGAAGGAGCTTCGGGACGCGGCCTTCGTTCCGGATCTCTTCGATAAAACGGTCCAGCTCTTTCTGATAATTCCGCTTGTTCATGTTTCCTCCGGCTATCGCAGAGAAAGCAGTCTGCCGGAAGGCAAGCTGCTTTCTCCTGGTATCTCTATTGTCCTGTATCTTTGTTCTGCGAAACAGCACGCGTTTCACGGGGTCCGACCGGTGTTGCGGCAGCCGCCGGCCCTTATGCCGGCACAGCAATGAAGCTGTTGAGTGTATCTTCCATTCCACCATAGTCGCGGCAGCCACCAGCCCTTATGCCGACACAGCCCCGGAAAGGTTATCCGCGGGTTTACAGGAAATCGCGGATTCTCTTGGAGCGGACCGGATTTCTGAGCTTCCGGAGCGCCTTTGCCTCGATCTGACGGATACGCTCACGCGTAACGTTGAACTCTTTTCCGACTTCCTCCAGAGTTCTCGGATGACCGTCTTCCAGACCGAAACGGAGAATGATAACCTGACGTTCTCTCTCCTTCAGATCCTCCAGCAGGGTGTTGATGTGCTCCTTCAGCATGACGGATTCCACATTTTCCTCCGGTGTCGTGATGTTGTTGTCCGCCACGAAATCGCCCAGATTGGAATCGTCCTCCTCACCGATCGGTGTCTCGAGAGAAGCAGGCTCTCTGGCGATCTGCATGATCTCCATAACCTTGTCTTCCGTCATATCCAGTGCCTTTGCCAGCTCCGGAACAGACGGCTCATAGCCCAGTTCCAATGTCAGCTTACGCTGCATCTTGGACATCTTGTTGATGGTCTCAACCATATGAACCGGCACACGGATTGTTCTCGCCTGATCGGCAAGCGCTCTCGTAACCGACTGACGGATCCACCATGTCGCGTAAGTTGACAGCTTATAACCCTTGGTATAATCAAACTTTTCAACGCCCTTGATCAGGCCGAGATTTCCCTCCTGCACCAGATCCAGAAAACTCATGCCGCGGCCGGTATAACGCTTTGCAATGCTGACTACCAGACGAAGGTTTGCCTCGATGAGACGTGCCTTTGCGTGCTCGTCGCCGTTTGCCTTTCTTTTGGCAAGCGAAAGCTCCTCCTCCGCGCTGAGAAGCGGCACCGTACCGATCTCCTTCAGATACATGCGGACCGGATCTTCCGTTCCGATACCTTCCAGAAGATTCACCGCGTTGAGGTCGACTTCATCTTCCTCATCTTCTTCATTTTTCAGGAAATCATCGTCCGGATCTTCCTCGATCACTTTTCCGCTCAGACATTCCGCGTCAATCTCCGCCTCCGATGTCTCCTCCACCGGATCGATTTCCTCTGTATCTGTATTTACATGGATATGAATGCTCTCGAGATATGCATAGATCTCTTCCATCTGATCTTCTTTCAGATCATCTTTGGCAAACACATTCTCGATCTGGACGATCGACAATACGTTATCATTCTGTTTTCCAAGTTCTGACAGTTTCTGCAGTTTCGCTAAAAAATCTTTCTTATTCACAGTACATCCTTTCACCGAGATGTGTCGATAAATCTATCCGTGCAAAATTTCAGTATATACACTTTCCGTACCGATTTCAAGTCTTCTTCCGATCTTTCTGAAACGCCTTTCAAAAAGATCTTTTCCCAAAGACGAATCCAATGCGGGTTCTGATTTTATCCACACAGTCTCTGCCTGTATCCACAGGACTTTGCGCGTTTTCCCCACAAGCGGCATCTTATCCAGACGCTTTTACACATTTACACGTATCCGTAAATGCCTCTGACCGATACCTCGCCGGAGAGAACTTTCCGGATCTCCCCGTCTTCCGTTCTGACAATGAGAAGGCCGTTCTCATCGATTCCGAGTGCTGTGCCGGTGTATTCGTGCTCCGGCGCTAAAACGCGTACCCCGCGGTCCCGGTTCGCAAGGCGCGCATTATAATCATCCATGAGTGCCGTCATATCCCCATGTTCCATAAACAGATCATAGTATCTCTCGTAGGCGGCCATCGTTGCCGCGATAATCGGGCTTCTGCGAACCCTTTTTCCCGTCTCAATCAGCAGTGATGTTGCTATGTCTTTGATATCGTCCGGAAATGCCTCCGTATTAACGTTTATGCCAATTCCGGTAACTACGTAGTTAATTGCCCCGACTTCCGCGCTCATTTCCGTCAGAATGCCGCAAACCTTCTTTCCGCCCACCACAATGTCATTGGGCCATTTGATCATAGAATCCAGTCCGGTCGTCTCCCGGATTGCATCCGCCACCGCCATGGCCGCCGGAAGCGTCATCATGGACGCCTTCTCCGGAAGAAGCTCGGGTCTGGTTAAAAGACTCATCCAGATTCCCACGCCGTGGGGCGACTGCCATACGCGGCCTCTCCGGCCTTTTCCGCCGGTCTGGGCATCCGCGACGGCAAGGGTTCCGTGCCCGGCCCCCTGCTCAGCCAGCTGCTTGATCAGATTATTGGTGGAATCCACCTCATCCATATAAAGAAGCGATCTTCCGGCCCACCGGGTGTTGATGGTGCTCGCCAGTTCCTCCTGCGTCATCACATCCCCGGCCATCCGCAGCCGGTATCCGCGGTTCCGCACCGCCTCTATCTCATATCCTTCCGACTCGAGCTGACGGATCACTTTCCACACTGCTGTTCTCGATACACCGAATTTCTCACAGAGAAACTGACCCGATATGTATCCTTCCGTCTCTTTCAGCATTCTGAGTATCTCTGTTTTCAAACTTCCAACCTCCGTACTGTATCTTCTATCTTTATCGGAACATGATGGTCAGCACCGAAATCACGCCGAACACAAAGAGAGCCGCCCCGATCACAATCGGAATCATGTAGATCAGATGCGCCCTGAAATCTCCGCCGGTCCGCCGGATCAGAAGAATCCCGTCCAGCGTGCAGACCGCCGAAGACACGAAAAAAACAAACGGAAACAGGATCCGCCATGTCTCTGCATCGATAAACAGGAGAATCGCGGAGACCACAATCACTGAGCCGGTCACGATCCGGGCCACATAGGGTATGTAATTATCTCGCATGGTTTCTCCTCTGTCTTGCAGCCTCAAACATCAGCACCGATGCCGCCACCGCCGCATTCAGAGATTCCACTTTTCCCGCCATGGGGATCTTTACGAGCGCATCGGCAAGCGCGGCAGTCTCATCCGTTAAACCGGCTGCTTCATTTCCGATCATGAACCCCGCCGGTTCATGATAATCTTCATCCTCGTAATTGTTTTTTCCGGCAAGATGCGCCGCATACAGGCGAACGCCCGCATTTTTGACTTCCTCAAGTGTTCCGGCCAGATCACTCACCCGGATAAACGGCACACGAAGCACCGATCCCATCGTGGAACGGATCACCTTCGGGTTATAGATATCCGCTGTCTCGTCATTCATGATGACACCGGTCACGCCCGCACCCTCTCCGGCGCGGAGGATCGTGCCGAGGTTTCCCGGATCCTGAAGGGATTCCAGCACCATCAGAAGTGCCGGTCCCTCTCCCGCCGGATGAAGTACCTCCTCCAGCGTCCAGGACAGCTGCTTCACCACACAGAAGACGCCCTGCGGATTCTGTGTATCGCTCATATACCGCATCACCTCGTCCGACACGGCTTCATAGCCTTTCTTCTCCACGGCATCGCGCCACACATCGCCCTCCGGATGCTGTGCAAGAAAGCTCTCCGATACAAAGACCGACTGACAGAGTTCGTCCGGTATCTCCGCAGCCATGCGCGGACCTTCCACGACGAACAGTCCCTGTTTTCGGCGCTCTTTTCCCTTCTGCGCCAGCATCGCCGCTTCGCGCACTCTCGCATTCGACTGACTTGTTATCATACCAGATCCTCTAATTCCTCTCTCCACAGCTTCACCACGGCATCACTCGGCATACGGAGATCACCGCGCGGAGATACCGCCGCGGATCCGACCTTCGGTCCGTCCGGAAGGCAGGAACGCTTGAACTGCTGCGCAAAGAACCGCCAGTAGAACGTCTTCAGCCATTTCAGGATCGTCTCATGCGGGTACTCGTTGCCCAGCGCATGCACGGCCAGACGGTAGATACGCGCCGGATGATAGCCGAAGCGCAGCACATAATACAGGAAGAAATCGTGCAGTTCATACGGCCCCACGAGATCTTCGGTCTTCTGGGAGATCTTTCCGTCTTCCGGCGGGAGAAGCTCCGGGCTGACCGGCGTGTCGAGAACATCCTTCAGAATGTCCGCCAGCGCCTCATCTCCGCAGGTATCCGCATAGTACCGGACCAGATGTCTCACCAGCGTCTTCGGAACGCCGGCATTGACACCGTACATGGACATGTGATCGCCGTTGTAGGTCGCCCATCCGAGCGCGAGCTCCGACATATCGCCGGTTCCGATTACGAGTCCGCCCGTCTGGTTTGCGATATCCATCAGAATCTGGGTGCGCTCCCGGGCCTGTCCGTTCTCGTAGGTCACATCATGCACATTGATATCATGACCGATATCTTCAAAATGAACCGTCACGGCGCGCGCAATGCTGACCTCCCGGAGCTCCGCCCCGAGAATTCGCGTCATTTTGCAGGCGTTGTTGTACGTCCGGTCGGTTGTGCCAAAGCCCGGCATCGTAACCGAGACGATGTTCTTTCTCGGAATACCGCACAGATCAAAGGCTCTCGCCGTCACCAGAAGCGCGAGGGTGGAATCGAGACCGCCGGAGATACCGACTACCGCCGATTTGCAGTTTGTGTGCATCAGACGTTTTTTCAGTCCCATCGCCTGAATGTTCAGGATCTCCTCACAGCGTTTCTGCCGCTCCAGCGGATTTCCCGGAACAAACGGGGACGGATCAATGAAACGCTCCAGCGGCTCATCGCTCTCCTTCAGACTGAACCGAACAATCCGGTAGTTCTTTCTTCCCTCCTCGCGGTAGGTGGTCATTCTTCTTCTCTCCGCCGCAAGGCGCTCCAGATCAATGTCCGCCGTGATCATGCCGTTCTTAAAACGCTCGCTCTCCGCCAGCACCGAGCCGTTCTCCGCGATCAGATTCTGCCCGCCGAAGACCAGATCCGTGGTCGACTCGCCCTCGCCGGCATTGGCATAAATATAGGCTGCAAGAAGCCTTGCGGACTGTCCGCTGATCAGTGTTCTCCGGTAATCGCTCTTTCCGGTGGTCTCGTCGCTGGCGGAACAGTTTACGATCACGGTGGCACCGGCCTGCGCATGGGAGATACTCGGCGGAAGAAGCACCCAGAGATCCTCACAGACCTCCGCGCCGACCACAAGATCTTCTTCCTCCTCGCAGGCGAAGAGGATCTTCGATCCCATCGGCACGGTTTCGCCGTCGAAATTCACCTCAACCGCCTCGTCAAAGCCCTCGGTGAACCATCTCGCCTCATAGAACTCGCTGTAGTTCGGAAGCCATTTCTTTGTCACAAGTCCGAGGAGATGTCCGTTCTGTACGCACGCGGCACAGTTATAGAGTTTTCCGCTGTAAATCCACGGCACACCGGCAAACACCAGCATATCGGAGCCGACACTTGCCTTCACGATTCTCCGAAGTCCCTGTTTTGCCGCATCCAAAAGAGGTCTGTGTTCAAACAGATCCGCACAGGTATAGGCGGTAACCGCAAGTTCCGGAAAAACCAGAATCTTTACGCCCTTTTTTGCCGCTTCCTGTATTCCCTCAATGATTTTATCTGTGTTAAATGTGACGTCCGCCACTTTCACGTCCGGTGTTGCTGCCGCGACGCGTACAAACCCGTCTCTCATGTCAGTTCCTGTCTCCTCTTGTTTTTTCCGGCATCCGCCAGTCTCTTCATCTCTGCCGCATTCTGACGGACCGCATCCGTGATCTCCGCGCCGCCGAGAAGTCTCGCCAATTCCTCACACATTTCCTCCTGCGTGAGAGCATGGATTCCGGTTGCGGTGCGCCCGTTTACCACGGACTTGCGGATCTCGTAATGCTGATCCGCCATTGCCGCGATCTGCGGAAGATGTGTGATCAGAATCACCTGATGCCGCTCCGAGATCATGCGCAGCTGCTCGGACACCTTCTGTGCGGTTCTGCCGCTGATTCCCGTGTCGATCTCATCAAAGATCAGCGTCGGAATGTCATCCGTCTCCGCGAGCACGGTTCGGATCGCCAGCATGACGCGAGAGAGCTCGCCTCCCGAAGCCGCCTCGCCCAGCGGGCGCACCGGTTCTCCCGGGTTTGCGCTCATCATGAATTCCGTCTCATCCCAGCCGTCTGCCGTAAAATGATCCAGTCTGCGGAATTCCATCCGGAACCGCGCATCCAGGAAATTCAGGTCCAGAAGGCGTCTGGCGATCTCTCCGGTCAGCTTCTTTGCCGTCTTCTGCCGCTTTTCGGTCAGTTTCCCGCAAAGTTTCTCCAGCTCCGCACTGCAGACTTCCAGCTCTTTTTCCGCGTTTCTTCTCGCCTCTTCAAAATGTTCCAGCTCGGTCAGCCGGTCCCGCATCCGCTCCAGCGAATTCAGAACGTCCGGTATTGTCTTTCCGTATTTTGCTTCCAGATTGTGGATGAGATCGAGCCGCTCCTCCGCCTCGTGATAGCGCTCCTCGTCGAAGCTCATCTCCTCCATATACTCATCTAAAGACCGGCGGAGATCCTCCGCCATGGAGTCCATATCATAGAGCATGTCATGGATATTCTTCAGATTCTCATCAAACCGGTAGGCCTCTTTGACTGCCGCCAGCGCATCCGACGTGCCGTCCATGTCCATGGCATTTCTCGCCCGGCGGATGTGTTCGCCGATCCGGCGCGCGTTGTTCATGCGCCGGAAATCCTGCTCAAGGGCTTCCTCTTCATCCGGCTTAAGCTCTGCCTCCTCGATCTCCCGGATCTCAAAATTCAGGAAATCCTGCTCTCTCAGCCGCTGATCCTCATCGCCGGTAAAAGTCTCAAGCTTCCTCTTCAGCTCCGCATACCGGCGGTATGTCTCCGCCGTCTTCTCCCGGAGTTCCGCGGTCTCCTCTTTTCCGAACGCGTCCAGAATCTCCAGATGACGGCTCTTATAGAGAAGTGACTGGTGATCGTTCTGTCCGTGAACATCAATCAGAAGTGACGTAATGCTGCGCAGTTTCGCTGCAGTCACCGTCTCATCGTTGATTCTGGACAGACTTCTCTGCGGGGTGATTTTGCGGCTCACGATCACGAGGCCGTCCTCATCCGGCTCCACATCAAGGTCCGCCAGCGCCTTCCGCAGACGGTCACTGTCCACGGAAAAAATGAGTTCCACCGACGCGGAATCCGCACCCTGGCGGATCATGTCTTTCGACGTCTTTCCACCCAGCGCCGTATTCACCGATCCGATCAGAATCGATTTTCCCGCGCCGGTCTCACCGGTGAGGATATTCAGGCCGTGCCCGAAATCCACCTCGGCGGAATCAATCAGTGCCAGATTTCTGACATGCAAATGAAGTAACATGTTTCCCCCTTCCACATGCCTCTCCAAGTATTGTTATATTCAGCCCGCCGCAATCAGTTTCCGGATCTTGTCCATCAGGACAATGGTGTCGTCCACACTCCGGATCGCGCACATGACGGTGTCATCACCGGCGATGCTTCCGACCACTTCCGGAAAACGAAGATTGTCCAGCGCTGCCGCGCATGCCATCGCCATGCCGGAAACCGTCTTGATGACCAGAATATTCTGCGCCATATCCATGGACAGAAAGCTGTCATGAAGAATGCGAATGTATTTGTCGTCAAAGTCATTCTGCGGGTGAAATACCGCATACTTCTGCTTTCCGTCCGACGTCTGCACCTTCATCAGCCGAAGTTCCCGGATGTCTCTGGAGACCGTCGCCTGGGTTACATGAAAGCCTTCCCGGTTGAGATAGGACGCCAGTTCTTCCTGCGTGGTAATGTCATGCTTACCGATGAGTTCAACGATTTTGCTGTGTCTTTCCAGTTTCATATCTGTCTCATCTTCCTCCGTATGATTTCAAGGAACGGAACCCGGTCAAGGTTGACCAGCGGTGCCGTCAGTCCTGCTGTCTCAATATCAATCCGGTCTCCCGGCATCATTTTTATCGGTATTCCTCCGTCAAAGCTGACGCACTGGCGGAGCCGGTACTCCGGATCCAGCCGGAGTGAAACCTTACTGCTCGCCGGAAGCACGTAGCTTCTGGAATTCAGGGTATGGGGACAGATCGGCGTGAGAATCATCAGTTTTGCCCCCGGGTCCACGATGGGACCGCCCGCCGACAGGTTGTAAGCCGTCGAACCGGTGGGCGTCGCAACGATCATGCCGTCCGCCTTGTACTCATTGAAAACCGTGTCATTGACATAGACGTCAAACCGGAGTGCGTCCATGCCGTATCGGTTCAGGATCACATCATTCAGGGCAATGTCGTCGCTGATCACCGTATCGCCGGACCAGATCTTCCCGTGAAGCATCATTCTCCGGTCCACCCGGAAAAGCCCTTCCATCAGGCAGTCCAGCGCCGGCATCAGCTCCGGTTCGCTGGACACCTGTGTCAGGTATCCAAGATGCCCGAGATTGATGCCAAACAGCGGAATATCAAGTCCGGCCAGATCCCGGGAGGCCTGAAGAAGCGTTCCGTCTCCGCCGAGGGCAATCACACACTCGGTACCGTCCGGCACCTCGTCCGGATTGGTATAACGGTATCGGCGTTTCGGCACCTTTTCATCAAAGATCCCCGTCGGAAGCGAATCCCGGCTGATCATACACCGGCAGCCGTTCTCCTCCAGATAATTCTGAATGTCGTCCGCCGTCTTCTGGGCGGCGTCCTTACTGCGGTTTGCAATCAGAAAAAACTTTTTCATACCCTTTTCGCGTTTTATTTATCCAGCTCCGCATGTGCTGCCTCAACCACATCGATGACCGGCTGTCCGGAAAGCGCCGCATCCGGCTGTCCGTCATTTTTCCCGAGATAAATGAGGTATTCAATATTTCCTTCCGGTCCACGGATCGGAGAATAGTCCAGTCCCTCCACGGTCAATCCGATCTCGTGCGCATAGGCGATGACTTTCTCGATCACCTCGACATGCGTGCTCTTTTCACGGACAACGCCTTTTTTGCCGACTTTCTCGCGCCCCGCCTCAAACTGCGGCTTGATGAGCGCTGCCACATGACCGCCATCTCTCAGAATCTCTTTTACCGGGCCGAGCACCATGGTCAGCGAGATAAAGGAGACGTCGATGGAGGAGAAGTCCACAGCGGTTCCGATGTCTTCCGGCGTGACGTAACGGATGTTGCATTTTTCCATGCAGACAACCCGCGGATCATTCCGGAGTTTCCATGCCAGCTGTCCGTGTCCGACATCGACGGAAAAGACTTTCACCGCGCCGTTCTGCAGCATACAGTCCGTGAACCCGCCGGTGGATGCCCCGACATCCATGCAGGTCGTTCCATGGAGATCAATCGGAAAGGCCTTCATGGCTTTCTCCAGCTTCAGACCTCCGCGGCTGACATACTGCAGCGTCGCCCCGCGAACCTCGATGGTCACGTCATCCTTAAACTGGGATCCGGCCTTGTCTTCCTTCTGATTGTTTACATATACAATTCCCGACATGATGATCGTCTTCGCCTTTTCGCGGGATTCCGCAAGGCCCCGGTTCACCATCAGGACATCCAGTCTTTCCTTCACTGAAAGAACCTCCTATTATTCCGTTCTGTCTAATACCGTCAAACCGGTCCGTTTATTCATTTCCTTTTTCAGAGCTGTAATCTGCGCCGTAAACTTCCCGGTTGATCCTCTCGAGGATGGAATCGCTGTCGATCCCCAGCATGCTGCGGAGAACGGAGACATTTCCGTGTTCCACGTAATCATCCGGAAGGGCAATGTTGATCACTTTGATCTCCGGATGATGCTTGTGCGCGTAATCCGTTACGCGCTCGCCGAAACCGCCGCGGAGAACATTTTCCTCCAGCGTCACGATGGTCCGGTGATTCTTTGCGAGGCGGTCAATCATATCCGTGTCAATGGGTTTCACAAACCGGCCGTTCACCAGCGTACACGGATGGCCTTTTGCTTTCAGTTTCTCGCGGATATGCTCCGCGCAGCTGACCATGCTTCCCACCGCGCAGAGTGCCGTCTCCGACTCTTCGATCAGCATCTCTGCACGCCCGTATTCCACCGGCTGGTGGTATTCTTCCAGTCCGCGGTATGCCTCGCCCCGCGGATATCGCACTGCCACCGGCCGGCCAAGCTCCATGGCAAAATGAAGCATACTGCGGAGTTCCCACAGGTTCTTCGGTGCCATCACCGTCATGTGCGGGATCAGGGACAGATACGAGAGATCAAAGATTCCCTGATGGGTCTCTCCGTCCGCACCGACCAGTCCCGCCCGGTCCAGGCAGAACACAACCGGCAGATTCTGGAGACAGACGTCGTGGACGATCTGATCGAATCCCCTCTGCAGGAAGGAGGAATAGACACAGACCACCGGCTTTAACCCCACCGATGCCATGCCGGCCGCACTGGTCACGGCATGCTGTTCCGCGATCCCGACGTCGAAAAACCGCTTCGGGAAACGCTTCGCAAACTCCGAGAGTCCCGTTCCGTCCGGCATCGCGGCGGTAATCGCCACGATCTTCCGGTCTTTTTCCGCCATGCGGCAGATCTCCTCCGAAAAAACATCCGTATAACTCGGATACTTTTTTGGGGCTTTCGGAAGCCCTGTTTCAATCTCGAAGGGACCCACACCGTGAAAAGCCGCCGGATTCTTTTCTGCCGGCGCATATCCTTTTCCTTTTTTCGTCATCACGTGGATCAGCACGGAGTGGTCGATCTTCTGCGCCTCACGGAAAATATGCTCGAGCCGCTTCACATCATGGCCGTCCACCGGACCGAGGTAGGTAATGCCCATATTTTCAAAAAGCATGCCCGGCACAAAGAGCTGCTTGATACTGTTTTTGGTCCGCAGGAGCGCATGCACCATGCTGTCGCCCAGCACCGGAATCGCCGACAGCGACTGAGAGACGTTCTTCTTCAAAAGATTATACCCCTCATCCGCGCGGATGCTGCTCAGATATGTCGAGATTCCGCCGACATTTTCCGAAATGGACATATTGTTGTCATTCAGAACGATGATAAAGTTGGTCTTCATCCGGCCGGCATTGTTTAACGCTTCATAGGCCATACCGCCGGTCAGGGCTCCGTCCCCGATCACCGATATGACCTTGTACTGCTCTTTCTGAAGATCCCGCGCCTGGGCAATACCGAGCCCGGCGGAGATCGATGTTGAACTGTGTCCGGTATCGAACGCGTCAAAACGGCTTTCCGAGCGTTTCGGAAAGCCGCTCATGCCGCCGTACTGACGGAGATTGTCAAAATCCGATTTTCTTCCGCTCAGTATCTTATGAGTGTAAGACTGGTGTCCCACATCCCAGATCACTTTATCCTCCGGAAAATTGAACGCGCGGTACATGGCGATCGTCAGTTCGACCACGCCGAGATTCGACGCCAGATGTCCTCCGGTCACACTGATCTTTTCGATCAGGAATTCCCGGATTTCCTCCGACAGACGGATCAGCTGATTCTGGTTCAGCTTTTTTACGTCTTCCGGTCCATTTATTCTTTCAAGGATCAATACACACACTCCCTGTTTTATTTCTTTCTGGAAACCAGTTTCCGGATAATCTCTTCCAGGAAACGGTTTTCGCCCGGAAGTTCGTGAAGGATCTCCACCGCCTCTTCCGAAAGGCGCTCTGCGTCGCTCCGCGACTTCTCCAGTCCCTCGACCGTCACATAGGTCGTCTTGTGATTCTTCTCGTCGCTTCCCACCGGTTTTCCCAGTTCCTCCGTCGTGGAGATCTCATCCAGAATATCGTCCTCGATCTGGAACGCCAGACCGATGTCCGCCGCCATTTTCTCCACTTTCCGGATATCTTCCTCCGATGCGCCGGCCATGACGGCTCCGATCATCATCGATCCCTCCAGAAGCGCCCCCGTCTTCAGACGGTAGATGAAATTCAGCGTTTCTTTCGGAATCGCCTTTCCGGTGAGTTCCACGTCCACACACTGACCGCCGGTCATACCGTAGACGCCGCTCTTTTCGGCAAGGATCCGCATACACCGGGCGACTTTTGCCGGATCATCGGTTAATTCCAGCGCCTTTGCCGCCGTCTCAAACGTGTAAATCATCAGCGCATCGCCGGTCAGCGTGGCCATATCCTCGCCGAACACGGCCCACGTCGTCTTCTTTCCTCTGCGGAATTCATCATTGTCCATGCACGGAAGATCGTCATGGATCAGGGATGCGGTATGCATCATCTCCATCGCGGCCATCATCGGCTCAATCTCCCGGCCGGTTCCGCCGAAAAGACGGTAGACTTCCCTCATCAGCATCGGCCGGATCCGTTTTCCTCCGGCCTCCACGCTATAATTCATCGCCCTGAAAATGGTCGCCTGCTCTCCCTTTTCTTCCGGAAGATAGGAAGCCACGATCGCGTCGATCTCCTGCTTTTCCCGCTGGAACAAATCACTGCTCATGCTTCTTCCTCCCCGTCGAGGATACGGATCTTCTTCTCGACCTCGTCGATGCGGGATCCTGCCTCTTTCACGGCCTTCATGCCCAGCTCATACAGCTGAAACGTCTCTTCCAGTGACACGCTGCTGTCGTCCATCTTCTGAATGGTCTGATTCAGCCCCTCAAAAAGTTCCTCAATGCTGAGTTTCGTCAGATCCACCGGCTTTTTTGCTGCCGGCTTCTTCGTCTTCTGCTCTGTTTCAGCCATCGATTCCTCCCGTTTTCTCTGTATCCTCTACCGTCGCGCGGATCTTTCCGTCCGACAGGCGGATCCGAATGGATTCTCCGCTCTTCACCTGTCCGACCGACTCGATCCTTGTGCCGGTGCTGTCTGTCAGAAATCCGAAACCGCCGCTCACTTTCCGAAGCGGCGACATACCGTCGAGACGGCCTGCCAGAACGCGGAGTTCATTCTTCCGCATTTCCAGTTTCCGCTCCATCAGCCGCCCGAGATCCCGGCCGGCACTCTCCAAAACCCGGCGCCGGTCAGAAATCTTCATCTCCAGCGCGCGCATCATTGCATCACTCATCTCCGCCAGATTCTGCCGTTTTTCGTTCAGCACCCGGCCCGGGCTGTGTAGCTCGATCACCTGCCGGAAATGATCCAGCCGGCTTCGCTCGCGGTCCAGCTTCTTCGCAGCGGCATTCCTCATCCCACGCCGCGCCTCTGACAGCTGCGAACAGAACAGCGCATAGTCAAACACTGCCAGTTCCGCCGCCGCAGACGGCGTCGGTGCGCGGAGATCCGCCGTAAAATCCGCGATCGTCCAGTCAACCTCGTGGCCGACTGCCGAGATCACCGGCGTCTCACATCGGAAAATCGCCTTCGCAACCTCTTCTTCATTAAAGGCCCACAGATCCTCGATGGATCCGCCGCCTCTTCCCACGATCATGACATCCGGGTGAAGGGCATCCAGTTTCCGGATTGCGGCCGCAATGGACGCTGCCGCACCTTCTCCCTGAACCTGTGCGGGACAGAGCGTCAGCTGAACGTAGGGATTTCTGCGGGCAGAGACGTTCATGATATCGTGGATCGCCGCGCCGGTGGAAGCCGTCACGATTCCGACATGGCGCGCATACCTCGGAATCGGCTTTTTATAGGATTCATCGAACAGACCCATCTCCTGCAGGTGGTTTCGAAGTTCCTCATACCGGCGGAACAAGTCGCCCTGGCCCTCCGCTTCGATCTTTGCCGCATAGAGCTGATACTGTCCGGTCTTCGTGTATACTTCTACGCTTCCCGAGACAACGACCTTCTGGCCCTCTGTCATCCGGAATTTCAGTCCTTCCGCCCGCTTTCCCGCAAACATGACGGAAGAAATGCTGCTGCCGTCATCTTTCAGCGTGAAATAGATGTGTCCCGAACTGTGATATTTCAGATTCGAGACTTCTCCGCGGATCGAAACCCTCCGCAGCGCATAATCCGTCGCAAACATGTTCCGGATGTAGGAATTGATCTGGGTGACAGAGTATACACTTGCCATGATTTATACAAGCTTTGCGAGAATTCCGTTGACGAATTTCGGTGAATCATCGCCGCCGTATTTCTTCGCAAGCTCCACTGCCTCGTTGATGGATACCTTCTCCGGCGTATCCTCCTCATAGAGCATCTCGTAGAGCGCAAGTCTGAGAATCGTCAGTTCCTCCTTGCCCATACGTGTTGTCTTCCAGCCCTTTGCGATGCCGTTGATCTTCCCGTCCAGTTCCGGAATAACCGCAAGAATCTTCTGTACTTTCTCCGTCACATAGATGCGGGAATCGGAATCCATCTCCGGATTGTGAAGGACTTCTCCGTCTCCCTCCGGCGTCTCATCCTTCTCCTTCGGTTCTCCGAAGTAATTGTCGATCTGCTCAGGAATTTCTTCCTCGGAATGGAATCCGGTGCAAAAAAGAAGTTTATAGCAATGCTCTCTCAGCTGTCTTCTGGTTTTCATAAATTTATCCTCCTGATCCGAATCATAGTCCGAAAGCGGACTATGACTCCGCCATCTCCCTCATCCCCGGGAGATATGGTCATAGGTGCTTATAATTATAACGTATGTCATCGCCCGAAACAAGAGCGGTTAACAATAGGTATGAAGGTCCGCGGATCTTTTTTTCATAAGAATTTCGAAGAAATTTCCTATGAAAAAACGGGCGGAAGTGTCCCAGAGAACAACTTCCGCCCGTGAAAACACGCAAAGAACCCTTCTTCGCGCTCACATGTACAATTGTCATCCCTGGCGGGCTTTCGCCCGTGGGTACATATGCCGAAACCGGCGGTGACGGATACTTCGCCCTGCCTGATTCCGAAACCGAACCTTCCGCGCTTCGCGATCCTGTTCTTACGGCAAAATCCCAGCCCTGATTACTCGTCTACGCTGTAGTTCGGAGCCTCTTTTGTGATCTGAATATCATGCGGATGGGACTCTTTGAGAGAAGCCGCAGAGATCTTGACGAACTTGCCGTTCTTCTGCAGATCCGCAATCGTCGGTGCGCCGCAGTATCCCATACCGGAACGGATTCCACCGAGAAGCTGGAATACGGTGTCCTCCAGATAACCCTTGTATGCCACGCGTCCCTCGACGCCTTCCGGAACAAGCTTCTTCGCGCCCTCCTGGAAATAGCGGTCCTTGGAACCGTTCTCCATCGCCGCGATGGAGCCCATGCCGCGGTATACCTTGTATTTTCTTCCCTGGAACAGCTCAAACGCGCCCGGTGCCTCGTCACAGCCTGCGAAGATGGAGCCCATCATGACAGTGCTTCCGCCTGCTGCCAGAGCCTTTACGATATCGCCGGAGTACTGAATACCGCCGTCCGCGATGATCGGAACGCCGTACTCCTTCGCCGCCGCATAGCAGTCCATCACCGCAGTGATCTGCGGAACACCGATACCGGCAACGATACGGGTTGTGCAGATGGAACCCGGTCCAATACCAACTTTAACAGCATCGACGCCGGCCTCGATCAGAGCCTTTACTGCCTCGCCGGTTGCCACATTGCCCGCGATAACCTGTACATCCGGGAATGTCTCCTTGATCATCTTCACGCAGCGGATGACATTTGCGGAATGGCCGTGAGCGGAATCCAGAACGACAACATCGACATGTGCGTCTCTCAGCGCAGCAACACGGTCCAGAACATTGGCGGTGATGCCGACTGCAGCGCCGCACAGAAGTCTTCCCTGCTCATCCTTTGCAGAGTTCGGATACTTGATCTGCTTTTCAATGTCCTTGATGGTGATGAGACCGCGGAGGTTGAAATCATCGTCCACGATCGGAAGCTTCTCCACCTTCGCACGGGCAAGAATCTTCTTTGCATCGTCAAGTGTCACGCCGACTTTCGCGGTGACAAGGTTCTCGCTTGTCATGCACTCGCTGATCTTCTTGGTATAATCCTCTTCGAATTTCAGGTCACGGTTCGTGATGATGCCGACCAGCTTTCCGTTTACGGTAATCGGAACACCGGAAATGCGGTATTTTCCCATCAGGTCGTCAGCGTCGGCAAGGGTATTGTCCGGGGAAAGGAAGAACGGATCGGTGATAACGCCATTCTCGGATCTCTTAACTCGGTCAACTTCTTCTGCCTGCTGTTCAATAGACATATTCTTATGAATGATACCGATTCCGCCCTGGCGTGCCATCGCGATGGCCATCTTGCTCTCAGTTACGGTGTCCATGCCTGCACTGAGCAGCGGGATGTTCAGTCTGATCTTTTTGGTCAGCTGTGTAGAGAGATCAATCTGATTCGGTACTACCTCAGAATAAGACGGTACCAAAAGAACGTCATCAAATGTAATTCCCTCGCCAATAATTTGTGCCATTGTCGTGCCTTCCTTTCATCGATTAAGTGCTGAAACAAAGTCTTTTTCTGCTTCTTTTCAGGTGATTTTTCCCATCATAGCACCCGATATTAAAAAAATCAATCCAATCGGTCACAATCCTACAAAATGTTACAGAGTGTTTTCTTCGCCTTCCCGGTTCAGAATATCCATGAATTCCTCGCCGGTGATCGTCTCTTTCTCATAGAGATATTTCGCCAGTTCATCCAGTTTCTTCTTATTCTGAAGAAGAATGTTTTTTGCCTTCTCATGTTCTCTCCGGACAAGCTCCACCACCTTCTGGTCGATCTTTGCCTGCGTCTGGGCCGAGCACGCGAGAGTTGCATCACCGCCCAGATACTGATTCTGAACCGTCTCCATCGCCACCATGTCGAATTCCTCACTCATGCCGTAACGTGAGATCATGGCTCTGGCAAGTTTCGTCGCCTGCTCGATATCGTTGCTCGCGCCGGTGGTGATGCTGTGGAACGCCACTTCCTCCGCGGCGCGGCCTCCGGTCAGCGTCGCAATCTTGTTCTCCATCTCGGTCTGACTCATCAGATAGTGATTGCCCTCTTCCACCTGCATGGTGTATCCGAGTGCACCCGAGGTTCTCGGTATGATGGTGATCTTCTGAACCGGGGCAGAGTTGGTCTGGAGCGCCGCTACCAGCGCGTGGCCGATCTCGTGATAGGAGACGATGAGTTTTTCTTTATTGGAAAGAATCGCGTTCTTCTTCTGATATCCGGCAATCACAACTTCGATCGATTCCTCCAGATCCGACTGACTCGCAAACTTTCTGCCGTCGCGGACCGCACGGAGCGCCGCCTCATTGATCATATTCGCCAGCTCCGCGCCGGAAGCGCCGCTCGCCATCCGGGCAATCTTCTCAAAATCGACATTGTCCGAAACCTTAATCTTTTTCGCGTGAACGCGGAGGATCGCCTCTCTTCCCTTGAGGTCCGGAAGTTCCACCGGAACTCTCCGGTCAAATCGGCCCGGTCTGGTCAGAGCCGGATCTAGCGCCTCCGGCCGGTTGGTTGCCGCCAGGATCATGATACCGGAATTGTCTTCGAAACCATCCATCTCTGTGAGGAGCTGATTCAGGGTCTGTTCCCTTTCGTCGTTTCCTCCGAAATTGCCACCGTCCCTCTTTTTTCCGATGGCATCGATCTCATCGATAAACACAATGCACGGAGCCTTGTCCTTTGCCTGCTTGAAGAGATCACGGACTTTGGATGCGCCCATACCGACAAACATTTCCACAAACTCGGAGCCGGAGATGGAAAAGAACGGAACGCCTGCCTCTCCCGCAACTGCCTTCGCCAGCATGGTCTTTCCGGTACCCGGAGGACCGACAAGGAGAATTCCCTTCGGCATGGATGCGCCGATATCGCGGTATTTGGACGGTGCATGAAGATACTCGACGATCTCTTTCAGATTATCCTTCGCCTCATCCTCACCGGCCACATCCGCAAACCGGATCCCGGCAGTCGACTGCGCGTATTCCCGGGCATTGCTTTTTCCCATCCCGAAGGGCATGGAACCGCCGACTCCTCCTCCGATTTTTCCGGCCATCTTCTTGGACATGTACTGCCCGAGTCCCCAGAAGATCAGGATCGGCAGAATCCAGGATGTGATAAAGGTCATAATCGGAGACGCCTTCTCCACGATCGTTCCAGAAAACTTCACATTGTTCTTATGAAGACGTTCCGTCAGCTCCGGATCCGTCACCGGTCCGGTGCGGTAGACGGTCTTTCCGTCCGATCCGGTAAAAATGATCTGATTGTCTTCAATCTGTACTTCACCGATCTCACCGTTTTCCGTCATATCCATGAAGGTGCTGTAATCCACCTCTTTCACCGTCCGGCGGATAATCGCCGGCGTGACAACCGCGTTGAAGAACACCACGGCCAGAACCACCGCAAGCCAGTAAAAAATCTGCGGTTTTTTCGGGGTTTTAATCTCATTCATACTCATGTTTCCTTTCATTTTATTGTCTGACATCGCATATGTCTCTCTCCGTGCTCCGTCCGGTATTCCGGATTATGGCAGTTCTCCTTCACGATTTTTTTCACCGCCGGAACACCCGTTTCGCAGGAAATGCGGAGCAGTTTCTTATAAAAGAACCGGAAAAAACAATGCTTGTTATATGTGTTGTGGAACAGTTAACATTTTAGCACCGAGTCCGGTCCATGTCAGTAAAATTTCTATAAAGAATATATAAAGAAAGCAGAGACCTGCTGCCGTTCCAATACAACGCTCCGTTCTCTGCTTTCCGCTTCCCCGGTATGGATTCTCGCATTCACAATCTTCATATAAAAGATAGGGTTTTCTCTGCTCCCGGAACGAAGCGATCTCCGCTTTCCATGACTCTCTGATCTCCTCGGCGCTTTTTCCGGCGATGATCTGCTTCCGAAGCTCGTCGGAACCGCTCAGATAATCGATCCAGTCATACTCGTAGTCTTTTCGGAATCCGAAAAAATCCAGATCCGGATGCGCTTTGTGAAAATCGCGGTATGCGCTGACCAGATAGTCCAGCTGAATGCCATCTTCCCAGATTGTTTCCAACGGGATCTCTCTCAGATCTCTTCCGTTGCAGACTTTTCCCTCAAACTGCGGATTTCCCGCTCCGTCCATGCTCTCCGGGGCAAACGAAAACGGATAGTCTTTCTCCGAAAGATACGGACTTCCCCAGATCTCAAAAGGCATCTCCGTTCCCCGGCCTACGGAAATGTAGGTATTTTCAAAAAAGCAGGTGGATGCGTAGAGATACACGGCCCGCATGTCCTTAATGTTCGGGGACGGCCTCCGGATCAGAACCGGCTTCATGGAGTGCGTGTAATTCTGACACGGGATCACGGTCAGACGGCAGGCATTTTTCCCGGATTCCAGCCATCCTTCCCCGTTGATCATCTGCGCCAGTTCTCCCCAGGTCATTCCGTATACAACCGGAATCGGAAGCTGTCCGACAGGGGACTTGTACTTCTCTTTCAGGATCGGCCCGTCCACATAAAACCCGTTAGGATTCGGCCGGTCCAGAATAACGACTTCCTTTCCGGATTTCGCGCAGGCGTCCATCATATAGTACATGGAAATGTAGTAGGTATAGTACCGCAATCCCACATCCTGCATATCCACCACGAGTGTGTCGAACGAATCCATGCTCTCCGCCGACGGATAATGCGTATTATCATGATAAAGCGAGAGGATCGGAACACCGGTCTTCGGATCCACCGTATCGTCGATGCTCGCTCCCGCATCTTCCGTTCCCCGAAACCCGTGTTCCGGGCTGAAGATGGCAGATACATTCACATTGTGTTCGATCAGTGCATCCAGAATATGCTGGCCGTATTCGACCTCTTTCCCATCCCGGTCATAACCGAACGGAACCAGATCATCCCCTTTTTCCCTCTTTTGACCGAAAAGACTGGTCCGGTCGCCGACAATGCCGGTGTGATTGGAAAGAAGTGCCACCCTCTTTCCGTCAAGCAGCGGAAGATAGCGGTCAAACTGCTCATCTCCGAGAAGAACCACATTCTTCTCTTCCGTTTTGTTTTCGGCTGCTGTTTTTTCCTCCGATGCAACGCCGGATGCATCTTCCGATCCGCTGTCCGCTGTTTCCGCCCTAGACGATTCGGAAACCGGAGCGTTCTTTGCGCAGCCTCCCGCAAGCGCCGTCACAAGGATGCCCAGTACGATCCATTTCTTCATAAGCTCTGCCCTCATTTCTCTCCGAATGATTTGCCGGAACTGCTCCCGGCTCTAAGAAGAATTATATCACAACAACCGGTACAACAGGCCAGCCACCGGAAATGCAAAGCACTTTTCCATGACCAAAAAAAGGTGCTGCACACCAGTTGATCCATCAACCAATGTGCAACACCTCTTCGTCTTTCATCATCAAAAAGTATGACTCATTTGTTTCTCATATTTTACATCATTCCGGCAAATACCGGCCCATTAGCCCAGCTCACCATCATACAACGGTGCTCCGGTCGGCTCCTCGCCTCCGGCCGGTTCTTCGCTTCCGGACGTGTCGTCGCCTCCGGCCGGTTCTTCGCTTCCGGACGGCTCCTCGCTTCCGGACGGCTCCTCGCTTCCGGACGGCTCTTCACTTCCGGACGGCTCCTCGCTTCCGGACGGCTCCTCGCTTCCGGACGGCTCCTCACTCGGAGTCGGTTCGTTGCTCGGCTCTACACTCGGTTCTGCACTCGGCGGTGCACTTGGCAGATTGCTCGGCTCTGCACTCGGCGCTTCACTTGGCAGATTGCTCGGCTCTGCACTCGGCAGATTGCTCGGCTCTGCACTCGGCGCTTCACTTGGCAGATTGCTCGGCTCTGCACTCGGCGCTTCACTTGCCGGAGTGACCGGAGCTTCACTCACAACCGGAGTTG
>NZ_FOIL01000023.1:0-21299 GCF_900101295.1 [Clostridium] aminophilum | reverse complement strand
CCGGAGCTTCACTCACTGCCGGAGCTTCACTCGGCTCCACGCTCGGCATAATACTCGGCTCCGGTTTATCACTCGGTGCTACACTCGGTATAATACTTGGTTCCGGTTTCTCACTCGGTGCCACACTCGGACGATAGGAATAATTATTATCATCGTCATCATCGTCGCCTGAATCGTGATGATCTCCGCTTCCATTATTCTCAAAAAGAGTTTTCGGATTACCCGGATTCACTACAGATGCGCCTCCCGAAACACCGTGATGTTTGTCCTGTGGATCATATTGAACTGTATTTCCGCTGAAATCCTTAACCTCAATGCCGTTCGCGGCACAAGCCTCATACGTGGTCAGATTTCGCTCTTCCTCTGCTGCATGGAGAGCATAATGCGTATAATAGCTTACGATATCATCTCCGAATGCATTTCGAAGATCCTCATATGCAGAAAAATACGCATTGACATCCAAATTTGCATTACAGCATCTTGCCTCATAAATACCATTTGTGATGAAGTGTTCAAACAGTTTTTCCGGATCTGTTCCCAACTGGTCCACAACATCCTTGTTCAATTCTGCATAAACCTTTGCATCAAAGATTAACCGGAGTCCATCCTTGTCCTCCGCTGTAACCTGATGCGGTGCGGCACTGATCACAAATGTCGTCCTTGCGCCGATCAACATTGCACTCAGGCCAATCACCGCCAGTCGCTTTGACAGCCTTCTACTCCTCACCTTTTCTCCTTCCCTTCCTGCAAAATCAAGTTCATTAAAGCATCCGTTCCGGGATAAAACATGTTTTTCTAAATATGTTCCATTTACCTCCATCAGTCCCGCCAACTGACTCTCTGAAATCCAGAGTACCTTTTTCTTTTCAATCGCTCTTTTCAGTTCTCCTGATCATGGCAAACTCCCAAAACTCACTTATAATATGGCACTTCAATTCAACAGCGTCAATTATCGCACAATATTATATTTACATCTATTTTATATTATTTTTTTATTTTATAACACTTGTATATAATGCATTTTCACAATTTTATTTCATGAAGTTCATTTTTCCTGTACCAAAATGACATGTATTTTTGCAAAATTTTTTTTCAGATTCTTCGATCTTGGTGACTCGAAACACCCTTCGCGAGTTTCATTCGTTATCCCGGCAGTCGTCAGGACCTCCCTATGGCGTGGGCTTTGGCAAGTTAGACGCGCAAACAAAATCCGCGAGTTCCCATCATTTCTGACAGAAGCTCGCGGACTTCATTTCTTAATATGATACGGGCTGTATTTAGAACTTCCACATCGGCAATATCTTCAGAATTTCATTGATATAGAGCTCACTGGCCGCAACCCCGGAGATCACCGGAAAGTACAGGATGAAGAATGCCGCTGACAGCCCCCCGGTCAGACAAAGCACCTTCTTTTCCTTCACAAAGCCAAGATTCCGGATGCTGTGAAGAATCATCACAATCAGAACCTTCGTGCAGATAAAATACTGGTAAATGAATACCGTCCTTGAAATCATCACCCATGGAAGCAGCATTGCCAGATAAAAGATGAGCAGGACCACTGCTGTCATATTCTTCTTATATGCAAGATAGATATGGTGAGCGACCGCTGCAAGTCCCGCATAGCAGACCAGCGGATTCACAAAAGTAGAGATCGAACTCTTTACTCCCTGAAACGAAGTACGGAAATCCACCAGAGGTATCCAGTCAAACAGCCAAGTGTACCAGGGTGAAGAATACGGATGTGGTTTCAGCGCTCCCTCATGGTAATTCAGCATATGAATGCTGTTGGATACCGCGTGCTGGAAGATATTCTGCCCCTCGTATACCCTTGCGAAGGGAATATAAGACAGCGCATATACCAGTGCCGGCGCTGCCGCAAAACACGCAAGGCAGATCCCGATAAAGCGGAAAGGTCCTGCCCCTCGCAGAGAGTCTCCCCACCGGAACGGCGCCATACTGCGTTCCCGCATCTGCATTCTGACGGCCATCCATCCCAGAAGAATCACCGCCACGGCGGGCACGGTATACAGAGCGGTCCATTTTGTCGCCACACCTAAGGCAAATGCCGCACCTGACATCACAAGATAACGCAGTCTTTCTTCCTGAAGAAATGCAATCAGTCCGTAGAACAGACATATCACAAAAAACGCGACAAAAATGTCGATCGTGGCAATCCGGGAGAGCGTATAATGCATGAACTCCGTGATCTGAAGAACCGTTCCCAGCACCGCATAGTCCGATCTGCCGCAGATTCTCAGTGCAATCAGATACATGACCGGAATACACAGCGCACCGAAGATCAGGCTGGCAATCCGGTACCCGAAGGGATTCATACCAAAGATCGCGATACCGACGGAGATAATGCTTTTTCCGAGAGGCGGATGTGTATTCTCATAAATCGGCATTCCATGCAAAAACTCATATGCCGTCCGTCCATGATAGACTTCATCAAACGTCATCGAATAGAATCCGTTGGGAATCTCCGGAATGCACTCCTGCTCGTCGAACAGTTCTTTCGGCGTCCCGGACGGAATGAGCGGAATCCTTTTCCCCTCCTCGTCCATGCAGGCAATCTCCGCAATCTCGTCCTTTCCGGCTGAGAAAATCACACAAAACTGATGCGTTTCCACATCGGCTACGATCTCTTTCCATGTGAAGACACCGCCAAGTGTCAGATCCTTTCCGATCGGCTCCCATTTCCCATCCTTCGCATAATAGACCGTAATCGGATCCTTCGGTGCCATCTTGGAATAAATGCAGATGGAGTGAACCTTCTGTTTCTGTCTCAATGAAACCAGAACATCGGTCCCGGCTTCCGTTTCCTTTCCGACCTGCGCCGCAGTCACCGGTGCTTTCATCTGTCCCAGATGCATGGAACCAAATACCAGAAAAAGGAAGGTCAGTGCAGCCATGGCTTTCCTGTCCAGCGAAGAAATGACCATTGTCGATGCCGACCGGATCCGGTCTGTTCCGCCCTCCGTGTTTTCCTCACGCCGGAGGATTTCCATTTCAATCGGTCTTCCCTCCATCTCCCGGTGAAATGCATAGATCGAAAACAGATATATCGCAAGGTTGCATATGCTCAACAGTTCCATATTCTGCGGTGTACCGTAGAGGTATGCGAAATACGTCTTCATGTTGACAAGCTGGACCGAAAACGCGATGATCCATCCGCAGCCGGTACAAAACGCAAGAAGCACCGCAATAATCTCATACAGAAAACCATACCGCTCATGCATTGCCGGAAGAAAAAGAACGCAGGTATACGTCAGCAGAAACGCGCACCATAAGAAATGGCGTTTTCTCATATCTGCTTTCTTAAGACAAAACCAGTACAGCAGCCCCATGAGAATCAGCGCAGTTACACCGATGCACCACCATTTATCCGCATGATAGGACAGTTTCCAGAGATTCCAGACACTGGGATAATTTTTGGTGATGGAATCATATTCCACGGTCTGACTGCTGTATACGGAGATCATATCCCAGACCGGCCTTCCACAGAAAAGGTTTGGAATAGCAGTCGCAATCATTGCCGCCGGAATAATCAGGAAATGATAAATCCGAATCTTCCCTTTTTTTTGAATCAGACCATCCAAAAATAAAAAACCGTAAAACGGAATAATAAATATTGTCTGAAGCTTAATAGCAAACGCAACTCCGAGAAACGCAAACGAGGTACAGATCCGATTACGGTGCAGAAAATACATCGCCCAGATAATCATGGCGGCATACATACTGTCGCACTGCCCCCAGGCCGCTGAATTCAGCCATACGGTCGGAAGAAAGAGGACCGCCGCATATCCGGCGATCGCTTTTCTTTGTCCATAAATATCCCGCAAAAAAAGCCAGACTCCTCCTGCCAGAAGAAAGTCAAACAGGACGGAAAGCATCTTGTATTTCATCATTGCTTCGCCCGGCAGAAGAGTCAGAAAATAAATCAGCAACTGGTACAGAAAATTATAATTTCCAACCTGTGTGGTCAATGCGGTCCGCAGATCCATCCCCGCAATCATCTCATACCAGGGAAGAAGACAATTTCTCATGTCGTTGCTGATCACATCGCGAAACATATATCTCAGAACAAATGCTGCCAAACTGATCAGGATCATCCAGATAATTTCTTTGTTTTTGCCTTTTGTCGGTTTCATAGTACACCATTATCCGAAAAAAGATCTCTATATCATCTCTGATATAGAGATCTCTCTCCGTCATTCCTCGTTAAAGAGTACGATACGTTACGTTTCTCTTATTCTACAGTCTGCCCGGTAAGAGAACCGGATGAATCATTTTTTTGGTTCCGGAGCCGGCTTAAATCCCCCCCCACCTCCGGAGTTGCCGGATCCGCCGGTATTTCCGGTTCCACCGTTGTTGTCGGACTGTGACTTCTGATCACTGTTTGAGTCCGGATTGCCGCTCGGGGCCGGAGCTTCACTCGGATCTGCCGGTGCCTCACTCGGATCTACCGGTGCTTCACTCGGATCTGCCGGTGCCTCACTCGGATCTACCGGTGCCTCACTCGGATCTACCGGTGCCTCACTCGGATCTACCGGGGCCTCACTCGGATCTACCGGTGCCTCACTCGGATCTACCGGGGCCTCACTCTGGTTTGTCGGCTCCTCACTCGGGTTTTCCGGCTTCTTCTCCGGTTTTTCCGGTTTCTTCTCCGGTTTTTCCGGTTTCTTCTCCGGTTCTTCCGGGCTCTGGCTTGCCGGTGCTATCGGTGCCGCACTCGCCTCCGGTGCTACGCTCGGCTCTTCACTCGGTGACCAGCTCGGGACCGGAGCCTCACTCGGTGACCAGCTCGGGACCGGGGCCTCACTCGGTGACCAGCTCGCTGCCGGAGCTTCACTCACAACCGGTTCTTCACTCGGGTACCAGCTCGGTACCGGGGCCTCACTCGGATACCAGCTCGGTACCGGAGCCTCACTCGGTGACCAGCTCGGCTCGAAACTCGGCGACCAGCTTGGCTCGAAACTCGGCTCCTCGCTCGGCGTTATACTCGGTTCCGGCATCTCACTTGGTGTGATACTCGGCACCGGTTTCTCACTCGGTGTGATACTCGGCACCGGTTTCTCACTCGGTGCGACGCTCGGACGATAGAAATTGTCATCATCGTCATCATCGTCTCCGGAATCATACTGATTTCCGCTGTCATTGTTGCTCTTGTTTCCGCCGAGACTCAGCGGGTTGGAGATGTCTGACACGACAGTGCCTTCCGGAATACTATGATGCTTATCCTGCGGATCATATTCCACCGTGTTTCCGTTGAAATCCGTAATCGGAACGCCATTCTCCGCGCATGCCTCATACGTTGTCAGAACACGCTGCTCCTCTGCCGCATGAAGGGCGTAATGCGTATAATAGCTTACGATGTCATCTCCGAATACACTTCGAAGATCTTCGTATGCAGAAAAATACGCATTTACGTCAAAATTTGCGTTGCAGCATCTCGCCTCATAGATTCCCTTTGTGACGAAATGTTCAAACAGCTTTTCCGGATCTGTCCCCAGCTGGTCCACAACATCCTTGTTTAATTCTGCATACACTTTTGCATCAAACATTAGCCGGAGACCGTCCATGTCCTCCGCCGTGACCTGATGCGGTGCGGCATTGATCACAAATGTCATCCTCGTGCCAATCAGCATCGCACTCAGACCGATCACCGCCAATCGCTTTGATAGCCTTTTTTTCTTCACCTTTTCATCCTTCCCTTGTTATAAATTTGTTTTTATATAAAAAAAATAAAAACACTGATTCATCGAAATGATTCTCCTAAAACAGCTATCCGTCAAAGAATCCGCTTATCAATGATGTATCTTGGCCTTTTTTTCGTCTCCATATAGATTTTTCCGATATATTCTCCGATCACGCCCAAAGAAAGCATCTGACAGCCGGAAACAAAACAGATGATACTCGTCGTACTTGCCCAGCCCCAAACAGTCTTTCCGCAAATGGCCTGGATCACAGCCCACATCACTCCGAGAAAACTGATGAGAGAAATAATGAAACCAAGAAGTGTCACAAGCCGGATCGGTTTGACAGAAAGACTCGTGATCCCGTCAAATGCCAGCGCCAGCATCTTTTTCAGCGGATAATGGCTCTCTCCGGCAATTCTTTCCCTGCGCTCATAGAATACGGTAGTGCTGCGGAATCCCACCAGCGGGATGAGCCCGCGAAGAAAAAGATTCACTTCCTCAAACTCCGCAAATTTCTCAAGAACCCGTTTTGAAATCAGTCGATAATCCGCATGATTAAAGACAACCTCCGCTCCCATGCGATTCATCAGATGATAAAAACCTTCCGCCGTTGTTCGCTTAAAAAAGCTGTCCGTATCTCTTTTGCTTCGAACACCGTAAACCACCTCATACCCTTCCATGTATGCGCGGACCATCTCATCCATGGCATCAATGTCATCCTGTCCGTCGCAGTCAATGGAAATGGTAATGTCACATCGTTCCTTCGACTCCATCAGTCCTGCAAGCAGAGCATTCTGATGTCCCCGGTTACGGCTCAGCGAAATTCCCCTGTAATGGGAATCCTGCTCCGTCAGTTTCTGAATAATGCTCCAGGTATCATCCCGGCTCCCATCATTTACAAACAGGATCCGGCTTTCATCCCGAATCATCCCCCTGTTCACAAGCGATTGAATCTTTTCCAAAAACATCGTACATGTAATTGGCAGAACTTCCTGCTCGTTGTAACAGGGAATCACAATCCAGAGTATTGGTTTCTCGTCCATGCTTTTTCCTAAAAAAATCAATCTTTATGACAAAATTCTTTTATTCTATATTGTTATAGGCTTTATGCACGATAGTGTCAATTATTTTCTTCGTATTTTTGTCTATTTTGCATCAAAAGCAACTTTTTGGTAATGAAATGCATTCAGATTCCTGATCTCATCCATACGGCACCGTACGGTCACACCTTACCAGCAGCGACATGAACGTCCTCGCGGAGCGTTTTTTGTTTCATCGGGAATTTCGGAGAAATTTACGATGAAACAAAAAAAGAACGACAGGTTTTCTGCCGTTCTTCCCGATCAAATTCATCTTCTGTTTTCAGATGATATGCGCCAATTCGTCCGTGCTTCTCTTCGGTACGTAATAATTCCGGTTCTCATCCACATAATATTTCAATTCCCCGTTTTCCGGCACGTCAACGATATGGCTTTCACATGCCGGTTTTCCGAGCGCGATCATCATACGGATGCTGTATCCGTCCGGAAGATCCAGAATCTTTGCAATTGCCGGCGCATCAATCGCGCCCATGATGCAGCTTCCGATGCCCCGGCTGTACGCCGTCATAACCAGACTCTCCACCGCAATTCCGGCATCCACATCGGACCACGGACCGGATTCCGGGGTTTTCACGATTGCGATCCAGGCTGTCGGCTGTTCATGCTTCTTCGGCGTACCGATTTCTTTCGGAAGCATGGCCGCCCATTTTACCAGAGGCTGAATGCGTTCCACCGTCTCCGGGTTCCGGACTGCGACAAACCGCAGCGTCTGATGATTTCCCGCACTGGATACCATTCGCACGTTATCCAGCATCTCCAGAATCACTTCTTCCGGCACCGGTTCCTGCAGAAATCTGCGATAGGTTCTGCATCCCTGAAAAAGCCGGCCAAGTTCCATGTCCGAACCTCCCCTCTATGATCGAAAACCGTTATGTTTCTCCTGCATCCTTTGATCGGAGATCGCTGTCTGCGCCGACCGCCAGACCTCTTCGGCGGCCTGCCGCATCTGTCTTTTTCCAGCTCGGCTTTCATCTTCCGTCTTCTTTGGTCTCACGTACCGCCATCGGAATCTTTCCGTTCTCAAGACGTGTACGGATAATCTCCGGCAGAACCCCGGTACCGAAATTCAGCATCCGGTTCACGCGGCTGATTGTAGCGCTGCTGGCATTCGTCTTCTTTGCGATCTCCGTATACACCTCGTCATTCATAAGAAGGGAAGCGACATCAAATCTCTGTTCCATCGTCTGAAGTTCGGTCGCTGCACACAGATCCTCAAAAAAACGTCTGCACTCATCGACATCCTTCAAATCCAGGATTGCCTCATAGAGTGCCATGCTGTGTTCTCTCTTCTGGTTTCTCGGCATAGAATAACCTCCCAAACATCTTCTGTCATGTATCCGACCGTTCATCACGTTTTTCAATACGTATTATTTACTTTCGAATATGATATCTCTATTATATTCTCTTTGCTTTTCCTTTACAACGCTTAAATGCTTTAAAGCATGCCATGCAAAAATTTCATCTTTTCTCTGAACTCAAGTTATATTCCCATCATCATCCGGCGGGGCGTTATCGGAATTCCAATCACTGCAGCCGGTCAAGCGTTCCGAACGTATATCCCTGGTTTTCCCATCCGGTCAGTAATTCATCCAGAATTTCCGTGTTGGTCTTCGATACGGCGTGAAGAAGAATTACCGCGCCCGGATGGATTCTCCGGTTCAGTGTCGTCATCGCAGACGCATGATCCGGCTGTTTCTTCGTATCGTAATCACCGTATGCGACGGTCCAGTAGATCGTCTTATACCCCATTGCCTGTGCCTGTGCATAGATCGCATCCGAATAACCGCCCTCCGGTGCGCGGAAATACCGCGGCATTTCCAGTCCGGTAATCGTCTTAAAGAGATCGGAATTCTGCTTCAGTTGATTCCAGAATGCCTCATGTGTCGTGATTGTATTCATATGCGGATGACTCCACGTGTGATTTCCGACAATATGACCCTCATTCACCATTCTCCTGACCAGTTCCGGCTGCGTCTGCATGAATTCCCCGGTGCAGAAAAATGTTGTCTTAATGCCGTGCTTCGCCAGGGTATCCAGAATCGCCGGCGTATATCCGTTCTCATATCCCTCGTCAAAGGTGAGATACAGCACTTTGGATTCCGTGTCCGAAGACCGGGAATATGCACCGTATGTGTGCATCTTTGCCTCGTCGTCATTGCCCTTCGGCACCGCATTCGGCGTCGGCTGATAATTGCCCCACTGGCCTTTTGCGCCACCCGCGGGCGCAGCCTGAAGATCGGCCCACGCCTGATCGTCCGGCTTGACCGCAATCTGATAATCGTATCCGCCTTTCCGGTTCTCTGTATTCTGCCCGGTCTCGGTACTTCCCGCCTGACGGCCGGAACCCGTGCTTCCCCCGGCAGAACCGTTCCCGTTTTCTTCCGGAACCTTTCTCTTTTCCGCCTCCAGCGCCGGCCCCGTCGCCTGCTTTCCGTTTGTTCCCGCATATACGGTTCCCGCTGCCGCGACGGTAATGGCCGCAGCCACTGTCAATCCGATCCATCTCGTTTTCTTCATATTCCGGTTCCCCTCTTCGCACTCCCGTTCGGATGATACTGTCCGATTCCATCCACGGGAACTCTTCTGCATACATAGTATTATTGTACACTAATTTTCCCCGTCGGGGTAGGCTCGCCGCAAATCACACAGACAGATTTGCGCCCGCTTCCTGTCTTTTGCGGTCCGGAATCGGCGGAGCAGTTTTGTTCCACAGGAATTCCGAAGAATTTTTCCTGTGAAACGAGACAAAACACGCTTCTCGAATTTCGCTCGTCATCGCGGCAGTCACCAGGGTCTCGCGCAAGCGCAGGCTTTTGCTCGTTGCTCGCGTACAGAAAAAAAGAGGACCTCCGATTCAAAATCGGAAGTCCTCTCATATTCTCTGTTATAACAACGGACCGATGGTATCCGGGGATATTTTCCTGCGGATTACATCATTCCCGGCTGCGGTGCCGGCATAGCCGGAGCCGGCTCCTTGATGGTAGCAACCGCCGCCTCGGTTGTGAGGAAGGTGGAAGCTACGGAAGTAGCGTTCTGAAGAGCGGATCTGGAAACCTTGGTCGGATCCAGGATACCGTTCTCGATCATGTCAACATAAACCTCGTTGTAAGCATCGAAGCCCTGACCCTCGCCAGACTCCTTTACCTTGTTGACGATTACGGCGCCCTCAAGTCCTGCGTTGATGGCGATCTGAGTCAGCGGAGCTTCCAGTGCCTTCAGGATAATCTTCGCACCGGTCTTCTCATCACCTTCCAGTTCTGCAGCAACGGTCTCAACAGCCTTCTCTGCGTGGATGTATGCGGAACCGCCGCCGGATACAACGCCCTCTTCCACAGCTGCTCTTGCAGCGTTGAGAGCATCTTCCATTCTCAGCTTTGCTTCCTTCATCTCTGTCTCGGTTGCAGCGCCGACGCGGATAACCGCAACACCGCCTGCGAGCTTTGCCAATCTCTCCTGAAGTTTCTCCTTATCGAAGGAAGAAGTGGTCTCCTCAATCTGAGCCTTGATCTGAGCGATTCTGTCAGCGATTGCGCTCTTATCGCCCTCGCCGTCAACGATCGTGGTATTCTCCTTCTGGATCTTAACGGACTTTGCACGTCCAAGCTGCTGGATGGTTGCATCCTTCAGCTCAAGGCCGAGCTCGCTGGAGATAACCTCACCGCCGGTCAGGATTGCGATATCCTTCAGCATTTCTTTTCTTCTGTCGCCGTAGCCCGGAGCCTTAACCGCAACAACATCGAAAGTACCTCTCAGCTTGTTGACGATCAGGGTTGTCAGAGCCTCACCCTCGACATCCTCTGCAACGATCAGGAGCTTAGCGCCCATCTTTACGATCTGCTCCAGAAGCGGAAGGATTTCCTGAATGTTGGAGATCTTCTTGTCGGTGATCAGGATGTACGGATCCTCGAGATTTGCCTCCATTTTCTCCATATCATTGCACATGTAGGCGGATACATAACCTCTGTCGAACTGCATACCTTCAACCAGGTCAAGCTCTGTCATCATGGTCTTGGACTCCTCGATGGTGATCACGCCGTCCTTGGAAACCTTCTCCATTGCGTCCGCAACCATCTTGCCGACTTCCTCATCTGCAGAAGAGATAGCGGCAACTCTTGCGATGTCGTCCTGTCCCTTAACCGGATGGCTCATCTTCTTGATCGCCTCAACAGCCGCATCGGTAGCCTTCTTCATTCCCTTTCTGAGAACGATCGGGTTTGCGCCTGCCTCCAGGTTCTTCATACCTTCGTTGATCATTGCCTGTGCAAGAACGGTGGCCGTTGTGGTACCGTCACCGGCAACATCGTTGGTCTTAGTTGCAACTTCGCGAACCAGCTGAGCGCCCATGTTCTCATATGCATCGGCAAGCTCGATCTCCTTTGCGATGGTAACGCCGTCGTTGGTGATCAGCGGTGCGCCGTATGCCTTATCCAGAACAACGTTTCTGCCCTTCGGTCCGATGGTTACTTTAACAGTATCTGCAAGCTGATTAACGCCGGCTGCCAGAGCCTTTCTGGCGTCAACTCCGAATTTAAGTTCCTTTGCCATGATCATTACCTCCGAATCACGATCCCGCTGTTTTCCGCGGAATCCTCTGTTCAATTTCTATGCTTATCTGTTCCGGTCAACAAATCAGTCCAGAACGCACTTGATGTCTTTCTGCTCAACAACAACGTACTTCTCGTCCTTGCTGATCTCGATCTCTGTGCCGCTGTACTTTCCATAGATTACCTTGTCGCCAACCTTAACCTGCATGGTAACCTTGGTTCCGTCTGCAAGCTCTCCCGGTCCTACTGCGACAACTTCTGCCTGCTGCGGCTTTTCTTTCTCTCCGCCCGGAAGAACGATGCCGGAAGCGGTCTTCTCCTCTTCAACGATCGGCTTTAAAACAACATTGTCAAATAACGGTCTTGCTGTCATTACTTGCTTCCTCCTCAGCTGTAAAAAATGTATGTGCCAAGGTCCCTTTCAGGGCCTTTTCTGATCACAAGACAAGTTATAGCACGCTTTGTTAGCAGTGTCAACATTTGAGTGCTAATATTTTCGTGAATCCCGACAAAGGGCTGTCACTCAGCCGGAGACGGATGCCGGAATCTGAAGGAAACAGGCGCCAAAACCAGACGGACCCGGCATCCTCATTCCGTCTCAGCGATAGGAAATCAGTTCTTCCACTTCCTTGCGAAGCGGTGCTTTCGGAGCCTGATCCGGATGTCCGATCAGAATCAGTGCGGATATGCTCTGTCCCTCCGGAACATTGACCACTTCTTTTACTTTCTGTTCATCGAATACGCCGAGAATTACCGTGCCAAGGCCGAGATCATGGGCCGCAAGGCAGAACGCCTCCGCCGCAAGGCCCGCGTCGAAGGACTGCCAGTGAGTTCCCTTCGTGGTGGAAAATGATCCATCCTTCTCAAATCCGGAACGCTTCTCCACCGTTGTCTCCACAATCAGCGCCGCTGCGCTGTTAATGTTGTTGCGGTTGAATTCAAAATCGCACACACACTCGTTTGCGATCCGCTCTTTCATCTCCTTGTCAAAGACCGCAATATACCGCGTTGTCTGTGTATTCTTCCAGCTCGGCGCAAATCTCGCCGCTTCCACACAGCGCTTGATATCCTCTCTGGTCACCGGTTCGTCCGTATATTTTCGAATGCTTCTTCTTGTGACAATATTTTCCATTGTTTCCATAAATAGTATCCTCCTCATCATTCTCTCACGGCAGTCCTCCCGGCTGTCCCGGACGGATCCTAACGGCGAACCGTCTCCCTTCCGTTCCCGGCGCAGAAACACAGCAGTTCAACACCTCAGCAGCTCAGCAATTCATCTGCGCGGCAGTTCGGCAGATCCGCAGTTCAACAATTCTGCCGCACCGTAGCTCGGCCGTTCAGCAACTCAGCTGTTCAGCAGTTCCGAAACCGCCGCTTCGTATTCTGCCATCTTTTTTGCTTTCCGGACTTTCTTCAGCTTTTTTTCATCCTCCGGGAACCGGTCTCCGAGATAGGCCCAGAGCTCCTTCATCCGGAACAGAATATTATTGTCTTCCGGAATCTCCTGACGGTAACGCCGGAGAAGTTCCGTCAGAAACCTCTGAAGTTCTTCTCCCGACGCCGCTTCTCCGCCGGCACATTCTCGCTGAAGCGCCGGATCCGCCACGATTCCCCGCCCCAGCATCACGGCTTCCAGCCGCGGGAAATCCGAAGCAGGAAAACGTTCTGCCAGCTTCTGCATTTCTTCCTTTGTAAAAATGTTTCCGTTATAGCATACTGGCATCACCGCATCGCGGCACGCAACGGCAAATGCGTCCAGATCCGGTTCTCCCCCGTATTTTGCGGCAAGAGTCCGTGCATGGATGCAGAGTTCCGAGATCGGATAGCGGTTGTAGATCTCCGTCAGCGTCTTCATCTCCGCCGCATCGGTGACGCCGAGCCGGGTCTTCACCGAGAGCCGTATCCGCCCGGAAAGCCCTTTCTTCTCCAGCCCATCAAAGGTATCCTCGAGAAACATATCCAGTGCCGTCGGATCCTTCAGCATTCCGGCGCCTTTCCCCTTGGTCACGACCGTCGGTGACGGACAGCCGAGATTCAGATTCACTTCCCGGTATCCCTTTTCGGCAAAGATTTCCATCGCCCACACGAGGCTCTCCGCGTGGGAGGTCAGAACCTGCGGAATCAGGCAGCCCGTCTCGTCATTGGCCGGATCGGTATCCCGGATCTCCCGCTTCCGCATCGTCATGTTCGGGCCGACGGCCACAAACGGCGTATAGTAGCGGTCCATCCCCGGAAAAATCTGTGTATGTGCATTCCGGAACGGATATCCGGTAACGCCCTCCATGGGCGCAAAATAATATCTCATATTTGTCCTCCAGGCTCAAGCAGACAAGCTTGCCTGTCTATTTGAGCCGTCGATCAAAGTTTGAAAGTTTACTTTCAAACTTCTTCCTCCAGGCGGTAACAGTATACCACGAAAGGCAGGCGTCCGGCGAGCACTTGCGTTCATCCGGCACCGCTGTGTGCCCCAGCTGCAAGCAGGACCGGGGTACCGCGAAAGCCGCGAGCTCAAAGCGCTCAATAATATAGTTTTGATATATCTTTCGCCATAGTTCTTTGTTTGTTTAACCATATTAAACTATATTTTTCTTGTAATATATTCTATTTTATTTCAATTTTCACTCTGACTATCATTTTTACCGGTCTAAATTATCCTTTTTCTTGGGTTTCTATCTGTCTTAACAGCAATATATGGGGAAAGACTATTTTTTTCTCCTCGTATTTCTGAAATAGTTTTGTATTCTATGATTGCTAATATATTTTTTCTATCATATAATAATACTGCAATATCAGGCGGGCTTTCATTCTTCGTTGAAAGCTCCCCTTTACGCTCACCGAAACCAACACCAGAAAGGTCGTTCAGAAACCATGAGCCGCAAAGACGAATGCGGGCTGTTCGGAAGTCTCTACTACTATCTCAAGGAGAATGTTTCCATCTTCCGGCGCGCAGAGGAATTTTACAGCTTCATAACGTCTGACCGCAGCTCCGCCGGCAAAAATCCGAGAAAGATCAGTTACTTTATTCGGTATGACTGCCTGACGGAGAAGGTTTCGCACGCCCTGATATCCGAACTCCGCGACAAAGACACCTACATGAAACGTTTTTCGGATATCACTATGCAGATGAACTATATGCAGCTCTCGGTACTCTCCGCCTCTCTTGCGGAGTTCGTCCGGAAGACCGACGTATACTGCAGCCGGATCCCTCAGGGAAATGCGGCAAACAACGAATTTCTGCCGTATCCGCCTGCGCTGCGCGAGGATCTCGCGCTCCGTCTTTCCTCTTCCGGCCCGGCCGATCCGGCGGAGGCCGATCCGGATCATGCCGCCGAACTGCTGTATCTCTATATCTTTTTTGCCGCCTCGAAGATTCTTCCGGAAAAAGCCGCATCTGCCGCGTTTCCGGAATACGGCGCGGCGGAGTACGCCCGCCTCGTGACCGATCGATATCCTTCCGGTGGCGAAGCCGCGGTCCTTGCGGAAAAAGCACTCGCCGACCGCGATGAATCGCCCAATCCGACCGCGTCCTTCCACTGCGGCATACGCCTGCTCGTGGAAACCACGGGGCATAAGCAGACGCCGGATCCCGGAGCAGCATTCCGCTATTTTTGCCGTTCTGCCGGAATCCTTTCGCCGGACGGACTCCGCAAAAACGCGCAGAAGACCGCCAAAACCGCTGCCACGCTTCCGAACAGCGGTGACTACGGTCCGGCACTCTGGGGAATCGCGTACATTGTCTTCAGTTACCGCCGGCCTCTCGCCGGCCGGAATAACCCGCTGGAAAACTGTGCGGAAATCCCGGATCTGGAAATGTTTTCCGCCGAAGAGCGGATTCGCTGCGCGATATCCTTTGCATTTTCGGCAGCGCAGTCTCCCGATCCGGGGGCGGCGCTCTGTCTCCTTGGCCGGATCAGCAGGGAAGTCCCGGAAAACCGCCGTGAAGAATTCTCTCTTCAGGCACCGGATTACTACTTCCGCAAATCTGCGGAAAGCGGATATATCTATGCGGAGACCAATGCCGCCGCTGAATGCGCGGACCGGATACGGTCCGGTTCCGCTGATGTCTCCCCGCTCCTTCAGGACTACGAGCAGCACCTGCTTCGGGCCGCAGACTTCGGCATCGGATGGGCCGCGAACCGGCTCGGCCTGTTTTATCTGGACGGCCGTATCTTTCCTTCCGTTCCGGAAGAATCTGCAGGCCGGAGCCGTTTTCCGGAGCATACCGACCGGGAGCGGGCCCTCCGGTATCTGAACCGGGCCGCAGAAGGACTTCCGGGGAAATCCTCCTCCTGGGCGCTCGCAAACCGGCTTGCCTATATTCCGGAATACTACAGCGGAGATATGCCGTCCATCATGCGGGATCTGGAAGAGATTGCCTCGCTTGGCAATGCGGAAGCCCTGCGTTTCCTGCAGAAAGAGCTGACCACAGATTCCCCTTACAGCAGCCGGAATACCCCGGTCATTCTTCTCTATCTCGAGCAACTGATCCGGGAAGAGTAAAGCTGCATTATATAGTTTTTTCTATATGGAAAATATAATTTTTCTATTTATATTTTTTTACTTTTGTGTTACCATGTGTGTGGCATCATAGATTTTATGATAGTTTTGGTTTATTGATCGTTCGAGGGCAAGGGCCATGGTCAGAAAAGATTATAAATTATGTACGACCTACTCCGTCGAAGGCAATACCGCGAGGGTCGTTAAAACACAAGTAATTGATCTCACCGAGCGAAGAAAAAAAGAACAGCAGAAGGCATCCGGTTTCCGATGCGCCAGAGTGCGCTCGATCGGCCCGGGTTACGCTGCCGTTTTTTTCGCAGCCTGCCTGATCACCCTTTTTATCTGTCTGAATTACATCCGCGTATATTCTTCCATCACAGCACATCAGCGAAGAATTGATGCACTTCAGACCGAAATCCAGACCCTGCACAGCGAAAATGTTGCCGCGCAGACCGATCTGGAATTGAAAACCGATCTCTCCTATATTGCTCTCGCCGCAAAACGCGACCTCCATATGGTTGTGCCGAATGCGGATCAGCTGATGTACTATGACCGGTCGGAACAGGAATATGTCCGCCAGAGAGAAGATCTCCCGCCGCGTTAAAAGCAGAACAATTCGTTTTCTGCATTTTCAGCATTTTGTTTCCATTGTTTACAGAAAACTTCTTTTGATATGACCACAGAAATGGCCCCTGCCGGTTTCCGGCAGAGGCCATTTCACATATACCCATGTTTTATTGTCGGATCCCCGCGAAACGGTTTATCTGCGGTTTTTCCCCTCTTCCGCATTCTTCATGCTGAGAGAAATCTTCTTCCGCTCCACGTCAACCGAGAGCACGCGGACTTTCACCACATCTCCGACGCTCACCACATCCAGTGGATTCTTAACAAAGCGGTCTGCCAGCTGTGAGATATGCACGAGGCCGTCCTGATGCACGCCGATATCGACAAAAGCGCCGAAATCCACGATATTGCGGACCGTACCGGTCAGAATCATGCCCTCTTTCAGACTTTCCAGATCCATGACATCCTGACGGAGCACCGGTGCCGGCGCATCTTCTCTCGGGTCGCGTCCCGGTTTGGAGAGCTCGTCAATGACATCCTTCAGCGTGTATTCGCCGAGCCCTGTCTGCTCCGACAGTTTCTTCAGATCCTCCTTCCGGATCTTCTGCGCGATGGAACGGGTCACGCCGCTTTTCAGATCCTCCTCGCTGCATCCAAAATGTGCCAGCAGCGTTCTCGCTGCCTCATAGCTTTCCGGATGCACCCCGGTCATATCCAGCGGTTCTTTTCCGCCGCGGATCCGCAGAAATCCCGCACACTGCTCATAGGCTTTCGGGCCCAGCTTCGGCACCTTGAGGAGTTCCTTTCGAGTGGAAAATGCGCCATGTTCCTCACGGTACTTTACAATATTCTCCGCCACCGTCGCGGAGATTCCGGAGATAAAGGACAGCAGAACCGCCGATGCGGTATTCAGATTGACTCCGACGCTGTTGACCGCATCCTCCACAACGCCGCGAAGCGCCTCATCCATCCGTTTCTCATTCATATCGTGCTGGTACTGGCCGACACCGATGGCCTTCGGATCGATCTTCACCAGCTCTGCCAGCGGATCCTGAAGACGTCTGGCGATGGATGCGCTGCTTCGCTGACCCACATCAAAATTCGGAAATTCCTTTGCCGCCGTCTCGCTGGCGGAATACACGCTGGCCCCCGCCTCGCTGACGATGGCATATTTCACCGGCAGCTTCGTTCTTCGCAGAAAATCGGCGATGATTTTCTCGGACTCTCTGGACGCGGTTCCGTTGCCCACCGAGATCACATCGACATGGTAGCGGCGGATCAGTTTTTCCAGAACCTCTTCCGCCTCTTTTACCTTATTCTGCGGTGCCGTCGGGTAAATGACGGTGGTGGCCAGAATCTTTCCCTCCGGATCGGAAACCGCCAGTTTGCAGCCCGTGCGGAATGCCGGATCCCATCCGAGAACCGTCTTCCCGGACAGCGGCGGCTGCAGAAGGAGCTGGCGGAGGTTCGCACCGAACACGCCGATCGCGCCCTCTTCCGCCTTCGCAGTGAGTTCCCCGCGCACTTCGGTCGTCACCTGCGGTAGGATCAGTCTCTTCCATGCATCCTTCGCCGCCTCTTTCCGGTACGGCACGCCGCTTGCCCTGCGGTCGCAGTGAAGTCTTCTCTCCATGTGGCGCAGCACATCCTCTTCCGGCACGTCGATGGAAACCGTGAGGAATTCCTCCTTCTCGCCACGGTTCAGCGCAAGAACCCGGTGTCCCGGAATCGAGCGGACCGGCTCGCGGAAGTCCTCGTAATTGGCGTAGACTGCCTCCCTCGCCTCGAGCTTCTGATTGACGGGAGCTTCCTCCGCCACATCTTTCGACGCTCTGCGTTTTCTCCTCGCCGTCACGATCTCGCCCTTTTCCTCCGCAGTCCTGCGGATCCAGGCGCGCTCTTCCGGGCTATCCGAGATCTCTTCCGCGATGATATCCTGTGCCATCTGAAGGGCCTGCGCCGCATCGTCGATGCCCTTCTCCGCATCGATGTATTTTTCGGCCTCCGCCTTTGCATCCGTCTCTGCCCGGTCATCCATCAGGAATTTTGCTAACGGCTCCAGTCCCTTTTCCCTGGCGATCATCGCTCTGGTCCGTCTCTTCGGACGGTACGGGCGGTAAAGGTCTTCCAGCTCGGCGTTCGTCTGCGCCTTCTCGACGGCCTCTGCAAGGGCCGGCGTCATTTTCCCCTGAGATTCGATGGTCGAGATCACCGTTTTCTTCCGGTCTTCCAATGCCCGAAGATAAGTCAGTCTCTCCGCAAATTTTCGCAGTACCGTGTCATCCAGCGCCCCCGTCGCTTCCTTCCGGTATCTGGCGATAAATGGTATCGTGCTGCCTTCATCGATCAGACGGATCACTGCCTCCGTCTGCCAGTTCTTGATTTCGAGTTCCCCTGAAATAATCTTTGTAATATCCATAGCGACTATTTTACCTTACCGCGCGTTTGTGTGCAATCTGTATGATTCCGTTCCCCGCAGTCCTTGAATTTTAATGGCCTTCGTATTAGAATTATGTAAAGAATGCGGTCATGTCTTTTGCCCGCATTTCCCGTATTTCTGGCGATATTGAAACATACATCATTTATAGAGAAGGAGATCTATCATGAAACGTACAGGAAAATTAGTTGTGCTCGCCGCCATCGCCGGCGCTGTCGCTGCAGGAGTTTCTTATATCTTACAGTACAAGTCCTTTCACAAGGAACTGAGTGAGGATTTCCACGAGTTTGAAAATGACTTCGATGAGTTCGATGACGAGGAAGATCTGACCGATTCCAAGACCGGCAGAAATTACGTCTCTCTGAACTCCAAGAAAACAGACGATGCAGAAAACGGTGCGGATGAAAAAGCCAGCACCGCGGATGAGGCCTGCAAATGTCCGGAAAAGACCGGCGATACTGCTAAGGATTCCGGTGACACTGCAGTAACCGACAGCGAATGTGCTGCTCCGGCTTCTGCCGAAACCGCCGGCACAGCCGCAGAAGAAGCTGCTGACACCGCCGAGGCTTCCGCAGACAAAGCAGAAGAGGTCTGATTATGATTCAGAGCCTGAAGCGTTCCATGGAGATTCTGGAACTCCTCCGGGACAATACTCATAAGTACACCATCGCGGAGATTTCCGCGAAATCAGAACTTCCGCCGAGCACCGTTCACCGCATTCTCCAGACATTCTGTGAGATGCGCTACGTGACCAGAGACGAATCCTCACATACTTACGAGCTCGGTCCGGCGCTGATTCCGCTTGGCCGGTCGGCTGCCGGCAACTACCGGATCCAGGATGCGGCTCTCCCGCTCCTGAAAAAACTGGCCTTCACCACGCGGGAGGACACCTATCTCGTGATCCGCGTCGGCGACAAGGGTCTCGTTCTCCAGAAGGTGGACGGCCCGAATCATCTGAAGGTTGTCGAGGAATTCGGCTATGAGCTGGATCTTCACTGCGGCGCGATCCGCAAGGTTCTGCTCGCCTTCCAGCCGAAGGACTATATTGACTACTATCTTGAAAAATGTGTCCCGAATCCGGACGCATTTCCGCAGATCAGCAGCCGCGCCCTGAAGGTCGAGCTGGATGAGATCCGCCGGGACGGGATCGCCTGTTCCTACGGCGAATATGTCCACGATGCCTGCGGAATCGGTTCCCCGGTTTTCGGACCGGACGGAAAGATCGAGGCGTCGGTCGGCATCATTGTCCCGCACTCCCGAATTGCGGAAAAAGTTCAGCTGGATCGCCTGAAGAAAGAAGTTGCTTCCTGCGCCTCCGAGCTGTCGTATTTTCTCGGGAATTCACTGCCGAGACGATGAAATTCAAGCATAAAAGCAGTCAACATGCCCGTTGACTGCTTTTGTTTACCATAGGTCTTACCTTAAACTGTCTAACCTCAAACCTCTCAAATCATTCTCTTTGATTCTTTGTATCTCATTTTCTTTATTGTTTCAGTTTTCTTTACGTAAATAATCGTCCAAAAACATATCACCATATACTCTCGCTCAAATCTTCCGATAATATCGCAATTCATTTCTATGCATGTAATTTTTATACGTGTTGACTTAGTGCATGTTCATTTGTATCATATTAGTAGAAAGGGAAATTATTATGCCTAAACGTCCCAGAGAAATGGAAAAAGAAATCCTTGCCGACGGTTGGTTATTCAAGAGTCAGGAAGGCTCTCACCGGCATTATGTTCATCCAACCAAGCCCGGAAAGGTCACGATCCCTTTTCATAGTAAAGAATTGAGTAAAATCGTTGAAAAATCCATTAGAAAGCAAGCCGGACTTGACAAATAGTCCCGCTAAAGAGAGGAGGCTCTCATATGTTATCTATATACCCTGCATGCTTTTTTAAAGATGAAACCGGATACTCTGTTGTATTTCCGGATCTTAACTGGTTGGCAACGAATGGCAGAACTGAAACCGAAGCCATGAATATGGCCGTGGACTGTCTGGCCGGTTACCTCTATTCTCTTAAGAAGGACGGGGATCAGGCTCCGCCTGCTTCTGCAATGAGCGATGTGTCCTTGGAATCCGTTGCCAAGGATCTCGATGCCGATATGAATGGCGCATTCGTAAACATGGTTTCTGTTGATGTCGCAGAATACGCGAAAGAGCATTTTGAAAAATCCGTTCGAAAAACACTCACCATCCCTGCTTGGCTCAATGCAGCCGCACAGGAGAGAAATATCAATTTTTCTCAAACTCTGCAGGAAGCGCTTCTCAAAAAAATCCGCGCATAATCATCCCTCTTAACAGTGAACTACTCCGACTTAATGCTACGCATTTGAAGTCGGAGCTTCCTGCTTCAACCACTACTGCATTGGCTACGATGATACGTAACTCAATGTCTTACACAATGTCCACAGGCGTATAAGTTAGGGCTATTCCATCCCTACTGTATATCTA
>NZ_FOIL01000024.1 GCF_900101295.1 [Clostridium] aminophilum | reverse complement strand
AATCCAGAAAATGGAATCAGCCACATCAGTGGCTTTGTTAAAGTGCGTTTTCGAATCGTCTTTGCCTCACATAAACTTAAAATCAGCGGCGAAAGCCGCTGATTTTGCATACGAAAAGGTGCTGCGCACCAGTTGAAAAATCAACTAATGCGACAGCACCTTTTTTATTCTCATTCGATTTGGATTCTCATCAAACCTGTCTTTTCTGTCTTATCTCTCTTTTCGGCGTCTCCGCCGGCAACGCCGGTCTTCGGGGCCGAATCCCCGGGGCGCCTCACTGCTCCGCATCCGCATGTTTTTCCACGTATCGCTTCATGAATTCCCGGTGAGGAATCGGCTTCGAATACAGATATCCCTGAAACGTATAAACGTCATACTTCCGGAGAATATCCCGCATTTCCTCGGTCTCCACACCTTCCACGCAAATTCTTGAGCCGAAGATTTCGCCCACTTTTCCGATACTCCTGACAAGGCGTTCCTGACGGCCGTCACGGACAATGTCTTTTACGAACTGCCGGTCGATCTTCAGTATGTCGATATGGAGACTCTGCAGGATCGACAGAGAGGAAAACCCGGTGCCGAAATCATCCAGCGCCACCTTAATGCCGTACCGGTTCAGGTCGCGACAGATCGCCATCAGCCGTTCCATATCGAGGAAACGGCAGCGCTCCGTAATTTCCAGGCAGAGATTCTCCGGAGGATAGCCAACCTCTTCCATGGCACTTTTTACCGTATCCAGAAAATCCAGCTTCTGAAGCTGCGCATAGGACAGGTTCACATTCAGGACGAAATCGGGAATGGTTTTCAATATCTCCCGGCACTCTTTCATGGCCTGACGGAGAATCCATTCTCCCAGTTCCGGAAACAGTGCATCGTTTTCCAGTACCGGTATGAAATCGTCCGGCGGGACAATGTTTCCGCCCTCATCGATCCACCGGATCAGGGCCTCCGCCCCCTCCAGTTCCTCATTCTCCGCAGTCATAATCGGCTGATAAAACACCTCAAAATTACTGCATTGCTGAATGACGCTGTTGCGGATCCGGTTGATCCTTTCAAGACGGTAGATTCCGTTTTTGCTGTTCCCGTTTTCAAAAAAACTGAAATCTCCCTGTTTGTTGTATTTGGATTCCTGATACGCCCTCGTCAGGCAGGAAAAAATGGTATCCGCATTGGTGTCAAAACGGTCTACCGCAACCGCACCCGCATTGATCTCAAGCAGGACCTGCCTTCCGTCCAGCAGGAACGGTTTTTGAAGGACCTCCTGGTACTGCCGGTAGTTTTCCCGAAGCTGTTCTATCGTGGCGGTCCTGCTGATCAGAGCCACACGCACGCCGTCCAGTCGGTACAAATCACCGATATTCTGGTTGTGATCCTGAACATACCTTATACAGTGCTGAAGAATTCTCGTTCCGAAATCATAACCGAACAGGTCATTAATTCCCGTGTAATTGGTCGCACCGTACATGACAATCCGGAACGGGATGCCACAGTCCAGATACCGGCTGACATCATTAAAAAATCCGTTTTTGTTGCGCAGTCCGGTTACATTGTCCACACTTTCATTCAACGAATGATTCCGGATCATTCCGACAAAATACTCCGGTTCCCCGGCGTCATTTTTCAGGACAACCCCCTTGCACGTACACATATTGTACTTTCCCGCAAGGTTCTTTGCCCGATACTGCATATCGTGTATTCCGCAGCCGTTTGCGAAAATTTCATCGATACTCGACCGGTACACATTCCGGTCATCCGGATGGACATAACTCTCCCAGATATCTCCCGCGGCATACATGTATTCTCCGGGAAGCCCGTACAGTTCCACCGCTTTTTTTGACCAGCGGGAATAATCATATGCAACGTCGCACACATATACGTCGGTTCCCTCCGCGACCATGGCATATGATTCAAATACCGCATTTAACTTTTGAAGCCGTTTTTCTGTTATCTCTTTCGTCATTCCATTAACCCACATAACATTCGGTTATTCTATCTTGAAACAAAAAGCATATAACGGATTATCGGCATCTTTAAATAATTTATTCTATTTTTTTTGTGATTTATCTTCTCCAGTGCATTTCATGCAGTTCTCCGGTCTTCTTCATCCCCGCAAAATCATTCTGCCGCAAGGCTTCATAGAGAACGATCGCCGCCGAATTGGAGAGGTTGAGGGACCGCGCCTCTCCCCACATCGGAATCCGGATGCAGGTTTCCTCGTGATTCACCAGAATCTCTTCCGGTATCCCGCGGCTTTCCGGGCCGAACATCAGATAGTCCTCCGGCCCAAACTCCGCCTCCGTATAGATCCGGTGCGCCTTGGTGGTTCCCATCCAGATCTTTGCGCCGGGATTCTTTTCCAGAAAGTCCGCAAAGTCCACATAAACCTCATAGTCCAGATTCTGCCAGTAGTCCATGCCCACGCGCCGCACGCGCTTATCGGTCAGTTTAAACCCGAGGGGACCGATCAGATGAAGCTTTGCATGCGCCGCCACGCAGGTCCGGCCGATGTTCGCCGTGTTTTCCGGCATCTCCGGTTCGTAAAGGACAATATTAAACATTCTTTTCCGCCTGCAGTCTTTCCGTAAATCTTCTGAGCCGATCCAGCGCCTTCTTCAGATCGCGCATGGAATACGCATAGGAGATTCGCATAAAGCCCTCTCCGCAATCGCCAAACGCAGTTCCCGGAACGATCGCCAGCTTCTCTTCACGGAGAAGACGGTTGGCAAACTCTTCCGATGTCATGCCGAAGCGCTTGATGCTCGGAAAGACATAGAATGCGCCGTAGGGCTCAAAGCAGTCCATTCCCATTTTCCGGAGTTCCGCCACCAGAAAGCGGCGTCTCTCATCATAGGAATTCCGCATTCTCTCAATATCCGCATCGCCGTTCCGGAGAGCCTCCACCGCTGCATACTGGCTGGTGGTCGGCGCGCACATGATTGCGAACTGATGGATCTTCAGCATCTGCTGAAGGATCAGCTGCGGTGCACAGGCATAACCAAGACGCCAGCCGGTCATCGCATATGCCTTGGAGAATCCGTTGATCAGAACGCATCTCTCCTGCATCCCCGGCAGGGATGCGATGGATACATGTTTTTCCTTGTAGGACAGCTCGCAGTAGATCTCATCGCTGATGATGAAGAGGTCTTTTTCGCGGACGATCTCCGCAATCTTTTCCAGATCCTCCCTCTCCATGATCGCGCCGGTCGGGTTGTTCGGGAACGGCATAATCAGAACCTTGGACTTCGGGGTAATGTGCGCGAGAAGCTTTTCCGGCGTGAGACGGAACTCATCTTTTTCCTCAAGAGGAATCGATACCGGTGTTCCGCCGGCCAGAATCGTGCACGGCACATAGGAAACATAACTCGGCTGCGGGATCAGCACCTCATCGCCCGGATCCAGCATGGCACGGAGCGCCACGTCGATCGCCTCACTTCCGCCGACCGTAATCATGGTCTCTTTGATCGGATCATATGTGATTCCCTGAGATCGCTCCAGATAGTTGACGACCTCCTGGCGAAGCTCCTTCAGTCCGGAATTTGATGTGTAGAAGGTACGGCCTTTTTCCAGAGAGTGAATGCCTGCCTCACGCACATGCCACGGAGTATCAAAATCCGGCTCTCCGACACCGAGAGAGATCGCATCATCCATCTCGCTGACGATGTCAAAGAATTTACGGATTCCGGACGGCTGAATGCCGGTTATGGTTTTGGATAATGGATTTCTCACGACAGGAACATCTCTCTTTCATCTTTCGGTCCGTCGCTGAGAATGGTTCCGTAGTCTTTGTATTTCTTAAGGATGAAATGCGTTGCGGTACTCAGGACGGAATCAATGGGTGCCAATTTTTCCGATACGAAGTTCGCAACCGAACGCATGGAGCCGGACTGGACAATGACCGTGAAGTCAAAACCTCCCGACATCAGATAAACGGACTGAACTTCCGGATACTGGTAAATTCTCTCCGCGATGGTATCAAATCCCATATCTCTCTGCGGGGTTACCTTTACCTCGATCAGGGCGACAACCCGCTCCTGGTCAACCTTATCCCAGTTGATCAGAGCGTTGTAGCCGCAGATAACATGTTCCTGCTCCATAAGGTCGATCGCAGACGCGGCTTCCTCCGCGCTCACGCCGACCTTCGCGGCCAGTTCCTCGAGACTGATTCTGCTGTTCTGTTCGAGTACGGCAAGAATCTTTTCCTTCATAGTCCGTTTCCTCCTTCTTTCTCTTTTTCTGTCTGCTGCTGTTCTGTTTTATGTATTTCATCCGGAGCCGGGAAATCCAGATAGGTAGTCGTCTCCCCGCTTCGGATCTTTCCTGCTTTGGTGCGGTCAAACCAGCCGATGACCTCAGCCGTTTTCCCCATGGCGCGGTATTGCGCGGCAAGACTCTCGCCGCAGGATGCCGCTGCGAGAATACAGCCGGTGCTGTCCAGCCGGTACGGATTCAGATCCCAGATCTCGCAGACCTCCACCGTTTCCTGAAGGAGCGGAATCTTCCGGAGATCAATGTCAAATCCCCGTCCGCCCGCGCTGCTGAGATCCCAGAGTGCCGCGTAAAGGCCACCGTCGCCCGGAAGGCAGAAGGCCTTCACCCCTGCCTTTTGAAGCATTTTTTCATCGGCCTCCACGGCATGATCCCGGTACGCATTCCGGCATCGTTCCGCAAAACACGCGGAAAAACGTTCATCCAGCCGTTTTCCCAGCCGCATCGCCGCCGTCTCCGTTCCTCGGAGCGCCGCCGGCCCGATCAGAACGATCGAAAGTCCCGCCGTGACCTCGCCGGTCACTTCCGCCTCTCTGCACTGCCGGACACGGAACGTCTTTCTGGACGCCTCCGCCGCGCCGGAATTATTTTCCTGCGTCATCACATTTCACCCGAATCAGCCGAAAGCGCTGAGACCGGCTCCGATCATCGGCACGATCATGCAGATCACAAGAACGACGGCGATCACGCCGACAACCATCTGTCTCTTCTTCTGTGCTTTGCTCTGTTTTTCCATGATTTTCTCCTCCAGACTAAGACTTACGTCTGATCATTCTCCGCTCGTATCTGAGCTGCCCATCAAAGTCTGAAAATCTCCCTTCAGACCTTATCTTCCTGTAACTTCTTTATTTTCTGTATCTTTTTTTGTTTTCTGCAATTTCTTTATTTCTGCAACATTCTCTGTTCTGTCCCGGTCTCCATTTGAACGTACGCTCCGTCGGGCAGGCAGTATTCCCGTTTTCCGGAATGGTCTTTCCTGACTTTTCCCAAGCCGGTTCAGAGATTCAGAATGTGATATCCCGCGGCTTTTTTCAGCCGGTTCATAATCGCCTGTCCCAGATGGTCCTCAGAGAATCCCTCGGAGAAGATAAATTCCGCTCCCCGTCCGTCGAAATCCCTCAAAACGGCGTACAGATTGTGAGCAATGGTTTCCTTCCTTGCCCTCTCACCGATAGACTCCACGATTCCCCGGGGATAGCGGTCTTTCGTCTCATCGGTGCAGATGATGCCCACCGTTTTTCCTTCCGCGATTTTCTCCGCCGCCATGGCGTTGATCTTTGCGATCACCTGTTCCGCTTCGCCCTCGACGATGGTCATATCCGCCTTCGGCGCATAGTGACGGTATTTCATCCCGGGTGCCTTCGGTTTCAGATCCTTGCTGGGCGGTCCCTGAATGGCCGGATCGATCCGGACTTCACCGACAACTTCACGGAGCATCTCCATCGTCACGGCACCCGGTCGAAGCAGCGTCGGAACTTCTTCCGTGACATCCACGATCGTGGATTCCACGCCGATTCCGACCGGTCCTCCGTCCAGAATCACTTCGATTTTCCCGTTCAGATCCTCATATACATGCCCGGCCTTGGTCGGGCTCGGTCTTCCGGATGTATTGGCGCTGGGCGCGGCAATCGGTACGCCGGCTCTGCGGATCAGTTCCTGTGCCACCGGATCGGACGGCATACGGACAGCCACGGTTTCCAGGCCGCCGGTTGTCTGATACGGCACGACCTCGCTCTTTTGAAAAATCAGCGTCATTGGCCCCGGCCAGAATGCCTCTGCCAATTTTCTTCCCGCCTCCGGGATCTCCGATACGATCGGCGTGATCTCCTCCATGCAGGACACATGCGCAATCAGCGGATTATCCGACGGACGGCCCTTGGCCGCATAGATCTTCCGGGATGCGTCCGCATCCAGCGCATTGCCGCCCAGACCGTAGACGGTCTCCGTGGGAAATGCCGCCAGGCCGCCGGAACGGATAACGTCCGCCGCTTCCTGAATATTACGGATGTCTTCCCCGGAAAAGTTCCCGGAATCCGAAACCTGAAGTACTTTTGTGATCACTTTTTTTCGCTTCTTTCTATAGAAAATGTTTTTCGTTTTAGTTTAATATAGTTTAATTCAAAAGTAAAGCGGAGAGCCCCTTCCGACCGCCGCCGGGATCGCTCTCCGCTTCGCGTTTTTATGGAATAACGGCGTTCTCTCAGTTCTTCCATCCGAAGATGTTCCAGATATCCGACGTCTCCATTCCAAGTTTCCATCCGGCCATTCCGGCGACATCCGCCTCCTTCACCGCCTGTACCTTCTTCTTCATGGAATCGGCATCTTCCAGCCAGATCATACTCTTTTTGCCGTTTTCTTCCAACTCTGCATAATTCTGACCGGTCTCCTCATCCCATACGGTCTCAAGATTATGGTTTTTCACCCATTCGTTGGCCTCGGACATATGAAGCGCCTGCGAAGAGGTATCCTCGCCGCTCACGGTCCAGAGTCTCGTATAGAATGGAAGTCCCGCGATGATCTTCTCCTTCGGCACCATCGACAGGAGATTATCGATTCCGTTCACCACATAGGAAAGGGACGATACCGATCCAGCCTCTCCGCCAGCATAGTGTTCATCATATGCCATCAGAATGACATAATCCGCCCATACGCCCTGCTCCTGATAATTGTAAAAACGATTGTAGGACTCCGCCGGGTAATCATCGATGGAAAGCGTCAGTCCCGCCTTCCGGCAGGCCACCGACATTTCCCGGATAAACTGGGTGTAATGGACTCCGGCCTCCTCCTTCAGCCCCTCAAAATCAAGGTTGAAGCCGTCAAAACCGTATGAAGCAGCCTCCTTCATCAGGTTTTTGATCAGCTTTGTTCGAACCGATGTCCTCGCCAGAAGTTTTTCGGTGTTGACATTGCTGCTGTAATCATGGCCAAAATTGTCCACAACCGGCCAGACCTTCATTCCGAGGGAATGTGCGGTCTTCACATAATCCGCCGAAGCGATGGATTCATACTCGCCGCTGTTGTTTTTCATGCCGAACCATGTCGGCGCGATCACGTTGACCCCCTTTGTCCCGGTCAGAGAATTGGTCAGCTGGGCATTGGCCGCCTGCGAGGTTGTCTGATGCCAGATCAAAGTGATCTTGTCTTTCAGCATCGCCGTCTTATACTCCGGTTCCTCAAAACCGGTATCCGGTTCCTCATCGCAGAAATCCGTCAGGCATTTGGTTTTCACATATCCCGTGAATCCCTTTGCCGTAACGATCTTGGACCAGTTCTCCATACTGTCGAGAACCGTGACATGATCTCCCTTTTTGGCATCCTCGACAATCTCCGCCTTGATGCCGCCCTTGGTTCTCACCGCCGTATCTTCCCGGAGATTTGCTCCGGTCGTGGTGTTGCCGGAGTTGCGGATATACAGTCTCGGATACTCTGTATCCGAAAAATCTTCCATAGCCATGGCCGTGTGCATTCTCACCTCGTCCGCGGACACCAGAATCGAATCCCCGTCCTCCACATATACCGCCGAACCGTCATCATTTTTCGATTCCGCGGTCATCCGGAGAATCTCCTCCGGCAGCGTATAGAGAAGGACCTTCTCCTCGCTGTCGTAATAAAAACGCTCATTCAGATTGTCATTGACAAAATCAATGGGAAGATAGACCCTGCCGCCGATTTTCCGGCCTTCGGTCTCCTGCCGGTCATAATTCAGATACAGTATGACACCGTCCCCGTTTTTCGGCGTGTATATCTTGGAGAGATCCGCTCTCTTATTGGACGGCATATACCGCAGATACGCGTACACGCCTCCCGCTGCCGCCAGTACAATCAGCCCGAGCAGGAGCAGAAAGCCCAAACATGACATCAGTCTTCTTCCCATGAACATCCTCCGATTCCGACAGATCCTATGATCTGTCACCGATTTCTGTACCACAAAGTATAGCATAAGCGGTCGGCGAATGTTATTTCTTTGTTTTGTTTTTTCTGTGCTTCTTTCTTGCAGTTGTCAGGCAGAACTTGTTCATTTTCTCCGTTTTCGGTTTCTTTGTTTTTCCGGTCGCCTTTCCGTCAGAGATGTACCCGGTCAAAATGGATCTCTTTCAGCTTTCCGTCCGCTCCCGGAATATAATCACCCATGTAGAAATGCCGGCCTTCACAGACGAAAAGCCTCCGATAATCCTTCGGCAGCATTTCCTTTCCGTCGATAAAGATCGGGATTCCCCGTCTCCTGAAACGCTCGAGTCCCTCAAGAAACAGCTGTTCCTGTCTCCGTCGGTCCCGCCTTTCCTCCTGAGACTCTGAAAACATTCTTTAGCACCTCCCCCACCGGCGTCTTTCCCCGCGCCGGTGTTCTGCTGCCCGGTTTCCGGTACGGCCGGAGGTTCTTCCGTGACATACCGCGGCCGCCCCTCTCCCTGATTCCGAACAGTAATTCCATGTTTCGAAGCAACTCCATCGGGTTTCATCGCCCGTGCAAGAAAACGCGATATCCTGCAGCGGAAATGCCGTCTGGAGTACCGCATCCCGCTCCGTGCCGAATCCGTTTTCTTCTTTTTTCCGTTCCTGTTTTCCGTTCTGAGAAGTCAACGTAATCTCTCCGCAGCTCCACCTGCTGCGTTTTCATCCATTCCGCTGACATTTCGTTGTTGTTCCGGAAAAATCCCCGCACGCGCCGAATTCCATGGCAGCTCTTTGGCGGTCCCGCGCAGGTCGTCCGCAGATAATGCCCCGAACATTTCTGCACCCGCTTTCTGCGCGCAAAAACCGCAATGATCATGTCATCTCCATTCTGCTCCGAATTCACGGTGACAGTTCTTCTCCGGTCTCAGCTTATAAAGATAATAAAGGCTGCGTTCTTCCGGTCACCGGTGACCGCTTCCCGCAGACAGACAGTGTGCGGAACCGCACACATGCAGAATCTCATCCATTGTGCGCGCCAGGATGAGATAACAGAATTCCGCTTCCGGCGCGATGTGCCGGCTGCGAAGCGTATCCGGCAGGTTTCCGTTCCGCCTTACAACCCGCCTTCTCCAATCATTGAAACCGTTTACCAGCAGGACATCTGTCCTATCTCACCTCCTTGTCGTGTTCGGCTTCTCAGTAATTAATATTTTAGTATTATTTTCAAATAATTCAATGTTGTATATATTTATTTTCTAACAACTCTTCGGATGTAATTGAACAGATATGCCGATACGATGGATTATATCCGCGGTGCTTTGTCGCTATCGCAGTTTTTTCTCTCCCGCTCTCCGGAAAATTTTGTAAGGTTTTCCCTCCGCTCTTATCGACTTCCGGTTTCCGGCGATAATTGTTCTATATGGCAGGGTGCGCTTTCGGATGTCCTTCGGCTTGGAACACTCCTGATCCGTTGTATGTTTGATTCTTTTGCCGATAAAGTTTTTCTAAAATTTTCTTACGGCAATTGCTATTTCTCCTCGTTTCATTTATACTGCACTCTGATATTGACATAAGAAAGAAGGAGATGATCCTGTGAAAATAGAACGAATCAGTGACAAGCAGATCCGCTGCACGCTCACCGGCGAAGACCTCGCACAGCGGGGAATGAGTCTCAGCGAGCTGTCCTACGGAACCGAAAACGCAAGAAACCTGTTCCGCGAGATGCTTCAGACCGCATCCTCACAGGTCGGTTTCGATGTCGATGACACACCGCTTATGATGGAAGCCATCCCGCTCTCCACCGACAATATCATGCTGATCATCACCAAGGTGGATGATCCGGAAGAACTGGATGCACGGTTTTCTCATTTTTCACCGGCAGAGGAAACACCCCGGACACCGGCCCTGTCCCCGGAACTTCTGGAGGGAGCGGAGAAAATTTTCCATATGATCTCCGGCAATACGACCGACCCGGCTTCCGTAACACCGAAAAAAGAAGAGAATCTCGACTTTGCCAAACTGTTTGACACCGTTCAGGCCATTGTCGAGGCCAAGCCGGCAGACCAGACTGCCGCTCCGGCAGATACCGGCGAAAAAACAAACAAGACCGCAAAACCTGTTAAAACCGCTCCGGCGCTTCGCCTCTTTGCGTTCCCGGATCTGGACAGCGTTATTGATGCGGCCAAAGCTTCCGATCCGGCCTACCGGGGAGAAAGTGCCCTGATGAAGGATTCCTCAGACGGAACCTTCTATCTGATGCTCCGGGAATCCGAACCGGGTGAGTCCTCCTTTATCCGCTGTTGCAACCGCATGGCGGAGTACGGACGGTCGGTACGCGCCAAGACCGGCACCGAGGCATATTTCCGGGAGCACTATGAAGTCATACTCGCAGAGAACGCTTTAAAAAAGCTTTCTGCCATCTGACCTGCGCCGAAAAAACGGCTCGTTTATCATGAATGGAATATGTGGGAGCGGATCGTGATCCGGAATGAATCATCACGGGTCCCGGCTCTGATCCGAACCCCATTTTCACGTCATCGCATTCGGTGTCCCCTGTGCGATGAAACAAAAATTCGTTGAGTTATCCTTGAATAACTCAACAACCATATTGTACAATGCAGTGGCATAGAGAATTTACCGTGATGAAGGAGGTATATTGCAATGGCATATGTTATTAATGATACTTGTGTAAGCTGTGGTTCCTGCGCTGGCGAGTGCCCGGTAGGTGCTATCTCTGCAGGAGCTTCTCAGTACGAGATCGACGCAACTGCTTGCATCGATTGCGGAACTTGTGCAGGTGTATGTCCGACAGGTGCTATCTCTCAGGGCTGATAAATCCTTTGAGATTGCTGATACAGAACAGCAAAAAGACCGGAGCGCTCAGCGCCCCGGTCTTTTTAGTGCCATAAAAAGTGCAGATGTCCGAGAGCAGTCAGCTCTGACATCTGCACTTTTTTATTGTGTTATAAGACATTTCTCCGAAGTCCGCCCGCGGACCTGGATCCTGTTCCGTTTACACGCCTCCGTCACGCGGCTGCCGTTCCATATTGACAAACTTCGTCAGTTCCGGCTTCCACATCAGCTCGACGGTTCCGATCGGACCGTTTCGCTGTTTTGCGATGATGACCTCCGCCACATTCGGCTTCTCGGTCGCCTTGTTGTAATAATCATCGCGGTATAAGAACATAATCACATCGGCATCCTGCTCGATCGCGCCCGAATCTCGAAGATCCGACATCATCGGCCGGTGATCCGGTCGCTGTTCACAGGCTCGTGAGAGCTGGGACAGTGCCAGAACCGGCACGTTCAGTTCTCGGGCCAGTGCCTTCAGAGAACGGGAAATCTCGGAGATTTCCTGCTGACGGCTCTCGGCACTGTGTCCTTTGCCCGAGCCGCTCATCAGCTGAAGGTAGTCGATGATGATAATGCTGATACCGTATTCCAGTTTGATCTTGCGGCATTTGCTCCGCATCTCCGAGAAAGAGATGCCCGGTGTATCGTCAATCATGATCTTGGAATTTCCGATCACGCCGATTCCCTCGACAACCGCATCCCAGTCTGAATCATTCAGGTCTCCGGTACGGAGTTTCTGTGAATCGACCATGGACTGCATGGACAGAACACGGTTGATCAGCTGTTCCTTGCTCATCTCGAGACTGAACACGAGACACGGGAGATTCTTCTTGATCGCAACGTGCTGAACAACGTTCAGGACAAATGCGGTCTTACCCATGGACGGTCGCGCCGCGATCAGAACCAGATCCGACGGCTGAAAACCGGAGGTCCGGTAATCCAGATCAATGAATCCTGACGGAATGCCGGTTACCGTTCCGGTGCTCTTTGACGCCTTCTCAATCTTATCCAGAACATTCAGCGCCACATCGCTGATCGGAACCAGCTCGCCGGTCGTCTTCTTTTCCAGAACATCAAATACCGATTTCTCGGTGTGATCCAGAATCTCGTCCAGCGTGTCCTTTCCCGCATAGCAGAGATTCTCGATCTCTTCGTTCATCCGGATCAGTTTTCTCAGAACCGACTTTTCATAGACAATCTCCGCATATGCCTTCGCGTTGACGGAAGTCGGAACCGACTTCATAATGTCCCGGACAAACTCCAGACTCGCAACCTCCGGCGGGACGTTTTTTTCTTTCAGACGGTTCTGCACGGTCACGATATCGACCGGCTTTCCGCTCTCAAAGAGCTCCACGATCGTATCAAACATAATGCCGTACTGCTGCTGATAGAAATCCGCGCCCGTCACCGTCTCGGCCGCAGCCATGATCGCTTCTTTATCCATCAGCATCGAGCCGATCACCGATCGCTCGGCATCGACACTGTTGGGAAGGACCCTTTTTACCAATGCATCTTCTGCTGCCATCCGTTCCTCCTGATTATTGCGTCACGGGAAGAATCAGGCCTCTACCACGTGAACATCCAGCTTTCCTGTCACGTCACGATGCAGACGGATCGGCACCTCGGTTACACCGAAGCTGCGGATCGGCTCCGGAAGAATGAGTTTCTTCTTGTCGATATCCATTCCGAGCTGATCCTTGATCGCCTTCACGATTTCCTTGGTCGATACGGAACCGAACGCTCTGCCGCCCTCGCCTGCCTTAATCGCCAGGGTGATCTTCTTGCCGGAAAGTTCCTCTGCCAGCTGCTTCGCCGCAGCGAGTTCTTCCGCCGCAATCTTTGCGTCGTTCGCCTTTCTCAGCTTCAGATCGTTCAGATTCTGCGGTGTCGCCTCCAGACCCAAGTTCTTCTTGATAATAAAGTTTCTTGCGTAACCATCGCTGAGTTTTACGATATCACCCTTTTTTCCGACGGATTTTACATCTTCCAATAATACTACCTGCATGTTATATTTCCCCTTTCTCACTCATCTCATCGATGAGCGCCTTGAGTCTGTCCCGCGCCTCGGCGGTACTGATCTCTTTCACCTGTGCGCCGGCGATCGAGCGGTGTCCGCCGCCACCGAGTTTTTCCATCATGACCTGAACATTGACTTCGTCAATGGAACGGGCACTGTAGAAGACGGTATCATTGATCTGCGTGATCACAAAGGATGCCTTGATGCCGGTGATATCCAGCATTTCATTGGCCGCCTGCGCACCGACCACCGTCGGGCTTTCCAGACCGTCGGCCGGGCACTCCGAGATGGCGTACGCTCCCTTGTAGATCTCCATATTCTGGATGGCCGCCGCCTTTGCGCGGTAATCCTCCGGCTTGTCCCGGAGAAGCTTTCTCACGCGCACGACATCCGCGCCGTTCCGGCGGAGAAATGCCGCCGCCTCAAAGGTTCGGACACCGGCCTGATTCATGAAATTGTGCGTATCGATCATGATGCCGGCATACATTGCGTCCGCCTCCAGCGGCTTTACGCGGATTCCGTCACCGATATACTGGAGAATCTCCGCAACCATCTCACAGGCGCTGGACGCATACGGCTCCACGTAGGACAGAGTCGGATTCTGGATCAGCTCCGCGCTCTGGCGATGGTGATCCAGAACAACGATGGTGCTGATCTTCTTCAAGAGATCCGGTGCCTCCGTAATGCTCGGGCGGTTGACGTCCACCACAACAAGCATGGTATTGCTGTCCGCCCATTCCGCCGCCTCCTCCGCCGTCGCAAAGAGATCTTCCGGATAATCCGGATTGCCGCGGAATTTGGCCATGATCGGGCGAACGGACGAATTGACGTCATTGACCACGATCCGGGACTTTTTGTTGAACGCCTGGGCGATACGCCAGATACCGACTGCCGCGCCGAAACAGTCCATATCACCGATCCGGTGGCCCATAACCAGAATCTTGTCCTTGGTATCCATCAGCTCGCGCATCGCGTGAGCTTTGACACGGGCCTTGACCCGGGTCGTCTTCTCCACCTGCTGCGACTTTCCGCCGTAATACCGGATGCGGTCGGCATCCTTGACCACGGCCTGATCGCCGCCCCGGCCGAGCGCCATATCGATGGCGGCGCGGGCATAATCATAGTTCTGGAGATAAGTCCCGCCGTTCATACCGATGCCGATACTCAGCGTCACCGCCATATCATTACCGATATTGACGGTTTTAACGTCCTCGAGGATCGAGAACCGGTTGTCGCGAAGTTCGTCCGTATATTTCTGCTGAATGACAAAGAAGTATTTGTCCTTCTCCAGCTTTTTCACGATGCCTTCCATGCGGTCGATGTACTTGGTGATCTTTCGGTCAATCAGCGCCGCCAGAAGAGATCTGCGGACCGCCTCGACGCTCTCCAGCGCCTCATCATAATTGTCCAGATAGATCAGACCAACCACCGGTTTTCTGCGGTCCAGCTCCTGTTCATACGTGAGGAGCTGCGTCTCATCAAACAGGAAAATCCCGTACATGCGGGTCCCGTTAAAATGATCCATGCCGAGACGGATCTGCGCCGAATCATCGATCAGAATCGAGCGGATGCCGACCTCATAGAATCTTCCGCCAAACTCCGTGTGAAGACTGGTGTCATCCTCCACCTTATAGAAGGTGTTTGCGTTCAGCTCCGGGAAAAACGAAGACAGAAATTTGTGATGTCCCTTATCCTCGCGGATCAGGTTTTCAAACTCCCGGTTCGCCCAGAGGATCCGTCCCTCCTCGTCCGCCAGCACATACGGAACGCTCATCTCGCGAAGGAGCTGGTCCTGCACTTCGGAATACTCCGAAGAAAAACGGACCAGCCCCGCTAAAATCTGTCTTCTGCTGTAGAGCAGGAGCCAGCCGGCGATCAGCACCCCCACAAAGGTGAAGCCTGCCATCGCCGCTCCGGCCTGCGGACTGACCAGCGCGGCTGACAGATTGGAGATCACCAGGATCGCCGCCATGATCAGCGGCCATGTCAGATACGCGCGTAACAGTCCCTGCGTTCGGATTCTGCCTCTCATTTCATCGTTCCTCTTATCACCGTACTGCCTCGCAGATGATGTCTGCACACTTCTGCGGATCAAGAAGCGCCGTATTCAGAAGAAGATCGTAGTTATCCCGGTCTCCCCAGCGCTGACTTGTGTAATTCTCGTAGTGGATCCGGCGTTTTTTATCGATTTCCCGCATCATCTTGTCGATATTCTCCTCCAGCTCACCGTACTCCTTGAGTGCCCGGCGTTTGCGGCTCTCGTAATCGGCGTAGATGAAGACGCGGAGAACATCTTCCCGGTCTCTCAGAATATAATCCGCGCAGCGGCCGATGATCACGCACGGTCCGCGCTTAGCTCTCTCGATGATCGCTTTCTTCTGTGCAAGGAAGATCTGCTCCGCCAGCGGAAGCTCACTCGGTTTCGGTTCCCGCGGATAGGCACTTCCGTAAATGGTGCCCACCGCAAAATTATAGAGAATGCTGGATGTCAGCTTCTGCTCTTTTGCCGCCACCGTCTCCGCCGGAAAGCCGATCTCCTTCGCCGCCGCGTCGATCAGTTCTTTATCGTAAAACTCGATATCCAGTTTTTTCGCGGTAAGCAGACCGATATTGCGTCCGTCGCTGCCGTATTCACGGCTGATCGTAATGATATTTTTCTTCATGATTGACCCCCCTGTTCTGATTTTTGAACTGCCGCAGCTGTATCTTTGCGGGGTTTCTCTTTGCCTTAATCATACCATAAATCCCGAACAGAAGGAAGAAGGGCCGCCCGAAAAACGGGCAGCCCTTCTGATGTTTGATGTTTAATCCAGTATTCGACGTTATGTCGTTTAAGGAAACGCTGATTTAATCCGTGTTTCCTCAGATTACTCTACTGTGTACGGAAGAATAGCAAGATGTCTTGCTCTCTTAACAGCTACAGTAAGAGCTCTCTGATGCTTTGCGCAGTTTCCGGTAATTCTTCTCGGAAGGATCTTACCTCTCTCGGATACGTATCTCTTCAGCTTGTTTGCATCCTTGAAATCGATCGGCTCTGCCTTGGATCCGCAGAATACGCAAACTTTTCTTCTTCTGTGCATTCCACCGTTTCTTCTCGGTCTTGCACCTTCCGGTCTTTCTGTCTTATTGAATGGCATTTTATTTCCTCCTCGCGGTTTCCGTATTAGTTGAACGGAAGACCCTCATCTTCAACTCCGTCAGGAATATTTATGAAACCATCGCTTGTCGCTGCTGCAGCGCTTGCCGGCGCCGGACGATCCGGTGCATAGGAAGCGGACTGCGGTGCGCCCATCGGTGCGGAGGATGCGTTCTTGCTCTCCGCGAATTCCTGATCTTCAACGATAACTTCTGTCGTATATACTTTCTGGCCGTCTTTGTTCGTGTAACTGCCAGTCTGAATTCTTCCGGATACTACAACCTTAATTCCCTGGTGGAAGTACTTCTCCGCGAATTCGCCTGCTCTGTCGAAAGCCACACACGGAATGAAGTCTGCAGTCTGATCGTTTCCGACCTCCGCGACCCTTCCGGATCTGCGTCTTCTGTCAACTGCGAGGGTGTATCTCGCGATCGCCATGGAACGCTCACCCTGAGAATATCTCACTTCCGGGTCTCTTGTCAGTCTACCCATCAGAATTACTTTATTCATACGATCACTCTTCCTTATTTATGCTTCCGGTCTCATGCATAAGTATCTGAGAACTGGCTCCATAATACGGATTCTGGACTCGATCTCAGCCGGTGCTGTCGGCTCAGCGTCGAAGTGGATGAAATAATAGAATCCTTCTTTTTCCTTCTGGATCTCGTAAGCGAGCTTCTTCTTGCCCCACTCATCGATATCCTTGATCTGGCCGCCAAAACGCTTTACAAGCTCTTTAATCTGCTCCAGTGCGGCAGCTCTCTGCTCGTCCTCAAGCTTACTGCTGAGAATTACGGCTAACTCATAATTGTTCATGTGTTTCAGAACCTCCTTGTGGTCTCTGACCCCCTGACTCCAGCAGGGAGTAAGGATTGTTGGTATATCACGGCTAACGATTATAGCAGAGTTTCCGCAAGCCCGCAAGCGGTTTTTTTATCAAAAAAGATGCTTTTAAACCGTTTCTCCCGCATCGTCTTCTCCGGACGGATAATCGGCGGATATGCAGCGGAAACGACTTTTACAACTTTTCGGGCTTCCGCAGTCCACGGGTGCTTTTTTCCACGATCCGACGGGCAATCATGATCTGGTGTCCGCATCCGAGGCATTCCAGCCGGAAATCCGCTCCGACGCGGAGAATTCTCCACTCAAAACTCCCGCACGGGTGCTGCTTCTTCAGTTTTACGATATCGCCGACTTCATACTCCACTTCCGGTTCCTCCGCTCAAATTCCGCGTTTCATGCTTTATTTCATACTTGTTTCTTTTCTCGATACCGGTGGTTTTCCGCCGGTCCTTCATGACTCTCCTGCCATCATTCCGGTCCTTCTCCGGTTCACGGTTAAAGCGTCATATTCTCCATCTCTGCCAGCCCGGCAAATACACGGTCGATATCCTCCGTGATGTTGAGCACATTCTTTCCGATGTGAACATCCAGCGGATCGCGGTTGATAACCGCAAGATATTTTCCGCCAAAATAATTGATAAAGGACGCCGCCGGATACACCGTAAGCGATGTGCCTCCAATGATCAGCATATCCACGCTGGAGAGCACGCTCACCGCGCCGGCCACCGCATCCTCCGGAAGACTCTCACCGTAAAGGGTGATATCCGGCCGGATCACACCGCCGCACTCACAGTGCGGAACCGGTTCTTTCGACTCAAACACATAGTCGGACGGATAGATTTTCCCGCATTTCATGCAATAGTTGCGCAGCGCGCTCCCGTGAATCTCATATACCTTCCGGCTTCCCGCCTTCTGGTGCAGACCGTCGATATTCTGGGTCACCACGCCGGTCAGCTTTCCGGTCTTCTCCAGTTCCGCCAGATACCGGTGTGCATGATTCGGCCGGATCTTTCTCGTATCCATCTTCTGTCGGTGGAATTCAAAATAAACCTTCGGCTCGTGCACAAGGCAGCGGTTGCTGAGCAGATATTCCGGCTGATACGCCTCAAAGCCGACGCTCGGCGTGTTATACAGGCCGTCCTTGCTCCGGAAATCCGGGATGCCGCTGGCGGTCGAAACGCCTGCGCCTCCGAAAAACACGATCTTTTCACTCTCTCCGATCCACTCATTCAGCTGTCTGATCTTATCATCCATAATCCATACCTCTTTTCCTGAGTGTAAACCTTCACGCATACAGCTATTGTACTACGTTTCGGACATCCGTGCGGCACGCCTTTCGGAAAATGATCCCGAATGCATTTCTTTTCCTTATATTCCGTCATAATTCCAAGTTTTATCGACTAATACACTGGATTTTGTAGGAATTGTACAGAATGCGGCTTTCGCGCTTGCTTATAGGAAATTCGTAGTATATAATAACACAAGCCGAATTTCGGGACATTTCCGGTCGATAATTTAAATAGGAAACAATCCGGATCAAGGCACACACAACTGTTATCAAAGATGCGGCACCGTCCGCAGAATATACAGACGGAGGAACAGACATGTCCGAACAATTATTACACATAGAAAACCTCGCTGTCAACGTTGAGGACAAGGAGATTCTTCACGGCGTTTCCCTGGATATCAAACCGGGCGAGACTCATGTTCTCATGGGCCCGAACGGCGCCGGAAAATCCACTCTCGGCTATGCGATCATGGGCAACCCGAGATACACCGTAACCGGCGGCTCCATTCAGTTTAAGGGCGAGGACATCACCAACGCTCCGGTCAACAAGCGTGCGCAGGCCGGCGTATACCTCTCCTTCCAGAATCCGCTGGAGGTTCCGGGCCTTACGCTCAGCAGCTTCATCAAGACTTCCGTTGAGCAGAAGACCGGCAAGCACATCCGCCTCTGGGATTTCCGCAAGCAGCTGAAGGCTGCCATGAAGGTCCTGAACATGGACGAATCCTACGCAGACCGTGATCTCAACGTCGGTTTCTCCGGCGGCGAGAAGAAGAAAGCCGAGATCCTGCAGCTCCTGATGCTGAATCCGGACCTTGCCATCCTGGATGAGACCGACTCCGGTCTGGATGTCGATGCAGTCCGCACCGTATCCCAGGGTGTGGAAGAGTACCAGAAGAACCATGACGGCGCTCTCCTGATCATCACTCACAGCACACGTATTCTGGAAGCTCTGCACGTTGACTACACCCACGTGCTGGCGGACGGCCGCATCATCAAGGACGGCGACGCTTCTCTCGTTGACAACATCAATGAGAACGGTTTCGAGCAGTTCCTGAAGTAATCCGGAAAACGAAGCTGCCTGAAAGGAGATACCGATCAATGGGCAATAACGAAGAAAAGTCCCAGGTTGCGGATGTCGACCGCAGCCTCTACGACTTCCGATATGAGGAAAAAGATGCTTACCGCATCGAATCCGGACTGACTCCGGAGATCGTAAGACAGATCTCGGAGGAAAAACATGATCCGGACTGGATGCTGGATTTCCGTCTGAAATCCCTTGAAATCTACAACCGTCTTGAGGTTCCGGACTGGGGTCCGTCCATCGCGGGTCTGGACATGGAAAATGTCGCAACCTACGTCAAGCCGAACACCAAGATGGCGGCCAGCTGGGACGAGGTTCCGGACGATATCAAGGATACCTTTGAGAGACTCGGAATCCCGGAAGCAGAGAGAAAATCCCTTGCCGGCGTCGGAGCACAGTATGACTCCGAGCTGGTTTATCACAATGTCAAAGACGAAGTTTCCCAGATGGGTGTTGTATACACCGATATGGAGAGCGCTCTGACCGGCGAGTATGCCGATATGGTCAAAGAGCACTTTATGAAGCTCGTTCCGCCGACCGATCACAAGTTTGCGGCGCTTCACGGCGCGGTTTGGTCCGGCGGCTCCTTCGTGTACGTTCCGAAGGGCGTGCACCTGGAGATCCCGCTTCAGTCGTATTTCCGTCTGAACGCGAAGGGCGCAGGTCAGTTTGAGCACACCCTGATCATTGTCGACGAGGACGCATACCTTCATTTCATCGAGGGATGTTCCGCTCCGCACTACAACGTGGCAAACCTCCACGCGGGCTGTGTCGAGCTCTACGTCGCAAAGGGAGCAAAGCTCCGCTATTCCACCATCGAGAACTGGTCCAAGAACATGTACAACCTGAACACCAAACGTGCAAAGGTTGAGGAGGGCGGTACCATCGAGTGGGTATCCGGTTCCTTCGGTTCCCATGTTTCCTACCTCTACCCGATGAGTATCCTGAACGGAAAGGGCGCCAGAGCCGACTTCACCGGCATCACCTTCGCCGGAAAAGGCCAGAATCTGGACACCGGTGCGAAAGTTGTCATGAATGCGCCGGACACTTCCTCCAGCATCAGCACCAAGTCCATCTCCAAGGACGGCGGTGTCAGCACTTACCGAAGCTCTGTCGTCATCACAAACAAGGCAAAGGGGGCAAAGTCTTCCGTTTCCTGCCAGTCCCTGATGCTCGATGCGATCTCCCGCTCCGATACCATCCCGGCGATGGATGTCCGCACCATGGACGCCGATGTCGGCCACGAGGCGAAGATCGGACGAATCAGCGATGAGGCTGTCTTCTACCTGATGAGCCGCGGCGTCTCCGAGGAGGATGCACGCGCGATGATCGTCAGCGGTTTCGCGGATAACGTATCCAAGGAACTTCCGCTGGAATACGCGGTTGAGATGAACAACCTGATCAGACTGGAAATGAAGGGCAGCATCGGATAAGGAGGACAGTATGAATATGACGATTAACCGACTGCCTGTTCCGACCTGGAATCATCTGAAGATGAACCAGGCAGATCTCTCCGGCATCACTGCCGTGAAAGAAGGGAATCTGACAGTCGTAAAACCGGAAAATGTTGCCGAGATGAAGGCAAGCAAGCCGGTATATCTCGATCTGGCGACCGGTTCCGGCCGCGACGTGGATAAGCTGATCCATGATGCGGAGGTACCGTGCCACCGCTACAGCGTGAAAAAGGGCGAGCGCACCGCAGAACCGGTCCGTCTCTCCTTCCGCTATGAAAAAGACTCGCAGGACATGAGCAGCGTCGAACTGACCGCCGAAGACAACGGTTACCTCTGGGTAATCGAAGATTTCAGCGGCATGGACGCCAGCGGCTTTGCCGGCATTCAGACCAAGATCCGCGCCGGAAGAGGCGCGGTTGTCCGTCTGGTCCAGATTCACAAGCTGGGCGATGATCTCACCTTCCTCAATGATGTCGGCGGCACCTTTGACGAGAGTGCCAAACTCGAGCTGATCCAGATCGTCCTGGCCGGCGGAAAGATTTATCTCGGCGCACAGGCCGACCTGATGGGCAAAGCCGCAGAGCTCGAACTCGACTCCGCATACATGGTTGAGAAGGATCACCTTCTCGATATCAACTACGCCGTCAACCACATCGGCAGAAAGACCGTCAGCAACATCAACGCCAACGGAACCATTGCCGATACGGCGAAAAAGATCTTCCGCGGCACCATCGACCTGCGCAACGGCGCGGTCGGCGCAAAGGGCAATGAGATGGAGAACATCCTTCTGATGAGCGACAACATCGTCAACCAGACCATCCCGCTCATTCTCTGCGACGAGGAAGATGTCGAAGGAAACCACGGTGCATCCATCGGCAAGCTCGACGAAGAGCTCCTCTTCTACATGGAGTCCCGCGGACTTTCCACCGAAGAGATTTACCGCATGATGAGCACCGCTCACGTCGAAGCACTCCTGAAGAAGGTCAACGACGAAATGACAAAATGCGACGTTCACGGTTTTCTGAAGGGAGCTGTTGAAGAAGAATGACAAGCGAAGCAAGACAGCGTCAGGATCGTCTGATCCGGAACGCATTTCCGATTTTTGAGGATACCGATCTGGTTTATCTGGACAGCGCAGCGACGACCCAGAAACCGGACTGTGTCATCCGCGCAACCCGCGAATTCTATGAGAATGACAACGCGAACCCGCTTCGCGGTCTCTACGAGCTGAGTCTTCGCGCCACCGATGCGTATGAGGACGCCCGCAGAAAGGTTGCCGATTTCATCGGCGCAAAAGACCCGAACGAGATCATTTTCACCCGCAACGCAACGGAGAGTCTGAATCTGATCGCGCACACCTGGGCGGATGACAACCTGAAGCCGGGGGACGAGATCCTGATCACGATCATGGAGCACCACTCGAACCTCCTTCCGTGGCAGCATGCCGCAAAGCGCACCGGCGCTGTCCTGAAGTTCCTGGAGTGTGACAAAAAGGGAAACATCACGGAGGAAATGTTCCGTGCGGCTCTGACCCCGAAGACAAAGCTGGTCTCCATGACACAGATTTCCAACGTCCTCGGCGTCCGGAACGATATCAAGACCTTTGCCCGCATCGCTCATGAAAACGGAGCTGTTTTCTCCTGCGACGGCGCGCAGAGCGTTCCGCACATCAAAGTGGATGTCTGTGATCTGGATGTCGATTTCCTCTCCTTCTCCGGTCATAAGATGCTTGGCCCGATGGGCATCGGCGTTCTTTACGGAAAGATGGAGATCCTTGAAAAAATGTCCCCGTTCCTGACGGGCGGCGAGATGATCGAGTATGTCACCCGCGAGAGCGCAACCTATGCGGAAGTTCCGCATAAGTTCGAGGCCGGAACGGTCAACGCGGCCGGAGCGGTCGGCCTGGGCGCTGCCATCGACTACTACAATGCCATCGGCATCGATGTGATCGAGGAGCGCGAGGATTACCTGACTGTGCTCGCCATGAAAGAGCTGAGCCGGATCCCGCACCTGAATATCCTCGGATCCGATGATCCGCTGAACCACCACGGAATCCTTTCCTTCACCATTGACGGCGTTCATCCTCATGATATCGCCGCCATCCTGGATTCCTTCAAGGTCGATATCCGTGTGGGACATCACTGCGCACAGCCGCTCCTGAAGTATCTCGGATCGATGTCCACTGCCCGCGCGAGCATCGCATTCTACAACACCGAAAACGATATCTTCCGTCTCGCGGAGGCGTTAAAGACCGTCCGCGGCAAGATGGGTTATACGGATTGACAGAAGAAAACAGATACAGTATGATATGGCTTGCCGTCCGGGAGAACCTTGTGTTCCCTCTGCCGGCAGGCTGTTGTATATCATAAGGAGCGTATTCCATGAATAATTTTTATAATGAAATTCTCACGGATCACAACCTTCATCCGATCCATAAAGAACCGATTGAGAATCCGAACTATGAGCTGGAGGGCGTCAACCCGTCCTGCGGCGACGATATCATCCTTCAGCTTCGGGTAAATGACGAAGGCGTCATCGAAGATGCCGGATATACCGGCGACGGCTGCGCCATTTCCCAGGCTTCCGCCGATATCATGTGCGACATGATCATCGGAAAGACAGTTCACGAGGCGGAGCATCTCTCGGAGATCTTTCTTCGCATGATCCGCGGCAAGATCACCCCGGAAGAGAAGGAAGAACTGGAGGAAGCCGGCGCCCTGGAGGATATCTCCCATATGCCGGCCCGCGTAAAATGCGCGGTTCTCGGCTGGCATACCATGGACGAGATGTTCAAAGACCGGGATGACAAATAATAAAATATCACACAATACAGATTCGAAAAAACCGTGTCCGGTCGCATTGACCGGGCACGGTTTTTCGCTTGATATGCTCCGAATAACAGCCTGACATATCCTCTGTATCGCGGCGGCTGTCCGAATTTCTTTCCATAACTTCGCCAACAATTATTCTGTTATTTTGAATCGATCTCTGATCCACTCCGTATATTTTACCAGCGCTGTCGGCACCGCATACGTTTCGGACAGTTCCTGCGGCGTCACCCACTGAAGCGGCACCTCTCCCGCTGCGGGCTTTCTGACCCAGACAGCGAATCCCGTCATATGCCATTCGATATGAGAAAAGATATGTTTCGCTTTTGGAAGAAACTCCAGATCCAAAACGTCAAAACCGCTGGGAAGCGAATTCCCGGCCGCACCGCCGAGTAACTCCCTCACCGCCGAAAGTACCTCTTTTGAGCTCTTTTTTCCCTCCGCCGCCGGATATTCCCAGAGCCCCGCAAGAAGCCCCTTTTCCGGCCGCTTTCGAAGCGCAATCCGCCCCGTCTCATCGATCAGAACAAGAATCGTCTTCTCTTCTTTTCGCCGCTCTTTCTTCGGCGGAATGACCGGATAGCGGAGTTCCGTGCCGTCCGCATGCGCCCGGCAAAATTCCTTCCACGGGCAGCGTCCGCACTCCGGCGCGCCGTTCGGAAGACAGACCGTCGCTCCCAGATCCATCACCGCCTGATTGAAGTCCCCCGGCCGGTCTTCCGGCATAAACTTCAGAAACCACGCCTCCGCCTTCTTCTTCGCCGTTCCGGTCTTGATATTCTCCTCTTCCTTCATCATTCTCGCATAGACGCGGAGGAGATTGCCGTCAATCGCCGGCGTCCGCTCGCCGAATGCGATGGAGGCAATGGCCGAGGAAGTGTAATCTCCGATTCCGGAAAGCGCCAAGAGTTCTTTTTTGGTCGGCGGCATTTGCCCGCCATGATCCTCCATAATCTGCACAGCCGCCTTATGAAGATTTCGGACCCGGCTGTAATAGCCGAGTCCTTCCCACAGTTTCATGTACTGCTCTTCCGGCGCCTGTGCAAGCGCGCGGACGTCCGGCAGAGCCTCCGTAAATCTCCGATAATATTCCTTCACCGCTTCCACGCGGGTCTGCTGAAGCATAATCTCCGACAGCCACACATGATAGGGTGTCGGGTCCGACCGCCAGGGAAGCGTTCTCCCGTTCCGGTCATACCAGGCAAGAAGCATTTCGGTTTTGATATCACGATTCAAAGACATAGAATTTCCTCATCCGATTCCGCCGTTGACCGCACCCAGAAGAAAGACCGCCAGCGACAGAATACAGAACAGATACTTATAGAGCGGGTAGAACCAGCTTCCCACACGGCGTTCCCGTCCGAGGGATACCGCGTCGACAACCGCATCCTTTCCCCATACCCACGCGAACATCACGCCGGCAAGACCAGCGCCCAGCGGGCAGATATAAATGGATACAAAGTCCATCCAGTCGGAGACAATTCCCTGAATACAGATGGAGATGATCGCACCGATCACGCCGACCAGCGCCACCGACAGCACACGGCTTCTTCCCAGATGATCCTGTACCGCGGCGATCGGCACTTCAAACAGATTCACCAGAGAGGACATTCCCGCCAGAAGAACCGCCACAAAGAAGACAATCACCACGATCGGGCCGCCCGGCATCGCCGCAAACAGATGCGGGAGATAGATGAACATCAGGCCCGGACCGCCGGAAAATGCCGTCTCTCCGGCTGCTGCCATGGCCGGCACGATCACCAGCGCCGCCAGCATTGCCGCAAGGGTGTCAAACAGGGCAACTTTCCATGCGCTCGCCACCACATCCACATCGTCCGAGAGATAAGAACCATAGATGATGGTTCCGTTCCCCGCAAGCGACAGGGAGAAGAAGGACTGTCCGAGCGCATATACCCACATCATCGGGTCCCGGATCTTCTCCGGATCAATCGTAAACATATGGCGGTACCCCGCCGCTGATCCCGGCTGTGCGGCCACATAGAAGACCAGCGAGATAAACAATGCATAGAATACCGGAATCATCAGCTTATTCGCCTTCTCGACACCGCTGGCAATGCCGAGCACCATAATGACCAGCGTCACCGCGATGGCAATCACCAGCCAGTAACTGTTGCCAAACGCCGAGGCCGTATGTCCGAATTCCGACGCAAAGCCGGAAATTCCCGCGGCCACCGCCGAATCGCCGTTTTCCTCCGCGATCTCCATCGCCGCGTCGCCCAGATGAAGCACCCGGCCGGTCACCGCGTAAAAGGTGTATTTGAAGATCCAGCTGACCACAACCGAATAGCCGATTGCCATCATAAAGGCGCCGATCATCGGGATAACGCCCAGCATTCTGCCGACTTTTCCATAACCGATGGACGCCCCTGCCTTGGAAAATGCCCCCAGCGGACCGGATCTCGCTTTTCGCCCGAACGCCATCTCGCCGACCACGCCGCTGAATCCGATCAGTACATCAAAAAGGAGGTACGCCGCCAGAAATGCGCCCCCGTAGTTTGCCACTCTGCTGGGAAAAAGCCAGATATTTCCCATACCGACCGCCGATCCGATGCAGGCGATGATGAAGCCGTATTTGGACTTCCAGGAATCTCTGGATTCACCGGATGCCGTGCTGTTGTTATGTTCGACTGATGTCATGTAATCCTCCGTCATATGTCATATTCACGGATATTATATTAGATTCTTCGCTTTAAAGCAAATCACTATGTGCGAAAACACCGGCCTCCGCCCACTATTTTTCTACGGCGGCGTGTTCATTCTCACGGAACGTTCTGCGGTCTGGGAATTTCGGAGAAATTTCCTATGAAACAGGAAACCGCGCAGAATCTTCCGCGCGGTTCCTCTTCTGAATGCTGTATGTAATTCAGGATTACTTCTTCATGCTTTTCAGCACATCCTTCACGGCGTCATAGGGCTCACCGAGGGACATAAAGGTAAATGTTCCCGTACAGAGCACCCGCTCCGTCTCATCCATGACATCGACCGAGACCACGATCGCACGCTTTCCTCTCTTCAGAACTTTTGCCTCGGAGATCAGTTTCTTCACGCCGATGCCGGCACGGAGATAGTGAAAATCCGCATCCATCGTCGTCACTTTATAGCCGTAACTGCTGGCCGCCATGCCGGCGGTCGAATCCGCCATGGTAAAGAGGCAGCCGCCGTGGACGGAGCCGATGGGATTCATCAGATGTTCCGTCACGGTCAGTTCGCCGCGGCAATGGCCGGCAGAAAGCCGGACGCCCTGAAATCCCATCTCATAGGCAAACGTGTTATCTTTGTTACGGTTTTCCCGTATCTTTCCGAGCTGTTCGTCGGTAAGCTGTGTCATTTCTTCCATCTTGTAAATTCCTTAATAACTTTTGTAATCAAACCTCTCCTGCTGGCCTTGCACCGGGCGTTCCCCGCTTTCGCAGCACCATAACGTTCCGGTGTTCGTACCCTGTCAGGGGATCGTTTTTCACTCAGTCGGAAAACTCTCCGACGCAGTCTGTTTCTCTTGCTTTCTTCCATGCGGCAAATGCACGGTCTTTTCCCTGCACGGCGAGATCTCTTCCCTGCGCCGCCAGCACTCTGCTTTTTGCCGCGCCGTCGTCCAGCAGCTTCTGGCACCATTCCTCCGCCCGGGCGATCCGCTCTGCCAGCTCCGGATTCTTCTGTCCGATCTTTTCCTCGAAATCCAGAAAAGCGGAGGCAACACCGAGACCGATGACAATGCCGCCGGTCAGGACTTTCAGAATTCCCTTTGCGGTCCGGCAGCATGAAGATCCGCAGCTGCATTCTTTTTCCATCTCAATGATGGTCTCGTCATCCTCGTCGAAACGGCAGCCGTCTCCGTCGTGACCGTCCACCCCCTCGCCATGTCCGCCGCAGCAGCATGAGTCCTTGCTGTCTCCGCATCCGCGGCCCTTTCTGATATCGAAAATACCGCTGACTGCTACGCCGACGCCGGTCAGAATCACTGCTGTTTTTATTACGTTTTCGAATTTCATACAAACCGCCTTTCTTTCGTCTTCCGTACACGATACCCGAACATTATACCCGCATTGTCTCATTTCCGGTCTGTGATTGATAAACCCGGATTACCGAAACGCCTCGTCCGCATATTTCCGCAGCTCATCACGGAAATCCGGATGTGCCACCCTGATCATCTCCTCAGCTCTCTCCCGGAGCGTCTTGCCGAACAGATTGGCCACACCGTACTCCGTCACTACGCACTGGATCATCGTTCTCGGAACGGAAACCGTGCTTCCCTGCGGAATAAACGGAACGATATTGGACTGAAGGGAACCGTCTTTCTTCTTGTGTGTGGAATTGATGCAGATGTATCCTTTTCCGCCTCTGGACCGGAAGGCTCCTTCCAGGAAATCCATCTGTCCGCCGATTCCGGAGAGCTGCCTGGTTCCGGAGGACTCACCGTTCTCTCCGCCGACCAGATCCAGCTGAACGCCGCCGTTGATGGAGATGAAATTGCTGATTTTCCCCATAATCTCCGGCATATGCACATAGTCCAGGCCGGCCGGTTTGAAGAGTTCCGGATTCTCCGCGATCCAGTCATAGAATTCCTTTGTTCCCATCGCCAGATTCCAGGTGGACCGGCCGGTATCAATCTCTTTCTTCGCGTTGGTCAGTTTTCCGGCCTTCCACATTTCCATGAATGCATCACTGATGGTTCCGGTATGGCAGCCCAGGTCCTTCTTATCCGACTCCGCCAGCATTTTCGCCACGGTGAACGGCACCGTTCCGACACCGAAAGAGAGCGTCGCTCCGTCCGGAATCTCCGCAACCACATTCTTCGCAATCTGAATGTCCTCGGTGCTCGGCTCACGATAGGTGCGGACCGGAAGATCCTCGTGCTCTCCCTCCACGATGTAATCCGCCTCCGAGAGGTGAACGCGATGGGAGCCGTCCACGCCCTGGAGTGTCGGATACTTTTCATTGATCTCAAAGATCACCACTCTCGCGCACTCCATAATGGTCTTCCATCCGTAGCTTCCGATTCCGAGACCGCAGTAGCCGTTCTCATCCGGCTTCGAAACCGGGACGAACGCGACATCAACCTTCGCCATCTTCTCCCGGTACATCTGCGGAAGATAACGGAGGATCATCGGGGAGAACCGTACCAGCCCCCGCTTCTGAAGTTTCCGCTCATAGTCGCCGATGTGCCAGCTGTAATAAGAAAATGTCTCCTGCTCCGGATCGCACTCTACCGTCTCGATCCACGGGTGAATGATCAGACCGCCGCGGATCTTGATGTCCGAGAGCTCTCCTTTGCGCTTTGCCAGCGCCTTATCCAGAAGCTCCGGAAATCCGGCGCCGAATCCGTAATCAACCCAGTCCCCCGGCTGAACCGCTTTGACCGCCTGTTCCGGAGTGACCAGTTTTCCAGCAAATGTATGATTCATTGTATTCTCCATTCCGCCGCCTTCACCGGCGGCTTCCTCTCTTTTCTGTTATTTTATCACAACCCGGCATCATTTCGTCAGAAAAAGACGGTGCCGCCTCCGGAAATCTATCCCGAAGACGGCACCGTCCTACTTATTCGTACTTTTTATTTTTATGGGAGGAAAAGGGTGGATCAGTAAGCGAGAGCCTTACCGTCACGGCGCGGGTCAGCACCGCCGCGGAGGGTTCCGTCTTTCTTGATCTCAATACCCTGAACACCGCCGAAGAAGAGCTGCCAAGCACCCTTGTCGGTTACCTCGTGGCCCATCTCCTGCAGTTTTGCCACTGTCTCGGCAGTCACCGGCTTCACGCCGTCGGACTCGTAGCAAACCTTCTTTGAGGAGTTATCATAGATTCTCGCGCAGTCGATCGCATCCTGAATGTCCATATCATAATCGATCATTCTCTGAACAACCTGAGCGATGGTCGGGAAGATACGGGTTGCGCCCGGAGTTCCGATGGTCAGGAACGGCTTGCCGTCCGGATACAGAACGATGGACGGGGACATGGAGGAAAGCGGTCTCTTTCCGCCGGCTACGCAGTTTGTGCTCTTCGGATCCGGAGAGAAGTCATCCATCTCATCGTTGAGTACAAATCCGGTTCCTTCCGGAACGATCTTGGAACCGAAGCCATAGTTTACGGTCTTTGTGCATGCTACCATGTTGCCTTCCTCATCGATTACGGAGAAGGAAGTGGTTGCATAGTGCTCCAGCTCGTCGGACGGAACAGCCTCATAAGCGCCGCTCTTTTCCGGATCGATCTGGCTCCAGCGGGACTTTGCATAGTCCTTGCTGGTGAGCTGCTTCAGCGGAACATCGACGAAATCGGTGTCTGCCATGTACTTTGCTCTGTCGGCAAATGCGATCTTGAACGCCTCAGAGAACAGGTGAACATACTCCGGAGAGTTGATTTCCAGAGACTTCATGTCCGCATTCTCCAGAATGTTCAGGATCTCGCAGAGGTGTGTACCACCGGAGGATGCCGGCGGAAGGGAATAAATGGTGTAATCCTTGTAGGTACCCTTTACCGGTTCTCTTTCCTTAACCGTGTAATTCGCGAGGTCTTCCATGGTCATAACGCCGCCGTACTTCTTGGTGGCATCCACCATCTTCTGCGCAATCTCGCCCTTATAGAATGCGTCTTTTCCGCCGTCGCGGATTGCTTCCAGTGTCTTGGCAAGATCCGGGTTGCTGATGTGATCGCCGATCTCGTATGCAAGTTCCAGATCGTTCAGGTAGATCTTGGAGAGATCCGGCATCGCATGGATCAGGTTGTAATTCTCATCCAGCTCTTCCTTGAAGGTTGCACCGACAACGTAACCGTCTTTCGCAAGATCGATCGCGCCCTGGAAGATATCATTTCTGGTTACCTTATCGGAACCGTACTTTTCCAGAAGGAACTCCATTCCTGCTACTTCACCCGGTACCGCAACCGACTGGCCGCCGTACTGGCTTGCCGGAGCTGCCGCTGTCGTCGGATCTGCGCCGTCCGGTGTGTAATTCTTTACTTTGCCGTCTTCACCGAGCCACATCTCCGGAGTTGCTGCTGCCGGAGCAGTCTCTCGGAAGTCGATTACCTTGACTTCCTTGGTCTTTGCATCGTACAGCGTCATGAAACCGCCGCCGCCGAGACCGGAGAAATACGGCTCTACCACACCGAGTGCGTAAGCAGTCGCTGCTGCCGCGTCGAATGCGTTTCCGCCCTTCTGAAGAACTTCAAGACCGGCCTTGGATGCATACCAGGAGCATGCTGCAACCGCGCCCTTGGTTCCGGTGGCGTCGCGGTCATCCTTCTTCTTCTCCAGTTTCTCGTCGTAAGGAAGCCATACATCTTCACCGTGGAATGTTTCCGGCTTCTTTACTTCTTCTGCCTTGGTTTCTTCAGCGGCGGACTCTGCTGCTGTCGTCGCTGCTGCTGTGGTTGCTGCTGCGGATCCGTTTCCGCATGCCGCGATGGAGCTGACGCCCATCATCATGGCGGCAGCAAGTGCAAGTTGTCTTTTCATAAATTACTCCCCTCTTTTGGTAACATATGAACGTTGACAGGTTGCTGTATCACACCGGACCGGAAAGCCGGTCCGGTGCCTTACATATCCCGTTTCCGGGAAAATGTACCATCACTTCAGGTAGAAGCCGACCTTGTTGTCCAGCATTTCCTGATAACTCGGAATGCCTTCTACGATAATCGCCTTATCCGGCTCGTTGTTGCCGAGCGCGGCGATGTATTCCGAAATTCCCTGCAGGTGACGGCCTACACGGAGTTCCATCGGGAAGCTTCCGGAGCTGTAGTCTACATAGAGAAGTCCAAGACCGTAGTTGACCACATAGCACGGATCGATACCGGTCTGAACCAGCGCCTCATCGGTCTTTCCGCGCAAACGGCCCTGGGACGGGTTTCCGGTCTCCATCAGAAGTGCATACGTATTGGTGAAATCACCCAGCTCACGGTGGGTCAGACCGTGCAGGGTTGCCGGAGACGGCTCAAGGCTCATGGCGATGTCCTCAAGCTGAAGGTTCAGAACACCTTCGGAGGCGATGCCCATTGCTCTCTCGTGCGCGACCGTCGCATTGTTTACCGCGTACTCCGGACTCGACTCATGAAGGTCGATCTCCATGGTGATGTCATCCGTGGTGATCAGGTTCTTAACCGCATACGCGACCTGCTCGGATATGGTTCCGTCTTCCACGCCCGGATAGCAGCGGTTCAGGTTTCTTGTCTCCGAACCGGACAGAGACTGACCGGAAGAGCGGTGTGTGTAGATATCCGGATCCGGCCACTGGTCAATCGGGTTGGTTGCACGGGATCCGTACTGGAAGGTTCTCAGCTCACCGGTTTTCGTAGTGTAATGCATGTACTGCGGTGCGCCGTCAAGGGCATCATTGTGCGTCAGCGCCGACTGATTGACACTCGGGATGACATAGACGGTACCCTTCTTCACCTTCGCGTTCTCCTCGATCACGATTCCGGCCATGTGTCCTGCCGGCTCATTCGCGTGAGTGGAACCGAGTACCAGAACCGATCCGCCCGGCTCTTCACCCTTGAGCACGTAAATCTCGGTATCGGCGATGGTTCCCTTGAGTCTCGGGTTGTAATCCGAGAGCATACGCACTTCGGTTACCCCGTCGCCCTTCACGATATCTTCTTTAAAATGACGTTTGGTATAAAAGCTGTTTCCTGCGATCCCTCCGACAATGGCGGCAGCGACCAGAATAGCAGCTGCGGATGCATATTGTTTCTTCATGGTCTGCCCTCCTTATTTGATTAGAAAGATTCTTAACACCAGCGGAATGAGAATCATCGCGGCATTGATCTGATCGACAATTCTCTCCTCCTTGAAGATCATGTTATACAGCGTGCTCACAAAGACGAGCGCTGCGATCGCCAGATAAATAATTGTGATAACTGACATGGTTGCACTCCTTTCTTCAGAACAGGCCGGCGATCATCTTGGAATTCGCCAGGACAAATGCTGCATATACCAGAAGAATCACGATCGGAATGATACATTTCTTCAGAATCTTCGTGTAATCCTTTACTCCGACAACCTGTGCGGCAAAGAGTCCGGCCAGAGCGGTCGGCGGCATCATATCGCCGACGGATGCGATCAGAGAGATGGCAGCCAGTACAACGACGGCATTTCCGCCAAGGAGCGAAGCGTAAATGTACGCGAACGGCACGCCGAGAACCGAGCAGGCTCCGTAAGAAGAAACCGCGCCGAACAGCGGAATGCTGATGCAGCATGCGAGAAGCCAGAGAGAGGACGGAATTCTGAGGCAGCTGGTAACAATGAGGCCGCGGACACCGGTTGCGGTCATAACCTCGATGAACATTCCTACGCCCATCAGGATACCCATAACCGGAGCTGCAGTACGGATTGCCGCCGGAACGCTCTCCAGAACGTTGATCTTCTTACCGGTAAAGAGTCCGGAGATGGCAGACAGAAGGAACATCAGCGGCATGCCGATATCCTCTCCGATCTTGACCACCTTAAAGAGGATCATCAGGATCACCAGTACAAACAGCGGAACGTAAATGCGGAATCCGTACTGTTTTCTGACCTCGTCCTGCTTTACCAGAGCCGGTTTCAGTTTTTCATAGTCAATGTTCTTTGCCTGCTTCCATCCGAGCATCAGTACAAAGAGGACAGCAAGCGGGAATGTCAGAAGTGCCAGCGGGCCTTCAAAACCGACATACGGAACGTCAATGCCGGCGCAGATGATCAGCGCTGCGGTATTAACCGGCGGAGCGATCATGCCGAGAAGAGCGCCGACGGCGATAATCGAACCTGCCGTAACCGCGTCAATTCCCATCAGCGTCAGTACCGGCGCCATAATGGATCCCGCGGAGAGAACCGCTGCGGTGGAAGATCCGGTAATCATACCCGGGAACATGATGATGAGCATGATCAGGATCAGAAGAACGGCCGGAACCTTGTGGAATTTCTCGATAATCAGAGAACTCAGCGCATCCAGCGCACCGGAATCCTCGAATACTTTCATGAAGATCATCGCGGTTCCGATGGTGAGAATCGTGTCAACATAACCAAATTCGCCCTCAACCATCATACGGATACCGTCGATGCCGAGTCCGCCTTCGAGTGCACCCAGAACTGCTGCGAGAAGCATGGACACACCAACCGGAAGTTTAAAGGCGAAACATCCGATCATGAAGACACCGAGCATGATAAGGAATGTAATCAGATAGCCAGTCATAGGTATCTCCTTTTTCAGGTGAGACCCGGAATGTCTCCCCTAAAGGCATTCCGGGCGTGTTATGAAGTTCTTATTATAAAAAGCTTTTTATAGTTTTGAGAAATAAAGATAGAAACGTGTTTGCTATATCGAAATAAATATCCCCAACAAGATGAAATTCTTTTGGATTTCCGGAATTTCATTCATAAACGCGGCATCCGGATAACGGCATGCGGACATTCTGTTCTCCGTCCGCGCGCAGCGCACGATACCGCCACAGATCCTGAATTACTTGGAAACGCCGAACAGTCCCTGAAGTGAAGTCAGAACATCGGTGATCTTCTCAACGTATACGCCCTGTGCGCCGTTGCCGTCGATGATTCCCTTCATCAGTCCGTCGGAATCGCCCTCGGAAACAACGATTGCCACATCAGCAGCCTCGAATGCCGGCTTGATGAAGCTGTCGGACAGGGTGCCGCGTCTTGCGGAGCCGCCGGTGTGCATTGCAAGAACCTTGGTGCCCTGGCTCTTTGCCTTCTCAAGAAGTGCCTTTGTGCGGGCAAGCTCGCCGTCCGCATCAATTCCTGCAGCACCCAGACCCTTGGAGGATCCGCCCACCGCAAGGATCAGCGTCTTGCAGTCTGCCGGAAGATCGTCAGCCTTCAGGGTTCCGTTGGTCTCGATGGTAAGTCCTGCCTTTGTGCAGAGTGTCTTTACAATGTCAACGTCTGCGGACTGACCGATGCTGGTCAGAACAGCCGGAGTTTCCAGAGATGCCTCTGCCTTCGCATCGCTCTTTGCCGCGTCCGCAGCCTTGGTCTCCGCAGTCTTTGTATCTGCTGCCTTTGTCTCCTCGACTTTGCTCTCTGCTGCAGCCGCTGTGGTCGCTGCAGCCGCTGCTGTCGTTGCTGCCGCCGGTGCGGAACTTCCGCCGCATGCTGCTGCGGATGTCATTGCTGCCATTGCAAGTGCAAGTACAAGATTTCTCTTTTTCATGTTTTTTCTCCCTTTCTGCTGGTTTTCAGTACCTCATTAAGAATCGGAATTCTCTGCGACATTTTCACAGTTTTCATCCTGATGTCTTTAAGATTACAAAATTCAACTTCAAATGTCTATTTTCTCTCATTTTTCTCATGGATTGTACGGGAGAAGAACTCGAATTTCTCTGCGATTTGCGATAAACTTCTATATACATTGTATTGATCGCAACATTTTTAAGGAGGATCACATCGGAATGCTCATCCTGCTTCTGTTTCTGACCGCGGCCTATCTTGCCGGTCTTTTTCTGGAAAATGAATTTAACCGGCGGGCGCTTTCCTCGTTTCGATATGTCATTCACGTCAACGGAATCCGCGGAAAGACCTCGACCTGCCGTGCGATTGACGCCGCACTCCGGACACATTACCGGGTCTTCACAAAAACCACCGGAACCGACGCAGTCTGCATCGGTGTCGACGGAGCGGAACACCCCGTAAAGCGTCTCGGCCCTGCCAACATCCACGAGCAGATCCGTACCATCCGGAAAGCCCGGAAGGAGGGCGCCGAGGTTCTTATTCTCGAATGTATGGCGGTCCGCCCCGATCTGCAGAAAATCGCCCAGGAACGGATCCTCCGGTCCAAAATCAGCATCATCACCAACGTCCGTTACGATCACACCTTCGAAATGGGTGACACCCTTCCGGAGATTGCCGAATCGCTGAGCGCCGTCATTCCGGATCACGGCATCCTGATCTCCGCCGACCCGCATGCCGAAGAATACTGGGGCGAAAAATGCCGCCAACGGGGAACAAGGCTCATCACCTGCCCATCCACCGATACCGCCGCCGAAAATGAGGGCATTGCGCTGGCCGTTGCCCGCACTCTCGGAATTCCGGAATCCGATGCATGGGACGGACTCTCCCGCACAAAGCAGGATTTCGGAATCCGAAGAGTCTACCGGCTCGGAGAAGTATCCGGAAGACAACTCGCTTTTCTCAATCTGTTCTCCGCCAACGATCCCCAATCGACGGAAAGCAATCTGGCCGACGAGCTCCGGGGGGCAGCAAAAGACAGTCCTGCCGACGAACTCCGAGAGGTGAAAAAAAACAGTCCTGCCGGCGAACTCCGGGCACCGGCCGAGGTCATTTTCCTCTACAACCACCGACTCGACCGTCCGGACCGCGCCATCCTGTTTGCGAAGCACTTCGTGCCGCTCCACCGCGACGCCCGGTGGTTCATTTCCGGAAAAGGAGGAGCACTTGCGGCCCGGTTCTTCCGGGAGGCTGGCGCGGAAAATATCCGGATTCTCGGGGAGAAAGAGCTGACACCGGAGGTGCTCCGGAATATGATCCGCACTACGGATCCGGCAGACAAAACGGTTCCCGCCGCCAGATCCGAATGCATTCCCCGCATCCTGATCACCGGTATCGGAAACATCAAAGGTCCCGCCTATCATCTGATCGAGACGCTGGAATCCGGCCGGACCTGATTACAAATCAACAATCCGGTTTCAAAACAAAGCCCGCGTTTTTTTAAGGCGAACATTCTATGAAAGAAGGAACCACATGAACGAAACACTCCTGATCGGCATCATTTTTGCCCTGATCTTTACCGAATTTACCGATCTGTCTCCGGGCGGCGTCATCGTCCCGGCATATTTTGCGCTCTATCTCGCAAGCCCCGTGCGGATTCTCACAACGGTAGCCGCCGCCCTTGTAACAATGCTGATCGTAAGTTTTCTGTCCCGGTACATGATCCTCTACGGCAGAAGACGGTACGCCGTTTTCCTGATCTCCGGCGTCCTGCTGAAGGTGCTGATGTCGGCGCTGATCGGCAGCACGGCACTCTCCATCGGCAGCCTGATCCCGGGAATTCTCGGCCGTGAGATGGAGCGGCAGCACATCCTGCCGACACTCCTTTCACTGGCGGTGGTGACCCTTGCCACCTATTTTGTGATCCTTCTTCTGCGGTAGAGAATATCTCCGACGAAACCCTGTTTCCTATCATCCGAAAAGAGGTGTCCCTTGTTCCTGTCATCCCGTTTTTCGGCGCTCTCCGATTCCCGGAAACGCCTGATTCTTCTCAGTCTTCTGACCGTGTATCTGGGCGGAAGCTGCGGCCTCCTTCAAGCCACGCGATACCGCGCTCCCAAGCCGTATGCGGATATCATGCTTCAGGCCTCCGAGCAGCTGAATACTGCGTTCGGTGCGATAAAGGATCTCCGTCTTTCGCTGGGACATCCCATCGACAAACTCGATGATCCGAACGAAACCGGAATGATCGGCGATCTTTTGACCGATATCACGACCACGCACGGCATTCTGGAAGCCAAACGCTCTGCCGCCAATCCCAACAGTGCCGCCATGGTCACAGATCTTCTGATCCGGTGCGGCGTGAAGGAAGGGGACTACGTCGCCTGCAATTTCTCCAGCTCTTTTCCGACGCTGAACCTCGCAACAGTCTGTGCACTGGACAGCATCGGAGCCCACGGCATTATCATCAATTCCGTCGGTGCCTCCACCTATGGAGCCAATCTTTCGGATCTGACCTATCTCGATATGGAACAGGAGCTTCTCGGAAAGGGATTGATCCGGAATCATGCAGAATGGTTCTCACTGGGCGGGGCAGGAGATGTCGGAACCGGTATGCCGGAGCAAGTGACGGAAGAGATCGTCCGACGTGCGCGTTCCCATGGACTTTCCTATATCCACGAACCGGATCTGTCCGCAAATCTGGAGATCCGGAAGGAAATCTACGCGGCCGTGCCGGAAAAACCGGTGTGCTTCATCAATGTCGGAGGAAATCTCCTGTCCTTCGCCGGCGCGGAGGAAAAACTGACGGCGGCCGACGGCATCGTGACAGAAGTCCGATCCTCCTCCGAACCGCAGGGCCTGATCCCGTATTTCTTCCGCCATGGAACACCGGTCATCCATCTTCTGAATATGAAGACGCTGATGCCGGCCAACGGTCTCCCCTACGATCCGGTCCCGCTTCCGGCGGTCGGCGAGGGAGATGTCTACTCGGAACTGCGCTATGACCGGAAAATTGCCGGTTTTCTCGGTGCGGGATTTTTCATTCTGTCATTTCTATGCTTTCGGATCTTTCCGAGACGGCATATACCGCTTTAATATACGTTATCTTAAAACCTTCTCTTATTAATCAATCATGGAAAATTTATGTTTTTAAAGAAAATGGCGAAGTAGAAGAATAGATGGTCACAATATACCTCACGCGACCATAAATTGACCGGAAGATTCTTACAACATTTTTCATAGGGAGATCCGTATGAACAAGAAGGTATTAAAAGCAGATCGTGATGCAATTGCAAACGGAGTAAATTTTATTCAGGAATCGCTGAAAGCAAGGGATATTAGCAAGCGAAAGATTGCTCAGACCCTTTTGACTTCTGAGGAGGTACTGGCCAAGATTTTGGAATCTGCTCCTGCGGAAAGTGATATTGTGATAGAAATCAAGGGGCATTTTGGGAATCTGGCAATTCAGATAAAATCAGCCTGCGAAGTTTTTGCGGTTTCTGATATCTATGAGAATCTCAGGATTGATGAATTTGATGAAGACGCAGGCGATGTTATCCGAAAACTTTACGATAAGTTATTTGCAGACACCCTTTCCATACGTAATAGCAGGGGAAAGACCACCGTCACGTTTCCTGTAAAAAAATCTCCGTACTCCAGTCTGGTCTATACGATTGCTGCGCTGGTACTTGGTATTCTGACGGGATTTCTGATCCATAAGTTATTTCCTGCGGCAGTCGGAAAAAACATCAGCACGATCATCATTACACCGATATATACCATGTTCATCAATTTCCTGAAAATGATCGTGGCTCCGCTTGTCTTTTTCTCTGTGGCTTACAGCATTGCTGACTTCAGGGATCTGAAAGCACTTGGGAGGATTGCGTTCGAGATGGTTATCTTTTATCTCATGACCTCTGTCATCGCGATCTTTGTTGGATATTTCACATATCAGCTTTTTCCAATCGGAAATACTGATCTGGCAATGGCGGTTTCCGAAGAGACCGCAGAGTCGACACTGCAGAAAGCGGAAAGCGTAACAATTTCCATCAAGGACACGCTTGTAGGCATCATACCAAGTGATATCATTACACCATTTCAGAAATCCGATATGCTTCAGCTGATATTTATGGCTGTGATATTCGGCATAGCTGCGGCCTCTCTGGCAGGAAAAATGCCGGAATTCAAAAGAATGCTGGGAATTTTTAATGCTGTTTTTTCCAAAATTACATCTGTGATAGTAAAATTAATTCCCATCGTTGTCTTCTGCTCTATGGCAAAAATGATGATCGCAATGGACTTTGGAACTCTCTTAAATGTATTCGTATGGACACCGGTTGTTTACTTCGGAGACATTTTGATGATCGGAATGTATATCATCCTGTTGGCAGTGTTTGCCGGTCTGGCTCCGCACAAATTCCTCAAAAAATATTTTCCCGCAATGGTTTCCGCATTTACCTGTGCATCGAGTAATGCGGCGCTCCCCACTTCCATCGAGCGATGCGATAAAATGGGAATTTCGCCGAAGATTTATTCGTTTTCCCTGCCACTGGGAGCAACGATCAATATGGATGGAAGCTGCATTTCACTTTTGATATCCGCTTTATTCTGCGCAAAGATCTTCCAGATACCGGTCACTCCGAGCGTACTGCTGTCTCTGTTTATTTCGATCATGGTACTTTCTGTCGGAAGCCCCGGTGTTCCGGGCGGAAATCTGGTCTGCATCGCGCTTTTGATTCCACAGATCGGTGTTCCGGCGGAGGCAATAAGCCTTATCATGGGATTATACCCGCTGGTTGGAATGATGCAGACCTGCACTAACGTAACCGGAGACGCAGTGGTATCCACGATCGTTGCCAAGCGAGAAGGACTTCTCGATACGAAAAAATTCAATTCATAACTGCTTTTGCTGCCATTGACACATGACCCAATATAGCATATTATAAATATAATCACGTGGGAATTCCCACTTCCGATAGGGAGGTGCAACATGGAAGCAGTAAAAAGTTATAACGTTCACCTTGACAGCAAAAAGCGCATCACTTTGCGAGGAGCCATCTATCAATATTACAACGTAAAAGAATATGAGAACGGATGCATCATGTTAGAGCCACGCGAATTGACCGTACCAGAAACAATATCTGTTCAAACATTGGAAGATATGGATAATGCAATTCGCAATTTCAAATCCGGCAAAGTTTCCGATCCGATCGATCTGTCTGATTTTTAAAGGGTATGCATTATGCATTTTTTAATTCGAATGGGCATTCCAGAAATGGATGAATTATGGAATAAACTTTTGTCAGACTATAGAACCGGAACAATCAGCAAAAAAAACGCTCTCCTATTCAAAAAATGGGGCAAGGCTTTAAAGCTGCTCTCGGAGAATCCCCGACATCCCAGCCTTAAGACACATGATATTGAAGCATTATCGGATCGATACGGTGAGCGGGTCTGGCAGTCCTATCTCGAGAATAAGACCAGCGGTGCAATGCGTATGTATTGGGTTTATGGTCCTGATGATCAATCTATCACCATTATCGGTTTAGAACCGCATCCTGAAGACAAAAAGAATGGCTCATATGCCCGTATTACTTTATCAGATATTCCTCCCTACGAAGCCTGACCACCTCATTTCTTATGACTCTGAAGAATTCTTTGATGCTTTGATAAACCCTCATCACAGAATACCGTTTTCATTCAGGCCAAGAGCCCGGCGGGGGCAGTCCGCCGGGCTCTTGGCCTGTCTTTATGCGCTTTGATTCTTTCTCGCATTCTCGCCGTGACCTCATTATCCGGCAAGTATGGAAGCTTTTGCTGTTATCTATTAAACGTATTTTTTGAACGGGCTGCGGTCCGGATGGGGCAAAATGAACCGCTGCCCCCGTCCCTCAGTTCCATCCGGGGTCAGTCTACACCGACCGCCTTGCCGTCCTGGCGCGGATCGCCAACGCCGGTGATCGTGCCGTCATCGTTATAGATGATGGAGTTTACGCTGCCGCTGGCCGCGGTCTTGATCTCGCCATGGCCCATCTCGGTCAGTTTTGCAATCGTATCCTCCGTTACGGCATACTCTTCGTATCCCTTCAGATTCTTCTCATAGTCAAGCTTATTCTTGTTACTGCAGTTCCAGATCTTCGGAACACAGATCGCATCCAGAAGCGTCATCTTGTGATCGATGACACGGGAGATGGTCTGTGCTACCGAGGAGAAGATGCGGGATCCGCCCGGAGTACCGGTAACCATGAACGGCGTGCCGTCCGGCTTCAGTACCACTGTCGGGCTCATGGATGAAAGCGGCTTCTTGCCCGGCTCGATCACATTGACACTGTCTTTATCGGTCGAGAAATCATCCATCTGGTTGTTCATCATGAATCCGCAGCCCTTGACCATGACGCCGCTGCCGAAGTAGTAGTTGATGGTCTTGGTGATCGCCACGCAGTTGCCGTCGATATCGCCGACAGAGAAGTGTGTGGTATCGGTGTGTTCAAAGAGTGTCGGATCATCCGGTGCAGCCTCTTCCATCGCCTTGGCCGGATCAATCTTCTTCGCTCTCTCATCCGCATACTTCTGGCTGGTCAGGCCATCAAGCGGCACGTCCGTAAATGCGGTATCCGCCATATACTTCGCACGGTCCGCAAAGGCAAGCTTAAATGCCTCCGTAAAGGTGTGAACGTACTCCGGAGAGTTGATCTTCATGCTGCCGATGTCATAATTTTCCAGAATATTCAGGATCTCGATCAGGTGAGTACCACCGGAAGACGGCGGCGGGGAAGAGATAATCTTGTATCCTCTGTATTCCCCTTCCACCGGCTCATGCTCAAGAACGGTGTATTTTGCCAGATCTTCCATGGTCATGACACCGTCGTACTCTTTCAGAGTGTCGACCATGGCCTGTCCGATCTCACCCTTGTAGAATGCATCTGCGCCTTCATCAGAAATCTTCTGCAGTGTCTTTGCCAGATCCGGATTGTTGATCACCGCGCCCTCGCCGTACGGAAGATCATTCTCGTCCCAATAGACCTTCTGCATCTCCGGGAACTCCTGTGCGGTCTGATAAGCGTCATTGATGGCATTTGCGCAGTAGGTGGATACCGTAAATCCCTCGTTCGCAATGCGGATCGCCGGAGCCATAACCTCTGCCCGGGTCATGGTGCCGTACTTCTCCAGCATGTAGAGGAGACCGGCACACTCGCCCGGAACACCGGATGCCAGGCCGCCCTTCTTGGTGTTGCCGTTCGGCTCGCCCTTCTCATCCACATACTTATCCAGCGTTGCGAGTGCCGGAGCAACCTCCCGGAAATCGATGAAATAATTCGATCCGTCCTTCATATGGATGGTTGCGATACCGCCTCCGCCGAGACCGGACGTAAACGGTTCGCAGACGCCGAGCGCAAACCCCATGGCTACTGCCGCATCAACCGCGTTTCCGCCCTTTTTCATAATTTCCGCGCCGACCTGGGATACCTCATACTTGGAAGCAACCGCTACCGCCTTCTTGCTGGTTGCATCGCGTCCGGTCGTGATCCGGTTTCCTTCCGCATCCACTGTCTGGAAATCCGCAACACTGTATGCCGGTGTCAGAGCCGGTTTTTCCGCCTTTGTCTCTGTTTCCGCCGCTGCGTTTGTCTCCGAGGTTGCCGCTGTGGTGGAGGTCGCCGCCGTGTTTCCGCAGGCTGCAAGGCTGGTTGCCATCGCCGCGGAAAGTGCCGCGCTGACTATTCTGCGCAGTTTCTTTTTCATACTTTCTCTCCTTCCTTTGTCATTCCGTTCCATTCTGATTCCGCAGTCCGCCACGGCTGCGCTATCTCCATTTCCATCCATGCCGGCTTATGGCTGCCCTACCGGCCGCGCATATGATAGAAATCAAGAACATACTGAATGATACCGAGCTGCACACGGATCCGCTCCGCTTCCGGCTTTTCTCTCGACGTCTCGATCGTGATGACCGGAATATGAAGCTGTTCCGTCACTGTCCGGTTGATGCTGCCTTCCGGCGGTGATCCAAACAAATCCAGTTTGACGCCGATTTCCGGGTTCTGTTCGGAATCGGCGATGAGACCGAGGATCAGATCTTCGATCCCGTCCAGAGAACCGGCGATCACACTTTCGCCGAGCTGGTCGATCCCGTCCGCATGTTTTCTCGCCTCGTGCAGATCCAACACCAGATCCGGTTTCTTCTCCCGAATGTCCCGGAAGAGCGCCGCAGCAGTCACTTCCGCTCCGCTTCCGTTGTTCTCTCCCGGAAATGCCCGGTTGATGTCTTCATTCTCTCTTGTGGTCCGCTTTCCGTGTTCCGCTCCGTACCGGTTCACCGCTTCAATCAGGTAAATTTCTCCGGCAGAGAGTTCTTCTCCCTGTGACAGTGTCTCTGCCAGCTTCCGGACCGCCCCCTGACCGGCTGTTTCATCGCCGTGGATCCCGGCTTCGATATAGAGAACCGGACCTTTCTTTCCGCTTCGGATGTGAATCACGGTGTTCGGACCGCTTCCCGACGGAATCGTGTAACTCTCGATGCTTTGTTCCGAAGAATTGATAATATTCCGGTCTGTTATCCGCTTTTCTTCCGGTTCTTCGGTATCGTTCCCGGTCATATTCTCTGTTTTTTCAGATACATCCGAATTCCTTTCATCTGTTTTGGATAACAGTTCCGGTTTTAAAGCATCATTCCCGTTTTTGTCTTCGCGACATTCCGAACCATTCAGACCGGTTTCCTGCGCCGTCCGACTCGGAATCGCCGCAGAAAAAGCGGAAGATCCGCAGCCGGCTGCCGCCAAAGCAATCCCTATCGCAGACAATGCTGCCGGAATGTGTCTCGACATACCTGCTCCCTCGATCAACGGCCCCGGAAAAACGATTCCGTGTTGTCTTTTCATACGTTATTTCTCCCGAAACGCAATCAAATCTGAATTTTCATTTTTATGCCGCGCATAATCTTATAATTACAGAATTCTACACATCTTGTCTATTTTCTCTCATTTTTCTCATTTTTATCTTCACAGAATTTCTTCCCGTCTGCGGGATTCTGACCATACCTGCGCTGCAGTTTCCGGACCGCTGCCTTCAAATGTAATGGGGACGAAGTCCCAAAACAGACTTCGCCCCCATTACATTCATTCCGAAAAAAATCCGATCCACATCCCCCGACGCCGTATTATACCTAATGCTCGTTTTTCCAACGGTACAGCGTTCTGGGGCGCCCCATCTCGCCGTACGAATAATCCTGCTCAATCCTTCCCTCTTTGAGAAGAAACTGAAGATAGCGGTAAAGAGTCTTCTTCTTGATGGTCGTCGCCGTTTCGATCTCGTCAATATCACGGAAGCCGGCTTCCCCTTTCAATGCCTTCTCAAGTTTTGTGAGTGTCACCTCACTGATCCCCTTCTCTCGGAAAACATCCTGACGATGATTTTTCTCTCCGGTGTCGGCCTGATTTTCGCCGGCTTCCGCGGCTCTGCCCCCATGATCCTCCGTACCGGAAGCCTGTAACGATACTCTTTTTGCCGCCAGCTGAAGATGAACCTTGATCCGGGAGATCAGATCAATCGCCTTGATTGGTTTCAGGGCATAATCGTCCGCCCCGGCTTCCGCAAAACGCTGCACCACACCGTCACTCTCCTCTATCGTGAGCACAACGATCGGTACTTCCGGAAGAATTTTTCGCAGCTCGCTGACGGTGCTGATCCCGTCCCGGCCCGGCATATGATAATCCACCAGAACCAGATCCGGTGTCTGACTGCGGATCACTTCCACCGCCTCATCATAACCGTTCGCCATCAGCGGTATCCACCCCTGAAACCGGCAGATCTGTTCCAATGTGTACAGAATATCCGGATTGTCATCAATCGCCAGAATCCTGACCGTCTGCGCCGTCATTTCCGTCATGTTCTTCCTCCCTTACTTCATCCAGCAGGATTTTCACCCGCGTGTAGCGATTCTTCTCGCTTTCAATTCCGATGGTTCCTCCGTGGGCAGTGATTACCTGTCGGGTAAATGCAAGCCCCAGTCCCGAAGATCCGGCCCCGGAATATCCGAGTTCAAATGCCTGTACCCGCTCCTGTTCCGTCATTCCGGATCCATTGTCCTGCACCATGATCTCAATACCGCCGTTCCTCCGGCCGACGATCAGATCAATCCGGCCTTTTTTCTTGTCCACAGCCGCGTATGCATTGTTGATGAGGTTGATCACCGCACGGACCAGTCGAATCCGGTTTCCGAGAATCTGCGCCTCCGGGCACTCATTTTCATAGCGGATCATCTCCGCAGGAATCATGATGGAAACCTGCGCAAGCACATCATGGAACAGGTCATCCATATTCAGCGGTTTTTTCCGGTTTTCATAAAGGATCTCCGAAATCATCACACTCATATTGCTGAGTGCTTTTGTGATCTTGGCGAAATATTCCCGGATCAGCGGGTTTTCCTCCATCATCTCCGCAAGACTGATCAGCCCCTGCACTGTGGTCAGCGGACTTTTCAGATCATGGACCAGACTCTGCGCCTCCGTCGTGCTCCTCATATTCAGTGCCTCAATCCGCGATTCATACAGATTCTGCTGCGCCCTTCTCGTTTCTTCTCCGGCAATCCGGAGTTTGTGTTCTTTCCATAGGAGGGCAATCTGCATGGCGGACGCGAAGGTAAAGATCACGGTCAGACATACCGCAAAAATCGTCAGTGTATCCGCCTCTCCCATCGCAAAGGCGAAGGTCTTGATATCTCTGGACACTTCTCCGCGGCCAAAACCGTAACGGGTCAGTGCCGGCATGACATCCAGCCACTGAATGCTGAGCAGCATCGTCATCACGACGATGACTTTGTTGAATGGGCTGACGCCGAATAGATTCATATACGACAAAAGCAGAATCACACTGACGGTAAACAGTGCCGGGAAACCGAAGTCATAGCTTGCGCCGTGAATAATATCGATCAGCCGGTACATACCGAGAATGAGTCCGAAGGTAAGCCAGACATTCCACTCAAAGCGCCGTTTTCCGGCTTTTTGAAACTCAATGGACTCGTCAATCAGAAATGCGCCGAGGTAATGCGGCATCATTCGCACAACATTCATCATTACCAGCATCAGCGCCGCCAGAATCATATCGGAACACCGGTCTTCCGCCAGTCCGCGGCGAAGATGATCATAGATTCCGAACCCGTCGGGACGCACGATGAGCGGTCCCCAAAGCCCCAGAAGATAAACGCCAAAGCCTATGCGGAGTTTCTCCGGGTCGTAGAGAATTTCATATTTTCCCCGACGATACACACTCACATTCTTATCCACGTTTCCTCCCGTATCCAGTTCCAATTTCTTTTACTATAACTCTTCTCCGCGCCATCCGGCAAATGAAGCAGTTTTCTTTCCACATCGCGCGCATCCCCGCAGAGCATTTTTATGTCATAGGAAAATCCGGAGAGCTTTCCTGTGCCATAACGGATAACACAGAACAAAGTCCGCAAGCGGACTTCGGCTCCCCCATCCCCTCAGTCCTGAGGGGAGCACCGCGGACTTTGCGCGCCGCCGCTGGTCACCGTTAGGTGACAGCTTCCTTACAGCGGCGTGCGCATCCTCGCGGAGCGTTTTTGTTTCATAGGGAATTTCGGAGAAATTTCCTATGAAACGAAAAGACCGAAATCTGCTGCCGGAACGAAACGTCCCGGCAGCAATTCCGGCCTGAGTTCAGTTCTCTTTGTCGTCTTATCTCTCGTTCGGCATTCGCCAGTCATGATGATTGGTGTGCAGAAGTTCTTCGGCCTTCTCCGAGAGCGGTGCCCCCAGGAAATCCTGATAAACCTGTTTGATGGACGGGTTTTCGTGAGAGAATCTCAGATTGCT
>NZ_FOIL01000045.1 GCF_900101295.1 [Clostridium] aminophilum | reverse complement strand
GCAGTTTTGAAGGTATATTCCTTCGATGGCCCGGTGGCTCAGTTGGTTAGAGCGCCGCCCTGTCACGGCGGAGGTCATGGGTCCGAGTCCCATCCGGGTCGTTCATCGACAAGAGTTCGCGAAAGCGGGCTCTTTTTTTGTTTCATAGGGAATTTCGGAGAAAATTTCCTATGAAACAAAACGCTCCGCGAGGATGTGCACGCTGCTGAATCCGCGAGGAAGCGTGCGCTGCTGTCGCACATCAATTCTTTCGTTCAATAAATTTTCATAATAATCCCCCAAAAGCTATGATAGAATAGAATTGACTTCCGATTTTTACACGAGAAGGAGATGATTTTCTATGGAACTGAAACTCGAGACCGATTACATCGAATACCGTCCGGGGATGACCCTGACGGATGCATTTTCCAACGATAAAATCCCGATGCTTCAAATGAAGCACTTAAGACAATTGGATTTCCCGATCACCCGGCGCATTTCCTACGAGCGCACGGTGGATGAATTTCTTTTGCAGCTGGCGGTCAACGACGCGCTTCGCCCGCTGAAAGAACATGCTTCGATGGTGATTCTTCTGGATGAACAGGGGGCGCTGATCGAGGATGAGGGCCGGTGGAGTCTTCTGTTTACGCCAAACCGGGGAGAGCTTGTGACTATGACCGATGACGCTCCGATGTATCCGGTGCTGAAATCGCTGCTGGAAAAAGAAAAGGAGGGAAGTGTCTGCTGTGTTGATGTTCCCCAGCGCAGCCTGAAGACCATTGTCTCCGGCATTTCTCCGTTCTGTATTCTCGATGAATACTGCAAGAAGCAGCCGGGCCGGTATCTTTCGGTGGCGGAGCGGATCGTCTTTGAGGGGCCGGAGGAGCTGTTTTCCCATGTGCCGGTTTGCCATTACGGAAGAATGTCGACGGTGGACCTTGAGGAAATTGAGAACTATCACTCGATCCGGGCGCTTTTTGAAGACTATATCTATCTGTACGATCACGACGATGACATGGAGCGTCAGCAGCCGCTTTCTGTGGCGGTGTTCGGCCCTCCGGGTGCGGGAAAATCGTTTGGTGTGAAACAGATTGCCAAGAGCTGCGGAAGATTTTCCATCACTTCGCTGAATCTTTCCCAGTATTCTTCCGCATCGGAGCTGTTTGAAGCTCTGGGTGAGGCGCTCCAGAGCGAGAAGAACATGATTCCTTTGGTATTCTTCGACGAATTTGATTCCGAACTGAACGGCGTCAGCCGCGGATGGCTGAAATATTTCCTTGCGCCGATGCAGGATGGTGAGTATACCAGAAACGGCCGCATTAACCGGATCGACGGTGCGGTATTTGTCTTTGCAGGCGCAACAGCCACCTCGTTTGAGGAATTTCTTCCGAAAGATTCGGAAGCGGAGGCAAAGTTCCGCAAGGTCAAGGGACCGGATTTTGTCAGTCGCCTAAAGGGGATTCTGAATATCAAGGGCCCGAATCCGACCGGAATTACCGATCGAAGAAGTATTATCCGCAGAGCGATGCTGCTGCGGGAACAGATTGTCCGCAAAGTTCCGGGAATCTGCGATTCGGAAGGCGGTCTTGTCAACATTTCCAAGGGACTTCTGAGTGCGCTGTTAAATGTATCCGAATACCGGCATGGATCAAGATCGCTGGAATTTATTCTGGCGATGAGCCGTCTGTCCGAAGTAAACCGTTTTACGCCGTCCTGCCTTCCAATCGATGCACAGCTTGATATTCATCTGGATGTAAAGGATTTTCGAAGTAAACTTGCGTTTGAACAGATGATGGGCGATCAGGTCAACAAATATGCAAAGGTTGCGCACGAGGCTTACCGGACCCTTCATCGGATGGAGGCAGTAAAGATGGGCCTCACGCCGGAACAGCTGGAAGAGGTAGAACGCGAGCCGGAGATGGCGGAGTGGAATGATCTGGACGAGTTTTATAAAGAGGGCCATCGCTCGCAGATTCGTTTTCTCGGTGAAAAACTTCAGGCATACGATCTGAATATCGGTCTTAGGCCGATTCTGCCGGGAGCCTCCGATACGATTCAGGAGCTCTATGGCCCGACGCTGGAGCTTCTGGCAGAGATGGAACATCAGCGCTGGGTTCGTGACAAGATGGCAGACGGCTGGACATACGGACCGAAGGATTCGGAGCTGAAACGCAGCCCGGAGATGGTGCCGTATGACGAGCTTGATGAAAAGACGAAGGAATTTATCCGCGTCAGCGTGCGCTATGTTCCGAATTATCTGAATGAGCTGGGATATGAGCTCTACCGGAAATCTTATATCTGATGCCGCGTGTGATGGTGTTGGGCTTTCGCTTCCGGGGCCGCCCCGGAGTGGGCGGTTTGGAAGCGAGCTGCCTGAGAGTGAGCGGCCAGGTAGTGGATGGCCTGTTCTAATATAGGATTAGACGTATCCGAAGCAGCAAATCGTGTTCGTCATCTCGGCAGTGATAAGAAAAAATTTTAGAATACAGTTGACATTGAGGGACAAGTGGTGTTAAATAAAATCAGTAACAGTTACTGATTTTTGAAAAAGACAGGAGGCTGCAGTTGCAACGATTGAATCACAGCAGACAGCGGGAAGCAATTATGAACTGTCTTGCTCATCGTTTTGATCATCCGACCGCAGACATGGTGTACCGCGATATTCAGAAGGATTATCCAAAGATCAGCCTTGGAACCGTCTACCGGAATCTGAATCTTCTTTCGGATATGGGGATGATCCAGCGATTCAGCACGGGAGACGGGACGGAACATTTTGATGCGAATACACAGCCGCATTATCATTTTATCTGCAGAGAATGCGGAGCGGTCAGTGATATTCCCGTCGAGATGCACCACGGCATCATTTCGCATGTGGCACCGTATGTGGATGGAAAGATTGACTCGGCGGCGACATTTTTCTATGGCAAATGCGGCAGCTGTCTGAACAGCAAAGAAAGCGAAAACAATCAACCGGTTTCCGAATAAGGAGGAAAAGACTATGGCAAAATGGGTATGCAGCGTTTGTGGTTATGTTTTTGAGGGTGAGCAGGCTCCGGAGAAATGTCCGGTCTGTCAGGCACCGGCTTCCAAGTTTGTAAAGCAGGGCGATGATATGACATGGGCTGCAGAGCATGTGGTTGGTGTTGCTTCCGATGCACCGGATGACATCAAAGAGGACCTGAGATCGAATTTCCAGGGTGAGTGCTCTGAGGTTGGTATGTATCTTGCAATGAGCCGTGTTGCATACCGCGAGGGATATCCGGAGATTGGTGAGTATTATAAGACAGCTGCATTTGAAGAGGCTGAGCACGCTGCAAAGTTTGCGGAGCTACTCGGTGAGGTTCTGACCGACAGCACAAAGAAGAACCTTCAGATGCGTGTTGAGGCGGAGAACGGCGCTACTGCCGGAAAGACCGATCTTGCAAAGAGAGCGAAGGCTCTGAATCTGGATGCGATCCATGACACCGTTCATGAGATGGCTCGCGACGAGGCAAGACACGGAAAAGCATTCCTTGGACTGCTGAACAGATATTTCAAGTAATCGGACTTCGTAAAAAAGTAAGAACAAATACGGATCGAATATGAAACAAAAAAAGATGGAGATCACCGGAATGGCTGATCTCCATCTTCTTTTGCGCTTAATTCAGTTTTCCGAACCGATTACTCGCCAAATACCTTGGTGTAATCTTCCTTGAACTTCTCGATTCCGGCGTCGGTCAGCGGATGATTCATCATCTGCATCAGAACCTTGAACGGAACGGTAGCGATGTCTGCGCCGGACTTCGCACACTCGATGATGTGAAGCGGGTTGCGGACGGATGCGCAGATGATCTGAGTATCGATGTCCTCATAGTTCGCAAAGATCTCTACAATATCATAGATCAGATCGATTCCGGTTGTGGAAATGTCATCCAGTCTTCCGAGGAACGGGGAAACGTAAGTTGCGCCCGCTCTTGCAGCCAGAAGAGCCTGGTTTGCAGTGAAGATCAGTGTGCAGTTTGTCTTGATGCCCTCGGAATTCAGAACTTTGATGGCCTTCAGACCTTCTGCGGTCATCGGGATCTTGACAACCATGTTCGGATGAAGCGCTGCGATCTCACGGCCTTCGCGAATCATGCCCTCCGCGTCGGTTGTGGTAGCCTTTACCTCTCCGCTGATCGGACCGTCAACGATGGTTGTGATCTCCTTCAGAGTCTCTGCGTAATCTCTTCCTTCTTTTGCAATCAGGGACGGATTGGTGGTGACGCCGCAGATAATTCCCATGTCTGCCGCTTCTCTGATCTCATCTACATTTGCGGTATCGATAAAAAATTTCATGATGCATTCCTTTCCAGATATTCACGACTCGCCCGCGGATTTTATGCATCGGTTTCGAATCTGTATATGCAGACACAATTCCAGACCGAGACTTTGCTCACCCTCGCGGAGCGGTTACTTCAGCCGGAGCTGATCTCCGACTGAATTGATATCCAACATTTGTCAATATACACAATTTCCGCGGAAATATCAAACGATTTTCGAAAAAGCCGATAGATAACCGATCGATAACCGATAAAATGCCCCGTCACAGGAATTGCATTGTGTGACGGGGCTGTAATGAATACAGTTATTGTGTAGCGTCCATTCCGTTCTGTAATCCGGCTTTACCGGAATGCCGGCGGCGTTTATTTTACCGCAATTCCGTCATAGTAGCGGATGCCGGTGTCGGTGAACATATTCCAGTGCTTGAACCAGGTGTTCCAGAGGAGTTCATTCTCGGACGGCATGTTAACGTGATCCTTCTGGCTTACCCAGATGTACTTGTAGAGCGGTGCGCCATCTGCGCTGGTCCATACGGAAGTGTTCCAACGTCCGTCCTTTCTGGTTGCAGCGTAGCCGGCCCGGCGGACTGCGTCAACATTTTCTGCGTCAGCAAGATGATTTTTGGTCAGCCACATATTGGCAGCGTTGATCACCATGCTGGAATCCTTGTTTAAGTCATAGCTCCACATGTCGTACTCTGCCATGGTGTGAAGCATCGGAACAACCTGAGAACCGGTTTCTTCTTTTGCCATCAGCGGTCCGGAGGTTGCGCCCATTGCCGCGAAGCGGTGGGAAACATCGGTGCTGCCGAGGTAGTGGGTCATCATGCATCCCATAGAGTGACCGGTGCAGTACATACGGCCGGTGTCCGCAACGTACGGATAATTCTGGCCGATATTGTCCAGAAGATCTTTTGCGTATACGTAATCGGTGAGCTTCAGGCTCGGATCTTCGATGGTCCAGAGCGCGCGGTATGCGGTCGGGTTCTTCTCGCCTCCTCCGAGAGTGGACGGAACCGGGATCAGAGAAGACTCCGGGAATACCAGCATGATGCCCTCGCGGTCCGCAATGTTGTACCAGAGAGTGTTCTCGAAGAAGTTGCGCATGGAGGTGGAAGCACCGTGGTAAGCGACAACAACCGGAAGCTTCTGGCCTGCGTAGGCCTGCGGAATGTATACGAGATACTGGCGGTCAATGCCGTTGGAGTCTGTGAAACTACGGAATTCCACGCCGCCCTTGTTGTAATCAAACTTCCAGGAGATGGCGTTGGAAAGTACGCCGCCGCCATAGCGGTAGTACTGATCCATAAATGCCCATGCCGCATCGGTGGTATCCGTGGAGACGTAGTTATATGCCTTTGTCTCGGACTTTACAGAGTTCGCGAGAACGGCTGCGCCTTCCGGAGCAAAGCGGGAAACGGCATTTTTGTCATTTGCGGCAGCGGTCCAGTATGCGGTTACCGCTCCGGTGTTGCCGTCCTCTGCACCGTTCGCGAGGAAGACCGGAACCGGTACTTCTTTTCTGGTCACGCCGTACTTCTTGGTATCGGTATCGAAGGAAACGGCGCCGTTTTCCTTAAGGTAGGATGCGTCGATCTCACTTGCGTCAAAGAATGCAGCGCCGGCAACCGCGATCGGATTCTCCATGGCGTATTTCTGAATCAGCGATCCGATCTCGCCGTAGCCGACCAGGTAGATGGACGGACCCGGCTGGAGCCATTTCCCGGCACGGGCTGCACCGATGGCTGCCTTGACATAGTCCGCTTCCTCTTCTACGGTGCCCCAGCCGGAACCTTTCGCCGGTTCCAGAACAAAGAGGCAGATGCCTTCCTGATCCGCTTTTGCCTTCCAGCCGCTGTTCACGATGAAGTCGCCCGGATCCTGTCCTGCCGGAACGTTCATTGCGACAAACATCGCGCCCTGCGGGGTGTTGTCCGGAACATAAAGCTTGGCGGTACGTCCTTCGGAAATGTTCATTTCCAGGAAGCCCTGCCAGAGCATCGGAACGACGTTGTCTTTGCGGACGTATTTCGCGGCCTGCTTTTTCATGAGGCCGTCCAGTTCGCTGTAGACCAGTGTCGGAAGCTTGTCAAACCGTACCGCCGCGGAGGCAGTGGTGCTGCCGGCAATGATCATTCCAGCAGCGAACAGGCCGGTGAGGAATTTTTTGATGGATTTTCGCATACCGTTTTCCTTTCTTCTGATAAATGATTATTTTGTCAACTTCTCCGTGAAGAAGTTTGCAACCATATCCATGATTTCCGGCTGATAGAACTCAGCGCCGCCGTGCGTGCCGTCCTGTACGTAAACGAGCTGAGCCGGGACACCGGCTTTCTTCAGATTCTCATACAGGATCTGGGACTCGTATACGGAAACCAGATTGTCGTTTGTTCCGTGGAAGATCAGGAACGCCGGATCTTTCTTATCGATATAGGTAATCGGGTTTGCCTTCTGGGCTTTGGCCGGATCGGAATTGATGGAGCCGCCCGGGTTTGTGCCGAAGGCGGTGCCATTTACCAGCATGGCTTCCGTGGTGGATGCGGAGTCGTGAGAGGCTTCAACATCTTCACCCTGGCCCTTGCCGATGGTCTGCAGATCCGTCGGACCATAGAAATCAACGCAGGCCGCGATGTTGCTGGAGTAATTCAGGTTGTCGCCTTCCTCGAATTCCTTGACGCCGTTGGAGGTGGCAGTGAGCGTTGCCGCCCAGCCGCCGGAGGAGTCACCCCAGATACCGATCTTGTTGACATTGAGGTTGAACTCCTTGGCATGCGCGCGGACGTAGCGGATCGCTGCCTTCACGTCGATCACCTGAGACGGGAAGGTTGCCTGCGGAACAACCCGGGTCTCGACTTCGATGACAGCAAAGCCCTTCTGAGCCAGATACAGGCGCTGCTGCATAAAGCCGTCCAGATTCATGGCAGTAAAACCGCTTCCTTTGACGAACATGACAACCGGTGCGGAAGCATTGTTTTCCAGTTTTGGAAGAAGCATATTCAGGACCAAAGACTGATGGGATGAAGCGGAGTTGATCTGCTTGTAAACGATGTTGCTGACATAGTCAACGCGTGGAACTGTCTTGTTGATGGAAATGGTGACCGCATCTGCGTTCGCCTGTGCAACTGCCTCACCCGCAGCATCCAGAGCGGCAGGAGCAGCGTATGCAACGATGGGCGCGGACGCCAGAGCGGCGCAGACGCCGAGAGCCATAAGATTCTTTAACACCTTGTTTTTCATGTACATCCTCCCTAAAAGATTTTATTTGCACATAGAGTATAACCTATAAAATGCACAAAAATACGTCATGAAAATGTGATTTGTTTTGATAAATTGATGAAGAAAAAAGATAAATGCCGTCAAACTCCCTTATCGAGCCGGAAGATAAGGGATATCGGAACAAGCGATAACCGGATTGCACCGCTTTCATTGACTGTGCATCTTAGATAGATATAATTAAATTGAATGATAAATATAAATAAAGACATATAAAACACGCGCAAATCTCTGTTGTATGAAAAATTGTATTTTGAAAATATCATCATAAAAACAAGGGGGAAAAGTGATGGCAAAAACAGTCAGCGATATTCAGGAATTTATCCGGCAGCAGGGCGTGAAGATGGTGGATTTCCGTATGGTGGACATTGACGGAAAGCTTCGGCATGTGACGATTCCGGCATCCAGATTCTGCGAGGACACGGTGAAATCGGGAATCGGATTTGACGCGTCGAACTATGGATACGCTATGTTGGAAAAGAGCGACATGGTGTTTATTCCGGATCTGGACACGGCGATGCTGGACCCGTTCTGTGAGACACCGACGCTCTCCATCGGCGGAAATGCCATGGTGATCGATGACCCGGAGAATAAGCCGCTGGATCAGTATCCGAGAAATCTGACGATCGCCGCGGAGAATTATATGAAGTCCACCGGCATTGCGGACGAGATGCTGGTTCTTCCAGAACTGGAATTCTATCTCTTTGATGAGGTGAACTGGAAGGTGTCGGATGACGCGATTGCCGTCTCGATGGATACCGAGCACGCGCACTGGAACAGCGGAACCAACGGAACCGGAATGATCGTTCCGAAGCAGGGCAATTACCATATCACACAGCCGTATGATGACACTTATGACTGCCGTTCGGAAATGTGCCTGCATATGGAGGATGCCGGGATTGCGGTGAAATATCATCATCCGGAAGTCGGCGCGGCAGGGCAGTTCGAGGTGGAACCGAAGTTTGGGCCAATGCCGGCGATGGCCGATGCTGTCCTGAATATGAAATACATTATCCGCAACACTGCGTTCAAATACGGGAAGACGGCGACCTTTATGCCGAAGCCGGTCTTCGGGGAAGCAGGAAGCGGCATGCACATCCATATGATCCTTCGGAAGAACGGACACACCATCTTCTCCGATGATCAGGGCGACGCGCATCTGAGTCAGGAAGCCCATTATTTTATGGGCGGACTTCTGGAACATATCGGATCGCTGTGCGCGATCACGAACCCGAGTACGAACTCGTTCAAACGTCTGGTGCCGGGATATGAAGCGCCGGTTACCGTCGGATATGCGACCGGAAACCGCAGCGCGGTCATCCGGATTCCGGCGTATGCGAAGAGCCCGGAGGTGCGCCGTTTTGAGATTCGCAATCCGGATGCGACCTGCAACCCGTATTACGCGATGGCAGCATTGCTGATGGCGGGACTGGACGGAATCCGGCGGAAGATCGATCCGAGAGACCGCGGATGGGGACCGTTCAGCGTGAACCTGTTCAATCTCCCCGCGGAGGAGCAGGCAAAACTTGAGCATCTGCCGACCAGTCTGGAGCAGGCGCTCGACTGTCTGGAAAAAGATCACGATTATCTGATGGAAGGCGGTGTGTTCCCGGAGCATTTGATCCGGAATTTCATCGCGAGAAAGCGCGAGGAATGCCGGGAGATTTCGACGGTACCGAATCCGATCGAGTTTGAAAAGTATTATAATGCCTGACAGATAGCATAACAGCGACAGGTCATGGTTAGAAGCCGTGACCTGTCGCTGTTTTTTTCAAAATGGAATAATTGATAAAACGATAAACGGATCCGTTGAGCCATTTTTTTGGAGAGGCTAACTTGCCAAAGCCCACGCCCCGGTGAGGAGCTGGCGACTGCTGCGAAACGCTCGAAACTTGCGAAGTGTGTTTCAGCTCGTTTTGGCTCAGTCTTTTTTTGCGGTCTGCGCGATCCTGGTATCCTGAACCGTCGAGAAGAACTGCTGCATCAGCTCAATCAGATAGGAAGAGTATTTGGTGAGATACCGCTGGCGGTTCCGGATCAGCATCAGATCCTGATACATTCGCTCGCCGTTCAGAAGAAGCGGGAAAATGTTCAGGCTGTCCGGAATCTCATGATGGCGCGACAAAAGCGCCATGCGGGTGGAGTAAAATGCGGCCGGTCCGCGGAATGCAATACTCAGATAGAGCTGCATGTAAGAGCAGGTGATATACGGTTTCGGGGCAAAACCGGCTTCATCAAAGCAGTGCTGGACCTGCTTTCCGAGGCGGTTGTTGAAGAGCATGAACGGGAGCCGGGAAAAATCGGCGATATCCGCTCCATGGATGGATTTTTCCTCCAGCGCGGCTGCTGCGTCTTCGCCGTAACAGGATACGAGAAGGTCGTGCGGAATGCAGAGGAAGATCTGGTCTTTCATCAGTTCCGTCTGGATCAGATTCGGATCGTCGCTGGTGGACGCGATCACCGCCATGTCAAGGTCGCCGCCGGTCACCATCGGCTCCAGATTTTTCGTGATATCGTCATCGATCCGCAGTTCGACATGCGGGTAGCGCTCGGTAAAGAACGGAAGAATCACCGGGAGACAGGCATTCAGTCGAAGCGTACTTCCGCCCAGGTTGATTACACCGGTGTCATCCTGCTTGACTTCCGCAAGGATATCCGTCAGGTTGGCCTGCTCGGCCAGAACGGTATCGGCGAAGCGGAGAACCTTCTCGCCGGCGTAGGTCAGAGATAGGGAGGGCTTACGGTGAAACAGCTTTACGCCGAGGCTTTCCTCCATGCGGATGATGTGGTTGCTCAGTGTCTGCTGTGAGATAAAGAGACGGTTTGCGGTCCGTGTCATGTGCAGATCTTTGGTCAGTTCGCGAAAGTAATACAGACTTGTTATATCCATGGCATACCTCTCGATGCGGGATCTCGATTTCAGTTAAAACAAAGTATAGCATAAGATGAGCCGCTGTAAATACCAACTACAAAGAAATGTTGTCAATATAGCAAAAATTGAATGTTTGCTTTGTGGAAGAGAAGCGATTATCATATGACCATCGAAAGACAGGGCACAAAAGGAAACGCCGCAGATACAGATCTGACGGCGGCCGGGAGTGCTGCTTCGATCAAAAATACGTGTGTATCACCCCATTTTGTCATAGTTATACCATACTACCATACCATACGAAAAAGCCGGCGCTGGGGTGCGTCGGCTTTTTCGTATGCTCCGCGAGGATGCGCACGCCGCTGTAAGCAAATTCACTAAGCTCGAGAAAACCTCGCTAAGGAAGCTGTTACCTAACGGTGACCAGCGGCGGACTTTGTTCTGTGAATTCCGATTAACCACCCGCCTGTGTGGGCTGATGGATATGTTGGAGTCTGAGGAGATTCGGTTAACCTCTTTTATTGATTCCGAGAAGGAAACGGATCATTTCGGAAGAACAGCGGAATTTCTTGATGATGACGCCGTTGGTTTTGGATCTCATAAGATAGATGTCGTCATCATTTTCCAGAACGGATGTGATTTCGCTGTACGGGATCGTCACGGTTGTGCCGAGTTCGGTCCAGCTCTCGTCCAGGTGATCTTCATAGAAGACCAGAGACTGCGTGGTCTCATACAGAACTTTGGTCCGGTCGTAGGCGGCGTTCAGAAGCTTCGGCCACAGATTGTGAAAGAAATACAGATAGATAAAGCCAACGGTCAGGCAGATAAATGCGGGAATCATCCGCTGGCTCAGAAAGTTCAGGATGGAGACGGCGTAGAGCAGGATGCCGATTCCGGTGGAAAACAGATTGACGATGAGTTTTTTGGAACCGGATACGGTGTTGCTGTAGCGCAGATAATCTTCCCGGTTTAAGACTTCGGTGATGTTGTAAAGTGGTTCCATGAGAAAACCTCCTGAATGATGGAAAAACGTTGATGGATCGGGGCGGAGCAGCCTTTTCCGGCGGATTTGGCCGGTGCGTACGGGACATGGTTCGGGGAGTATCCGCTTCGGCAGCAGTATGCGGGAATGTCCGGGATCCGCGTTCTATCAAGCATATCGTAAACGTCGTGGAAATACAATGAGAAAGCGAAGGTGGGCGTCGGAGCTGGGCGCAAAAGGACTATGACATTCCAAAATTCCACACTAAAAATTGTGCATATTTTCTATAAAATGGAATGAAAAGCAAAGTGAGAGGACGAAAAAATAAAAAAATATGTATTAATTTTTATCAATAATAAAAAGAAAATAATATCTTGAGGCGATACAAGAAAAAATTGTGACTTTGCAAAAATTTGGTTGTTTGCTTTGTGAGATTGTATGAATTATCATACAGGCATACATGGGGAAGCACTTTATAAAGTGCAATATTTCACAAAGATCCGGAACAAAAACGAAGGTTTTTTGTCCCAAAAAACGAAGGGAGTACTCTTATGATGAAGAAAACATGGGCAGCATTACTCACAGCAGCTATGACCGCAGCAACCCTTGCAGGCTGCGCAAATGCTAACTCCGCTGGTTCTGCTCCGGCTACTACCGCTGCAGCTGCTGAGACCAAGGCAGCAGGCGAGTCCAAGGCGGCAGATGCAGGCGCAACAACGGATTGGCCGAAGAAGGCGGTAACCGTAACACTTCCGTACAGCGCAGGCGGTGATACCGATACTTACTGCCGTGCTCTGTTCCAGGCAGTCGGCGAGAAGCTCGGCCAGAACTTCGTCATCACAAACCTTACCGGCGGTTCCGGTCTGGTAGCTGCAAAGGACGTTATGAGCAAGGCTCCGGACGGTTACAACATTTTCTTCACACATACCGGTGCAGCGCTGGTTCAGGAAGCAATGGGAACCGCAGATTTCTCTTACACCGATAACTTTACAAACGTATGTACCGTGGCAGAAGATGCAACCTACACACTGGTAGCTCTTTCCCCGAACGGTTCCTACAAGCAGTACAGCCGCGGCTGGAACAACCTGGAGGATATGATCGCCGACGCAAAGGCTAATCCGGGCGTTGTTCGCTACTCTACCGTATTCGGTTCCACAACCCAGTACGTTGGTAACTCTCTTGAGAAGGCAGCAGGCATCCAGTTCGATAACATCGATGTAGGTACTGCAGCAGGCGATCGTCTTGCAGCATTCCTTGGCGGACAGGTTGACCTGATCGCGGTTAACTACATGAACGTAGAAGACTACATCGAAAAAGGTGATGTCATCGCTCTCGGTGTTTTCTCCGATAAGCCGATGGATGGCGTAGACGTTAAGACTCTGAAAGAGCAGGGTTATGACTGCAAGTCCACAAAGAAGTATGAGGTTAAGTTCCCGGCAGGCGCAGATCAGGCAATCGTAGACAAGCTGTCTGCTGCTTGTAAGGAAGTTGCTGAGTCGGAGGAGTTCAAGAAGACTCTTGCTACCTACCACGCAGCTCCGCTTTACAGAGATGCTGAGACCACAGGCAAGGAAGACAAGGCTGAGGTTGAAGAGCTGAAGGCAGCAATGGCTCAGTAATTCATATCCGGTCTGACGAAAACCTATTTTGAGTAACTGTAGATCCTCCGGGACTGAAGTTCAGTTCCGGGGGATTTTAAAAAGAGTGAGATAGAAAGACTTTTTTTTGCGACCTGACATGAAAGACACAGCACAGAAGTGATGTCAGTTTGTGCAGGCTATAAGAAAGGAGAAGACAATGACGAACAAGCAGAGAGACCTGCTTACATCCGTGATCTTTCTTGCATTCGGCGCGTTTATGATGAGCTGTGCCGTGGGAATCAGAAAGACGATCGCGTCGGATGTTGGTTCCGGTTATGTGCCGATGTTTATTGCCGGATGTATGATTGTTGTTTCCATCGCGAAACTGATCATCACACTGACCAGAAAAGTACCTACAGACAATATCAAACCGAAGAGTGACGATGATCTGATCGGCGGTATCGGCACCATTGTCCTGATGCTGCTGTATATGGCAATGTTCCAGCCGGTAGGCTTCGTTCTGTCCTCCGCCGTCTATCTGTTCGCGCAGATTCTCTGGCTCAGCGACAATACCAATCGTAAACCGGTTCTGTTCGCGGTTATCGCCGTTGCGGTTCCGCTGGCAGTTGATCTTCTGTTTGCGTATGTGATCCAGATGCCGCTTCCGCAGGGCGTCTTCGGATTCTGAGAAGGAGGGATATAACAAATGGTAGCACAGGCATTTATCAATGTATTTAATCCCTACTGTCTCTTCCTGATCTGGTTCGGAACCATGATCGGAATCATCTTCGGATCGATTCCGGGACTGTCCGCAACCATGGCAGTCGTTCTCTTCCTTCCGCTTACCTTCGGAATGGAAGCAACCAACGGTATCGCCCTTTTGGTAGGTCTTTACATGGGAGGTATCTCCGGTGGTCTGATCTCCGCGATCCTTCTGAAGATTCCGGGAACACCGTCCTCCATCTCCACCGTATTTGACGGCGGCCCGATGGCAGAACGCGGTGATGCCGGACGGGCTCTCGGTGTCGGAATTCTGTATTCGTTCATCGGTTCAATCATCGGTATCGTGGCGCTGGCATTTATTTCCCCGTTCCTTGCGAAGGTCTGCCTGCTTTTCTCGGCAGCGGACTATTTCTCGGTAGCGGTATTTTCTCTGACCATCATCGCGTCTCTTTCCGGTAAGGATATGCTGAACGGACTGATCGCGGGACTGGTGGGTATCTCGCTGAAGATGGTCGGCATGGCGCCGATCGATGCGCAGACAAGATTCACATTCGGCAACTATCAGCTTCTTTCCGGTTTTGATATCACGGTTCTTCTGATCGGTGTATTCGCGGTAACCGATATCATTCTCACCGGTTTTGACCGTAAGCACCTCAGCGACCGTTTCCAGAAAAAGGGCTACAACCTGAAGGGTTACGGCGTGACCATGAAGGAATTCATCGAGCAGCTTCCGAATGCACTGATCTCTTCTGTGATCGGTATCGCAATCGGTATCCTTCCGGGGATCGGCGGTTCCACAGCGGGACTGCTCTCCTACACAATGGTTCGCAATACCTCCAAGTATCCGGAGAAGTTCGGAACCGGTATCATCGATGGTGTCATCGCTTCTGAGGCGGCAAACAATGCCGTTATCGGCGGTTCCCTTGTTCCGCTTCTGTGCATGGGTATCCCGGGCAACACCGTAGCGGCGGTATTCCTCGGCGGTCTGCAGGTTCATGCGATCAGCCCGGGTCCGCTGATCTTTGACAAATCCGGACAGTACGTTTACGGCATCTATTTTGCCCTGATCGTGTCCTCCGTGTTCATGCTGATCTTCGAAAGACTCGGTCTTCCGATCTTTGTAAAACTCCTTGATATTCCGAAGCACATCCTTCTTCCGATCATCATGGTAATGTGCTGCGTCGGCGGATACAGCGCGGGAAGCCGTGTATTTGATGTACAGTGCATCCTGTTCTTCGGACTTCTCGGACTGCTCTTCAAGAAACTGAAGGTTCCGTCCACTCCGCTGATCATCGGATTCATCCTCGGATCCATGCTGGAGGAGAATCTTCGTCAGGCACTCCAGGCGAGCCACGGAAGCTGGATGATCTTCCAGCAGAGACCGATCTCCGCAGCGTTCCTGATCGTCGGTGTGGTATCCGTTACCTGGACGGTTCGCAAGAACCTTCAGGAGAAGAAGGCAGCCGCTGCGAAGGGCGAGGAAGTCGATACTTCCGAAGAGGAAGGCTGACAAAACAAATCTGCGGAAATTGGCGTCCCGCGGAACGGCGAATCATCTGATACGTAATCATCATATGAAGCATAATTGAGATCATGGGCAGTTTGCAGCATGATATGCTTTCGGGCCCGGTTTTTCCGGGCCCGTTGTTGCGTCCATGCGGCATTGTTGTTGCATGGATTTGTCACCTTCTTAATTATAGAAAGGACATTTTATGTTAGTAATCAAAAACGGACATATCATTGACCCCGCGAACAATATCGACGGAGTCATGGATGTCATGGTGGAAGGCAGCCGCATCAGGGCAGTCGGACCGGATCTTCCGGAAGACACCATCAATACGATCGATGCGGCCGGATGCTATGTCACTCCGGGACTGGTTGATCATCACGCCCATGTGTGGCCTCTGGCCAATATCGGCCTTCCGGCGGCAAGCGCCTGCTTCGGCGCCGGCGTGACCACGGTGGTGGATGCAGGAAGCTCGGGGCCGGCAAATTATCATATGTACCGTCCGTTCATTCAGATGGATAAAGTCCGGATCAAGGCCTATGTCAATGTCTGCACCACCGGTCTTCAGTCCCTTCCCACACCGGAGGATGTGGCGCCGGACCATATCGATGAAGGCAAACTCCGTGCCTGCTTTGCGCAGTACGGGGATGAGCTTCTGGGACTGAAGCTTCGCACCAGCAGGTTTATCGTGAAGGATATGGGTTATGAGCCGCTGAAGAAAACCATTCAGGTGGCGGAACACCTCGGCGTGTCGGTTATGGTTCACTGCACGGATCCGCCGGCAGAGCTCTCGGAACTGTTGGAGATTCTCCGCCCGGGGGATGTCATCACCCATATGTATATGAACAAAGGATCCAGTCTCGTTCAGAACGGAAAGGTCATCGAAGCGGCCTACAAAGCGCGGGAACGCGGCGTCATCTTTGAGACGGCGGACGCGAGAGAGCATTTCGGCCTTCCGGTGGCCCGGGCGGCGATCGGGGAGGGATTCCTTCCGGATATCATCGCATCGGATCTGACACACCTGAGCATGCATCTGAGACCGACTTCCTTCAACATGGCCATGCAGATCTCCAAGTATGCGGCCCTCGGCATTCCGTTCTATGAGATTATTCGCCGCTGCACCATCAATCCGGCAAAGCATATGGGAATGGAGGACCAGATCGGATCGCTGACCGTCGGCCATCCTGCGGACATCGCGGTTTATCGCCCGGTGGACAAGGAAAATGTCTTCGGCGACCGTTCCTTCGGCCATCCGGATCAGACGACCATGACCGGGCACCTAGTATACCAGCCGGTACTGACGGTAAAGGACGGAGAGATGGTTCACCGCGACGTGACATTCTGATTCGGCCTGTATACGGTTTCCGGCTGAAGTCTAACAATCCGCGAAGATGAGCGCAGACCGGAAGGAAAACATTAACAAAGAAAGTTTGTAAAAAAACCAATTTTACACTGTTTGAATTTGAGAAACCGGAAGAGTAACATATCGGATATAAGATAACAATGCACATAACACCGGATGCGTATCACACGAATCCGAATAGTTTAAAAAGGAGAAATATCATGTCAGTAGGAAAGAGAATCTATCTGAAGAGAAATATGCCGGATCCGAAGCTCATCGAGGAATTCAAGAAGATCCCGGCTTCCAATACCGCAGACGTTATGGGACGCAGCTGCGCAATGAATCCGAGAATTCATCTGGTATCCAGCCCGAAGGCTCAGATGATGTGCGGACCGGCTTACACCGTTAAGTGCCGTGCCGGTGATAACCTGGCTCTTCACGCAGCACTGAACTTCTGCCAGGAGGGCGATGTTCTGGTTGTATCCAACGAAGAGGACAACACCCGTGCACTGATGGGTGAGGTTATGATGGCTTATCTGTATCTTCAGAAGAAGATCGCAGGTATCATCCTGGACGGCCCGATCCGTGACATCGATGAGATCGGCAAGTGGGACTTCCCGGTATACGCTACCGGCACGACTCCGGGCGGCCCGTACAAAGAGGGTCCGGGCGAAATCAACGTTCCGATCTCCTGCGGCGGTATCAGCGTAAACCCGGGCGATATCATTCTGGCAGATCCGGATGGTATCATCTGCATCCCGAGAAATGACGCAGCGGAAGTTCTTCCGAAGGCTCAGGCATTCATGGAGGCTGACGGCGGCAAGCTCGAGAAGACCAAGGCAGGCACCATCAACCGTGACTGGGTCAACAAGACTCTGGCTGACAAGGAATTCGAGATCATCGACGGAGTATACGAGAACTGATCGGAGAGGATTCCTCGGGATTTCCCGAAGGTTACCATTTTTCAATGAATACGGATCTTTGGAAGACCGCGTAAGGATGCGTGTCTTCCGGGGATATCGGAATACAGTGAACATGTCAAACACACACATCGAGAGAGGTTAAATTATGGGTTGGAAAATTCTTTTGCCGCAGGAAATCATGGAAGAGGGCGAGCAGCTTCTGAGAGATGCAGGCCACACACTGATCAAGGGCCGTGGCTTCGAGTCTGAGGATGTTAAGGCAGACTTCGAAGAGTATCAGCCGGATGCGATCATCGTTCGTATCACAAAGATGACAAGAGAAGTACTGAAGGCAAACCCGAACCTGAAGTGCCTCGTTCGTCACGGCGCTGGCTACGATACCGTAGACCTTGAGACCTGCCGTGAGATGGGCGTTCAGACTCTGTACGCACCGGTTGCAAACAGCACATCCGTAGCAGAGACTGCACTTCTTCTTATGTTCGAGATGAGCCGTAACGTTACTGTTCTTCATAAGACATGGGTAGATGACTTCTACAAGGCAAAACTGAAGGTTAGAAAGAACACTCTGAACGGTAAGACACTTGGTCTCATCGGCTGCGGTAACATCGGAAGCCGTGTTGCCAAGAGAGCGCTTGCGCTTGAGATGAACGTTCTGGCTTACGATCCGTACAAGCCGGCAAAGGATTTCCCGGATGGCGTTGAGGTTGTTCGTGATATTGACCGCATCTTCAACGAGTCTGATTACGTATCCCTGCATGCTCCGTCCACATCTGTCACAAAGGGCATGATCACCATGGATCGCCTGAAGCAGATGAAGGATACCGCATTCCTGATCAATACAGCACGCGGTGCTCTGGTTGACGAAGACGCTCTGTACGAGGCATGCCGCGACGGCATCATCGCAGGTGCAGGTATCGACGCTCTGAAGCAGGAGCCGGTAGATCCGAAGAACCCGCTTCTTACACTGGACAATGTTATCATGTATCCGCACATCGGCGGCAACACGACAGAGGCAGCTCACAGAGCTTCCTACTTTGCTGCAATGGGTGTAAATGAGTGCTACGAGGGCAAGAACCCGACATGGCCGATCCCGCAGATCGATTATGAGACAGCACCGACTTATGATGACGTAAAGAAGCCGAACACAAAGCCGGCAGGCATGTTCGATTTCTAATCAATCCGCTCATTTCCCAATATGGTTGAACCCTCCTTTTGAGACCATATGATTTGAACATATGCTTTCGGTCTTCCGCATGGCGGAAGACCCGGAAGGCCATGGAATCCCGTGTTTCCGACCTCATGCTGCGAGGCGGAAGCGCGGGATTTTTTATTTCATAGGAAATTTCTCCGAAATTCCCTATGAAATAAAAACGCTCCGCGAGGATAATTCAACTATAATTCTTTGTCAATAATTCAATTTATCTGTGTTTGAATTGTTACTTTGCCGTGAAATATAATCACCATAAGAACAAAGAAACGGAAACATCCGGGGATCGGGGAATGGAAAAACGATGATCCGGAGCCGTTCAGGGGTAAACAATGTTCCGCCAGGGGGTATCGGTCGGAACGCATTCAATGGAGGTAAACCTATGAGTCCTATCACAATCACTCTGATTGTGCTTGCAGCGATGATTGCGCTCTTTATCGCAGAGCCGTTCCCGATCGCTGTCACCGCAATCGGCGCATCCATCGTTCTTGCCTATACAGGCATCATCGAGACAAAAGACATCTTCAGCGGTTATAATAGTACTACGATTGTGCTTCTGGCCGGCATGATGGTCATCGGTTCGTCCCTCTTCCACACCGGTATCACAGACATGATCGGTGAGAAGATGGTAAAGCTGACCGGTAAAAATGAGAGAAACATTATTCTCGTAACCCTTATCGTTTCCTGCCTGCTGAGTTCCATCTGCTCCAACATCGGTGTTATGACAGCGATGGCTCCGCTGGTAACCGCGATGTGTATCTCCGCAGGATTCGGACCGTCCAAGTCTCTCCTTGCACTTCTTTTCGGTGCACAGTTCGGTGGTTTCGTAACGCTGGTCGGCGTAGGTTCCAATGCATCCGCAGCCAACGCCATGGCGGATCTCGGCCTCACTCCGTTCGGATTCTTCAGCATCACTCCGTTCGGTCTCGGCGTGTGCGTTCTCGGAACCCTGTACTTCACCTTCATCGGATCTAAGCTGATTCCGGATACCGGTTATGTTCCGGAGTTCGCAAAGACCGAGAAGAAGGAACTCAACAAGACAAAGGCAACCATTGCAGCGGTAACCATGGCAGCGGTTCTCGTTGTCATCGCAGCAAACTTCAAGGCAGTTCCGATGCACATCGCAGCCGTTATCGGTGCGCTGGTTATCGTTGGAACAAAGTGCATGACTCTTCAGGATGCCATCAAGGCAATTGACTGGAACTGTATGATTCTGGTTGGATCGCTGACTGCCATCTCCACCGGTGTAAAGAACTCCGGTACCGGTGATGCGGTCGCTCAGATCATTCTGAATCTCCTCGGCGAGCACCCGAGCACATTCATGATCACAACCCTGATCTTCTTTGCTTCCGCATTCCTGACTCAGGTTATGTCCAACATTCCGACCATTCTTCTGTTCATGCCGATCGGGGTATCGGTTGCACAGCAGATCGGCGTAAGCCCGTATCCGATTGCAATGATCATCACCCTTGCCGGTGCTGCTTCCTATGCAACTCCGTTTGCGGCTCCGCAGAACATGATGACCGTTGGATGGACACAGTATAAGTTCATTGATTTCATGAAGATCGGTCTTCCGATGCTTCTCATCACCTATCTGGTTGTACTGCTGGTAACACCGATTTACATGCCGTACTAAGGAAAAGCGATGGTATCCGTGGTTTCCGGTGTCATAGGAAACGGATGTTTCGCATCGATAATCCGGCAGGGGAAACGCTGACAAAGTGTTTTCCTGGGATTTGGAGATTGATCGGTATTTATGGCCCGCCGGGCAGTAGATACGATTAAGATATGTTTCTACATAGCGAAGGAGGGCGGCTGCGCATCGGAGGATGCGGCTGCCCTCTGTTCGTCTGATGAAGGCAGGAGGAAAATGATGAAGGACCTGATAAGAGGCGCGATTGACCTGCATATTCACACTTCACCGGATGTTGTGAAGAGAAAATGTGATGATCTGGAGCTGGCAGAGCGGCTTCTTGCCGCGGGTATGGGCGGCTGTCTGATCAAGAATCACTATCTGGACACGGCGGCGAGGGCGAAACTGGTACAGAAACTCTATCCGCAGCTCCGCATTGAGGGCGGAATCGCCCTGAACCGGTCGGCGGGCGGACTGAACCCGTATGCGATCGAGAGAAGCGCGCAGGCTGGCGGACATTTTATGTGGTTCCCGACTCTCGAAGCGAGAGCGTATTTTGCGATCACTCATAAGGATTCCGCTCCGGAGGAACAGGAGAAGTTTATTCCGGTCTGCGGCGCGGACGGGGAGCTTCTTCCGGAGGCAGAGGAAGTGCTAGACGCCTGTGAGGCGCATAAGATGATTGTCGGCACCGGACACATTTCCGCAAAGGAGGGAATGAAGGTGGTCGAGGGAGCGATCCGCAGAGGACTCCAGCCGGTACTGACACATTGTGACAACCCGAACGACTGCTACACGATCGAAGAGCAGAAGAAGGCGGCCGGGATGGGGGCGGTGATCGAGCACAGCTATTTCACCGTATACCATAATCGCGTGATGATCGAAGAGATCGCGGAGCAGATTCGGGCGGTGGGCTGTGAACATGTTATTTTGGACACCGATGCTGGGCAGCTGAATTCCCCGTACTCCGACGAGGGACTTGCCGAGTTTGCGGAGAAGCTGATGGGCGTTGGATTCACCGAAGCCGAGATCCGCCGGATGATCTGCGACAACCCGAGAAAGCTTCTGGACGGAGAAAAGCTGAGCTGAGACAATCCGAAAAACTTCTGGATGGAGAAAAGCTGAGCTGCGCCCCCGGGGAAGCTTCCGGATGAAGAACGGCGGAGCCAGAATTAAGCAGAAGAGCAGAATTTTCAGGATAAGATCATAAAATATCGCGAAGAGATTGAAACCGATCCGGATGGATGGGAAACGATCTCTCCGCGATTTTTTTTATTTCACAGGAACGAGCTCTGCATTTCCTGTGAAATAAAGAACGTTCCGTGAGGATGAACACGCTGCTTGGCGGGATATCACCTTGCGGACTTTGTTCTTTCATAGGAAATTTCTCCGAAATTCCCTATGAAATAAAAACGCTCCGCGAGGATGCGCACGCCGCTGTAAGCAAATTCACTAAGCTCGAGAAAACCTCGCTAAGTGAATTTCCATGGCACGCACTAAGCTCGAAAAGACCTCGCTAAGAGCTTCGCCAAGGAAGCTGTCACC
>NZ_FOIL01000044.1 GCF_900101295.1 [Clostridium] aminophilum | reverse complement strand
CCCCCGCCGTGCTTCCGCTCCGGCCCGAGCCGTAAGAGGAAGATCCGCTCCGAGACCCGTTCGCGCCGTATCCGCTTCCGTAGCTTCTGCCGGCAGAACCGGATCTGCTGCGGGAATCTGAACCGTAGGAATACCGGGAGCTTCCAGACATGCGGTCCGTAGACTCCGAAATTCTTCTTCTCTCCTGTCTGCGGGCGCGCATGCGCTGCAGCTCGTCGTCATCATAATTCATGCGTTATGTTTCCCTTCCACGCCATCGGCATCTTCTTTTCCGCGAAAAGCATTTTCCAGATGGCGTACTGCAAACTCATAGATGTAGAGAACCGCTCCGAAGATCAGTTCCGCTTCGATCATGAGATAGTTTTTCAGGTGCTCCGGAAGACAGGGAACCTTCCGGCATTGTTTCGCGGTGCGGAACCCTTCCCATACCCCGCTGAGGAATTCTTTGCCGAATCCTCTTTTTTTAAAAAATGCGTACTTCACACACATTCCCGCAAAGATCGGCAATGCGTTCAGCACAAGCTGAGGAAGCGGCATATTTTTGACATTCAGATAAATATTGTTTCTCGCGGCAAGTTTTACCTTAAACGGATTGTATTTCGATCCGCTGGTACCGCTGCCGACATGAAGGACCTTTGCCGCCGGGCAGTAGATGTTCTCATATCCGTAGATCCGGGCGCGGTACCCCACATCCAGGTCTTCCAGATAGGCAAAATGCATCTCGTCAAAGTATCCGATCTCCTCGAATACCTTTCTCCGGTAGATCGCCGCGCCGGCACAGGCCGAGAAAACTCTCGCCGGTCTCCGGTACTTCTTCACACTCCGGCCGACGCCTCTCTGATACGCCCATCCGAAAACGGAATACATATCGCCGGCATCGTCCATGAGATCCGGGTGATACATCTGAATCATCCGGCTGCTAACGGAAAAGATCCGCTCGCTCTTCGAGATCGCGCGCACCAGCTCCGCAACATAATACGGATCTGCCTTGATATCATTGTTGAGAAGGATCACATACGGCGTGTCCGCCGCTTTGATGCCCACATTCACCGCGCCGGAAAATCCGGTATTCTCCGGGAGAAGGATCGCGCGGAATCCCGGAAACGGACTCTCCTCGCCGGCCCACATTTTCTCATGTTCCCTCAGCCACTGGGCACTTCCGTCCGTCGAGCCGTTGTCCACGATCAGGAGCCGAAACCCCTTGTAGGTCTGTCTCTCCAGTGTCCGCAGACACGGCTCCATGAAATGAAGTCCGTTGTAGTTTGGAATAACGATGGTTGTTGTATACTGCATTTGTCCCGTCTCTCAATATGGTCGGGAAATCCTGTCAGATCTCCAGTTTATAAGGTTCTCCGATCTTCTCCTTCTTCAGATCCCGCAGGGAGAAGTCCGATTTGCGGAGCGTCAGATTCGGATTGTAGAACGGATCTCCGTCCCGGAGGATCTCCGGCCAGCGCTCTGAGAAAATCCGGATCTCGCGGTTAAACCGTGCCACCTTCTCCGGCGTGTCCTCCAGACCTCTGGATTTTGACTCGTAGTGATGGAGAAGCGCATAGGGTGCGTACGCCACCAGATAACCAGCCTTCCGCACTTTCATGCAATAATCGATGTCATTGAACGCCACCGCCAGTTTCTCGGTGAATCCGCCGATCTCGTCAAAGACGCTCCGCTTGCTCATCATGCACGCCGCCGTCACGGCGCTGTAATCCTGTCCGCTCATGGCGCGGTGGAAATAGCTGTTCTCCGACTTGTGAAGTCCGATAAAGGTGTGTCCCGCGATGCCGCCAAAGCCGACGACCACCCCCGCGTGCTGAATCGTATTGTCCTCGTAGAGGAGTCTTGCGCCGACGGCCCCCACATCCTTCCGCTGGCAGAACTGCAGCATTTCCTCGATAAAGTTCTCTGCGATCAGCTCGGTGTCGTTGTTCAGGAACAGAAGATATTCTCCCTTCGCAAACGTCACGCCGAAATTGTTGATGGCGGAATAGTTGAACTCCCTCTCCCACTTTACCACATGCACGCAGGAAAATTCTTTCTGAATCTTCTCATAATAATCCCAGGTTTCCTTCTCGGTACTGTTGTTCTCGATCACGATGAACTCCACATTCCGGTAGGTTCCTCTCTCGAGAATGGCTCTCATGCAGAGATCCAGATCCGCCGTGTGATCCTTGTTCGGGATGATCACGGACACCAGCGGATCGCCGGTGATCTTCGGAACTGTGTGGTAAATGCCGAAGTCCACACCCTTTTCCACCGTCCCGTGGGCAATGCCGCAGCGGTCATAATGCGCCTCAATCGCCCGCGCACCGGCCGTGAAGGCGTACATCTTGCTCTCCGGGTTGCTGGCGGTGGAATCCTTGTGGCAGCGCCAGTGATAAAGCACTTTCGGGATATGACGGATCTCCTTTGCCTGCTCGCTGCAGCGGAAGATGAAATCGTAATCCTGCGCGCCGTCATACTCCTCGCGGAAGCCGCCGGCCTTTCTCTGAAGTTCGGTCTTCACGCAGAGCAGATGGCAGATGTAATTCACGCTACACAGAAGATCCGGATTGAAATCCGGCTTGAAATGCGGGTCAAACAGCGCCCCGCCGTCCATGTCCAGCTTGTCCTCATCCGAGTAGAACATATCGCACTCCAGATGCTCGTTGATCAGTTTCGCGCACTCGAAGAGCGCATTCGGCGTCACCGTGTCGTCATGGTCCGCCAGAATGATGTAATCTCCCTTCGCCAGTTCCAGCGCCGCGTTGGTGTTTCCGGCAATGCCCCGGTTTTCTCCGAGAATGGTGTAACGGAACCGGCTGTCCTTCCGGGCGTATTCCCGGAGCACTGCTTCCACGCTCTCGCCCGCCGGGCTTCCGTCCGCGATGCAGACCTCGAAGTGATCATAGGTCTGATCCCGAAGCGAATCCAGCATCTCCAAAAGATACTTCTTCGGCGTCTTATAGACCGGAATCACCACGGAAAACAGCGGGCGGATCTTCCACTCCGCCTTCCGCTGCGCTTCCAGTTCCTCGGTGGTCGGACGGGTCAGTTCATACCACTCCGGGTAATCATAATCGCTGTCGATTCCGGCAAGCTTATGTCTTGATTTCTGAATCAGCGCGCGAACACCGTTTTCCTTCGCGTAATCCAGGCAGACCTTCACCGTCTCCATGTTGATGAGATCCATGATACGGCGCATCTTCTTGTGCGCAACGCTGGATCTCTTCCGTATCAGTTCTTCATTGTATTTGATTCTTGTTCTGCGCTTTCCGTCGGTGATGACCAGATAATAATCTCTTCCCCGCTCATAGGGGAAGCGAATATCGAATCCCAGTTCCCGATCCACGGCTTCGCCGAAATAGATCTCCGCCACATCATCGCGGCGCGTGCGCACAAACCTGTGATCAATCGGCTCGTGGTCCGCATCTTCCACCTGATAGCGGATCTCTTCCGACGGATCACGGCCGATGGCCCATCCGTTGAGCTCGATCTCATTTTCACGGATGCGCACTACATCAACATTATATTTCATCTAACCTCTCCGGTCTTTTTTATCGATTCTTTTTTCCAAAACGCGTCCTGTTCCGTCTCTCTGTCGATTCATTTCCAAAACGCGTCCTGTTCCGTCTCTCTCTGTCGATTATTCTTCTGACGCGTTTTCCCGGCATCGTCAGCCGTTCTGCCCGGATTTCTCCGTTTCTTCCGGCATTCCGAGTTCCAGTCTCTTTCCAGCAACTCCGTGGGACGGATCCGCCGGCGCATCGCCGAAATTGATCCGCTCCTCCTCCACGACAAGCGGGCGCTTCATCACTCTGGAATTGATGGAGAGAATGTATTCTCCCACCAGTCCGATGAAGAATAACTGCACGCTTCCGAGAAAGAGCATGCCGAGCAGCATCGGTGCCATGCCGGCCGGAAAATCATTCCAGTGGGTCAGCTTGAGGATCAGATAAATGAATGCGATCAGCATGCTGACGGCCGCGCAGACGCTGCCGAAAATCGTCGCGATCCGGAGTCCGACCTTGGTGTAACTGGTAACGGACAGCATCGCGGCGTCATACAGGCGATAAAAATTGTTGTGCGTCACGCCGGCGCGTCGCTCCGGCTGAATATACGGAATCTCTTTTCTCCGGTAGCCCAGCTCCGCCACGATGCCGCGAAGGAACGGAGTCGGATCCTCCAGTGTGCGGAGAACATTGATAAAATCACGGTCGTAGAGACCGGACCCGGTAAAATGCTCGATCTGCTCCACGTCGGAGAGTTTCCGGATCATCTTGTAATAACAGCTGCGCAGGAAGTACATGACCGGATTTTCTTTGCTTCCGACCTTGATTCCGATGACGATCTTGTATCCCTGTTCCCACTCGTGGACATATTTCGGGATCATTTCCACCGGATCCTGGAAATCAGCCACCATACTGATGACGCAGTCGCCGGTACACTGCAGCATACCGTAATAGGGAGAATTGAACTGACCGAAATTGCGGGCATTAAAGATCGCCTTGATATGGTAGTTCTCGGTGCACAGTTCTTTCAGAATCGGTCTTGTTCTGTCCGAGGAATCGTTGTCGATAAAGACAAGCTCGTAATCGTATGCCGGACAGTCCCTCGTGATGGTCCCGATCACGGCCTCCGCGATCGGCCGTACATTCTCCTCCTCGTTATAGCATGGTATCAGAACACTGATTTTCTTCACGGTAATTTCTCCTCGTACGATATCATTTTCGCCATGCATGATCATGGCCCGGATCACGGAACAGGGAACGTGCCGGTTTCACAGCCATTCCCGCATTCATGTATTCTGATCCTTTTCCCTGATTATCTTCCTAATCCTAACGCGGGCGGCAGTCACATTCAACATAAGATTTTCTTACTGTCAGCACTTGCAGTGTTTCCTTAGAATGCGGCGGATGCCCTCCTCAAAATGAACCGCCGGTTCCCAGCCGAGAACCTCACGCATTTTGGTGATATCCGGGTCCAGATTGACGATTCCCTCCGCGTTGTACGGGTGAATGCCAAATACAGCCGTTCCGCTTCCGACCGCGTCGCGAAGCATTTTAACAAAATTCTTAAGTTCGCCGGTCTCTTCCATCGGGCCGCCGAGATTGTAGACGCAGCCGTGTTCCGCAAGGCTTCCCTCATACTCACACAGGTCCGCGATCGCTCTGCCGCAGTCATCAATGTAGAGGAAATTCCATGTCTGTGTGCAGGAAGTCATCTCCATCAGATCATCTGCCCGGAACTTGTCGATGCAGCCGGAGATCAGAGACCACGGGTGGTCTCCCGGTCCATAGGTGCTGAAAATGCGGGCGTGCGCGTAATCCATGCCCAGTTCCCCGCAGAGAGCCGGCGCATGTTCTCTCACATAGAGTTTCTGCTCACCGTAAGGGGATTTCGGACGGCACTCGGTCTCCTCAGTGATTCTCTCCTGATGAAGACCGTACTCCGCCTGACTTCCCGTAAAGACAAACCGTCTGCAGCCCAGTTTTCCTGCCGCACGAACCGCATCCATCGCGATTTCCGCGCTTCTCTTCTGAATCTCCGGATCCTTTCGGGAATCACTTCCCGCTCCGAGCCATCCCATATGAAGGAATACATCCACCGGCTCTTTGATGAGTTCCGGAAGTTCGGAGACCTTCGTCAGATCCAGTTCCAGGATCGTCAGTTTCTCCGGAAATTCTCCGTCGATGCGGAGAAGATCCCTTTTTGCGGATCCCTCTCTCAGAATGGCGGTCACTTCGTGGCCTCTGCGGAGGAGTTCTTTTACTGCGGCGATTCCCACAAAGCTCGTCGCACCTGTTGCTGCAATTCTCATGTGTCTCTGTAACCTCTTTACTGCTGTTTTGTTCACGGTCTGACCCGTGCTGTCTGCGGTTTTTTCGCCAGAATCCGCTCCGGCATGTAGCCTGGGGAATGCCGGGGCCGGCAAACTGCCGTCGGTATCCGGTCTATTCTTCGCCGTTCCGGCGGTCTGTTCCCCGCGGTCTGTCCCCACAGTTACTTCCGGATTCTCGGGATGATCATGATCTCATCCATCTCTTCTTCCGGAAGGAACGGCGCCAGGTCCTCCAGCGGCGCGCTCATCATCGAGCCGTCCGGAAGCTTCTTGGAGGATGCCTTCGGTTCAAAGTTCTGGTCAATGGTGACGAAAACTTCACAGAAGGCCGGTCCCTCGATCGCAAGGAACTCTCTGGTCTTCTCCTCGATCTCCGCATTGCTGTGGATCGCGACATACGGGAAGCCGTATGCCGGCGCAAGCTTCGACATATCCGGGAAGGTCACGTCATGGGAATCATTGCCGATTCCGACCAGCGGCTCCCCGAAGAAATTCTTCTGGGTCTGACGGATGGAGTGATACCCCTGATTGTTGATCATAAAAATCTTGATCGGCAGATGATAGCCGATCACGGTCTGAAGCTCCTGAAGATTCATCTGCAGGGAGCCGTCACCGGTGATCAGGATGACATCCTTTGTGTGATCCGCGATGCAGCAGCCGATGGATGCCGGAAGTCCGTATCCCATGGATGCCATGCCGGAATTGGAGATAAACCGCTGTCCTTTCTTCAGGACATTTCCGTGTCCGCAGACCACATTGGCGGAACCGTTGCCGACCACCACGATCTGATCTTCTTCCAGCAGAGAACTCATGATATGCGCAAATGCGTACACATTGGCCTCGTGATCATTTCCGCCCTTCATATGCTTCTCGGTGACAACCGGATATTTCTTTTTCCACTCCTGACAGGTCCGAAGCCATCTGTCCTGCGCGTCTTTCTTTTCGCCGAAAAAGACGCTGTCCCCTTCCTCGGTGAGAATCTCGTCCATCACGGTCAGCAGATCCTTCACGTCCGCATGAACCGGCATATCCACATGAAGGGTCGGCTTCTTCAGTTCTTCCGCATCAATATCATTGCAGATGACATAGGCCGCTCTTGCCCAGGTCTCAAAACGGTAGCCGACCTGACGGAAGCTCAGACGGCTTCCGAGAGACAGCACCAGATCACTGTTCTGGATGGCGAAGTTGCCCGGACGGTCGCCGACATTTCCGCCTTTTCCGATGGAAAGCGGATGCTCATCCCAGATGCAGTCGATGGAATCGGCGCCGGTCACTACCGGAATGCCGAGCTTGTCCACAACCTTCATAAAAATGTCGTGGGCGCCGGCGATGCGGATCCCGTTGCCGGCATTGATAACCGGGCGCTCGGAGGACCGGATCTTATCGATCACTGCCTTCGCCGTTTCTCTCGTCACCTTCGGTGCAAACTTCTCGCGGTACTCTCCGTGGCCGACAAAATCCTCCGCCCTCACATGGTCGCTGGGAGCGCTCCATCCGGTACCGCCTGCCTTGTAGTCCTCCGCATCGAAACCGATCAGATCATCGGTCTCGATGATGGACGCCTGAACATTCAGCGGGATGTCGAGCCAGCACGGACCCGGTCTTCCGTTCATGGCGAGGAAGAACATCTTCTCCATACAGAAACGGATCCGCATCGGATCAATGATCATCTCGGCATATTTGGTCATGCGGTCAACGGATTTGACGATATCGTATTCCTGATCGCCCATGGCGCGGAGATGAAGGTTGGTGGACATGGAGCTGGTATCATAGCGAACCTGTCCGGAAAAGATCATCATCGGGATGGAGTCCACGAATCCGCCGGCAACGCCGTTCAGCGCATTGATTCCTCCCGGTCCGGTCGTCACGCAGACTGCGGCGATTCGATTATGAATTCTTGCATACGCCTCTGCCGCCATCGCGCAGGCCTGCTCGTGATGGTTATAGGTGCAGTGAAGACCTTTCTGATGGCCCAGCGCATCGTTTAAGTGCATGGCGCCTCCGCCGGTGATGGTAAAGCATTCGGTAATGCCCATCTCGGTCAGTTTCTGTGACAGGTAATTCGCAAGTTTGATTTTCATGAAATATCCTCCTCATATACAACCGAAATGGCGTATATGTTGCAATTCATGGTTCGTTTTTTGTCAGCATCGTCCTTATGCGTGGTACCGGGAGTCGGTGACGAATTCCACCGTCATCCGGTCTGCGAGATCCGCCAGAACGGTATTCACATACCGGTTGGTGCGCAGGGACTTCTCGATATCTCTCTTTTCGCGCTCATTGCGGTAATCCATTCCCGCATTGAAATAATTCTTTCCGTCCTCGCTGTAGCCGTCAAAGCCCGCGCAGGAAACCTTCTTTACGCCGCATTTTGCCAAAACCCGCAGCAGCATGACAAAAGAGTTGTCGACGATCTCCGCCGAGCGGTCGATCCAGGTCGAATAATTGAGCGTGTAATCGAAGTGCCCCGACATCTTCGTGACGTTGGAGGTCGCGATCACGCGGAAATTCTCCTTGTTTTCTCTGTTTTCCTCCTGCATTTCCACCAGCGAGGTGTTCAGCATCATGTAACGCTTGGAGTTGCTGATAAAGACACAGTTCGCCTTCACATGAAGCGGCAGATAGTTGATGGAAATGATCTCCGGATGGTGTTCGCCCACAAACGCGTCCACACGTTCTTTCTGGTTTTCCACATTCCGGCCCGGGCCGATGAGGAGAATGTTCTTGTCCTTCCAGTATTCCGTGAGTTCCGCCAAAGCCTGGTCGTCGCTGCAGTCGTGGCCCTGGTACTCCTGATAGAGGCTCTCCATATAATCCTTGTCATAGAGAAGCTTCTTCTCCCCCTGAAGCATCTGCAAAAGCTCGTTGATCTGGCTCAGGGAGAGGGTCTGCTTCTCCATGAGCTGCTTGACATAATTCGGATGGCACTGGTTGGATGCCGCGATATAGAAGAACAGCTTGTAACCCCACGGCGTCCGGTTGAAGAACGGCATGATATTCAGATCGATGGTCTCCATCAGCTGGGACATGCCGTAATTCTTGCCCATGTTGGTATCCATGTACATGGCCATCAGCTCGATGGGGAGATTTCCCGCACTCTTTCCCATTCCGTAGAGCGACGCGTCCACATTCACCGAGTGGGACGCCGGCGCCTTCAGCACCTGAATACTGTTGCTGTACGCCATCTGGAAGTTATTGTGCGAGTGATAACCGATCATGATTCCCGGCTTCAGATTGTAATCAATCAGGGAAAAATAATGCAGCACGTGATCTTCATGCATCAGTCCGTAGGTATCCACCATGGACATGGCGTATGGCTCAATGTCATTGACCAGATCCACCAGATCCAGCAGTTCCCGGTCGTTGTAACTGGTGATGGAAACCGCGTTGGCAAACACTTTATAACCGAGTGCTTTCAGCTTCGCGCAGAATTCGATCGCGCCTTTCATCTTCGCCTTCTTGAAAATGACGCGGATACCGTCAAGGCAGGTATCCTTCTGCGGCTGGATCCGTTCAATCGCGCAGGTGCCGTAGTCGATCATCGCGACCACCATGCTGTTTCCCGGATCAAGTTTGGAAAATGTCTTATTCAGGCTTTCCGTGTCCGGAAAGATGGTGCGGTTCGGATCATAGACTCTCCGGTCATCCAGAAAACCGACCTCAATGATGTCCACACCGGCACCGACAAGGCGTTCAAAAATGTTTACGATATTCTCTTTTCCGAATTCCCAGTCATTCACATATCCGCCGTCGCGGAGCGTGCAGTCCAGAAGCTTTCGTTCTCTCACTTTCAAATCCTTCTTTCGTCATTCCATACTGTCGGGACAAAGTCCGCAGGCGGACTTCGCTCCCACTTCCTCATCCCTGCGGTGAGTCCGCGGACTTTGTCTCCATCTCCTCATCCCTGAGAGAAGATCGCGGACTTCGTCTCCATCTCCTCATCCCTGAGAAGAATTCCGTTTATCCCAGAAGATAATTCCGGATCTCATCCGTATCCTTCGCGCAGAAGACCGGCCCCGCGCTCTCCCATTCCTCGGCGGTATCCGGACCGAATCCGTAGAGGACGGCCAGAAAATCCGCCCCGGCCGCATGAGCGCCCTCTGCGTCATAAACCGTATCGCCGATCTCCACAGCCTCCTCTGCCGGAATCCCGAAAGTCTCCAGACAGTCCCGGATCCGGGATTCCTTCGATCCCATTCCGGTGATGTCAGTCCCGCAGATATGGTCGATAAACGGCGCAATGCCGGTATACCCGAGCACTCTTCTTGCCTGCTCATCCGGTTTCAGCGTCGCAACGCCGATCCGGATCCTCCGGTTCCGGAGAGCCCGGAGAAGATCCATCATTCCCGGATATTGATCCGTCTTCAGCGCATCACCGCCGATATAGGCTTCCTGAAAGAAACGATGTGCCTTCACCGCCGCGTCATCATCCACTCCCCAGACGCGCTTCACCGAATCACGAATCGGCGGTCCGATGAACGTCCGCAGAACCTCCGGATCCGGTATCGGATATCCCATCTTCTCCGCCATATAGAGGACACTGGAGAATACGCCGCGGGACGTATTTAACAGTGTTCCGTCCAGATCAAAAATAACTGCCCGGTATTGTTTTGTCTGTATCATCAAATCATCCTGTTTCTGTATCTCAAACGGTATTGCCAGTACATCACGGATGCCGTCAAGGCCTGTATTTTGTTTTGGGCACAGTACGACACCATAAAGGATAGTTTATCACGTTCCATTTCTTTTGTACAGAAACAAAGTCCGCAGAGCTCCGCAGGGTGACATCTTCGCCGCGCCGGCGTACACATCTCCCCGGAGTGTTTTTTATCGGAATTTCGGAGATTTTTCCCATAGCAGAAAGAAGGACAGTCCCCGAAGAGACTGCCCCTTTGTGCATATTGTACTCTGTTCCTGTCCTTTGTTCTCTGTTTTTCTAAGAAGGCAGGACACCGGCGGCTTCCGGATCTGCCCGTCAGCTCATCTTTCCGGTTTTTGCATAGTTTTTCAAAATGACGTATTTCGGAACGCCGTCCTCATAACGGCACCGCTCCTCGCCCTGAATCAGCGGAAGAAGATAGTCGATCATCTCCTTCGTCACACCGTTTCCGGCGTCATTGATCCACTTCTGCGGAACTTTCTTCTCGCGGTTCGCCACCTCGGTAATCGGTGTTTCCGTGTAAATGACGCTGTACTCCTCTCCCGGCTCACGCTTCAGGGAGGACATCCGCCCAGCCCCGCCCCGGAGGGCGATCTTCACCGCATTGCTGCCGAGTTTTCTGGACTCTTCAATATCCGTTGCGCTCAGAAGGTGACCCGCACATCGCTGGAGAAGATTGAGCTCAATGGAGCGGACCTTGCATCCGATGCGTTCCTTCACCGCCTCCTCCAGCACTTTTCCCGCTCCGGAGGTAATGCTGTGGCCGAATGCATCCAGATACTGGTGCTGGGTTCCGAATTCGGAGATGAATGTTCCGTTCTCATCGTGAATTCCCTCGCTGACCGCCACGATGATACCCTGATTCGTCTCCAGCTTTTCGCGGATATCCCCGATCATCCGGTCGATCGAGAAGGGTCTCTCCTCCAGATAAATCAGATACGGAACACCGCCGTTGCGCCCTTCCGCCAGCGCTGCCGCCGCAGTCAGCCAGCCGGCATTCCGTCCCATCATCTCCACAATGATGACGTACGGGGTGTCATAAACCTGAATCTCCCGCTCCAGTTCCGCGCAGGACGTCGCAATGTATTTTGCCGCGCTTCCGAATCCCGGACAGTGATCAATGCCGTAAAGATCGTTGTCGATGGTCTTCGGAGCGCCGACCACCGTAATATCATTGACGCCGTGGGCCTTCATGTACGCGGAGAGCTTCCAGACAGTATCCATGGAATCATTTCCGCCGATGTATACAAAATATGCAATGGAAAACCGATGGAAAATATCGATAATCTTCTGAAACTCCGATGGATCATCCTTGGGATCCTTCAGCTTGTAACGGCAGGAACCCAGCGCCGCACTCGGAGTCGTACTCAGCTGATCGAGGATTTTCTCATTGCTTCCGATTTTGGTCAGGTCGATGAATTTCTCCTCCAACACTCCCTGAATACCGTAATCGGCGCCGAAGATCCGGTCGACCTTATCACTCCATACCGCCGCCTCGATAATACCGGCAAGGGTCGCATTGATGGCTGCCGTCGGGCCGCCGGACTGTGCTACAAGCAGATTTTTCATATATCGTATCCTCCTACAGCTGAACATAATGGAAAAACCCTGAAATGTCATGGGATTGTAAAAAGAAATTTCCATGACATAAAATAACACAAGAGAGAAAACCCTGTCAAAAGAACAACGTCCTCGGAGCGGATTATGCCGCAGGAAAATTCAGAGGACTTTCCGTGACATAAGAAAGAAAAAAGGGACAGCGGCCGCAGCCACTGTCCCCCCGCATAGAAAATACCGTGCATTGCCGGTCCGATTCCCATCAGATATTGGTCAGATTCCGGATTACTTTCAGCACCGAATTTACCTTTCGTGACGAGATCCGGATCTCGGTCTTGTCAATCAGACTCACGATATCCCCGGTGATCCGCTCGACATAATCTCCGTTGATCATCGTATTCCGGCTCACCTCCACAAAAATCTCCGTGTGAAGAAGTTCTCTCACGTATTTCAATGGACGCTTGATCCGGACATTGCGGTCAAAACAACGGATTGTCGTGTAATTTCCTTCCGTCTGAATCAGAAGAATATCATTTTCCGAGATGACATGCGTCACGCCTTCGGTATCCCGCACTGTGATCTTGACAAAATCACCGCGCTGACGCATCAGCTCCATCATGTAATTATACGTTTCCTGTCCGGCTGCGATCGGGAACGACTCATCCCCGTGCAGCATATGATGTCCGTCCGAAACGTGAGCATGAAGCAGAAGAAATGCATTGCCCCCGCGGATCCATACCAGCGTGCACCGCTTGTTTTCCCGAAGAATCTGATGGCTTTTCGGATCCGTGTGCGTCGTGTAATACGCCGCCACAATACAGGCATCTCGGTCATAATGCAGCATCTCATACCGGTCGCTGCTGATGAAGATCTTCGGCATGGACCGGCTCATTTTCAGAGCCAGTTTCTTCAGTTCTTCTCTTCCCTTCACGTTTACGCCGTCCGCCGGTCCGATAAAAGACACTTCCGGATGAAGATGATTCAGATACAACTCCGGCTGGCCGCTCCAGAACGTCCGGATAACCTGTCTGGAAAGATCCAGTATCTTCTCTGCTTCTTCGCTCTTCATCTTTTTTCACCCGCTTCAGTCAAAAAAATTCATCCCATTTTATCACTTTTCATAACAGCCTTTGTTAATATAATCTATTTTTTACTTGTACCGCAAGATTTTGTTGTTTTGCGGTGATGAAGCATAGCTGTTGAGGTGACGAACCGTAACTTTTCGGATAATATAGACAAACCCTCCTCCGTTTTCCGATGTCTCGATTCCGTTTTCTGAAACGGAAAACGGCAGAACATCGCCGGCCTCTCCCATTTACCGGGAAGGCCGGCGTCCTGTTTCCTGTTCCTTGTTTCTTGTTTCTGATTTCTTATTTCTCCGGCACGACGATCTTTCCGGCAGCCGCACAGGCCGCTGCCGTTCTCGGACTTGCCAGATAAATATTGACCTTCGAGGTACCCATTCGTCCGAGGAAATTGCGGTTATTGGTTGCAACCACCACCTCACCGTCGGTCATGATTCCGCCCGCACGGCCGCAGCAGAGTCCGCAGCCCGCCGCCGTAACCATTGCTCCCGCCTCCACAAGGGTACGGATATAACCTTTTTCCACCGCCTGCTCATAGATTTTCCGGCTGGCCGGCGTCACGATGAGCTTCACAAACGGTGCAATATGTTTTCCTTTCAGGACCTCCGCCGCCATCTGCAGATCTTCCAGACGTCCGTTGGTGCAGGAACCGATGAATACCTGATCCACCGGGATTCCCGCAAGGTCGGAGATATTCCGGATGTTGTCCACCTGAGACGGACATGCCGCAACCGGAACAAAGTCTTCGGCACGGTAGTTCAGAATCTGAACATACTCCGCATCCTCGTCCGCGCGGAGTCCTTTCTCCATTTCGGAATAGGGGATCTCACAGTATTCGCAGGTCTTTTCGTCCGGTGCAAACAGACCGCACTTGGCGCCGGCCTCAACCGCCATATTGCTCATGGTCATGCGGCTTGCCACCGACATATTTTCGACGGTGTCACCGCCGAATTCCAGAGACCGGTATGTTGCGCCGTCCGAGCGGATATCGCCCAGAATCCGCAGAATAACATCCTTGGAGGTGACATTGGCCGGAAGGGTTCCGCTGATGTTGACGCGAATTGTCTCCGGAACGCGGATCCAGAGCTTTCCGGTTCCGAGAACCGACGCCATCTCCGTATATCCGATTCCGGTGGAAAATGCTCCCACACTGCCGTAAGTCGTGGTGTGACTGTCGGTGCCGAAGACCACATTGCCCGGCTTCACATATCCCGCCTCCGTCATCAGCTGATGGCAGACGCCGTCGGCGCGGTGCACATGGGTCAGACCGTATTTTTCGGCAAACTCATCACCGGCATGGAAATGTCTCGTGTCGTCCTTCTGGCTCGCCGGCACCAGATGATCGTAGATCAGGACCATTTTCTCCGGATCCCAGATCTTCCGGAAGCCCATCTCCTCAAATTTGTCTTTGACAAAGGGGATAAAAATGTCGTGCACCATCACGCGGTCCACATTGACCGTCACGATATCGCCCGCTTTCACCGATTCCTTTCCGGTGTTCGCCCGAAGAATTTTCTCAATTAACGTCTCACCCATGCTCACACCTCGATTCCGTTCAGCTTCTGCATCGCCCGGACCAGTCCGCCGGCTTCCAGAATATCCAGAAGGTTCTGCGGCAGCTCCGTGATCGGATACTCTTTTCCCTCGCGGAGGATTTTCTCACCGACCGACACGGTAAGAGTATCTCCTTCCTTCACGTCGCTCTGAATTCCGTCATTTTCGATCAGAAGAAGGCCGTTGTTGATGGAATTCCTGAAAAAAATCCGCGCGTAGGATTTTGCAATGATCGCCCGGATGCCGAGTGCCTTGATGACCTCCGGCGCCTGCTCGCGCGAAGAGCCGCAGCCGAAATTCTTGCCTGCCACAATGATGTCTCCCGGAGCGATCTGTCCGGCCAGCTCCGGACGGAGGGGGGAGAACGCGTACGGTTTCATATCGTCAATGGTCTTTAATGCCAGGTATTCCGTCGGCATGATGATATCGGTGTCGATGTCATCGCCGAGAACCCACACTTTTCCTGTAAACTGTTCCATCGTTTTCTCCTTTTTCTCACAGCTGATCCGCCGTGCAGATCTCACCCTTCACCGCCGACGCCGTGACCGTCGCCGCCGATCCGAGATAGACGAATGAATCCTTGTCCCCCGCTCTTCCCTTGAAATTGCGGGTTCCGGTGCTGATCAGCACCTCGCCTTTCCCGATGACGCCCTGACAGCTCCCCCAGCAGACACTGCAGTTCGGGTTCATTATGATCGCGCCCGCCTCGGAGAATACCGAAAGGAGTCCCTCCTCCAGAGCCTGCAGGTAAACCTCCCGGCTCGCCGGAACCACCAGGAACCGGACTTTCGGGGAAACCTTCCGGCCACGGAGAATGGATGCGCCCAGCCGGAGATCCTCGATCCGCCCGTTGTTGCAGGAGCCGAGGAACGCCTCGTTGATCGCAACGCCCTTCACATCCTCTGCCGGCGCGATATTGTCCACAAAATGCGGTTTTGCCACCACCGGAACGATCTCGCCAAGTTCAATCTCATAGACGCCGGCAAAGACCGCGTCGGGATCACTGGCAAATACCGCAGCCGGTTTCCGGTCTCCGTGGGCCTTCAGATACTCCATTGTGATCTCATCCGTCTCCATCAGTGCCGTCTTCGCTCCTGCCTCCACACAGAGATTACAGATTGAGATACGGTCGCTCATATTCAGGTTCTTCATGCCGTCACCGGCAAACTCCATCGCTTTGTAGTTTGCTCCGTTCGCGCCGATTTTTCCGATGATCGTGAGGATCAGGTCCCGGGCGGTGACGCCGTCCCGAAGCCTGCCGTGAAGATTGAACCGAAGGGTCTCCGGAACCATGATCCAGGACTGTCCCGTCACCATGCCGTAGAGATAATCCGTGCACCCGACGCCGGTTCCAAAGGCTCCCACCGCACCGTATGCGCAGGTGTGGCTGTCCGCGCCGAAAACCAGCTGTCCCGGGCAGACATATTTTTCAATCATGATCTGATGGCAGATTCCCTCTCCCTCGTAGAAACGGATCCCGTTCTCTTTCGCGAAATCCCGCATCTTTTTCTGGGATGCCGCCGTCTTTGGACTGTCGCACGGAACATTGTGATCCACGATCCATACGAGCTTGTCCTTGTCCGCAATCCGCGGGTGCTTCAGTTTCCGGTACATATCGATGGTCAGATGCGTTGTTCCGTCATTGCTCATCAGATAATCCAGTTCCACTGTGTGGATTTCTCCGGCTTTTGTCTCCGATGTTTTCGCCGCTCTCGCCGCGATCTTTTCCGCTATCGTCATTCCCATAATGGTCACTCCTCGTGTGTTATCTGTTACAGCCTTTTATTCTTCATAACCCGGATCGCAAAATATGTGACACGCCTGCTTCGCAGCCGTTAACACATTCATGCGTCCTTATCCAAAGATGCGATCAGACCGCCCTGATTCAGAATATTCTGCAGATGTTCCGGAAGCTTTGTGCACGCATAGTCCACACCGCCGGCCGTCACGGTTCCCTTCGCCATATCCAGTTCGATCTCATCGCCGGTCTTCACATGATCACAGAGGTCCTGACAGACGATGGCCGGAAGTCCGATGTTGATGCAGTTCCGGTAGAAAATCCGTGCAAAGGACCGTGCGAACACCGCCTTTACCCCCAGTGCTTTCAGCACCGCCGGTGCCTGCTCCCGCGAGGATCCGCAGCCGAAGTTATCCGTCGCCGCGACAAAATCCCCGGGCCTGACATTCTTTGCAAATTCCGTATCCAAAGACTCAAATGTGTGCGCCTTCATCTCCTCAACCGTCGGATACAGCAGATACTGTGATGCGATGATCTGATCCGTATCCACATCCTTTCCGAACAGAAATACTTTGCCCATGCTTGTCCTCCTTGCTCCCGCACTCCTCGGATTCTCACAGTTTATACCGGGAAAGCAGTAATATATCTGATATTTATATATCATTCATTTGTTCATAACTCAGGTTAATACTATTCACATCATACCCAACCGTTTCCGGAATGTAAAGAAAGATTCCGCCTGCCGCAAAAATAAAATAAAAGGTATTCCTTCAGCTTATATCGCTGAAGAAATACCTTTGTTTCCATCTATATCCGATGCCGACCGGGAGGATTCCCGCGCAGGGTCTTACACCGTTACGCCGTATCCCGTCTTTCACGGCTTTCAAAGACATTCTGTATCCAGAAGCCCCTCCCCGTCTTACCGTCTGTTTGCGCGTTCAGCCTCTCTCTTCCGGATCGCCTCTGCCAGATTATTATGATATCCCGCGGAGACATAGAAAAATCCCATGACCAGCACACCGGCAGAAAAGAACATCAGGGCGATCATGCACGCCAGAACCGTGAGCAGTCCTCCCTTTCCAAGGTAGCGGCGCACCAGAAGTCCGATGGCCGTCATGCCGAAGAGAATCAGATACATGTATCCGACCATGCCGACGGACTGGATCAGTCCCTGCAGTGCCCCCTCCGCCAGCGGATGGGAGAAGGATACCATGTATCCGAATGCCGCAGCGAGAGCGGCATAACCGGACCATTTCGGCGGATAGATATCCCGGATCGGCGTCGGTGCCGGAACCTGAATCCGAAGCCGGCGAAGCACCAGCAGACTCAGACGTGACACGATGAATCCCTCCATCACGCCCATCATCGCCACCGCAATGATCATCATCTGAAGAAGGAAATGCCCCTCCATCATATTCTCCGGCATCACCACGCCGACCTTCCCGAAGGTCTGATCCATCATAGACCGCATTTCCGTCACCTGCTGCCCGAGATCATACCCGGATAACGAACTGAGACACAGAGTTGCTGCCAGCTCGGATACCGCCGAAATCGCCATCACGATCAGAAGTGCCTTCGTCATATCCATCTTCCGGTAAATGCACGCACCGTACACCAGACCGATGAAGGCACCGGCGATCGCATAGAAGAATGTGGTAAAGGGGCTGATCAGAAATGCGGCGATCACCATGCAGACAAACACCGGAACGCTGCTCTTCCATCCGTACTTTGCGCCGTACGCCACCATCGGAATCGGAAGGACATACATAAAAAGTCCGGCCAGAAGGCCGCCTGTCTGCATATTGATGACCAGAAAAACGCCGAAGATCGCGACGATCATGGCTCCGGTGGTCAGTTTCATGGTATCGGTTATTCTGTTCATATTTTTGTCCTCTAGGCTCAAGCAGACAAGCTTGCTTGTCTATTTGAGCCGTCAATCAAAGTTTGAAAGTTTACTTTCAAACTTTCTGTCCTGTCTTCTGAATTCTGTCTTCTGTCTTTTTCCGTCTGCCTGCCGGGAACAAAATCCGCAGGCGGAGCGTTTCTGTTTCATAGGGAATTTCGGAGAAATTTCTATCCACACTTTAAATGTTACAGGAAGCTATGAAATAAAAAAACGGCTGCTCTGTTATTATCTCACAGAGCAGCCGATCTGTCTTTCTTTTCTTTCCGTAAAATCATCCGGGAGTCTTCTCATCCGGCTTCTCACTCCCAGAATTTCTGCAGCATTTCCATGCGGCCGTACGCATTTTTGCGCGTAATCACATTGTATCCGCTGTCAATAAACGGTCTTCCGTCCACGATGTTCGAGCTCTGACGGATCGCCCTTCCGTTAAGCGCATTGACTGCCGCTTCCACCGCCATATATCCCATCTCGTACGGATTCTGTGCAACCGTGACATAGTTTTCATAATTGCTGTTTTGCAGGAGGCGCTCGCAGGCCGAACCGATCCCGTCAAATCCGAGAACCACGGTCTCCCGGTATGCCGGAACCTTCAGACATTCCGCCAGCGCAGCGGTCGCCATATCATCGTTATTGCATACAATGAGCGCAATCCCTTCCGGATGTCTTTGAATGATATCCCGCATGGCCGCTGCCGCGGTTTTGGGAGAGGATTCCGCGTAAACGGTCTCCTCTGCCAGGAATGTGCCGCCTTCCGCCTCAATGCTTTCCCGGTATCCCTGCGCCCGGAGTTCACTGACCCGATCGCCCTCCACACCGGCAATATTGATGGCACGGAGCTCCTTCCACCCCCGCTCTCTGGCCATCTTCACCGCTTCCCGGGCACCTGCCCCGGAAGCCTGATGGTTATCGGTGCCGCAGAATGCCGCCACCTGGTCGGAATCAATCGGCGTATCCAACGCAATCACCGGCCGATCGGTCATTTTCAGAAGTTCCGCGATCTCCGCCGGATTCAGCGGTGCGATGACATACGCGTCAAACCGGTCTTCCATGAGATCCGTCCGCACGATGTTTTCCTGCTCTTCCATCGCGGTCTCGGCAGAAGCCCCTTTGACCGAAATCGAAACCTCCGGATGCTCTTTGGCGTACGCCAGACATCCGACCTGAACATATCCCCAGTATTCCGAGGAATTGGTCTTCAGCACCACATCGATGGAGAGCGGCCGCACTTTTCCGTCTCCCGGCGTCTGCATTTCCGCGGACGCGCCGGATTCCGCTGCGGTTCCGTTCCCCGCAGCCGCAGCTGCCGAAGCACCGGCCCCCTCATTCTTTTCCGCTCCGGACGGTGCTGAGCAGCCGGCTCCGGTCAGAAGCGCTGCCGCACCGAGGAGAACCGCAGCCTTACATATCAATCTGGTTCTTGCCATTATGCTTCGCCTCATACAGCTTTTCGTCCGCCTCCTTCATCAGCCGTCTCAGAGCATCTCCGTTCTCCGCTTTTCCGACGCAGCAGCCTGCGCTCAGGGTAATATGAATCTCCTGTCCGTTCCGGTCGGTCAGATCCAGTTCCGTCCGGAACGACGCAAGCTTCTCCTTCAGTTTCTCTCCGTCATCCGCCTTCTGCACCACAAGGAACTCATCTCCGCCGTAGCGATAGCAGTTCTTCGCCCCAAAAAACTCGGCGAGTTTTTCCGCCACGGCCTGCAGCGCCTGATCTCCGGCCTCGTGTCCATAGGTATCATTGACCTCTTTGAACCGGTCCACATCGATAAACAGCACAAAGATATCCTTCCTTGTTCCGACATATTCCGGAAAATGAATCCGGAGCGAATACCGGTTGTTGATCCCGGTCAGTTCATCCTGCATGCTGATCTTCGCAAGCATCTCTCTTCTCGAATTGATGTACAGAAGAATTACGACACCGGCTCCGACAGCCAGAAACACCAGCACCTGCTGAATCATCTCGCTTTTCGTGATCCAGCCGCCCTTCCACTCGCCTTCCAGCTTCCATGTGCCGTTCGGGACCTGGAAATAATACACTTCCGGAGACCGGAATTCCCCGTGTTTGGTCTCAATAAACGTTTGGTGCTCCTCAGAGCCTTCCACCGCACCGCTGAGCTTAAAGTCGATCTCCGTGCTCATCTTGTCCAGAGCGATTCCCTCCAGAATATCCGGAACGCGCATCGCAATCATTGTCACGCCCCAGAACTCTCTTTTGCCGAAATCGCCGTCCACATAGACCGGTGTCAGCACATACATGCGGTATCGGTCCGTCCCGTCGATCCGGTACATATGCGAAACGCTCTGAAGTCCGGTGAATTTCGATCGAATGACATACCCCTGCAGATCCGCATCCGTAAAAATGTCACGTTTTAACGGATAGGAAGAGTTCAGCGAATAGGTATAAACCACGTGATTGGCCTGAGCCAGCGAGATGCTCTCAATCCCCTGAGTGTCATAATTCTTCAGGAGACGCTCTGTGGTTTTTGAAAAATGATTTACTTCCCCTCCGTCCTGATCAATAATCGTTCCCCAGATCGTGCCGAAGAAAAGATGCTTGTTCAGCTGGTCCGCAATCTGATAATTTGCGTAAATGCGGATCTGCTCATTCACAATCTTCCGCCTGGACCGGATCAGAAGCAAATCGGAAAACAAAAGAACCAAAAGAATTGTAATCAGGGGAAGGATTATCAGGACAGTTTTCATCTCGAAACGTTTTTTCTTCTTATCCGAATCGATCGGTGTCACTCTCATAGTCTTCTCCATTGGTATTGAAAGAATGGTCTCACATTCAAAAATATCGGGATCCGTGCATACCTGCACGATCAGTCATTTCTTTTTTCGTCCCTGTTTTTCGAAACATAATCAATCTGCAAAAAAAAAACGGCAATCTCACTTCTATTATAATTTTTTTTATGATTGATAGACCTGAATTTTGTCCGAATCATCCCCGGATTCGGTAAAATGGAGCCGGAATCCGGCGTATCTCAGCCATTGGGCATACCGGACCGCATCTTCCGTGATCGTTTCTCCCGGAATCAGAAACGGGATCCCCGGCGGATAGGCATACACATACTCCAGTGCCACCTCGCCCGCCGAATGGACAAAACCGATTCCGGCGCGGCAGACTTCCGGGATGTCTGCGGCTTCGCCGAGCGGAAAAACCGCGCGGCCCGGTTCCGGAAATGCCGGCGGTTCCGGCGACATTTCCGCCTGACACAGCTCCGGCTGCCGGTGCGAAGCGGAAGCCTCTTCCGCCCACCGGTCGATTTTCTGGAGCGCATCCTCCAGTTTCCGGTAGGATTCCTCGGAATCCGTCATTCCGGTCATCGCCAGAACATACGATCCCATGGACATTTCCGTCTCGATCCCATACACGTCCCGAAGACGGTCTGCCAATTCCAGGCCCGTCAGCCCGGCCTTTCTTCCGTCGATTATGATCTTCCCCGGATCCAGGCCGAAGCAGGCCGCACCGGAAAGTTCCTCTGCACCGGGAACCCGCAGAGACTGCAGGGCTGCGGCGCGTTTGCGGAACAGATCCAGACGTTTTCGCCACTCTTCCAGAAGTTCTTCGCCCTTTTCCCGCATCAGCCCGGAAGCCGCGTCGATGGATACCATCAGCGGATAGGAGGGACTGGACGTCTCATATACGTCAAGCCAGCGTCCGATCGCCCGCGGAGATACGAGATTCCCCTTAAGATGCAGCACTGCCGTCTGCGTCAGACTCGGAAGCGTCTTGTGAAAGCTCTGCACGGAGACATCCGCGCCGCAGTGCACGCTGCTTTCGGGAAAACCGTGGCCAAAGCCGAGATGTGCGCCATGAGCCTCGTCCACCATCAGCGGAATTCCTTTTTTGTGGCAGATTGCCGCAATCCGTCTAATATCCGATACGACTCCCTCATATGTCGGACTGGTCAGCACCACAGCCCCGGTATCCGGATAGATTTCCAGAAGACGGCGGATGGTTTCCGGATCCATCGATCCCTGCATTCCGTAATCTCCCGCCATCTCCGGCACCGCCCAGTGCACCGTCAGTTCCCGGAGCTGCGCCGCGTGAAAAACCGAGCGGTGACAGTTTCTGGCTATGATCACTTCACTTCCCTTCGGTGCGATTGCCGAAAGACCCGCAAGATTTCCGGCCGTACTGCCGCCCACCAGATACCAGGTCTGGTCCGCGCCGTAAAGCTTCGCCGTCCGTTCCATGGCTTCCTTCAGAATCCCGTCCGCATCATGAAGGTCATCCGTTCCCGGAACTTCGGTCACATCGATCCCGTACGGAAGGTGGGAAGAATCTGTCTGCCGCTTATGTCCCGGCATATGGAACGGACAAAGTTCCTGCGCCGTATAATGAGTTAATTGTTTGAACAGTATCGAATATTTTACCGGATCGATCATTTTTTGCGCTCACTTTCCGTTATTTCTATCTTCAGTATAACACCGGTTTCGGACTTCTGCGAAAGAGCCGAATCACGATTTGCGTTTTTTTGCGGGTTTCGAGCGTTTAACAGCAGCCGCCGGGGCTCCGTGCAGGCACATACCCGGCGGGTCAGCAGGCGGGGCTCCGTGCAGACACAGACCTGGCGAGTCAGCCGGCGGAAAAAGAGGCCGCCGCACATACGCGGCAGCCCCAACAAAGAATTCCCGGAGGAAAAAGCTGTTCTTATTCTTTTTCTGCTCTCATCTGGGCCTCGGCTACTTTCATCATCAGCGCGCACTCCATACGCTTGCGGAACAGTTTGCAGCCGTACTCGTATACGCCGTGAATGTCACCGGTAGAGTGAAGCGCGTTTGCGCTGCAGCCGCCGGCGCAGTACATTCTCGCCCAGCAGTTCATGCACTCCGGTCGGGAGTAAACATTGCAGGACTTGAACTCATTCACCAGTCTGGTCTCGGTGATGCCG
>NZ_FOIL01000026.1 GCF_900101295.1 [Clostridium] aminophilum | reverse complement strand
TGCCATGCACCTGCCTCGTCCTTCTCCCAACCAGCGGCGAAGGATGTCATAGATGCGCCCATAGCAAGAAGAGCTGCTGCAGAAAGAACTGCAACATATTTAGTCTGCTTTCTCATTTAATGCACACTCCTTTTTCCTTTGTGTTTTTGTAAATGCTTTTTCTCAAAACGCACAAAAGAACAAAGGTAAAAAACACAGAACAGAATATAGATGTTCATAAGCGAAGCGGATACAGAGAGGCGATGAATTTAACAAGTGCAAATGCCAGATGGCTTTCTGTTTCGCAGAAATAATAAACTATAAAAATGCGAAATGAATCAAATATCAAGGTCAAGGCCCATTTTTTAAAACGAAGGGAGGGCGCTGACTGAAAAAGACAGATCATCCGGTTGCTGTCTGTGCTCGATTCACATGGAAAAAAACACTGATTTAGGTTAGAATTGAGAGTGTTGGGTTTGAATATTCGGACTTTTTTTACTCAGACTGGCAAACAGATAGTTTCGGCGGGCTTCATACGGTTTGCCCGTTTTTTTCAGAGCTGAGTGGTTTTTGATAGTTTTGGGTGATAACAGACGGTTGGGGTAGGTGTGGCGTATGAGTTTAAAATATTCCGTCCTCATGAGCGTTTACTATAAAGAAAAGCCGGACAATCTTCGGACGGCCATGGACAGTATATGGAACCAGACAGCCGCGACAGATGATTTTGTACTTGTCTGCGACGGGCCGCTGACGAAAGATCTGGATGAGGTGATTGCAGAAATGTCGGAGCAGCACAGGGAACTGAATGTTGTTCGACTCAGCAAAAACCTTGGCCTCGGCCGGGCGCTCGATCATGGACTGAAAAAATGCAGAAATAATCTGGTCGCGAGAATGGACAGCGACGATATCAGCAGAAAAGACCGCTGCGAAAAGCAGCTACGAGTGTTTGAGAATCATCCGGACGTAAGTATCTGCTCCGGAACGGTGGAAGAGTTTTCAGAAACGATACAGAAGATCAGTGCGCGGCGTATCCTTCCGGAGAAAAATGCGGCAATCCGGGAGTTTGCCGGACGGAGAAATCCGTTCAATCATCCCTGCGTGATGTACAAAAAGAGCGCGGTTGAGCAGGCGGGAGGATATCGAGACTTTTACCTTTTGGAGGACTATTATCTCTGGATCCGGATGCTGCAGATGGGGTGCGTCGGATACAATATTCCTGAGCCGCTGCTGTGGATGCGTGCCGGTTCCGGGATGTATAAGCGCCGGTCCGGTTGGAAATATGCTAAAAGTCAGATTCGCCTTTTCCGATACATGAGAGATATTGGATTTATCGGCAATGCAGTGTTCGTGAAATCCGCATTGCAGCGAGTGATTGTATCCATTGTTCCCAACCGGATGAGGAAGCTTATTTTTCGGATTTTTTTAAGAAAAGAGTAACTCAAATAATAAAAGAAGTGTGCGATAGTAGGGGACGTAGGTGTCGGAACGTAGGTGTCCTGATAAAAATGAAAGTGAACATCTGACATATACATTGATCTTATGGGCTTGAGCTTGTGTGTGAACCGGTGCGTTTGAAATTGACAATGGGAAGATTTAATTCATTATGCATGTGGAATGTACGAAGCACAATGCGACAGGCACTCGAAATGGATAGAAATTACTCTTTGCACAGAGAGTACTTCGTATTTTGTAAAACATGACGGTACAGGAAAATGGCGAGAGGAAGTATTAAAAAAAATTACATACTAAACGTCAGCAATCAGCTGATGAATATACTGGCTCCGCTGATCACGACGCCATACACGTCGAGGGTTCTCACCACGGAAGGTGTCGGTGAGTATTCTTATTCCGAGTCAATCACGTCCTATTTCGTCCTTTTTGCGATTTTGGGAACCGCGACCTATGCCCAGCGGGAGATTTCCTACGTCCAGGATAATGAAAATGAACGAAGCAGGGTGTTTTACAACACGCTGGCGCTTCGACTATTGACGACGGCGCTGATGCTTGCGGTCTATCTTGTCGTACTGCACGACAAAATTTTATTTGTCATCCTTGCGATCAACATTCTCAACGTCGCCTGCGATGTCACCTGGTTTTTTCAGGGAATGGAAGAATTTGGCAAAATCGCGGGGCGAAATGTTGTATTTAAGCTGATCAGCATCATTTATACCTTTGCAGTTGTAAAGACAGAAAAAGACCTTCTTCTGTATGCGATCGGCATGGTCGGACTGAATCTTCTGGGCAATGTGTCTTTATGGCGGCATGTCGGCGGATATGTTACAAGACCGAATTTATCGGCGATTCGGCCGTTCGAGAACGTTTATGCGATTCTGTCGCTGTTTGTGCCGACGATCGCGATACAGATCTACACTATTTTTGATAAGACCATGTTGGGGCTTTTTACGGAGACATCCTATGAAAACGGATGCTACGAGCAGGCCATGAAGGTCGTGCGTGCGTTGCAGATCATCGTCTGCGCGATCGGCACGGTGATGGCGCCGCGGATCGGGTATTATTTTGCGAAGGACGACCGGGAAAAAGTCCGGGAGTATATGCTGAAAGCGTACCGCTTTGTCTGGCTTGTCGGCATTCCGATGGCGTTTGGGCTGATCGGCGTGTCGGACAACATGGTTCCATGGTTTTTCGGAAACGGTTATGACAAAGTGAAGATTCTTTTGAAAATCCTGCCGGTTCTGGCGGTGGTTATCGGCATGAGCAACGTCACCGGTATCCAATATCTGATTCCGACCAAACGGCAGAACATTCTCACCGGGACTGTTGCCTCCGGAGCAGTTGTGAACTTCTGCCTGAATCTTATTCTTATTCCGCGATTCTTCTCTGTCGGCGCGGCATTGGCATCGGTTGCCGCGGAGACGGTGATCACGGCCCTTCAGCTGTGGTATGTCCGAAATGAGATTGACCTGAAAAGCATCTTCCGGTCCGGACAGAAATACATTCTGGCGGGGGTGATGATGCTTGGAACGCTGCGGATGATGAGCCGGTGTCTGTCGGGATCGCTGCTTCATACCGTCTGCATGATTGTCACCGGAACAGCAGTGTACGTCGGTGGGCTGCTTTTGACGAGAGACGAGTACTTCCTGGAAAACTGCCGGATGGTTGCGGACCGATTGCGCAGGATATGGAAAAGATGAAGGTTGACGAATCATTTTGAGAAGATTGATTGTTCCGATGCGAGAGGGATGGAAGGGAACACAATCCTTCATCATCGAGGTCAAGTTGAAGAAAAGACAGACATCCAATACAGGCGAATTTGCAGATTAAACATTACAACAAAGGAAACACAGAAAATGAATAAACTACTGACCGTTGTGGTACCTTCTTACAACGCAGAAAAATATCTGAGACACAATCTTGACTCGTTGTGTCTCGAAGAGGTGCTGGGAGAACTGGAAATTATTGTAGTCGATGACGGCTCCACCGATTTAACTGCGCAGATCGCAGATGAATACGCGGAAAAGTTCCCGGGGACGGTTGTGCCGGTACATAAGGAAAACGGAGGCCACGGCTCCGGAATCAACACCGGGATCCGGTATGCCACCGGCATGTATTTTAAGGTGATCGATGCAGACGATTGGGTGGATGCGGAAGATTTAAAGAATCTGATCTGCTTTATCAGAGAGAAGTGCAGGAAACATCTTTGTGAAGCGCCCAGGAGCAACAATCCAGAGTTTGTTTCAGAAGATATTACAAAAAAAACGGACAATAACCCGGATAACGACACGGATATAGCCAGAGAAAATGACATAGCAGAATCGCTCCCGGATATCATTGCGGGCGGTTACTACTGGGTTTACGGACAGAGCGAAGATGCTCCGAAAAAAGAAGAATTTGATAAGCCGTTTGAGGGAGTGGAATACGGACACATTTATTCTTTCGATGAGATCGCGGAGAAAGCTTATATCAAGATGCATTCCATGACGATCCGCACGGATATTTTAAAGGAAAAAAATATCCGGATCGACGAGCATCGCTACTATGTGGATACGGAGTACATCCTGTACCCCATCCCGTATGTGAAAACAGTGGTTTTCCTGAACGATCATCTGTACCGGTATTTCATCAGCCGGGAAGGTCAGAGCATGAGCCCGCAGCAGATGACGAAGAATAAGGTTCAATACGACGGAGTACTCCAGTCATTATACGAATTCTACAAAAATGCTCTCACAAAAAAAGAAATGACGGATGCAAAGAAAACATACATCGAGCATCTGATTGCCAGAGTGTATGCCAGCCGAATCAAGATCCTTCTGTGGGACCGGATCGCTCCGGCGACAAGGCGCGAACTGATGACAATGGAGCAGGAATTGAAGAAGAACTATTCGGGGATCTATCACAGCAACCGGAACAAAGCGGTGGCGATGCTCCGAGCAAGCGGATATTGGCTGTATTATCCGGCGGCAATGGCACTGAGGATGAGAAAGTAGAAATACGAGGTAACGAAAGTGTTGGAAATCGGGAATTTAAAAGACAAGGCAGAAAACTTTCTCGGCTATGTTCTGGTTACGGCGATCATTCTGGAGTGTAATTCTTTGCTTCGGCTTGTGACCTGTGAGGAGAGCAGCATCAACATGACATACATCTTCGCCATGGTGATCGGCGGAGCTGCATTCTGTCTTCTGACGATCAAACTGATGAATCCGGAAATCCGAAAAGCGTTCAAAAGAGAATTTCTTCCGGTTTTGATTCTGTTGGAAGGATATGTGATGTTTTACTTTCTGTTCGGCGTTGTTCGTACTGGGAGTATCAAGAGCATTGCAGATTATGCGGCAAAATTTATCATCGTGCTGCCGGTTCTGGCATCGGTTCTTTTTCTGGACAGAAAAGAAGGTCATGCCGCAAGACTGCTGAACCGGTTTGCAAATGTCATGTCTGTGATCGCATTTCTGAATCTGATTGTCTACTATACCTCGACATTCCATGTGAATGAAGTATATTCAGAGCAGACCTATCTGCACTGGTATAATCGCGGAAACATTTCTTCCCTGGTCAACTGCCTCAATTTCTGCTTTTTGAAACCGGGGGCAATGGCCCAGTCTTTTAAACTTCAGAATTTGCGGGATTTTGGTCCGTTTTCCGAGCCGCTGATGTTTCTGATTCCGCTGGGGACGGCATTATTTACCGTACTCTTTTTGTGCCCGGAGACGGACAAATGGAGATTTTGGAAGCAAATCCTCCTCAGTGTGACGATCTTTACCGTCCAGTCCACCAATGGCCTTCTTATGCTGGTGATCGCCTGGGGATTAAAATTTCTGTCGATGTGCAGCAAAAAGGAATGGAAGTTATCCCTGATACCGGTTGCCGCGGTGATCGCAGCGGGAGCCGGATATTTTGTGAGGTATAAAGCCGGACAGAGAAGTTATGGAAATGTGATCGAATTCATTCAGAAGAATAAACATTTTACCGACTACGTCTATGCCATGAAGTCCTTTTGGCATAAGCCGTTTTTGGGCGGCGGATATCTGAACGATGATTATATCCTCTCATTTTTTGAGGACAATGCAAAGGGCGACGCCGGACTGAGCAATACCATCTCTGTCGTTTTGGGACAGGGAGGCATTGTACTCGGTCTTCTGTGCATGATTCCGTTTGTGCTGTGTCTTCTTCAGCTGCGCAGTAAAGAAAACCGGAATATCGCCGTTTGGGTATTGGGGCCGCTGTATCTGTATACGGTCACGATCTTTCATTATCGTTTCCTGCTGATCCTGATGCTGGCGTTCGGATATTCTCTTCTGGAGGCAGGGAGAATCCGTAAGAATGCAGGGATTTCGACCGAAGAAGACGAGAGGGATGCTGTTGCTGAGGGCTGGAGTGCGTCCGTTCCCAAAAAACACAAAGTCACAGACCATATCATAACAAAGGGGCTGCAGCTCCGCATCGTAAACAGCGAACCGATCGCAGCGTATGGAGCAAACGAAGGATCTTTTTGGAAAAATCTCAGAGCGGAATTCCGGAATACCGGATGGAAGCGGCCGCTGGCTTTGGGGATTGCCGCTGTCGTTCTGGTATTTTATGGTACAGACGTCTGGAATGAGTGTTTCAAACTTCTGTACACATTCCAGCTTACGATCGGTCAGTCCGCGCTTCGTGTTTTTTATGCCGTAATTTCGCTGATCGCGTGCGCTTCGTGGTATCATTTTGTCTGGGATGCGGGTTCTGCAGCTTCGGAAGATACCGAAAATACACTGCCGATGGAGGAACATAATTCAACGGATACTGCAAATCGGACGTTGAATGCCGGATCGCACAGAATTTCCGGAAATTTTCCGGGAATTCTGTATGTTACCGTATGCAATGTCTGTTACGCGCTGTTCTATCCGATCCTGTACTCCTATGTTGATACTGCGACCGCAATCTGGCTTCGGGATATCGAACTGATCCGGGAAACGCTGATGCTTCTTATGTATTTCGTGTTTATCACAGCAGCGCAGCTTCTTTTTGCGAATGTGTCTGCTCTTATGAGAAAAGATGAAGCAGAACCGATGGCGAATCAGAATCCGGATATGAATGAGAATCAGAACCAGAATAGAATTGGGAGTCCAAGCCTGAATCAGAACATGATCCGGAACCAACACCAAGATCAGAACCGGAAACCGGATCGAAATCCGAATTCGAAGAAAAAGAACCTTCTGATCGTATCCTGCATTGTTTCGTGCACAAGCGTTTGCCTTGTCATTGGCGTCTCGGTGAACCATCTTCTGGATTCCAAGGCAACCCTGATCGCGGATGAACTGGAGCCGATGAAGAAAGTCCTTGAGGTGTCAGACGGGAAGGTTTACTCGGATGTACTGCCGGTGCTGTATCGGCGTGCGATTCCTGGAATGTCCGGTTCCGCGGCCAAAGGAAACGGATATCGTTTCTGCAGAAATGCAAGCATTCTGGAACCGATGGGAAAAGAACTGACGCCGTTATTCCAGGAAGGATATCAGGTTACAAAAATATCCGAGGACTCCATTCTGTATTCGAATGATGAAAACGTCATCACGAAACTGACCGGAGAGGGATACACTTTTTATCGGTATTATGCATTGGCGAGGGAGTATGAGTTTAATCCGATTCCGCTGACCGATGAGTTAAATGATCAGGAGAATGTGGCGGATGATTCGCTGAAAAAGGGAGAGAACGGCATTGTGTACTCGGCTCAATCCGGCGATCTTCTTCAGACCGGACGGTATACTGTTACTTTTGAATTAAAGAGCGACTTGCCAGGAATAGAGAATACGGATAAGGATACTGTCGTCTGCCGGGCACAGATCACTCATGGTGACGGCAAAACGATTGACCGGACGGTTGACGTCACAAAAGGCGATTTTGATGAAGCGGGAAACGCAAAGATCGAAATCGTACTGACAACCAAAACCGTTACCGAGAAATATGAGTATCTTGTGAAGCCGGAAACGGATTATGATGTCGAGGCAGATAAAGTCAGCGTTCAGCAGACTCCGCTTCAGATCACACTTTCCAAGTATAATGTGCATCAGCAGCCGATCTATGAGGCGTATTACGATAAGACCGGAACTCCGACATTGACTTCCAAAGGATATGCAGCCAGAGAATGCAGTTATAATCCGGCGGATAAAGTGACGGAGATCCGATATCTGGATGCGAAGAATCAGCCGGTCATGACAACTGACGGGTATGCGGAAGTACGCTATGAATACGACTCAAAGATGAGAGTGACGAAGGAGGCTTGCTTTGATGCAAACGGCGAGCCTGCAACTCTGGAAAAAGGGTATTCCTCCATATCGTATCAATATGACAGTAAGGGCAACCGGATTGAATACCGGTATTGTGATGCACAGGGAAATCTTGTGAACCGGACCGATGGATATGCAATGATGCGTTATCAGTATGATGACAAGAAACGCTGGATCCGTCGCACTTACTATGATCGGGATGAGAACAAAGTCCTTCTCGAAGCCGGATATGCAAGTGAAGCCTGCGAATATAATGAGAAAAACCAGAGAACGGTGATACGGTATTACGGAACAGAAGATGAGCCGATTCTCAGGCCGGAGCTCTATTCGGAAATCCATTACCGCTACGATGACAAGGGGCGGATTCTTCGAACGGAGTATTATGATACCGAAGGAAACCGCACCAAGTTAAAGAACGGTATCTCCGCGATCGAATACGAAAGAGACGGCAATGGAAATCCGGTATACGAAGAGTACTTTGGAACAAACGATGAGAAAATCGCTGCTTCTTCCGGTGTCTCGTCGGTGAAGAGGAAGTACAATAACAAGAATCAAAAAATATCCGACAGCTATTATGACATTGATGAAAAACCGCTTCTGCTGTCGAAGAAGTATTCAACCATAGTGTATACGTATGACAGTGCCGGAAAACTGATCAAAAAGACGCTGAAGAATCCGTCGGGCAAAGTGGTTGGAGAAATCGAAGTAAAGTAAAGCAGATAAGTTAAATATACCCCATTGGCTGCTGTGAAGGCTGATTACGGGAAGAAACTGCAACGAGGGAAAGAAACGTGAGTAAGGAACAGGCAAAACAAAATGTGAAAAGAGTATATGTGCTGATCAGCAGTATGATTGCATTCTTTACCGCTGTCGCGCTTTGGTATTGGAATGTCGCGCCGGGATGGGAGAAGGGATATTTTGGCGTCCGGACACTGCTTGCGGTAGGCGTTCTCTATACCGTAGTCTACACCTTTTTTGCCCGGATGTATGACGCCCACAAGATCGGACTCTACCGGCTGGCGGAACTGCTCTTTTCGCAGATGCTTTCCTTTGTCATCGCGGACACGTTCCTCTTTGTGGCTGCCTTCTTCTGGTTCCACAATTTTTCCAGAATCCGGATCAGCATCTTTCTGTTCGGCGTGCTGATCCAGTTTCTCGGTGCCGGATTCCTGATCTTTGTGATGAACCGGCTCTATGCGCGCTACGATGAACCGAGAAAGATCATGATCGTGTACGGAAATGAAGAGTATAAATACTTTCTGCCGAAGCTTGGCGAGAAGAGACGGTACCGGATCACGGCGTGTCTGAGCGAACAGGAAGGACCGGACAGGATTCTGGATTGCCTTGCGGATTGCGAGGATGTCTATCTGATCAACGTGGGACGGGAATTGCAGAATCGATTGATGCTTTATTGCGATGAGAATGGAAAAGACATCCATCTCTCGATGTCGCTGAATGATCTTCTCCTGTTTCGAAGCGACATTTCCCATTCCTTTGATACTCCCTTCCTTCGCAATAAGCGCAATCCGGTGGCATGGTATTATCCGATGGTGAAGCGCGCTGCGGATATTATTCTCTCGGTGTGCGGACTGGTGATCCTGTCTCCGGTGCTGTTACTTACCGCCTGTGCGATCAAACTGGGCGACGGCGGACCTGTCTTTTACCGGCAGCGGCGGATGACCACCGGCGGAAGAGTCTTTTCCATCCTGAAGTTTCGCAGCATGAGAGTGGATGCGGAGAAGAACGGCGCAAGACTCGCGTCGGAGCACGATGACCGGATCACGCCGGTGGGAAAAGTGATCCGTGCCTGCCGGATCGATGAACTGCCGCAGCTGATCAATATCCTGCGCGGCGACATGTCCATCGTCGGACCGCGTCCGGAACGCCCGGAGATCGCGGAAGAATATGAAAAAGAGCTTCCGGAATTCCGGCTGAGACTGAAGGTGAAGGCCGGCCTTACCGGATACGCGCAGGTGTACGGCAGATATAACACCACGCCGCAGGATAAGCTCCGGATGGATTTGATCTATATCCGGGAACGTTCGATCCTCTTTGATCTGCAGCTGATCTTCTATACGCTGAAGATCCTCTTTATTCCGGAGAGCACGCAAGGGATTGAGGACGGGCAGAAAGACGCACTGAAAAAGTCAAAATCCCCAGTACAAACGCCGGAAGAAGATTGTACTGGGGGAGGGCAGACGGATGCGGGAAAGAAAAGATGCGGCAAAGAAAAAAGGATGAAGCAGGTTGAGAAATGAAAGTCTTGATTGTTCACTATGGAGATGTGGATGACTTTCCGCCGGTGAAAAGTTTAATCAATGCCGTGCTTGAACTCGGCCATAAAGTTACGGTTGGCTGCTGCGACAGGAATGGGTATATTCTGGAACTGGGCAAATCGAAGGATATCCGGCTGATTGATTTTGGACGGTATCACGAGAAAACGGGCATAATCAACCATGTTGTGAAACCCTTTCGATTACGGCAGTGGATTGAAGCGGCGGTTTCCGAAGCGGATCTTACCTGGAGTACCACTTTTTGGACCGGTATTCTCTTCCGGAAGGCGTTTTCCGCATCTTCCCGGCATGTCATGCAGCTGATGGAACTGCAGGAGAACAGCGAGTGGTATAATCTGAAACGATTGTATCTTGGAGACAGTATCAGGGGGACGATCGGCGAATGCGCGAGGAGATCGTGGAAGGTTGTCGTGCCGGAATACAATCGGGCGCATATCGTCAAAGCATGGTGGAATCTGGAAGAAACTCCCACCGTTCTGCCGAACAAGCCATATTTCCCTCATAACTCGGCAGCGGACAGGATATTACCGGAAAAGATATCATCCGAAGTCCAAGAGAAGATTGACTTCGTCCGTTTTCAAAAGAAAAAGATTGTACTGTATCAGGGAGTATTCTGGGCAGAACGAAATCTGAATGTCTTGGCAGAAGCAATCGAACAGCTTGGCGATGAGTACGTGCTATGCATTATGGGAAGGGACAATGCAGAACGGCAGCGTCTATGCAGGGACCACCCTGGCATTGTCTATCTGGGATACATTTCAGCACCCTGTCATCTGGAAATTACGAAGTATGCACATATTGGAGTTCTCACATATTATCCGCAGAAATCTCAGGAACTGAATGCGCTGTACTGTGCTCCGAATAAATTGTTTGAATATGCTTACTGTCAGATTCCCATGATTGGAAATGATATTCCGGGGCTTTCCTATCCGTTTGAGAAGTATGGGATCGGAAAATGCAGCCGGCGTCACAACGCAAAAGATATCTGTGATACTATCCGGGCGATTGAGGAACATTACGATGAGATGAAGCGAAATTGCATGGAATATTATAACAGCGTAGATTTTAAGGCGGCTGTTGCGGATATTCTGCAAGCCTGATGGTATTGCAACGGGATGGTGAAAGATGCGTTGGAAAACGGTTGCCGTCGGCAGAAAACACGGGAGTGAGACGTAAAATAAAGAGATGCATTCACATTGGACGTTTCAACGAATGATTGAAATTTTGGGAAGAAAATCAGCAAAAAACGGAATATGGATGTATTTTCTGCAGTTTTTCGATGCCGTCGTGCCGCTGTTTACACTTCCCTATATTACCAGAATTTTAGGGAAGGAAGGCTACGGCGTTTTTTCGGTTGCACTGAATATGATCCTCTATCTGCAGGTGGTGGTTGAATATGGATTCGGCATGTCTGCAACCAGAAAAACAACCCTGATCTGCGCAGGTAGCGGGACGAAGCCTGCGGATGCAAAGGAGCCCGGCCATTGCTGCGATAAGGAGCGAAAACCCAAAAGTGTGTTTGAACCCGGTGATGGTAAGCTGCTGAACAGACTGTTCACCTCCGTATGGATCTCAAAGGGATTACTGTTTGCCGGATGCAGTATGTTTCTGGGAATCTATTGCTGGATTTGCAGGGCGGAAGCCGAACGGTGTGTTTGCATGGCTGTTTTGATGCCGTGCCTTTTGGGAAGCTGCTTTCAGGTAAACTGGCTTTTTCAGGGACTTCAGGATATGAAGTTTATTTCTCTGACGAACATCGCCGCGAGGACTATATCGGTGATCTGCATTTTTTCTTTTGTGCACCGAAAGAGTGATCTGGTTCTTTACTGCGTCTTGTACGCAGGCTCGCCGCTGCTCAGCGGAATCCTGGGATTTCTCGTATCTGCAGTAAAATACCGGATACGGTTTGTCAAAGTATCCCTTCATGATGTGGTGCAGGAACTGAGGGATGGGTTTTATGTGTTTTCCACGCAGTTAAGCGCAAAAGTTTTTGCGGCTGTCGGGATTACATTTTTGGGAATGTTTGCTCCGTATTCTGAAGTCGGAATGTTTTCCGCGATCCAGAAGATAACAAATATCATGATCCTTGCCTGGACACCGATCACGCAGGTGTTGTATCCGGTCTCTTCCGGACGTGTCAGTGAAGATTTTGTATCCGGAAAAGAATTTGTTTTCAGGATAAGAAGATATATTTTGCCGGTGTTCGCTGCGCTGGCGTTGATGGTGGCACTGATCGCAAGGCCATTGATCGGTGTGATGTTCGGGGCGGAATATGCAGAGCATTATTACTGGATTTATCCGCTTTTATTGTGGCTTATCATTGCGATCAACAATAATTTTACGGGGATTCAGATCCTCCTGGGTGGAGGTTATGACCGGGAGTACAGCAAGTGCTTTCAGATCGGAGTAGTCTGCACGCTGTTGCTGACTTTTATTCTCACGTTTCTGTTTCACGGAGCCGGTGCAAGTGCCGCGCCGGCGTTATCCGAGCTGATTCTTGGAATTCTGCTTGCCGGTCAGATCAGAAAGATTGAGCGCGAACAATGCGTAGAAGGAAAAGTAATATGAAAAAGAAAATCATGACGGTATTCGGCACCCGGCCGGAGGCAATCAAGATCTGCCCGCTGATCAACGAGATGAAAAAGAGAAAGGGACTGGACGTTGTCGTGTGTGTCACGGCGCAGCATCGGCAAATGCTGGATCAGGTGCTGGAAACCTTTGGGGTTGTGCCGGATTACGATCTGAACATCATGAAAGACCGGCAGACACTCTTTGATATCACGATTAACATTTTGAACGGAATAAAAGCGGTGCTGGAAAAGGAAAAGCCGGATGTGGTCTTGGTACACGGTGACACGTCGACCACCTTTGCCGCCGCGCTGGCCTGCTATTATCTTCAGATACCGGTAGGTCATGTGGAGGCAGGACTGCGGACGTATGATATCTATTCGCCCTATCCGGAAGAATTCAATCGTCAGGCGGTCGGGATTGTCAGCCGGTATCATTTTGCCCCGACGCGGCTGGCTGCCAGGCATTTGATCAAAGAGGGAAAGAAGCTGGACACGGTGTACATCACCGGCAATACCGTGATCGATGCGATGAAGCACACGGTTCGGGATAATTACACGCATCCGGAGCTGGACTGGGTCGGCGACGGGAAACTGATTTTTATCACCGCGCACCGGCGGGAAAACCTTGGCGAACCGATGCACCATATGTTCCGGGCGATTCGCCGCGTGCTGAATGAACACCCCGAGTGCAAGGCTGTCTATCCGATTCACATGAATCCGGTGGTAAGACAGGCGGCGGAGGAAGAGCTGGGCGGCTGCGATCAGATCCATATTATTGAACCCATCGAAGTAGTTGACTGCCATAATTTTGAGGCGAGATGCCATCTGTGTCTGACGGATTCCGGCGGGATTCAGGAAGAATGTCCGTCCTACGGGAAACCGGTTCTGGTGATGCGGGATACCACCGAACGCCCGGAGGGCGTCGATGCCGGAACACTCAGACTTGTCGGCACCGATGAGGAGACCATCTATAAGAATTTCAAAGAACTGCTGGAAGATGATGCGGCGTATCACAAGATGTCCCATGCCTGCAATCCGTATGGCGATGGAAACGCCTGCAGGAGAATTGCGGATATTCTGGAATTCGGGAAATATGAACCGTGGGAGATGCGATAGCGCAAGACGGACAAAAGCCAGACGAAAGATTCCATTCGCTCTTTACAAAGGCGGATCCGGGATTGGGGATGGAACAGAAAAAAGGAATGGTTTCAATGCATCTTGAGAGAAAAATCGGTTTCTATGAGAAGTATGTAAAACGTCTGCTGGATATTATGTTTGCCCTGGTTTTCATGGTTGTATTCTGCTGGCTTTATGTACTAATTGCCCTGCTTGTCCGTGTGAAGCTGGGGAGTCCTGTTTTATTCTGCCAGCCGAGACCGGGAATCATCGGGGAGAGCGGAGAAACGCTTTTTGATATGTATAAATTCCGATCGATGACGGATGAACGGGATGAAAACGGAAATCTGCTTCCGGATGAGCAAAGACTGACAAAGATCGGGGAAGTACTGCGTAGCACAAGTCTGGATGAACTTCCTCAGCTCTTCTGTGTACTGAAAGGCACGATGAGTCTTGTCGGCCCGAGACCGCAGCTGGTGCGGGACATGCTGTTCATGACAGATGAACAGCGTATGCGTCACACCGCAAGGCCCGGAATCACCGGTCTCGCTCAGGTCAGAGGAAGAAATGCGGTTACCTGGGAAGAAAAACTGGAATGGGATCTGCGATACATCGAATCGGTCAGTTTTTGGAATGATGCAAAGATCTTGTTTGAGACTGTGGCCGTCGTGTTCCGGCGGAATGGTATTACGGACGGAGAGGCTGCCACGTCCCTGAATTTGGGAACGGCATTGTGGAAGGCAGGGAAGATAACTCTGACTCAATATTATTCAGGGTTGGTATCTTCTGAAAAACTGATTGCAGAATATGAGACGGAAAAAGCACAACATTCCCGGGGCAGGAAAAAAGCCGCGGGAGGATGTGCAGGAGAATGTGTAGAAGAATGAGGGAAGGCGGAGAGGTGATTCCATGAACGATCTGGTATCTGTTATCATGCCGTCGTACAACACCGGTCAGTACATTGCGGAAAGTATCCGGTCCGTTCTTTCTCAAACCTACGAAAACTGGGAACTTCTGATTGTGGATGACTGTTCCTCGGATGACACGGATGCGGTGGTTGAAAGAATCGAAGACCGGAGAATCCGGTATTTAAAAAATGCGGAAAACAGCGGCGGCGCAGCGAGCAGAAACCGTGCGCTGAGAGAAGCGAAGGGCAGATGGATCGCGTTTCTCGACTCGGATGATCTGTGGCTGCCGGAGAAGCTGGAGCGGCAGATCCGTTTTATGGAGAAGAACCGGTATCGTTTTTCCTACACTGCATATGAGGAGATCGATGCCGCCGGGAAGCGAACCGGTGTCAGGGTGAAAGGACCAAAACGGATTACCCAAAGAGGAATGTATAATTATTGCTGGCCTGGATGCCTGACAGTCATGTACGACGCAGAGAGAATCGGACTGATTCAGGTTGCAGACAGGCTGAAAAATGATGACTATGCCATGTGGCTGAAGGTATCCCGCAAAGAGGACTGCCATTTGCTGGAAGAGTGCCTTGCACGGTATCGCAGAGGAAGATTGGGAAGTGTCAGCAGCCGGGGATTTATGACGAAAATTGGCTGGCATTATAAACTGTTTCGGGAAGAGGAACAGGAAAATCCGATTCATGCACTCGCAAATACGGGAAGAAATATGCTGTGGGGATGCTACAAGAAGATACGCTATGTGGAGAAGTTAGAAGATTTGGAAAAGATCACGCAATAAGCGCTGCTTTCTTTCGGATGAGGACTTCGAAAAGTATGGGATGTGAGCATCGGACCTGAATTTTGGGGGTGAATGAAGAAAACACCCGATGATATGGAGAAAAAGTAAGAATGATAAGTGTGGTTTTCTGCGGAGATCTCCGGTACTGTCCGTATCTGGACAGATATACCGAACGGCTGAATGAAGCACAGACCGAATACGAAGTTCTCTTTTGGAACCGCTCTTCCCTGAAGGTGGATGTGCCGGAAAATTATAAATTTTATGGCAGACCCTCTGCGGAAAACCTGGGAAAGGCGAGAAAACTGGCGGATTTCTGGGGATTCCGCAGATGGGTTAAGAAACGGCTGTCCGTTTCCAGACCGGACGGGATCATTTTTCTGTCCACACTCAGCGGCGTTTTCCTGTGGGATGTGGCGAAACGATATCGGAAGAAGTATATTTTTGATATACGGGATTACAGTTATGAGCACATAGCGCCTTTTTACAGGACAGAGAAAACAATTATCCGGGACAGTTTTTTTACAGCCATATCTTCTAAGGGCTTTCTGGATTTTTTACCGGAATATGATTATGTGATTGCGCACAATTTTAATCGCAACGATATGACGGAGTCTTTTTTGTTTGAGAGACAGCCCAAACCATATCCGATTGTCTGGAACGGCACGGTGAGATACTTTGATTATCAGAAAAAGTTCCTGGATGTATTTAAGAATGATCCGCGTTATCTTATGGTCTATCACGGAACCGGTGCAGAGTTGGACAGATATAAGGAATATTGCCGGGAAAACGGAATCACCAATGTCCAGTTTACCGGTCCGTACGATAACCGGGATAAGAGAAAACTGGTCCGGAATGCCGCATTTCTGAATAACTGCTACGGCGGCAGCAGCGTCGTCAATGAAGTGAAGTATGCGGTATCCAACCGGTTTTACGATGGTCTGGTTTATCACATTCCACAGATTGTGGAGTGCGGCGGATATAAGGGGGATGAAACAAAACGTCTTGGAGTGGGATTCTGTGCGGAACCCACAGAGGACCTGCCGGATAGACTCTGGGAGTATTACAGATCGTTTGACGCACGGCAGTTTGACAAGGCTTGTGAATGCGCAATCCGGGAGATCCTGCAGGAAGATGATCTCTATATACAGAAAATCGATGACTTTATATATTATATTGAGAAAAGGGAATGTTGAAAACCACGGGGTCTGAAAAATCGAAGTTTGAAAAAATCGAAGCCTGAAAAATACGGAGATGGAAATGGCTGTGAAGATTCATCATGCGGTAACATCATGCGGACATCATCGTGATACGTTGAGAGAACTGCCGGATTGTGTTATAGTGAAGAAACTTTGTTTCTTAACGATTTGTTAAGAAGGACATAAGAAAGCGCGAAAATTCATTCGAACGTGAGCCGTTGTGCTATACTACAAGTCAGAGTTTATCTGCGCAGGATGAATACCACAATCGGAGCGCATGCAATCAAGACAGGAGTTTCCCGAAACGTGCGGGAGATTAACCGGATATCAGAAAGAGGAGACAGGAACGGATGAACGAGCAGGGAATGAGAAGCATACAAAACCATAATGCGGAGGTCGAGATCGATCCGGTCAATCTGACCTATCACATCGCCCGCCGGTGGAGATGCGTGCTTGCAGCCGGCGTGATCGCCGGCGCGGTTCTGGGCGGATACAAGGGTGTGACCGGTATTCAGAATCTTCGGAATAAGGCGTATCTGGAATCGCAGAATGCGGAGTATCTGAAACAGAAAGCCAGCTATGACTCTTCTGCCGAGTCGCTGCGGCGTCAGATCCAGAATATCACGGACGAGATCAACACCAATCAGGAATATCAGGAGTCGTCCGTGCTGATGAATATCGATCCCTATGACGCGTACCGCGAGACGGCGACATTTTACATCTCCTCCGATTATCAGATCATGCCGGGGATGACATATCAGAATCCGGATAAGACGAAGAGCATCATCAGTGCCTACCTCGCCATCGCACAGAATGGTCAGCTGTATAAAGATGTAACCTCGGAGCTGAATGATGAGATGACCATCCGCAATCTGAAGGAACTCATCAATGTGAGCGCGGATTACGACAATAATCTCCTTTCTATCGTCGTATACGGAAAAGACAAGGAGATGGCGTCAAAACTGATGGAACTGATCCGGGATCATCTATCCAATCAGGAAGACCAGATCGCCAACGGAGTCGGGGAACACACGATCAAACTGATCGAAAAATCCAGTACCAACACTGTTGACGAGGATCTGAAGAAAAAACATACGGACTTCAACAATAATCTGACTTCTCTTCAGAACAGCCTGACGGATCGCCAGAAAAAACTGGCGGACCTGGCCGCGCCGAAGGGAACACTGATCACGAAGGGAAGCGTCGTCAGGAACGTGCTGAAGTTTGGAATCATCGGAGGCATCCTGGGCGTGCTTTGCGCTGCCGGATGGATCTGTGTAAGCTATGTTGCAAAGGGAAGAATCCATACCGAATACGAGATGGAGCGGTACGGTGTTCGTGTTCTCGGCAGTTACTATGAGCCGGTTCGGAAGAGAATGTTCTCGTTCATCGATTCACTTACGGAAAAACTTTCCGGCGCATCTGCAAAGAACCGTGATCTGAGCCGCGTCTGCGAGGCGGCAGCGGTTCGCCTTGAAGGAATGGTGAAGACGGAAGGCTGTGAAGGCGCGAACATCTGCCTGGTCGGAGGAATTGATGAGAAAGATCTGAACCGGGTGAGAGAAGCCATGATGGCAGATGACCGGAATGTTTCTCTGGAGGTTGCCGGTAACCTCGCTGATGATCCGGATGCGATCCGGAAAGTGCAGGCTGCGGATGGCGTTCTGCTTGTGGAACAGAAGAATGTATCCAAAAAGAGCGATGTCGAGACCGAACTGGCTATGCTGGAGGATTTCGAAAAGCGCGTATGGGGCGCGATGCTGATCTGAAGAGAATCTGCGCGGGTTATGCCGGTACCGGCAGTTAGTGCTGAAATACAGTCCTGCAGAAAAGACGATGTGCGGTGGAGCAATCCATAAACCAAAAAAACGGCACGAAACCGATAATCTGTATCGGATGACATAACAGAATACGAAACATTCCGGGTTTGTAAAGCTCGAATTGCGGAATAAATGATGAACAAGGAAGAATGAGACCATGAAAGAACGTATGAAGTTAAAACACTGGCAGATCATTGAGATCATGCTGATGATCTATGATATCGCAGTGATTACTGCCTCCTTTTTTGTGGCGTTGCTTCTGCGTTTTGACGGAAGATATTCACTGATTCCCAAACGGTACATTGCATCCTATTATAAGACGATTCTTGTCTATGCCGTCCTCTCGATCATCGTCTTCTGGTGTGTGAGACTTTATCACAGCATCTGGCGATTTGCAAGTTACGTGGAACTGATCCGGATCAGCGCGGCGACGGCGATCACTTTTTTTCTTCAGATGGTGGTCACGCTGGCGCTTGGAATCTGGATGCCGCTTTCGTACTATGTCTGGGGAACTGCGCTGCAGTTCCTCTTTGTTGTGGGGGTCCGGTTCAGCTACCGGTTCATCCTTCTGGAGCGCGGACGAAGAGAAAAAGCCACGGAATCAACCAAACGGATCATGCTGATCGGTGCCGGAAATGCCGGACAGCAGATTCTCCGCGATATCAACCATGCGCGGGAAACCAGCAATGAGCGGGTGGTCTGCATCATCGATGACAATCCGAACAAGTGGAATCGCACGATGGACGGGATTCCGGTTGCCGGTGGCCGCGATGACATTTTGGCGAATGTCGAAAAATTTAAAATTGATGAGATCTGCCTCGCGATCCCGAGCGCAAGCCTTCAGGCAAAGAGAGATATCCTGAATATCTGCAGCGAGACGGACTGTAAACTCCGTCAGCTTCCGGGTATGTATCAGCTTGTCAAAGGAGAGATCACTGCCAGCGCCATCAAGGATGTGTCGGTGGAAGACCTTCTTGGAAGGGCTCCGATCCGGGCGGATATGAAGGAGGTCTATGAGTTTATCTCCGGCAAGACGGTTCTCGTCACCGGCGGCGGCGGTTCCATCGGAAGCGAGCTCTGCCGCCAGATCGCGGGACATGGTCCGAAACAGCTCATCATTTTTGACATCTATGAGAACAACGCTTACGAGATCCAGCTGGAACTTCGGGAAAAACATCCGGATCTCGATCTTGTCACCATCATCGGTTCTGTCCGGGACAGCCGTAAGGTCTTTCAGGTGTTTGAGCAGTATCATCCGCAGGTTGTCTACCATGCGGCGGCCCATAAGCATGTTCCGCTGATGGAAGACAGCCCGTGCGAAGCCATCAAGAATAACGCCATCGGAACCTACAAGACCGCCTATGCTGCGATGATCCATGGCTGTGAGCGGTTTGTTCTGATCTCCACCGATAAGGCGGTGAATCCGACCAATATCATGGGGGCCAGCAAGCGTCTCTGCGAGATGATCATCCAGAGTTTTGACTACATGGTTCAGAATCACCGGGCGGCGGAGCTTCCGCAGCTCTATACCCATGACGGTTCTGAGTTTGCGGATAAAGAGGGAACCGGAGAAGTGTTCCGGAATGCAAAAACCCAGTTTGTGGCGGTGCGCTTTGGCAATGTCCTTGGAAGCAACGGATCGGTGATTCCGATCTTCAAAAAACAGATCGAAAAGGGAGGACCGGTGACGGTCACCCATCCGGATATTATCCGTTACTTTATGACTATCCCGGAGGCGGTGAGCCTCGTGATGCTGGCGGGCACCTACGCAAAGGGCGGTGAAATCTTCGTCCTTGATATGGGAAGTCCGGTGAAAATTGATACTCTGGCAAGGAACCTGATCAAACAGAGCGGATTCAAGCCGGATGTAGATATCAAGATCGAGTATACGGGACTTCGACCGGGTGAAAAACTGTATGAAGAAAAGCTTATGGCGGAGGAAGGCCTGAAGAAGACGGAAAATGATCTGATCCATATCGGCTGCCCGATTCCGTTTGACATCAAAGAATTCCTGGATCAGCTGCATGACCTGATGGATGCCGCTTATGCGAATAAGCGGGATATCCGGGATCGGGTATGCAGGGTGGTGTCGACCTATCATCCGGAAACACGGTGAGCTTTTGCGTAAGGCAAGAGCATTTTGAAGGAATGAAGAAGCTTTGGGACATTTATCATATAGCGATTAGCCAAGATGGATTTGGGTTAGGGATTCGCTTTGAATAAAGGGATGTTTGCAGAATAATCTATAAACATCCGCAAAGGAGAGATGAATATGCATGACTTTCTTGCAGACAAGCGTTTTGAGGGATTAAAACCGTTTGAGAACAAACTGTGGCTCAGCAGTCCGACCATGCACGGTGAGGAGCAGAAGTGGGTGGATGAGGCAATCCGGACCAACTGGGTCAGCACGGTCGGCGCCAACATCAACGAGGTCGAGAAACAGACCGCAGAGTATGTCGGCTGCAAATATGCTGTGGCCTTGTCCTGCGGCACATCCGCTCTTCATCTTGCGACCAAACTTGCCGGTGAAAAACTCTATGGACAGGCGAAGCCGGATCAGGGAACTCTGGCAGGACACAAGGTATTCTGCTCAGACGTCACTTTCGACGCAAGCATCAATCCGGTTGCCTATGAAGACGGTGAAGCGGTCTTTATCGACACGGAATACGATACCTGGAATATGAGCCCGGAGGCGCTGGAAAAAGCTTTTGAACTCTATCCGGATGTAAAGCTGGTGGTGATCGCCCATTTGTACGGAACGCCGGGAAAGATGGAAGAACTGAAGACAATCTGTGACGCACATGGTGCATTGATCGTGGAAGACGCGGCAGAGAGCTTTGGATCAAAATATAAACTGTGTGGACAGTGGGTGGAAACCGGAACACTGGGAAACTACAACTGCATCTCCTTTAACGGTAACAAGATTATTACCGGATCTTCCGGCGGAATGTTTCTGACAGACAGCGAAGAAGATGCGAACAAGGTTCGGAAGTGGAGCACCCAGAGCCGCGAGGCCGCTCCGTGGTATCAGCACGAGGAGATTGGCTACAATTACCGCATGAGCAATATCATCGCTGGAATCGTCAGAGGACAGCTTCCGTATCTGGATGAGCACATTGCTCAGAAACGTGCCATCTGGGAGCGATATGAGAAGGGGCTGGCGGATCTTCCGATCAGGATGAATCCGTGGGATCGTGAAAAGAGTGAGCCGAATTTCTGGCTGTCCTGCATGATCATCGATGAAGATGCGATGGCTCCAATGGTCCGCGGAGAGCAGGACTATCTGTATCAGAGTGTGCCGGGAAAGAGCAGTCCGCAGGAGATTCTGGATGCGCTTACCGCGTTTAATGCTGAGGGGAGACCGATCTGGAAGCCGATGCATATGCAGCCGATATATCGGACAAATCCGTTCGTTACGGTTGAGGGAAATGGTAGAGGCAGCACAAATGCTTACATAAAGGGCTCTGGAATCGATGTAGGAGCCGATATTTTCCGGAGAGGGTTGTGCTTACCTTCGGATAACAAGATGACGGAAGAGCAGCAGGAACGGATTATTGAGATCATCCACAGGTGCTTTCTTTGACTGTCCTCGCATCGGCTGAATGTGAATCAGGCGGTCAGATTGTATCGGCTGAATGTGCATGAGGCAGTAAATAGTATCTGCCACATATGCATTGGGTGTTAAAATGTATCGGCTGAACATGAATCAGGTGGGGAGATAACATCTGCCGCACATGAATCAAGTAGTCAGATAGACCATTGTCCACATGGGCCTATAGCGAAATATAGTTTAGATAGTCAGAGCGTTTCATGAGGTGAAACATGCCAATTGAGATTGGAAAACCAATTCCTTATAAATTTGAAGGAAACCAAATATCAACGGCAAAACAGAATAAGCCGGAAAAAGAGAGCACTGTAAGGGAAGTAATGGAAGATATGTGGGATCCAAAGTATTTTGAAGACTTAGAAGCTCGCCGCGCTAAAGCAAAAGCTGGTGGTGGTCAGAAGCGTATCTACGCTCAGCATGGGAAAGGTAAGCTGACTGTCTGGGAGAGAATCAATTACCTCTTTGATCCCGGCTCATTTCAGGAAGTGGGTTCTCTTGTCGAGTCCCGTTTCACTGATTTTGGAATGGATAAGAAAAGGCTCCCCGGAGATGGTGTTGTCACTGGATTTGGAACCATTAACGGGGAAGCCGTTTATGTAGCTGCCGAAGACTTTACGGTTATTGGCGGTACCTATGGCGAATACCACAGCAGGAAAATCGTCCGTATCATGGATATGGCTTTCCAATCAAAAGCTCCTTTCATAACCATCAATGATTCCGGCGGGGCGAGGATGGAGGAGGGCATCGCAGGCCTTGATGGCTATGGTGATATGTTCTTGAGACATACTCGGGCGTCTGGAAAGATACCTCAAATTGCTGTGATTATGGGACCATGCGCTGGCGGTGCATGCTATGGTCCTGCCCTTTGTGATTATGTCTTCATGGTTGAGAAGACCAGCCAGATGTTCCTGACCGGACCTGCTGTAGTTAAGACTGTTATGGGTGAGGATATTAGTACAGAGCAGCTCGGCGGAGCAGAGAGTCACAGTTCATTATCCGGTGTTGCTCATTTCAAGTATCCTTCGGAATATGAATGCCTGGATGGGGTAAAGAAGCTGCTTTCCTATCTGCCAAAGAATTATAGAGAAAAGCCGGTCAGAATTATAGGTAAAGCACGAGATCACTCAGAAGAACTACAGGAGATTGTCACGGACAATCAGCGCCGCGCTTATGATGTCCATAAGGTGATTGACACTTTTGTGGATGAGGGAAGCTTCTTTGAGGTTCATCAGGATTTTGGAAAGAGCATCGTTGTAGGATACGCTAGATTGGATTCTGAGGTCATCGGAATCGTAGCGTCTAATCCCATGTGGCTAGGTGGATCTCTTGATATTGATTCTGGCGAAAAGGCCGCACGCTTTGTCCGTTGCTGTGACTGCTTTGGAATTCCGCTTTTAACCATGATCGATGTTCCCGGTTTCATGCCGGGAAGCAAAATGGAGCATGGCGGAATTATTAGACGCGGAGCAAAGCTTCTCTATGCTTATTGCGAGGCAAGTGTGCCGAAGGTTAGCCTTATTCTGCGGAAAGCATATGGCGGAGCCTATATCGCTATGAACAGCAAGGGAATGGGAGCGGATATCGTTTACGCCTGGCCCATTGCGCAAATTGCTGTTATGGGAGCTGAAGGCGCAGTTGGCATCATGTACAAGCATGAGCTTGAGGAAGCAGCTGATAAAGAGGCTGTAAGAGCTGAGAAGATAGCTGAGTATAATGACAAGTTCATGTCACCCTACATCGCTGCGAAGCTCGGTATTATCGATGAAGTGATAAGCCCGGAGGAAACAAGGCGAAAAATCAGAACTGCTTTTGAGAGCTTGAGTTCAAAGGAACGGTCTGAGCTTAGTTATTCACACGGCAACATCCCGCTGTGATAGGAGGTCGGTGAGCATGAAAAACATAGTGATTATTGGTGCTGGCGACCTCGGTAAGGAAGTCGTGTGGCTTATTGAGGATATAAACAAAAGAGAACCAACTTACGTAATCCTCGGATTCTTGGATGACGATAAGGATAAGCTTGGTGGAGAGTTTTACGGATATAAGGTATTGGGGGGCGTTTCAGATCTCGAAGCAATTAGCAGTCAAAGGCAGTGTAGTGCTGTAATAGCAATCCAGAATGGGAACGTCAGGAAAAAGATAGTTGAAGAACATCAGTCGTTTAATTCTTGGGAATCGATCATCCATCCCACAGCTGTGATCGCCTCGACCAGTCCGGTGGGAAATGGAAGCATCGTCTTCCCTCAGGTGACTGTATCTGTTGATACAAAACTGGGAGACTTCAATCTTTATTATATCCACAGCACGATATGCAACGACTGCAAGATCGGTTCTTTCGTTTCCATCATGTCCGGAGCTTCTGTTTCTGAACGCGCAGAAGTAGGTGACGAGTGCTTTCTGGCGGCGGGATCGTGTGTCTATCCACACAAGAGATTAGGCAGCAGAGTTGAAGTTGGTGTAGAAGCTTCAGCCAGTCGTGACTACGCCGATGGAGCTGAAGTTAATGAAAAAAGCAGCGGTTTTTCGCTGTTTAAATGAGGACGAAGAATATGACTCCAAATAGGCTATGGCATACAGTGATGCTAAATGTGCAGCGAAACGGGTACAAACGTGCGAATTATCTGAGGGAACATAATCTCTTCCGTCATATAGGGGAGAAAGTGTACATTCAAGGGAGAAAACTTCCCCTGTATTCAGAACTGATTTCATTAGGAGACAATGTCAAGATTGCGTCTCGCGTTAATTTTATTACACACAGTATAATTCATTTGATGCTGAATTCAGCAGAGAATTTGCCGATTGCTGATAAAGTACAGGAACAGGTCGGATGCATTGAAGTTGGAGATAATGTCTTCATAGGGGCAGGAACAACAATTCTTAGCAACGTGCGAATAGGGTCAAATGTGATCGTTGCTGCTGGAAGCATGATTACAAAAGATGTACCCTCAAATTCTGTTGTCGGGGGGGTGCCAGCAAGAGTTATTGAATCACTTGATGTGTATCTGGAGAAGCTTGGAAATAGAGAAAGATATCCTGGAGAACTGGCACCGAAGAAACAATCCGTATCGCATGAATTAGCTGATTTCCTGTGGAAGCAATTCATAGAAGAAAGGAACTAAAAATGATTTACTCGAATTACGTGAAAAGGTTACTAAGTATATGCCTCTCATCTGTTGGTCTAGTATTAGCATCACCAATAATGCTAATAACGGCGATCCTTATTCGAATAAAGTTAGGTTCCCCTGTGATTTTCTCACAGGAGAGACCGGGTTATAAGGAGAAGATTTTCAGACTTTATAAATTCCGCTCCATGACCGATGCCCGTGATGAATCTGGTGAGCTTCTCCCTGATAAAGAGAGACAAACAAGGTTTGGACGGATATTAAGGAAAACGAGCATAGACGAATTGCCTGGCATGTGGAATATCTTGAAAGGAGACATGGCTTTTATTGGACCGCGACCTCTTTTGAAGGAATACTTGCAGGTATATACGCCTGAACAACATAAAAGGCATAATGTCCGTCCAGGAATGGCGAACATTTCTGCAATCAAGGGCAGGAATAAACTTGACTGGGAAGAAAGGTTGAAACTGGATGTCTGGTATGCGGAAAACATATCCTTTTTACTGGATCTGAAAATATTCTTCCAAACCATTAAAGTCGTGCTACTGCGGGAAGGAGCTCCGGACGCAAATGATTCTACCCGGGGGCGTCTAGATGTGGCTGTGACGGGAAAAAAGTTGAAGGGAGAATGACAAAATGAAGAGTTCAGAAATACTTAGCTTTCTTGACCAGGAAGGAATCGAATATGAAGCAGTAAGAATCTCGGATGTTGAGATTGATGGTTATTCCAGCCTGTTCAATTATAGAGAAAGGACAATGACCTTTATTGTTCCTGAAAGACATTTTGCAGATTATGCAGAACAATTTAGCACGATCAAAATTCCCTTTATGATTATCGGAGAGACAGAAGAAGATTCGCCTGTTTTTTCCTCTGTCATACGAGTCAAAAGTCCGAGAAGAGTGTTCTTTGCACTTTTAGATGGATTGTTTGAGAAAGCACCAGGAGCAGACATTACTGGTATTTCCGCAGATCCAGAGGTGTATAAGAAAAATTCCTATATTGCTCCGACCGCTACGATTGGCAAAAATGTCAGAATCGGTGTAGGCTGCGTAATTGAAGGAAATGTTGTAATCGGCGATAATACTGAAATCCATCATAATGTTGTTATTCGGAACAAGACCAGAATAGGGGCCAATTGTACGATTCACTCGGGAACCGTGATTGGGGAGTACGGGTTTGGCTATGTAAAAAATGAACAGAACGAGAAAACAATGCTCAGACACTACGGTGGAGTTGTTATCGAAGATGATGTTCATATCGGTGATAATTGTGTGATTATCCGTGGCGCAATTGATGACACCATTATTCATAAGGGCGTGAAAATCAATACTATGGTTCATATAGCCCACAATGATGAGATTGGCGCAAATACCCTTATTACATCGCCCTGCCATGTCTGTGGAAGTGTAAAAATCGGAGAGAATTGTCATATCGCCGGAGCTACCATTAGAAATCAAAGGAATGTCGGGGCAAACGCAACGGTTGGATTAGGTGCAGTTGTAGTTAAAGATGTTGATGGAGGACTAACGGTTGTTGGAAATCCAGCTAAACCGTTAGTTAAGTGATTAATGTCAAGGTGTATTTGAATGAAAAACATAATTGACTTATCAGATAAAACAATACTGATCGCCGGGGCTTCCTCAGGCATGGGAGCTGAGACTGCTATGCTCTGCAGCGAGCTTGGCGCGAAGGTTGTGCTGGTAGCAAGAAGAGAAGATAAGCTGCTTGAGGTAATGCAAAAGCTCCAAGGAGAAGGACACAGATATTACCCGTTTGATCTCAATGAGCTTGATAATATAGAGGCCTTTGTGAAAGGCACAATTAAGGAAACCGGGGCTCTGGACGGGATAGTATATTCAGCGGGCATTCCCGGAACTCGCCCGCTGAAGATGCTGAAGCCTGCTGCTCTGAGCGAAGTAATGAATATCAACTTCAGCGCCTTTGTTGAGCTTGTCAGGTGCGCCTCAAAGAAGAACATGTTCAACGCTGGAATGAGCATCGTGGGAATCTCATCTATTTCTTCTACAATGGGAAGTCTGGGCAAGACGGCGTATTGTTCTTCTAAAGCAGCAATGGACTCGGCTGTCAGATGCATGGCCAAGGAGCTGGCTCCGAATGGAATCCGTGTAAACACGGTTTGCCCAGGTATTATTGAAACAGCTCTTTTCCAGACATTCCAGGACAATGCTGGCGATAGCCACGATGCACAGGCGAAGATAGAGCGTCAGTACTTGGGTCTTGGTAAACCTATTGATGTGGCAAACACGATAGCATTTCTTCTGTCGGATGCTTCCCGTATGATTACGGGAGCCAATGTAGGAGTAGATGGAGGAATGCTGTCTTCGTAAATATATAACCTTTGGAGAGAAGCAGATGAAGATTCTGGTATTTGCCCCGCATCCGGACGATGAAGTGCTTGGCTGCGGCGGTACGATGGCACGGTATATTGATCAAGGAGCGGAGGTAACGGTATGTATCGTTACAAGCCCTCAGCCGCCGGTTTATGTTTATAAGGACAACTTGGCGGAGAAGAACGGTTGGCCACACATCATATATCCTCAGATTAAAGCCGCACATGAACTTTTGAAGATTAAGGAGACGGTTTTCCTTCAGTTCCCATGTGTCCTTTTAGAGAATGAACCACGACATGTTGTGAACGGTAAGATCAGCGAGGTTATTCAAAAGGTCAAGCCGGATGTGGTGTTTATCCCGCACTTCGGAGATATGCAAAAGGATCATACGATTGTTTCAGAGGCAGTAATGGTAGCTGTGAGACCGAAATATGCTCACATTCCCCGTTATGTCTATTCATACGAGTGCCTTTCGGAAACAGAGTGGAACATACCCCATGTGACGAACTCGTTCATTCCGAATACTTTTATTGATATTACTGACTATCTGCCGAAGAAACTTGAAGCCATGGCCTGTTTTACTTCGCAGGTTGGTGAATTCCCTAATCCCAGATCTATTGAAGCCGTGGAAGCACTAGCGAAACTGAGAGGTTCAACCTCTGGCTTTAAAGCGGCAGAAGCATTCTCCCTGATCCGTGAGTATAGGGGGATTGATGGATGAAAGATATCGTTTTGTATGGAGCTAGCGGCTTTGGCAAAGAAGTAGCTTATATTATTGAACGAATTAACGAAGTGGCGCCTACCTATGAGCTCCTTGGCTTTCTTGATGACGGCTCCCAGTATCATGAAGGTGTAATCATTAACGGATATCCGTGGCTGGGAACCGGTGAATGGATCATTGAGCATAAGGACGAGTGTGTGTGCACATGCACGATCGGGTATCCAAGGACCAAAGCAAAGATACAGCGGCGGCTTACGGAACAGGGTGTACAGTTTGAGACTATTATTGCTCCGGATGCCCGTATTTCATCTTTATGTACGATTGGAGTCGGCAGCGTGATCTATGGATACACGAGCATTTCCGTCAACTGCAAGATCGGGGATGGAGTCCTTCTGAATGGCAGAGTATCCGTAGGACATGACGTAGAGATAGGCGACTACACAACGATTATGGTAGGCACCGGAATCAGCGGCGGCTGCAAGATCGGCTCGGAGACCAATATTGGAGGTCACGCGTTTATCATCCCGGAGAAGAAGGTCGGAGATGGAGCGACAATCGCTGCGGGAAGTGTTGTATTTACGAATGTGAAAGCCGGCGTTACGGTGCTTGGTAATCCGGCAAAGAGAATGAAAGAGTTGGAGTAAGAAGATGAAGATAGCATTCCTTTTTTCGGGACAGGGTGCTCAATATCCTGGTATGATGCATGATCTTTACCAGGAGGAGCCTGTCGTAAAGGATGTCTTTGATAAAGCTGATACAGCCTTGGGGCGTTCAATTTCAGACCTGTGCTTCAAAGGTACACAGGAGGACTTGAATTTAACACATAATACACAGCCTTGTGTTCTTGCTGCTGATTTAGCTACTAGCGAATTATTAAGGGCGAAAGGAATCGTTCCGGAGGCTGTCGCGGGATTTTCTTTGGGCGAGTACGCTGCGCTTACTTTTGCCGGAGTGATTCCCCAGGACAATGTTTTCCCAATGGTGCAGGTTCGTGCGGATTCCATGCAGGAGGCGGTACCGGCAGGGCAAGGCGCAATGGCCGCTCTGATTGGCAAGGACTCCGTTCAGGCCGCCGAGATCTGCGGATTGGTGAAATCAGGATATGTGATTCCGGCAAACTATAACAGCCCTGTGCAGACGGTCATTTCCGGAGAGTCGGCGGCTGTTGATGAAGCTGTGAGCTTAGCTGAAGAGCGCGGAATAACTTGTATGAAGCTGGCTGTAAGTGCTCCGTTCCACTGTGAAATGATGAAACCAGCAGCAGACAAGTTGGCTGAACTGTTCAAAAACAAGGTATTTTCAAATCCTGTAATCCCAGTCTATATGAATGTGGACGGAATGCCGGTTACTGAAGGAGATAAAGTTGCCGATCTGCTTGTTCGGCAGGCAATGTCACCGGTGCAGTGGGTAAAGACGCTGCAGAATATGCAGGAGGCCGGAATCGACACTTTCATCGAATGCGGTCCGGGAAGAACATTGTCCGGGTTGGTAAAGAAGACACTTACAGGTGTGAATATATACCGGGTGGAGAACCTGAAAACGCTGAACGCTACACTGGAAGCGCTGATCAAATGAAAGTAGAGCGATATGATTCAGGGCTTTTGGATTCCAGCATGTATGTTGTTTCAGATAACGGACATGCGATTGTAATTGATCCTTGCTTAGATACTGTCGCGGCGGAGAAGTTTGCCATCGACTACCTTTTCATTACACATGAACACTATGATCATATCTTTGGCGTGAATAAGTGGAAGGAGCGAACCGACGCACCGCTGGTGTGCAGCAAGATTTGTGGAGATAGGATAGAGAATTCCAAGAAGAATCAGGCCAGACACTTTGATTCGTTTTGTGAGATTCAGTCTTTTTCTACAAGGTGGAACCCGGAATTCTTTGATTTGGATTATACCTGCGAGGCAGATATAACCTTTGAGAAGGAGAAAAGCTTTGATTGGCAGGGGCACATAATCCGATTGATTGAGATTCCGGGCCACTCTCCGGGAAGCATAGGTATTTGGATTGATGATATGTTCTTTTCTGGTGACAGCCTCCTGGAAGGGAAAGAAATAGAGCTGCGGTTTCCGGGCGGCAGCAGCAGGCAATGGGAAGAGAACGGAAAGAAGGTCATTGATTCCATTCCGGATGGAACCTTGATCTATCCGGGGCACTTCGATTGTTTTGTATTAAAACGGTGAAGGAGATAGTTTATGTCAGTATTCAAAAGCAGCGGAATTGGTATCGCGGGAATCGCGTGTGCTGTTCCGAAAAATAATGTTCCGGTAGAAAGCTTCACTTCTGTGTTTGGCGAAGAGGTGACGAGTAAATTCACCTCCGGTACTGGAATTAAAGCCACCTATAAAGCACTTCCTGAGCAGACTGCCAGTGACCTGGCTGTTGCGGCTGCGGAGGAATTGTTTTCTCATATACCCGTAGATAAGTCTGAAATCGGTGCCATGTTCCTTGTCACCCAATCGCCGGATTATCGCAGACCGTCAAGTGCAAGTATCGTCCAGCTTAGGCTGGGTCTTCCTATTGATTGCTCTTGTATGGAGATTAATCTGGGATGCTCGGGTTTTGTGTATGGACTGCAAACCGCGATGGCCATGATGTCTTCTTCCGATTACAAGTATGGCCTGCTACTGATGGGTGAGACAGCAACGAAACTTGTTGACCCCTTGGATAAATCCATTGTCATGATGTATGGTGACGCAGGCGCCGCTATTCTTCTTGAACGGCAGGAAGGGACAGAGACCACAACACTTCTGAGAAGTGATGGAAGTCGGTATAGGGCAATTGTATTACCCGCAGGCGGATTCCGTGATATGAATCCCGGACATGAACGGTTTATGTGCAGCGATGGCATAGAACGGTCGCTCTATGACATTTTTATGGATGGCACTTCAGTGTTTTCATTTTCCATTTCGGATGTGCCTGAAGCAATCACGGATTATCTGAAGCTCACTGAGACAACTGTGGCCGACTACAATGCCTTTGTATTTCATCAGGCAAATCAGTTTATTATCAAGCAGCTCATTCGGAAAATGAAGCTTCCGAAGGATCAGGTTCCGCTTTCTTTGGACAGGTATGGTAATACCGGTGGTATTTCGATCCCACTGACGCTATGCGATGCTTATGGAGAGAAGGACGGAGAGAAATTAAAGGCTCTTATTTGCGGCTTTGGTATTGGTTTGAGCTGGGGAGTTGCCAATATTGAAGTAGAAACTGACAGGATATACCCTGTTGTGCAAACCGAGGATTACTACAAGGATGGAAAACTCATCCCGGGACAGTACTAAGATGTAAATCTCACAAAATGAATTTAGGAGGAAATCAAAAATGACTAATCAGGAAAAACTGGCTCTTATCGAAGAAACTCTCGAACTGGATGAAGGCACGCTGACTCCGGAAACGGTATTGGCAGATCTGGACGAGTACACGTCTATGGCAAAGCTCTCGCTTATCGTTATGTTTGATGATGAGTTTGAAAAGAAGGTAACTGGAGCTGAAGTAAAGGGCTTTGAAACTGTCGCTGATATCATGGCTTTGATGGAAAAGTGAGGAGCGGCTAATGGAAAATTTGAAGAAATATAAGGATGTTTTCTGTAAAGTGCTGAATGTAAATGAATCTGTATTAAACGAAAACTTTACATTTAAGGATGTTCCCCAGTGGGATTCCGTTGCACATCTCTCCTTGATTTCAGAGCTTGAGGATGTATTTGATGTTCTGTTTGAATCCGAGGATATTCTTCACTACGGCTCCTATTTGAACGGGATTGAAATCCTCAAGAGGTATGGAGTTGAGTTCTGATTGATAGGGGAATACCAATGGAACTTTTGCAAAACAAAGTCTGTATCGTAACCGGTGGTAGCCGCGGTATTGGCAAGGCTATCGCACAGGTCTTTGCCCAGAACGGCGCGATTGTTTATGCGGTCGCAACTCGTGAGGGATCTGTAGAAGAATGGTCTGAGGAGTTTAACAAAGGTGTGGGCGGAGAGGTTCGTCCACTGTACTTTGATATTTCAGACGAGAAGGCCGTTAAGGAAGGTGTGATGCAGGTTAAAAGGGCTTGTGGCCACATTGATGGCTTGGTCAATAATGCCGGTGTGGAGTTCAATGAGCTGATCGGTATGATTAGCCGGGATAACATGGAGAAAATGTTCTCCGTGAATGTCTACGGAACCATCAATATGCTCCAGATGGTGAGCCGTATAATGGGACGCCAGGAGAATGGCGGCAGCATAGTCAACATTACATCGATGACTGCTCTGAGGGGAAATAAGGGGCAGCTTGTATATTCTGCGACTAAAGGTGCTGTTATATCCCTTACCAAGTCCGCCGCGAAGGAGCTGGCAGAAAAGAAAATCAGAGTCAATGCCATTGCCCCCGGACTGACGAACACAGATATGATGAAGCAAGCTGATCCAGAGAAGTTGCAGAGTAGAATCAGCAATATCTGCATGGGAAGATTAGCTGAACCGGAGGATATTGCCAAAGCTTGCTTGTTCATGGTTTCGGATCTTTCAACCTATGTTTCCGGGCAAGTCTTAGCAGTTGATGGCTGCACTATTATGTAAACTGCCATTTGCGGTGATAGGGAGTATAAGAAAATTGTGGTAAGCCACGCAAAGGAGTTAGTGGGATGTTTTTAAATGTCGATAAGCACAATCAAAATAAAATGGCAATCAAGGATGACAGCGGTTTTACGCTGACCTATGGTGATGTGTGCCGGACGATAAAAGAGTTTTCTGCGTTGGATCTTCCCCGCAGTGTCATCTTCTGCCTGTGTGAAAACTGCGCCGGTTCTTTGATTGGATACATGGCATTTGAGAACAACAAGCAGGTGCCTCTGTTACTTAGTGCAGGCTTGGATGAGGAGCTGCGTAGTCGCCTGGAATCCATGTACACACCGAGCTTCTACTGGGTTCCTGAGAGGAAGGAGCAGGAGATCAAGGGTGAGAAGATATTCTCCGCCTATGGCTATGTTCTGCTGAGGACTGAAAACAAGCCCTATCCGCTCAATGACAAGCTCTCCATGCTCTTAACGACCTCCGGTTCTACTGGCAGCCCAAAGCTCGTGCGGCACAAGTACGGCAATCTGGAAGCCAATGCGGAGAATGTGGCGAAGGTATTCTCCTGGAGGCCGGATGAGGAAGTCGGCATCTGCGATCTGCCTATGAACTACACCATGGGGCTGAACGTTATCAATTCTCATCTCGTAGTAGGTGCTTCTGTCCTTATGGTAAAAGCCAACCTTATGGACCCGGATTTCTGGGAATTCATCAAGGTGAACGGAGGAACAAGCTTCTGCGGTGTTCCTTTCAGCTATGAGGTTATGCGTAGAGTGGGCTTTGACAAGATGGATCTGCCGAAGCTTTATACTCTGGCCGAGGGCGGCGGTAAGCTGACCGACAAGATGTTCAAGTGGATTGCTACCTATGCCAAAGAGAATGGAAAGCGATTCTGCGCAACCTTCGGCACAAGCGAGTGTAGTGCTCGTATGGCTTTCTTAGACCCGGAAATGGCACTTGAGAAGATTGGCAGCATGGGGAAGGCCATCCCTAATGGTGAACTGTTTCTTCTGGACGAGGTCGTCGGTGAGAATGGAACTGTTACTGGTGAACTGGGATATCGCGGCCCCAATGTCACGATGGGGTACGCACTGAACCGTGATGACCTGATGAAGGACGATGAGTTCTGCGGTGAGTATCACACGGGGGATATTGCCAAGAGAGATGCTGATGGCTTTTATTTTATCATCGGCCGGAAGGGACGTTTCCTGAAGCTGTTTGGTTTGCGTGTAAGCCTTGATGAAACCGAAAGAATTCTTAAGACTCAGTATCCGAATGTAGATTTCTGCTGTACAGGTGATGACAAGCGGATGAACATTTTTGTGACGGATGCAGGACTTAAGGATGAGATTATCCCATTTATCAGCGGAAAAACAAACCTGCATAACTCAGCATTCCGTGTGTTTGTCATCAATGAGATTCCGAGGAATGACTACGGAAAGGTGAAGTTTGCCGAGCTTGAAAAGATAGCAGGGACAAAGTGAATTTAGGAGTGCCAATATGAGCAAATTGTATTTATTTTCCATGGGGTTTCCATATCCAGGAAAGAGCATGGAAACATACTTGGAAACAGAATGCCAGTATTATGGAAAGTTTGAAGAAGTGAATATATGTGCTCTTGAGGTACTAAAAGCTGATCTGGATAAAAAAAGGGATATATGTTGCGGCACTAAAACTAATGTGTATCCGATTTTGTTCGGCAGTAAGGTAAAATATCTTTTTTATTCAATTCTCTCTGTGCTTGACAAGAATTTCTATGTAGAGTGTAGAAAACTTATAAGAGAGAAAAAATTTGATTTGGGCAAGATAAGGCGGTTGGTCAAGTTTTTTGGTCGTTCACATTGCGATGCAAATCAGGTAATACAAACTCTACATCTTAATAAAAGTGAAAAAGTTAAGAATGCTGTAATTTACACATATAGATTTGAGTATCAAGCTTATGTTTGTTCGTTGCTTTCTAGATATTTTGATAACCCTGTTCTTATTGCTCGGGCGCATGGATATGATTTGTATGAAGAAAGAAACTCAAATCAGTATATTCCATGTAGGGAACAACTGCTTAAATCGTTTGATCGGATTTATCTGATTGCAAAAGATGGCATTAAATACCTAACGGAGAAGTATCCTCAGTATTCTAAAAAATACTTTTTATCATATTTGGGAACACAGGACAAGGGCATAGAGGAGTATGAATCAGATGATACATTTAGGATTGTCAGTTGCTCCAACATATTGCCAGGCAAACGTGTAGACAGAATCATCGAAGTGCTCTCGGAGTTAACAAGTCCTAATATTGAATGGATTCACTTTGGAGACGGTCCATCCGAGGGAGACATAAAAGAATTGGCAAAAAATAAATTGCAGGGAAAGATCAAATATCAGTTTATGGGAAGACGTTCAAATACTGATATTTTGGAATATTATAAGAATAACAGTATTTCGCTGTTTATAAATCTGAGCGAGTCCGAGGGTTTACCTGTTTCAATAATGGAAGCCATGTCGTTTGGAATCCCTTGTGTAGCAACTGATGTCGGTGGAACTGGTGAGATAGTAATAGATGGTTATAATGGTTGGTTAGTCAACACTGAAGATGCATGTCAGAAAATAGCCAATATAATCGATAACTTTTGCTCATCTGTGGCACAAGTAACACACTTCAGAACTAACGCAAGAAACACATGGGAAAAGTATTTTAATGCTGATACCAACTATAATCGGTTTGTACAAGAAATAATCGAAACAGCTGAACAGGAGAATACATAATGAAAATCATAGCATTTTACCTTCCTCAATTCCACAATATACCTGAAAATGATGAATGGTGGGGAGATGGCTTTACAGAATGGGTGAATGTAAAAAATGCAAAACCTTTATATGAAGGTCATGTTCAACCAAAGGTGCCGTTGAATAATAATTATTATAATCTGCTTGAGGATGATGTAAAACTTTGGCAAGTGAAATTGGCAAAAAAGTATGGGGTGTACGGATTTTGCTATTATCATTATTGGTTTAACGGAAAACTTCTTCTTGAGAAACCAATGGAGCAAATGTTGGCAAATAAAGAAATAGATCTGCCGTTTTGTATCTGCTGGGCAAATGAAGCGTGGACGAAAGCATGGGTAGGATCGAATGAACCATTGATTCTTCAAAAATATGGTAGAGAGAAGGAGTGGAAGGAGCACTTTGATTATTTGCTGTCATTCTTTAGGGATGAACGATATATCAAAGTCGATGGGAAGCCATTGTTCATCATATACAAACCAGAAATAATCGGATGTGGAAATGAAATGTTAGATTATTTTCAGGAGTTGGCAAAAGCGGCAGGTTTTCCGGGAATTGCCACTGCCTATCAGCATGGGAATATGGACTTCAATTCAGCAGCCAAAGATGATAGTAGATATGATTATGATATCGAATTTCAGCCCATTTATGCAAAATACGAATACCAAGAAGAAAAGCGAAGAATAGGAAGTAAATCAAAGTATTTTCTAAGGAAATACTATAACAGATTATCGGATTGGATGGGAAAGAACATTGGAATAGATTTAAGAGTATTGCGTGGAGTGAAAAACGAAAATGAGGTTAAGAAATATGATTATGATGAAATGTGGAAGAGAATAATCAATGCACCTGTTGTAGATTCAAAAAGGTTACCCGGCGCATTCGCTATGTGGGATAACACTCCAAGACATGGTATGGGCGGCCATGTGTTCACAGGAGCAACACCAGATAAGTTTGAGAGCTATTTAGAACAACAGATTATTAAAGCAAAAAATGAATATCATAAAGATATGATATTTATCTATGCTTGGAACGAATGGGCAGAAGGTGGATATCTAGAGCCGGACGAGGAAAACGGATATGGATATCTGGAAGCCATTCGAACAGCATTGCTGAATACGGGGGAATTCCCTAATTACTAAGGCGTGGTAGTGTATATGGTTAAAATAAAGGTCAATCCTGGATTTGCAATAAAGTTAATTTATTCTCTGTGCATTTTTTTAAATTCATATTGCTATTTTATGTGGGATACATTCAATAGCAGGCTTGTCATTAAAGCACTCACATGTCTTTCTTACGGCAGTATTGTACTCCTGTTTGCATTCATGATAATTTGGGGGCACGGAAGTGGAAAAGTAAATATCAAAGGATTCTTCCTTCTGCTTTTATGCTTCCTTCTCATGATGCACATGGCGTTTTTTGGGAAAAATCCACAGTACAATATTATTTTATCAGATGTCTTTCTCCTGTTGAATCTTATAACTTTGATCCTTATGAGCGGAGAAGACGGGGCTGATATTTTCAAATTTATTGTAAAAATATTTGCTATAGCATGTTTACCAGGTGTTGTATTTTTTGTTCTAAGTTTGGCGGGGATTAGCATACCTCATGGAATTCTTCTAAGCGCGCATGCTGGTAAGCAGGTCATGGGCGTGTATTATGAACATTATCCTTTGGGATTGATTATAGTGAATCCATTTCATCCACAAAGATACTGTGGGATTTTTGATGAACCTGGCGTTGTTGGTACATTATGTGGTTTGCTTTTTGCCGGTGGTTATAAGCGTATAGACAAGAAATGGATGATTATCTTGTTTATAGAAGGGATGTTCTCCCTATCCATGGCATTTTATCTGTTAGTTATTGTTTTTGCAATCATAAAGTGTTTTCATGCAGGACTTCATAAACTTGCTTTTTTGGTCATCTTTCTTGTAATTGGAGTAAGTGCTTTTATGAACATGGAGTTCGAGAATCCTCAGCTGGCACAGCTTCAGAGCAGAATTGATTTGACATCAATATTCTTTGTTGAGGATAACCGAACAACTTCATCTTATGATTATGAGTACAAGAGATTTCTTGAAGATGGCGGTGACGCTTTAGTCATGGGGGAGGGTCGTGGCGTTATTGCTAAAACACCTGGTATGACAGCAGCTGCTTCTTACAGAAACCTGATTTATGAGTATGGATTTGTCGGCTTTGGCATGTTAATAGGTTTTATTATATTAGCTTATTTCTATTACGGCAGGTCGCCAGATTCATTGGCATTCCTTATAGTTTTTATAGCGTCGATATATCAGCGACCATGGGTTTTTAGTATCGAATATATGACGATACTGTTTACTGGCTTTGCTTTTCTAAAAGCAACTGAACCAATTCCCCTCAAGGAGAAAGAAGAGGAGGTCAAGAAACATGCAGGTCATAAAATACGTTTTTCAACCACACGGAGATGAACGTGGCCAGCTTGTGGCATTAGAAGAGTTTAAGGATATCCCTTTTAAGATTAAGCGTGTCTATTACATGTATGACACGGCAGAAGGCGTGACAAGAGGATACCACGCTCACAAATCGTTACAACAGATTTTGGTGTGTATTCATGGCAGCTGCAAGATTAAGCTGGATAACGGAAAAGAAACAAAAATTATTCCTCTTGAAAAACCTTATGAGGGGCTATATGTTTCCAACGCCATGTGGAGAGAAATGTTTGATTTTTCACCCGACGCTGTACTTATGGTTCTGGCGTCAGAGCTTTATGATGAATCAGATTACATAAGGAACTATGATGAATTTTTAGAATATGTAAGGAACTGCGGTGACACAACATCCGCAAAGGAGGTAGCAGAGTGAAGATTCCATTTGTATCATTTCTTCCAATGGAGAAAGAACTGAACAACGATTTAAGAGGAGCCTTTGATCGAGTTTTCACAAGATCATGGTACATTGAAGGGGTTGAGGATGAGACATTTGAGAAAGCATTCGCTGATTACTGCGGTACAGAATATTGCGTAGGTGTTGGTAATGGACTGGATGCTTTGATGCTTAGTTTGAAGGCATTAGGAATTGGTAACGGCGATGAGGTGATTGTTCCTTCGAATACCTATATTGCAACAGCTCTGGCAGTCACCTATGTAGGGGCAACGCCGGTGTTTGTGGAGCCGGATATCAGAACCTTTAATATCGATCCCTCACGGATAGAAGATTCGATTACAGATAAAACTAAAGCCATCATGCCGGTTCATCTTTATGGTCAGGCTTGCGAAATGGATCCAATTATGGACATCGCCAGAAAATATGATCTGAAAGTGATAGAAGATTGCGCACAGGCACACGGTGCAACTTACAAGGGGCAGAAGGTTGGCACGTTTGGTGATGCCGCAGGTTTTAGCTTTTATCCTGGAAAGAATCTTGGCGCACTTGGTGATGCAGGTGCAGTTGTTACCAATGATAAGGACTTGGCTGATAAGATCCGTGCACTAGGAAATTACGGTTCGGATTACAAGTATCATCATATTTACAAAGGGAACAATAGCAGGCTTGACGAACTTCAAGCGGCATTCTTAGCAGCTAAACTTCCTCATCTTGACCGGATGAATGAGGAGCGTAGAAGAATCGCAACGATGTACACAGAAGGGATTAAGAATTCCAAAGTAACAGTTCCCTATGTGCCAGATTATTGCGCACCTGTTTGGCATATATACGGGATTCGCTGTGCTGATCGGGATGGCCTTGAAAGACATTTGAATGAAAAGGGGATAGGAACTAATAAACATTATCCGATTCCGATGCACCTGCAGGAATGCTATAAAGACTTGAATCAGCCAAGGGGAGCATACCCTATTGCGGAAGAAATCAGCGCCACTGAACTAAGCATTCCTATGTACTATGGAATTAAAGATGAAGAAATACAATATGTAATTGATGCCGTTAATGAGTTTTGACTGGAATAAGTGAAGAGTATTATATATGGGATAAGATAAATCCAAAGTTATGCCATTCAAAAAATCTTGTGTGAAAGAGAAACATCAGGTTTTATTTATGGCAGGCAAAGAATGGGAGATATAAGATGTACGAAATTGAGCAACTGAAAGATGCAATTGTACAGACGTACAACAAAAGCCAGTATGAAGATTGCCTGTGCCTTATGTCTTCCTATGCAAATATAATGTACCAGTACAATCAAGAATACATAGATGACGAGTTGGAAGACATCTTACAAGCAATGGGTTCGTCAATATGTGTAGGACAAACCGATACCATAAAAACAGACAAGCCTATAGATGTGCTATTCTATGACGGCTTCGGACTTGATAACAGAGGCTTAGCGCTACAGTATTTGAGTGCTTTGATAAAGAGTGGATTACATATCGCATATGTAGTTAAGAAAGCCGCAATTGAAAAGATTCCAACGATAACGAGTATTCTTAACACTGACCAGAAATCTGTGATCCTAACTTATGACGAAAAAGAATCATATGTCAATAAGTCGAAGTATCTTTATTCTTTAACAAATAAAATTTCGCCGAAAACACTGTTTGTCTATATGCACCCTGCAGATGTTAGTGCTGCTCTAGCCTTTAATTGTATTGGTAATGTATGTGAAAGATACTATATAGATTTGACAGATCATGCATTTTGGATTGGGAAAAATGTTGCGGATTATTTTATTGAATTCCGAGAGTATGGAGCCAATGTTGCACGGCAGTACAGGCATATACCTGAAGAACAAATAATCATGTTGCCTTTTTATCCGTTTGTTAATCAGTGGAAGAAATTCGAGGGTTTTCCATTTGATAGAGATGGGAAAATAGTAATCTTTTCAGGAGGATCCCTATATAAAACGTTCGATGGTCAGAATAATGCTTATTACAGAGTGATAGAGAATTGCTTAGACCGCAACGATAAAATAGTATTTTGGTATGCGGGTAGTGGGAATAACAGCGAATTATTAAAGTTAGAATCACGTTTTCCAAATCGTGTAGTTCATACCAAAGAAAGACAGGATTTGTTAGAAGTCTTAAAGAACTGCGATATTTACTTTAACACTTATCCACAAACGGGCGGATTAATGATGCAATATGCTGCTATTTCAGGAAAGGCGCCTATAACTTTAGAAAGTAGTGTGTCTGGTGGTGGAGAATTAATAAATGAAGATAAACTAGAGATAAAATTCAAGACCGTAAATGACACTGTGGATATATTGCTGAGGATGTCAAGTGATTCTTCTTTCCGCAAAGAAGTTAATGAAAGGGTAAAGGATTCAGTTATTACAGAAAAGTGCTTCCAGGAGAATCTTGTTTCTATTATTAATGATAGAAAGAGCCAATTTGACATAAGCTATAAGGAAATTGATACTGCGGATCTAAGGGATGTTTATTGTAAAAGGTTTGGTAAGAATTCCTTTGAAAGACATTTTCATAATGACGCATTAATGCCTTTTCTGAAGTGCAGCCCAATTCTTACGTCAAGAATTTTTATATATAAAGTCAAACAGAGACTGATGAAAAGAAAAATGTGATAAAGGATCACATTTTCAGGAGATATAAGGCCAGATGAAAAAAAGTAAACTGTTTGTAGAGAATATGCTGGTGTTTGGCTTTGGAGGTGTGATCTCTAAGCTGATACCAATCATTATGGTTCCAATAGTAACCAGACTGTTTCCAGATACAACGTATTATGGATTGAGTGATCTTTGCTCCACCATGCTGTCTTTTGGAAGAGCAATTGCCGTCATGGGAATGTATGATGCAATGTTTCGGCTCTTCTTTGACCGCGAGGACGACTTAGACCATCAGAAACGAGTTTGCTCTACTGCGATAGGTTTTACAATTTTGACTTCTTTATGCGTGTTTTTGATAATGGTTGTCCTACAGGAGCTACTGTCTAAATTCGTATTTAAAGATTCTCAGTATACTTATTTAGTTTTGATGGCCGCTGTAGGTTCTGCAATTACCGGCACCAATACAATAATGGGTGCTCCCACAAGAATGCAGAACAAGAGGAAGACCTATTTGATTGTTAACGCATTAGTTCCATGCATAGCTTATTCATTGGCGATTGTGCTGATTTTAAGAGGCTACTACATCATTGCTATTCCTCTTGCTACGATTATTGCGGATACTTGCGTAATTATAATTTACTATTTTTTAAATCGACAATGGTTTTCAATTAAAAAATTTGACCGGAGTATTTTGCCTTCACTTCTAAAAATGTCAATACCACTGGCACCTACGTTCTTGATCTATTGGATCTTCAGTTCCAGCGATAAGATTATGATAAGTAATCTTCTGGATGTAGCGCAAGTAGGCATTTACACCGCTGGAGCAAAATTAGGCCATTGCAGCCAAATAATTTATTTAGCATTTTCGGGTGGTTGGTCATATTTTGCTTTTAAGACTATGAAAGATAAAGATCAAGTAGAAACTAGAGCACGAATTTTGGAATACTTGGGGGCGTTATCGTTTGTAACTGGAATATTCGTATTTGCATTATGTAAGCCACTATGCGCATGGTTTTTCGATGGAGATTATGAGAAAGGATATATTGTCGCTCCATACTTATTTATGGCACCTCTTATGCAAATGCTATTTCAAGTAAATGCGAACCAATTCACAATAAGAAAACAAACATGGCTTACTACTGTGACTTTGCTTGTTGGTGCGGTATTTAACGTAGTACTTAACTATTTTATGATTCCGATCATGGGGATTGAAGGGGCAGCATTAGCATCAATGCTGGGATACATAATTTCAACAGCAATTGCAATTGCTATCTTACTTCATCTCAAATTAATACGCTTATCCAACAGGTTTCTATTAACAATTATTATAACTGTTGGCTATATCCTAATATGGAGATTTTTGCTGATTAATAATGCAGTTATTTCAACTATCCTAGCGGCTGCTATAGCAATGGTGTTTTTCGTTCTCTACCGTACGGATTTGAAAGCGATATTAGAATCGCTGATTCCCGGAAAAATGAGAAAAGCATAATTAAGGGGAGCATTATGAGTCTTTACATTGCAATAAAAAACAGGCTTGTGCTTACAAGTATAAGGCGAAAATGGAGAGCACGTAATCGTCACAATTCAACACATATAAAAAAGGCTGTAAATATTGATCTGATTGATGTTGGGAAATATACATACGGTGAATTATATGTATCAGCATATAATGATAATAATCGTATATCCATTGGGAATTACTGTTCAATAGCTCCCGAAGTAGCCTTTTTATTAAGTGCAGACCATTATGTTGACCATATCTCCAGCTTTCCGTTTCGGGTTAAAGTTTTAGGCGAGAGGTTGGAAGGTGTTTCAAAGGGAGATATTGTTATAGAGGACGATGTGTGGATAGGTTATAGGTCTACAATCTTATCTGGAGTTCGTATTGGACAAGGCGCCATTGTGGCTGCTGGCGCGGTGGTTACTAAGGATGTTCCTCCTTATGCTATTGTCGGTGGTGTCCCCGCAAAAGTGCTAAGGTATCGTTTTGAACCTCAAACAATTGAGAAGTTGAAAAGAATTGATTACAGCAAGATTGATAGAAGCCTTGTAGAGAATCATATTGATCAGCTGTACAAATGTGTAACCTCGGAGGATGACTATACCTGGCTTCCTATGAAGTGAGTTGCTACCCTAATGGCGGGAGGAAAAGTTATGGATGACACATGGATAATTGAAAAAGTTAGTCCGGAAGAGTATTCAAGATGTTTGCCTGAGAACACAGCATTTTTTAATTCTGTCAGGTTTTGCGAACTGAATAAAGGAAAAGTGGATGAAGTTCTCTATCTTATTATAAAGAAAGGCAACTCAAATCGATTTGGAATGATAATTGGTGTGAAAGATTCTGCAGGGAAGTGCCCATTTTCTGCGCCATATTCATTTCCTGTTGCACTCAACTCCAACAACGGTGTTTCAGACTATGACTCTGCCATACAAGCTATAGACAATTTTTGCCGGGGAGAGGGGATTAAAAATCTGCGGTTCACTTTACCTCCTTTGACTTATGATGAGCATCATCTGGCGGCTTGGGTTAGCTCTTTTTACCGCCACGGATATCGAATGGTGAATATGGATATTAATTACATACTCGACTTAAAAAAGTTGAATGTTGATAATTATGAACAGATTATCACAAAGAAATCGCGCAGTCATCTGAGGAAGGCAATTAAGTCAGGAATGTCGGTTTGTAATTGCCTGACTGAGGATGAACTTCGTGAAGCATATAACATCATAAAGATTAATCATGATTCCAAAGGACGTCCTACGTGGATGACGTTCGAACAGATATACGAGACAATGAAACTGACAGAATATGCTGCTTTTATTGCAATATTAAACGGAGAGAATATTGCGTCAATGATTTATTATTCAATTGATAATAGAGTGGCGCAATGTATATATAGCGGATTGATTCCAGGCTATGAGAATTCAGGAGCCATGAACTTTCTATCTTGGCATGCTATCCGATATTTCGGTAACAAGGGATATAGCATTATTGATAGGGCCATTGCTACCGAAGACAGTATTCCAAACTATGGATTATGTGACTTTAAAGAGAGTATTGGAGGCGAAAGAAGCCTGAAGTTTACATTCGATAAATCGTTTGAAAAACAAGGAGTAAGTAATGAAAGGCATTATCTTAGCAGGCGGAGCAGGAACAAGGTTATATCCGCTAACAATGGTCACAAGTAAACAGCTCCTGCCTGTTTACGATAAGCCTATGATTTATTATCCGATATCCACGCTGATGCTTGCAGGGATTAAGGGATTATGATCATCTCCACACCGGATGATACACCAAGATCTGAACATCTTCTTGGCGATGGTTCACAGTATGGCGTGAACCTAATCTATAAAGTTCAACCTTCTCCCGATGGCTTGGCGCAGGCATTTATTCTCGGGGAGGAGTTCCTTGGTGGTGAACCGGGAGCGATGGTGCTGGGTGACAACATCTTCTACGGTAACGGCTTTAGAACGCTTCTTAAAGCTACAGTTAGAGATGCGGAGGAAAATGGTAGGGCAACTGTCTTCGGTTATTACGTGACGGACCCGGAGCGCTTTGGTGTTGTAGCTTTTGATGAGAGTGTGTGAAGGATTCTCTGTAAATAGGACATCCTGTGATGAATTTTATGCCTAACAGACTATAAAAAGAAGGATTATTAGTCATCAGGCAGGTTGCTTACTTTATAACGGATATAAGTTGGTATGTCAACAGCGGGCGGAGAAATCCGCCCGTTTCAGTTTTTTGTTTATCGTGTCATTCGGGAAGCTGCGTTTTGGATAGTGTCAATAATTTTTCGCAAATTCATTTTCACCCGTCGGCTCACCATCGTTAACTGACTGCAGACTGATCGTCAACCTTGTGCTGAAGTTCCAGGTCGAAGAGGTGATTCATGTTCAGATATCGTTTGGATCCCCAGTTTGATGCGGCCACATGGCGCAGGCGAGCGCAGACCAACATCAGGGCACTTTGACCGTCCGGGAAAGCCCCAATCGCTTTTGTACGGTGCTTGATTTCCCGGTTAACCCGTTCTGTTGTATTGTTGGTTCGGATCCTGTTCCAGTGTTCGGTTGGATAGTCCATGTATGTGAGCGTCTCTTCGATGCCTTCTTCAACTTTATGCGCAGCTTGGGAAAGCTTCATTTCACGAAGCTTTTCAGCAACAGCGGCTGCTT
>NZ_FOIL01000029.1 GCF_900101295.1 [Clostridium] aminophilum | reverse complement strand
ATTTCTCGAGTGCAGCAGCGCTCAACTGGATGGGCGAGGATCTTCAGACAGAAGACGGCCGTCCCATCGGGATTGGTGGAGATCCGCGGGGAGCGACCGCTGAAAAAGGTGAAATCATATTCCGCAGAAGTGCGAAGGAATTGATTCCGGCGCTTCTCTCCATCCGTGACTGGAAGATGGAACCGCAGCAGAAACGATAAGAACAAAGTCCGCAAGCGGACTTCGGCTTCCCCATCCCCTCAGTCCTGAGGGGAGCCCCGCGGACTTTGCGCGCCGCCGCTGGTCACCGTTAGGTGACAGCTTCCTTACAGCGGCGTGCGCATCCTCGCGGAGCGTTTTGTTTCATAGGGAATTTCGGAGAAATTTCCTATGAAATAACAAAGAGGAGTCCGCAGCACTGAGTGCTGAGGACTCCTCTTACAAAAAAACATATGTCAGGGAAAAATCAGTCGGCTTCCCATCTTCCGGATGCGCCGCAGGGAAGAACAAGTCCGCTCGCGGATACCGGGAGACCAAGCTCGTCAGCCTTGACGTGTCCGCCGTGATGTTTAACGACCTCGGTGGAGATCATGTAGGAGAGGACACTCGGCGCAAGTCCCGTCGTATAAGAGTTGATCAGGAAGAAGAGCGGCTGATCGGACAGAAGCTGGGAAGCAAGCTGTACGAACGGATAGATGTTTTCCTCGATCTTCCAGATCTCTCCCTTCGGTCCTCTGCCGTAGCTCGGCGGATCCATGATGATGCCGTCATAGTGGTGACCGCGGCGGATTTCCCGCTCGACAAACTTGACGCAGTCATCGACGATCCAGCGGATCGGTGCGTCGCCCAGGCCGGAGGAGACGGCATTTTCCTTCGCCCAGGTTACCATGCCTTTGGACGCATCGACGTGGCAGACGCTGGCACCTGCAGCGGCCGCCGCCAGAGTGGCGCCGCCGGTATAGGCGAAGAGGTTCAGCACGCTGATCGGGCGATTGGCGCTGCGGATCTTTTCGGAGAACCAGTCCCAGTTGGCAGCCTGCTCCGGAAACAGACCGGTGTGCTTGAAGCTGAACGGCTTCAGGTTAAAGGTCAGCGATTTATATCCGATGGACCACTGCTGCGGGAGATCAAAGAATTCCCATTCGCCGCCGCCGCGGGAAGAGCGGTGATAGTGACCGTTCATTTTTTTCCAGCCTTTTTCCTTCTTCGGGGTGGTCCAGATGACCTGCGGGTCCGGGCGGACCAGAAGGTAGTCGCCCCACCGCTCCAATTTTTCGCCTGCCGAGCAGTCGATCACTTCATAATCATTCCATTGATCTGCAATCCACATATATAGAATTCCTCTCTGTGTTCTTATCGTATCGATTGAGTTCTCTCAAAAATATCAGTGTCATCATATCCCGCGCATTGCGTCAGTGTCAAGCGGACAGAGCGCTTTGCCGCGCCGTTTTGCGGGAAACGGGACGTCAGAGAAGTGGCTGGTTATGCCGTGATGTAAGAATTTTGCAAGAAATATGGAAAACAAAGTTTCTTGAACCCTATCCTCCGTGCTGATAAGATAAGGTCAGGATATCAGCATCATTGGGGGAATGTATCCCGGGGATGATTATACAGAGAATCCGGGGGCGGAATGACTGCCCAGAGGAGGTTATGATGACAAAGAAAGTGTATGTGGCCGCTTTCACTGCAGCGCTGGCGCTGGGAATGAGCATGACCGCATTTGCGGCAGGATGGCAGAAATCCGGCAATGACTGGACTTATGTCAATGACAGCGGAAAGCGTGTGACCAATGAATGGCAGCGCGGTGCGGACAATGAGTGGCGCTGGATCAATTCGCAGGGTGTGATGGCGACCAATTCCTGGGCTGACAATGAGTATTACGTGGACGGCGACGGAAAGATTGTTGTGAATAAGTGGATGAAGCTTGCGATCAAGAATCCGGACTGGAACCAGACCGGACAGTCCGCATGGTACTATTTCGGCAACAGCGGCAAGTGTGTGACCGGCGGCTGGTCCAAGATCAACAACAAATACTACTACTTCAATGACGACGGTGAGATGCAGACCGGATGGGTTGATGACGAGCAGTATTATGTGAACGGCGACGGCGTAATGCAGACCGGATGGGTATGGCTTGAAGATCCGGACAAGAAGGAAGACGATTCGACTGCTCCGGATATCAAGGACGACGAAGATTTCCACTGGTACTATTTCAAGTCTAACGGAAAAAAATTTGAGCCGGAGGGATCCGGCTATCAGTTAGAGAAGATCGACGGCAAGTACTTCTGCTTCAACGACAAGGGCGCGATGCAGACCGGATGGGTCAACATGGGCGACAAGGATGCCGGCAGCTTCAAGAATATGCGGTATTTCAAGTCGGACGGATCCGTGATGACAAAGTGGGCGATGCTCACCCCGCCGGATGACGATGAACTGGACGGTCTCATGAAGCTCGATGATTACGAAGAGCAGTGGTATTATTTTGATGCGAAGGGCGTGCCGGAGGTCGGACCGGAGCTTTCCGAAGCTTCCACCAACAATCTGAAGAAGATCAACGGAGTGACCTATCTCTTCAATGACAAGGGCAATCCGGTTTACGGACTTCGGAAGCTTCGTATCGGAAACCGTGATGAGTACGCAGCCTACTTCTTCGGCGCAGACAAGGCGACCAGCTCGGTTGTCTGCGGCAAAGGCACGGTGGAAGAGGGCGACGGCTCCAAACACGAGTATTACTTCAATGAGACGGGCAACAACAAGGGCCGCGGATTTACCGGCGTGAAGAACAAGTACCTCTACTATATGGGACGTCTTCAGCAGGCAACCGACAACAATGCGGCGATCTTTGCCATTGACGGAAAGAATTACGCGGTCAACCGTTCCGGAAAGGTTCTTACGAAGGATACCTTCAAGATTAGCGGAACGAAATACAAGACCAACGCGAACGGTATCATCTGTGAGGTGGACGGAGAGTCGTCCAAGGGCGATGAGTCGGCGGAAGAGCCGGTTGAGCCGGAGTTCTGGGACAACTGATCCGGGAGATCGGCCCGTCGGTCGGAACACGCGGGGGGATATGGTTCGAAGATACTGCTTATATATAGTAGGAAACGATCCGATTAATATAGAAAGTCAGCGGGCATCTGCCGGGAATTCCTGGCGGATGCCCGTTTTTCTGCATGACGGAGAGAACAGACGGCTGTAAAAATGCGGAGCCGGAATTATGGAAGCGTGTCTGGCGGAAATGAGGAGAAAGGTGCCGCCGCTTGGGTGAAAATGCCCCCGAAACCCTCCGGAAACGCCGGATCTATGGGAAATATGCTGTATTTTGCATAAAACATGGATTGTATTTAATTTAGAACAAAAATTTCTTGCAAAGCATTGACACCTATGATATGATAGCGTCGTTGTGACATGATAGCTGTGAAGCGTGAAGTTGCTGTCCATTGCGACAGGTTCTCCGTGGAGCGAATGTCAAGTTAGAAACTGGCGACAAGTCACTGTACAGTTAAACAACGGAACCGAAGACAATTCGGGTGTGTGATCCGGTCGGACACACACGGGTATGTGTACAGTCACCGCTTGTCGTGCTTCAGAGTACGAAAAGGAGGCGACTTTTTTTATGGCAAGTCAGGTAATGAGAATCACACTTAAGGCTTATGATCATCAGCTGGTAGATCAGTCTGCAGCAAAGATCGTAGCAACCGTAAAGAAGAATGGATCTAAGGTGAGCGGACCGGTTCCGCTGCCGACAAAGAAGGAAGTAGTAACCATCCTTCGTGCGGTTCACAAGTATAAGGATTCCAGAGAGCAGTTCGAGCAGAGAACTCACAAGAGACTGATCGACATCATTGCTCCGAACCAGAAGACGGTTGATGCGCTGCAGAGACTTGAGATGCCTGCAGGTGTTTATATCAACGTAAAGATGAAAAACAAGTAAAAAACAGCCTGGTATCCCGTAAGGGATCAAGTCCTGAAAGGTCCGGACAGTCCGGACGGTTCTAGGATGAACGCTGAAAGATGCGTTCCGCTGTAGAAAAAACAGGAGGTCATTTTCCAATGAAGAAAGCTATCTTAGCTACCAAGGTCGGAATGACTCAGATCTTCAATGAAGACGGAGTACTCGTTCCGGTAACAGTTCTTCAGGCAGGCCCGTGCGTAGTAACACAGGTTAAGACTGAAGAGAACGACGGCTACAAGGCTGTTCAGGTCGGCTTTGCTGACAAGAGAGAGAAGCTGGTTTCCAAGCCGGTTAAGGGTCACTTTGACAAGGCTGGTGTCAGCTACAAGAGATTCATCAGAGAGTTCCGTTTTGAGAACGCTGAGGAGTACTCTGTAAAGGATGAGATCAAGGCTGATATCTTCGCTGAGGGCGATATGATTGATGCAACTGCAATCTCCAAGGGCAAAGGTTTCCAGGGTGCGATCAAGAGATATGGTCAGCACAGAGGACCGATGGCTCATGGTTCCAAGTTCCATCGTCATCAGGGTTCCAATGGTTCCGCTACTACCCCGGGCCGCGTATTTAAGGGCAAGGGAATGCCGGGCCACATGGGCAGCGTAAGAGTAACTGTTCAGAACCTGAGCGTTGTTAGAGTTGATGCAGAGAACAACCTGATCCTTGTTAAGGGTTCCGTTCCGGGACCGAAGAAGGCTCTGGTTACAATCAGAGAGGCTGTTAAGTCTGCAAACTAAGCAGTAGATGGAAAGGAGGAACACACAGATGGCTAATGTATCTGTTTACAATATGGAAGGCGCTGAAGTTGGCACTCTTGAGCTCAACGATGCAGTATTCGGCGTAGAAGTAAATGAGCATCTGGTTCACATGGCAGTTGTTGCACAGCTTGCAAACAAGCGTCAGGGAACTCAGAAGGCTAAGACACGTTCCGAGGTTTCCGGCGGCGGCAGAAAGCCGTGGAGACAGAAGGGAACTGGTCACGCAAGACAGGGTTCAACCCGTGCTCCGCAGTGGAAGGGCGGCGGCGTAGTATTCGCACCGACTCCGCGCGATTACACAATCACTCTGAACAAGAAGGAGAAGAGAGCAGCTCTGAAGAGCGCACTTACCTCCAGAGTTCAGGAGAACAAGTTCGTTGTTGTTGATTCTCTGAAGTTTGACGAGATCAAGACAAAGAAGTTCGCAGCAGTTCTGAAGAACCTCAAGGTTCAGAAGGCTCTCGTTGTTCTGGATGACGAGTGCGAGAAGACAGCAGTTTCCGCAAGAAACGTTGCTGACGTTAAGACCGCACGCGTGAACACAATCAACGTTTACGATATCCTTAAGTACAACACTGTAGTTGCTACCAAGGCTGCAGTAAGCGCAATCGAGGAGGTATATGCATAATGGCAAACATTCAGTATTATGACGTAATCCTCAAGCCGCTCGTAACTGAGAAGAGCATGAGCTCCATGGCTGACAAGAAGTACACTTTCCTGGTTCACACAGAGGCTAACAAGTCCATGATCAAGGATGCCGTTGAGAAGATGTTCCCGGGCACCAAGGTTAAGAGTGTTAACACCATGAACTGTGCAGGTAAGGACAAGAGAAGAGGCATGATCGTCGGCAAGACTGCAAAGACGAAGAAAGCTATCGTTCAGCTTACTGAGGACAGCAAAGAGATCGAGATCTTCGCAGGTCTTTGATCCGCTAACTGCGGGGAGTATCCCCGCTGACACCAATATACGGTAACCAATCCGTGAGAAACGGGACACGGGATTGCCCGTGTTCGCGAAAGGAGTTTTGAGTCATGGGAATTAAAACATACAGCCCATATACCCCGTCCAGAAGAAACATGTCTGGATATGATTTCTCTGAGATCACAAAGTCTGCTCCGGAGAAGTCCCTTGTTGTTTCTTTAAAGAAGAACGCAGGTCGTAACAATCAGGGTAAGATCACCGTTAGACACAGAGGCGGCGGTTCCAGACGTAAGTACAGAATCATCGACTTCAAGAGAAATGGTAAGAACATCGTTGGCGTACCGGCAACTGTTGCTGCGATCGAGTACGATCCGAACAGAACTGCTAACATCGCTCTTCTGAGCTACGCAAACGGCGTTAAGGCATATATCCTTGCTCCGGCAGGACTGAAGGTTGGCCAGACAGTTATGAGCGGCGCTGATGCAGAGCCGAGAACAGGTAACTGCCTCCCGCTGAGCAAGATTCCGGTAGGTTCCAACGTTCACAACATCGAGCTTTATCCGGGCAGAGGCGGCCAGATGGTTCGTTCCGCTGGTACAGCTGCTCAGCTCATGGCTAAGGAAGGCAAGTACGCTACTCTGAGACTTCCGTCCGGCGAGATGAGAATGGTTCCGATCGACTGCTGCGCAACACTTGGTGTTGTTGGCAACGGCGAGCACAACCTGATCAACCTTGGTAAAGCTGGTAAGACTCGTTACATGGGTATCAGACCGCACGTACGTGGATCTGTCATGAACCCGAATGACCATCCGCACGGCGGTGGTGAAGGTAAGGCTCCGGTAGGACGTCCGGGTCCGAGCACACCGTGGGGTAAGCCTGCTCTGGGTCTTAAGACCAGAAAGAAGAACAAGCACTCCAACAAGCTGATTGTCAGAAGAAGAAACGGAAACAAGTAATTCCGAGGAGGTTAAGTAATGGGTCGTTCAATTAAAAAAGGACCGTTTGCGGACGCATCTCTGCTCAAGAAGATTGACGAGATGAATGCAGCAGGACAGAAGCAGGTTATCAAGACCTGGTCCCGTCGTTCCACCATTTTCCCGCAGATGTTAGGTCATACAATCGCTGTATATGATGGAAGAAAGCATGTTCCGGTATATGTTACTGAGGACATGGTAGGACACAAGCTTGGTGAGTTCGTTGCTACAAGAACTTATCACGGCCACGGCGCAGACGAGAAGAAGTCTCGCTAAGCACAGTTTTGAGAGGAGGTTATAGCAATGGCTAGAGGACATAGATCTCAGATTAAGAGAGAGAGAAATGCTAATAGAGATACGAGACCGTCAGCAAAACTGTCTTACGCAAGAGTTTCTGTACAGAAGGCATGCTTCGTACTGGATGCGATCAGAGGCAAGAATGTAAATGAGGCACTCGGTATCCTTACATATAATCCCAGATATGCTTCTTCACTGGTTAAGAAGCTTCTCGAGTCTGCAATCGCAAACGCAGAGAACAACAACCAGATGAATCGTGACAACCTGTACATTGCGGAGTGCTTCGCAGGACAGGGACCGATCATGAAGAGAGTCAGACCGAGAGCACAGGGTAGAGCTTACAGAATCGAAAAGAGAATGAGCAACATCACAATCGTGCTCGATGAGAAATAATAGGAGGCAGAAATGGGACAGAAAGTTAATCCGCACGGCATCAGAGTTGGTGTCATCAAGGACTGGAATTCCAAGTGGTACGCTGAAAAGGACTTCGCTGATTGCCTGATCGAAGATTACAAGATCAGAGAGTTCCTTAAGAAGAAGCTTTATGACTCCGGCGTCTCCAAGATCGAGATCGAGCGTGCAGCTGGAAAAGTTAAAGTTATCGTATTTACTGCTAAGCCGGGCGTTGTTATCGGTAAGGGCGGTACAGAGATCGAGAAGACAAAGGCTGAGGTTCAGAAGCTTACAGACAAGAAGGTCTTCATCGACATCAAGGAAATCAAGAGACCGGACAAGGACGCTCAGCTCGTTGCAGAGAATATCGCTCAGCAGCTTGAGAACCGTGTTTCCTTCCGCCGCGCTGTTAAGTCTGCAATGAACAGAACCATGCGCGCAGGTGCAAAGGGAATCAAGGCTTGCGTATCCGGACGTCTCGGCGGCGCAGATATTGCCCGCAAGGAGTTCTACAGCGATGGAAACATCCCGCTGCAGACACTGAGAGCTGATATTGAGTATGGTTTCGCTGAGGCAAACACAACATACGGCAAGACCGGTGTTAAGGTTTGGATCTACAAGGGCGAGGTTCTTCCTGTTAAGGGAAATAAGGAAGGAGAGCGATAAATCATGTTAATGCCGAAGAGAGTTAAGCGTAGAAAGCAGTTCCGTGGTTCCATGGCTGGTAAGATCACCAGAGGTAACAAGATCACCAACGGTTCCTACGGACTTATCGCAACTGAGCCGTGCTGGATCAGATCCAACCAGATCGAGGCAGCCCGTGTTGCTATGACACGTTTCATCAAGCGTGGCGGTAAAGTTTGGATCAAGATTTTCCCGGATAAGCCGGTAACAGCTAAGCCGGCTGAGACACGAATGGGTTCCGGAAAGGGCTCTGTAGAGTATTGGGTAGCTGTAGTTAAACCGGGCCGCGTTCTCTTTGAGATCGACGGTGTTGCAGAGGATGTAGCAAGAGAGGCTCTTCGTCTCGCTATGCACAAGCTTCCGTGCAAGTGCAAGATCGCTACCAAGTCAGACGTAGAAGGCGGTGATAACAGTGAAGATTGATCAGTATTTAAAGGATTTAAGAGAGAAGTCCCTCGCAGATCTTAACAACGAGCTTACTGAGGCTAAGAAGGAACTCTTCAAACTCAGATTCCAGAATGCTACGAACCAGCTGGACAACACCGGCCGTATTAAAGAAGTACGCAAGAATATTGCCAGAATCCAGACTGTTATGGCAGCGAAGGCAAGCGAGAACGCATAATTTCCAAAGTAAATGGAAAGGAGAATATCTACCGTGGAGAGAAATCTTAGAAAAGTACGTGTAGGCAAGGTTGTAAGCAATAAGATGGACAAGACCATCGTTGTTGCTATCGAGCACCACGTAAAACATCCTCTGATCGGAAAGATCATTAAGAGAACATATAAGCTTAAGGCACATGATGAGAACAATGAGTGCGGCATGGGTGATACTGTAAAAGTTCAGGAGACCAGACCGCTGTCCAAGGATAAGAGATGGAGACTCGTTGAGATTGTTGAGAAGGCAAAATAATCTCAGCCCAGAAAGGAGTATTGGGAATGATTCAGCAGGAAACAAGATTAAGAGTTGCTGACAATACCGGTGCGAAAGAGCTGCTCTGTATCCGAGTAATGGGCGGTTCCACCAGAAGATATGCAGGCATCGGCGATGTCATTGTTGCCAGCGTTAAAGAAGCAACACCGGGCGGCGTTGTAAAGAAGGGTGACGTTGTCAAGGCTGTTGTAGTCCGCACCGTAAGAAGCACACGCCGCAAAGATGGTTCCTACATCAGATTTGATGAGAATGCTGCTGTTATCCTGAAAGAGGATAACACTCCGAAGGGAACTCGTATCTTTGGGCCGGTTGCAAGAGAGCTTCGTGAGAAACAGTTTATGAAGATCGTTTCTCTGGCTCCGGAAGTACTGTGAGGAGGTAACGACTGTGCAGAAGATTAAAAAAGATGATACCGTTAAGATCATTACCGGTAAGGATAAAGATAAGACAGGAAAAGTTCTTTCTGTAGACGTTAAGAAGAACAAGGTAACTGTTGAAGGCTGCAACATGATCACAAAGCACGTTAAGCCGAATGCAGCTAACCAGCAGGGTGGAATCATCCACGTTGAGGCTCCGCTTGACCTGTCCAATGTTATGCTCGTAGTTGACGGCAAGGCAACCAGAGTCGGCTTCAAGACCGAGGGCGACAAGAAGGTTCGTTTCGCTAAGGCTACCGGCAAGACGATCGACTGAGAGAGGAGGAACTACAAGTGTCTAGATTAAAAGAACAGTATCAGAACGAGATCGTAGATGCTATGATCAAGAAATTCGGATACAAGAACGTTATGGAAGTGCCGAAGCTCGACAAGATCGTTGTAAACATGGGTGTTGGCGAAGCTAAGGAGAACGCAAAGGTTCTTGACACAGCTGTAAGAGACATGGAGATCATCACTGGTCAGCATGCTGTTACAACAAAGGCTAAGAAGTCCGTTGCTAACTTCAAGATCAGAGAAGGTATGCCGATCGGTTGTAAGGTTACCCTTCGCGGCGAGAGAATGTATGATTTTGCGGATCGTCTGATCAACCTCTCTCTTCCGCGTGTACGTGACTTCCGCGGCGTAAGCGCTGATTCCTTCGACGGCAGAGGCAACTATGCACTCGGCCTCAAAGAGCAGCTCATCTTCCCGGAGATCGAGTACGATAAGGTAGACAAGGTAAGAGGTATGGACGTTATCTTCGTTACCACTGCCAAGACAGATGAAGAGGCACGTGAACTGCTCAGACTGTTCGGCATGCCGTTCGCGAAATAATCAGGAGGATTTGATCAATGGCTAAGTTATCTATGAAGATCAAGCAGCAGAAGACACCGAAGTTCTCCACAAGAGCTTACACACGCTGCAAAATCTGTGGCCGTCCGCACTCTGTTCTCAAGAAGTACGGTATCTGCCGTGTTTGCTTCCGTGAACTTGCATACAAGGGCGAGATCCCGGGCGTAAAGAAGGCAAGCTGGTAATCAATCAGGCCGCTGTTCCACATCTTAATACAGGTCTCGCCGCTTTTTTTGCGGCGGGAAACCAGTTAAGCAATATTGAATATATAGGAGGTTTGACTCACCATGACTATGAGTGATCCGATCGCAGATATGCTTACGAGAATTCGTAACGCAAATATCTCCAAACATGATACAGTTGACGTTCCGTCTTCCAAGATGAAGCTCGCTATCGCCGGCATCCTTGTTGATGAGGGTTATGTAGCAAAGTACGATCTTGTCGATGACAAGAATGGTTTCAAGAACATTCGTCTCACACTGAAGTACGCAAACAACAAGAACGAGAGAATCATCTCCGGACTTAAGAGAATCTCCAAGCCGGGTCTCCGTATCTACGCTGGTAAGGAGAACATGCCGAAGGTACTCGGCGGTCTCGGTATCGCGATTGTTTCTACAAACCAGGGTGTTATTACAGATAAGAAGGCAAGAGAGCTCGGCGTTGGCGGCGAGGTTCTGGCTTACATCTGGTAATATAGATTAAACCACTGAAAACAGAGCGGCCGCCGTGCCGTTCCGAGAATCTAAGTAGGAGGACATAAGAATGTCACGAATTGGTAGATTACCAGTAGTGATCCCGGCAGGTGTTACTGTCACGATCAAAGAGAACAATGAAGTTACTGTAAAGGGCCCGAAGGGTGAGCTCACCAGAACATTTGCTCCGGAGCTTACTATCGAGCAGAAGGAAGTAGAGCACGAGGACAAGAAGGTTAACGAGATTGTTATCACAAGACCGAATGACCTGAAGAGAATCAAGGCTCTGCACGGCCTCACAAGATCCTTAATTAACAATATGGTACACGGTGTTACCGAGGGTTACGAGAAGAAGCTTGAGATCAACGGTGTTGGTTACAGAGCTGTAAAGCAGGGCAAGAAGCTCGTTCTTACTCTTGGATACTCTCACCCGGTAGAGATGGAAGATCCGGAAGGCGTTGAGACTGTAGTTGATGGTTCTCTTACAATCTTTGTAAGAGGTATCAGCAAGGAGAAAGTTGGTCAGTACGCAGCTGAGATCAGAAGCAAGAGAGCACCGGAGCCGTACAAGGGCAAGGGTATCAAGTATGCTGACGAAGTGATCAGACGCAAAGTTGGTAAGACTGGTAAGAAATAATTAAGGAGTGTGTGAAGATGGTTAGTAAAAAATCAAGAAGCGAAGTTCGCATTAAGAAGCACGCAAGATTACGTAATCGTTTTTCCGGCACCGCACAGAGACCACGTCTTGCAGTGTTCAGAAGTAATGATCACATGTACGCTCAGATCATCGATGATGAGAAGCAGGTAACTCTTGCTGCAGCATCCACCGTTGAGAAGGATGTCAAGGCTGAGCTGACCAAGACAAACAATGTCGAGGCAGCATCCTATGTCGGCACTCTGATCGCTAAGAGAGCTCTGGAGAAGGGCATCGAAGAGGTCGTATTCGACAGAGGCGGCTACATCTATCATGGAAAAGTTCAGGCACTTGCAGATGCAGCTCGTGAAGCTGGACTGAAATTCTAACGGAAGGAGAACATACACATGAAGCGTACAAAAATCGATGCCGGCCATCTTGAAATGGAAGACAAGGTTGTAGCAATCAGAAGAGTATCCAAGACCGTAAAGGGCGGACGTACTCAGAGATTCGCAGCACTTGTTGTTGTCGGCGATAAGAACGGACACGTAGGTGCAGGCATGGGTAAGGCTGCAGAGGTTCCGGAAGCAATCCGCAAGGGTAAAGAAGCAGCTATGAAGAATGTCGTTGAGGTAGCTATGGACGAGAACAAGTCCATCCCGCACGATTTCTACGGCGTATACGGAAGCTCCAATGTACTCCTTAAGAGAGCACCGGAAGGTACCGGTGTAATCGCCGGCGGTCCGGCTCGTTCCGTACTGGAGCTTGCAGGCTACGAGAACATCCGTACAAAGTCTCTTGGTTCCAACAACAAGACCAACGTTGTTCTTGCAACAATCGCAGGTCTTCAGAGCCTCAAGACTCCGGAGGAAGTTGCAAAGCTTCGCGGCAAATCCGTTGATGAGATCCTGAACTAAGGAGGAGATAGAGATGGCAGAGAAGTTAAAGATCACACTGGTTAAATCTCCTATCGGCGCTGTTCCGAAGCAGAGAGCAACTGTAGAGGCACTTGGACTCAAGAAGATGCACAAGACAGTTGAACTTCCGGACAACAACGCAGTCAGAGGAATGATCCAGAGTGTTAGACACCTGGTAAAGGTAGAGGAAATCTGAGTTTAAGGAGGTTCAGTCATGGAGTTATCCAATTTAAGACCGGCTGCTGGTTCCGTCCACAGCGATAATTTCAGAAGAGGACGCGGACACGGTTCAGGCAACGGCAAGACTGCTGGTAAGGGCCACAAGGGTCAGAAGGCACGTAGTGGCGCACCGAGACTTGGTTTCGAGGGTGGCCAGATGCCGCTGTTCAGACGTCTTCCGAAGAGAGGATTCAAAAACCGCAACCGTAAGGTTATCGTTGCGATCAATGTTTCCGCACTCGAGAGATTCGAGAACGATACAGTAATTACAGCAGAGAAGTTACTTGAAGCAGGAGTTATCAAGAAGGTTTGCGATGGCGTTAAGATCCTTGGCAACGGCGAGCTCACAAAGAAGCTTGTAGTTAAGGTTGATGCTGTCAGCGAAGGCGCTAAGGCTAAGATCGAAGCCGTTGGCGGATCCTGCGAGGTGATCTAATATGCTGCAGACGCTCCTGAAAGCGTTCAAGGTAAAGGAAGTGCGGAGCAAACTGATCTACACTTTCTTTATGCTTGTTGTGATTCGCATCGGATCACAGCTTCCGATACCGGGCGTGAACACATCGTATTTCGCTGATTTGTTTTCAAAGCAGACGACCGATGCGTTCGGGTTTTTCAATACTATTACGGGCGGTTCCTTCACGAACATGTCCATATTTGCACTGAGCATTACCCCGTACATTACTTCTTCCATTATCATGCAGCTTCTCGCAATTGCGATTCCGAAGCTGGAGGAAATGCAGAAGGATGAGGATGGACGGAAGAAGATTCAGGAGTACACACGTTACGTGACGGTGGCACTTGCGCTGATGCAGTCCATCGCCATGAGCGTGGGATTCGGAAGCAAGGGACTTCTCACGGAGTTCAATGCTCTCAGCGTCGTCATCGCGGTTGCAACCATGACAGCCGGAAGTGCGATGCTGATGTGGATCGGTGAAGAGATCACACAGAACGGAATCGGCAACGGTATTTCCGTGGTCCTTCTGTTCAACATCATTTCATCCACACCGAATGATGCGATGACTCTTTACACAAGATTTGTTCAGGGCAAGACAATTGCAGTAGGGGTGGTATATGCGATCATTATTCTCGCAGTAATCATCGGACTGGCTGCTTTCACTGTGGTTCTTCAGGATGCTGAGAGAAGGATTTCCGTTCAGTATTCCAAGAAGCTTCAGGGGCGGAGACTCGTCGGTGCTCAGGCATCCGCTATTCCGCTGAAGGTGAATACCGCTGGTGTTATGCCGGTAATTTTCGCATCCTCGATCATGTCCTTCCCGGTTGTTATTGCAGGATTCTTTAATGTCGACTATTCCACAATCGGCGGAAAGATCCTGATGGTATTGAATTCCAGCTCGTGGTTCAGACCGGACAGACCGCTTTATTCCATCGGTCTTGTAATCTACATTGCGCTGATCGTAATCTTTGCGTTCTTCTACACATCGATTACCTTCAATCCGCTGGAGATTGCAGATAACCTGAAGAAAGCAGGCGGCTTCATTCCGGGAATCCGTCCGGGTAAACCGACATCGGATTATCTGAACAATATGTTGAACTATATTGTACTTGTAGGCGCTTGCGGCCTGATCATTCTGTGTGTGGTTCCGATTATGGTATCCGGCCTCTTCAATGTAAGCCGTATGTCCTTCGGAGGTACATCCCTGATCATTATCGTCGGTGTCATTCTTGAGACCATCAAGGCGGTGAAATCTCAGCTGCTTGTCCGCAACTACAAGTCATTTTTAGGGGATTTCTGATATAGATAAGCCATTTTCGGGCCGTATGACCCGTGGGCGAATGATATATGTCGCTGTCGGTTCAGACAGACTGAGCAGCAGCCACGACGGCTGCGGCCGGTCTTCTTCCGGCGGCGATATTTGTTTACGCGGTTAACACGCCACAGCCTGTGCCTGCGCGAGGCCCTGGCGGCCGCCGCGATAACGGGCGAAACGCACGAATCGCGTTTCGGTTTGATCCGATGAAATTTATTTAGTATATGGCACATCCGTGCCGTACATCAATAGAAAGGCGAATCCATGAAGATTGTTATGCTTGGTGCACCGGGCGCCGGTAAAGGAACTCAGGCAGACAGAATTGCTGCAAAATACGATATTCCGCACATTTCCACAGGAGATATCTTCCGCAGCAATATTAAAGCAGGAACCGAACTTGGTAAGAAGGCAAAAGCCTTTATTGATCAGGGACTTCTGGTTCCGGACGAAGTTACAATCGGTATGCTTCTGGATCGTATCGCCCAGGACGACTGCTCCAAGGGCTACATCCTTGATGGTTTTCCGAGAACCATCCCGCAGGCGGAAAGCCTTACGGCTGCTCTCAAAGAGCAGGGCACCGCGATTGATTTCGCGCTGAACGTGGATGTTCCGGATGCGGCGATTGTAGAGCGTATGGCCGGAAGACGTGCCTGCCTGAAGTGCGGTGCTACCTACCACATCGTATACGCAGCTCCGAAGAAGGAAGGGATCTGCGACGTATGCGGAGAGGAACTGGTCATTCGTGATGACGATAAGCCGGAGACTGTTTCCAAGCGTCTTGAGGTGTACCATGATCAGACACAGCCGCTGATCGACTTCTACAGCAGACACGGTGTTCTTCACACGATTGACGGAACACAGAACATGGATAAAGTTTTCGCGGATATCTGCGGAATTCTGGGAGAGTAAAACATGTCAGTAATCATCAAGTCTCCGACCGAAATCGCCCGTATGAGAGAGGCCGGCCGCATTCTCGAGGAAGTTTATCTGAAGCTTGCCGAGCGGATCCAGCCGGGTATCTCCACCTATGAGATTGATCGGATCGGAGAAGAAATGATCCGCGAGAAGGGATGCATTCCGACCTGCAAGGGTTACGAGGGGTACCCGAATGCGTTCTGCATTTCCGTGAACGATGAAGTGGTTCACGGGATTCCGTGTGAGGAGCGAATCCTCGAGGACGGCGACATCGTCAGCCTCGATACCTGTCTTTCCTATAAGGATTACAATGCGGATGCCGCACGGACCTATGCGGTCGGCAGGATCGACGATGAGGCAAAGCGTCTGATGGATGTCACCAGACAGGCGTTTTTTGAGGGGATTCGCTTTGCGAAAGCGGGGAACCATCTCAATGATATCTGCACCGCGATTCAGAATTATGTGGAAGGTGAGGGCTTCGGCATTGTCCGGGATCTGACCGGACACGGAATCGGAGCGGGCATCCATGAGGACCCGTATGTACCGAATTTCTCGATGCGGAGAAAGGGAATCTGCCTTCGCCCGGGAATGGCTCTTGCGATTGAGCCGATGGTCACCGAGGGAGACTGGATGGTTGGCTGGCTTGAGGATGAATGGACGGTGGTGACCATGGACGGCAAGCGCGCAGCCCATTATGAGAACACCATCCTGATCACCGACGGCGAGCCGGAGATTCTGACTCACACTGACGGGAACCTGTAAAATGGTTCTAAATGTTGACAAATGACGCTGATGTACGATATTATCGGATTTCAGCGCGTGTGATACGGTATTCGGGCCCGGCCGTGCGCCGGGCCATATACGATAAAAAAGTTTGCAGGCGGACGTTGACTCCGCAATTCTCTTATTTTATAGGGGGAGCATGACGGACGTTGTGTGCCGCCGGTTACCGTAAGGTGACATGATTCATACAGTCGCGTGCGCATCCCCCGCGGAGCGCTTGTGCCATGGGAGATTTCAAAGATTCCCCATGAAAGACTAACGGCAAAGCCGGACAGAAAGGCAGGTGAAACAAAAAAATGGCAAAGGCAGATTCCATCGAGATCGAAGGCGTTGTTGTCGAGAAGCTTCCGAACGCAATGTTCCGCGTTGAGCTTGAGAACAAACACATCGTTCTGGCAACCATCAGCGGAAAGCTCCGCATGAACTACATCAGAATCCTTCCGGGAGATAAAGTTACATTAGAGATGTCTCCGTATGATCTTTCCAAGGGAAGAATCATCTGGAGAGACAAATAATTGTGCACAATTAATACAGAGAAGGGTCGAAAAAGTCAAGGAAATAAGCGAAAAAACGACTTGCTATTCCCTTTCTCCGGTGTTATAATGCTTTAGCAACTTTGTTGGAGTGAAGGTGAAGTCCGCCTATTTTCAGGAAACTGGGAAGAGGCGCGGATTTTGGAAAGGAGGATTACCGTGAAAGTCAGATCTTCTGTTAAACCGATTTGCGAAAAGTGCAAAATCATTAAGAGAAAAGGCAGCATCAGAGTAATCTGTGAAAACCCGAAACACAAACAGAGACAGGGCTGATCGTAAGCTTGTCTTACGGCGGTTTTAGAAACTCGCAGTAAAGAAAACATTATTTGGAGGTTACACACAATGGCTCGTATTTCAGGTGTCGATTTACCGAGGGAGAAACGCGTTGAAATCGGCTTAACTTACATCTACGGAATTGGTAGAACAAGTGCAAGCCGCATTCTGGCTCAGGCCGGCGTTAATCCGGACACACGAGTGAAGGACCTTACAGATGACGATGTAAAGAAGATCTCCGAGGTTATCTCTGAGACTCAGGTTGTAGAAGGTGATCTTAGAAGAGCAGTCGCTATGGATATCAAGAGACTGCAGGAGATCGGCTGCTACAGAGGCATCCGTCACAGAAGAAGTCTTCCGGTTCGTGGTCAGAAAACCAAAACGAATGCCAGAACATGCAAGGGTCCGAGAAAGACTGTTGCAAATAAGAAGAAATAATTAACTAACGGTTAAATTATATTTTTTCTTATTCCGATTCTGACATGAACAGGAAGGATCCTGTAAAGATCCTTGTAGTACAGTAGGCAAAGAAAAAGAAAGTAGGTTAGTTTAAAATGGCTAAAAAGGTGCAAGCTTCAGCTAAGAAAGCTACAAAGAAGCGCGTCAGAAAAAACGTTGAACACGGACAGGCTCACATTCAGTCATCTTTCAATAACACCATCGTTACTCTGACTGATGCTCAGGGAAATGCATTATCCTGGGCAAGTGCAGGCGGTCTCGGATTTAAGGGTTCAAGGAAATCTACTCCGTACGCAGCTCAGATGGCTGCAGAAACTGCAACGAAGGCAGCTCTTATCCATGGATTAAAGACTGTAGATGTTATGGTAAAAGGCCCGGGTTCCGGTCGTGAGGCAGCTATCCGCGCACTCCAGGCATGTGGCCTTGAAGTAACAAGTATCCGCGACGTGACACCGGTACCGCACAATGGTTGCCGTCCGCCGAAGCGCAGAAGAGTCTAATTAATTTAGGAGGTAAGAAATCGTGGCAGTTGATAGAGTTCCTGTACTTAAAAGATGTAGATCTCTTGACATGGATCCGACATTCCTGGGAATCGACAAGAAATCCAAGAGAGCAGCTCAGAGAGCAAACAGAAAGCTTAGCGAATATGGTACACAGCTCCGTGAGAAGCAGAAAGCTAAGTTTATCTACGGTGTGTTAGAGAAACCGTTCAGAAACTATTTTGCAAAGGCATCCAAGATGAATGGCCAGATCGGTACAAACCTGATGGTTCTTCTTGAGATGAGACTGGACAACGTTATGTTCAGAAGCGGCTTTGCAAGAACAAGAAAAGAAGCAAGACAGATCGTTGATCACAAGTTCGTGACTGTTAACGGCAAGAACGTTAACATTCCGTCTTATGAAGTAAAGGCCGGCGATGTAATCGAGGTTAAGGAGAAGTACAAGACTTCCCAGAGAATGAAGGACATCGCAGAGACATGCGGCGGAAGAATGGTTCCGGCATGGCTTGACGCAGAGGCTGATACTTTCAAGGTGACTGTAAAGCAGCTTCCGGCACGCGAAGAGATCGATGTACCGGTTGATGAGATGGCGATCGTCGAGTTGTACTCCAAATAATTAATTCAGTGTACAGTTGACCCTCAAAAATAAAACCCGAAGGAGGGGCTTAAATGTTCGATTTTGAAAAACCGAAAATTGAAGTAGCTGAGATCTCCGATGACGGAAGATACGGCAAATTTGTAGTAGAGCCGCTCGAGAGAGGATATGGACTTACACTGGGTAACTCGCTGAGAAGAATTATGCTTTCTTCTCTGCCGGGTACTGCTGTTAGCCAGGTTAAGATCGATGGTGTACTGCATGAATTCAGTTCTATTCCGGGTGTTAAGGAAGATGTAACTGAGATCATCATGAACATCAAGAGCCTGGCAATCAAGAATAACAGCACAGATGATGAACCGATCACCGCATATATCGATTATCAGGGTGACGGAGTAGTCACTGCTGCGGACATTCAGGTTTCCGGGGACGTCCTCGAGATCCTGAATCCGGACCAGGTCATCGCTACACTCAGCGGCGGCCCGGACTGCAGACTTTACATGGAGCTCACCGTTACAAACGGCCGCGGCTATGTGGGAGCAGACAGAAACAAGCGTGACGATCTTCCGATCGGTGTTATCGCGGTTGATTCTATCTACACTCCGGTAGAGCGTGTCAACATGAATGTTGAGAATACCCGTGTAGGCCAGATGACGGATTATGACAAACTGACTCTTGAAGTTTACACAAACGGTACCATGGAGCCGAACGACGCTCTGAGCCTCGCGGCAAAGGTACTGAGTGAGCATATCAATCTCTTTATCGATCTCTCTGAGAGTGGCACAACCGTACAGGTTATGGTTGAACAGCCGCAGAGTGGACAGCCGAAGAGCCTTGAAATGAACATTGATGAGCTTGAACTGTCGGTTCGTTCCTACAACTGCCTGAAGAGGGCAGGAATCAATACGGTTGCTGAGCTTTGCGACAGAACACCGGAGGATATGATGAAAGTCAGAAACCTTGGTCGGAAGTCTCTTGAGGAAGTCCTCGGCAAGCTCAAAGAATTAGGCTTAGAACTTCGCACCGGCGAGGAAGCCTGAAGCTGAGCCCGGCAATCGGGGCTCGGATCCCAATGGATATACAGCATCCGGTCAGTAAGACCGAAAGAGCATGGCCGGATGTTCCACAAATGGAGGATTATTAGTAATGGCAAAGTATAGAAAGCTTGGAAGAACATCCAGCCAGAGAAAAGCTATGCTCAGAGGTCTTGTTACCGCACTTCTTCACAACGGCAAGATCGTTACTACTGAGGCAAGAGCTAAGGAAGTAAGAAAGATCGCAGAGGGCCTTATCGCTCTCGGCGTAAAAGAGAAGGACAACTTTGAGACCGTAACTGTTACAGCCAAGGTTGCAAAGAAGGACGAGAACGGCAAGAGAATCAAGGAAGAGAAAGACGGTAAGAAAGTTACTGTTTACGAGGAAGTTTCCAAGGAGATTCAGAAGGATAAGCCGTCCAGACTTCATGCTCGCAGACAGATGCTCGCAGTTCTGTACGATGTTACAGAGGTTCCGGCAGCTGGCAAGGGCAGAAAGAAGAACACAAAGAAGGCTGACATCACAGGTAAGCTCTTTGGCGAGTACGCTAACAAGTACGCAGGCCGCAACGGTGGATACACTCGTATCGTAAAGATCGGTCAGCGTAAGGGCGACGCTGCTATGGAAGTTCTGCTCGAGCTGGTTTAATCCCGAGTTGATCCGAACCGTTAAAGGTTCAGGGCGGTCTGTTTAGGATCGCAAAGATCAATATTTTCCAACAAAAGTTGCATGAGGCTTCGGTGCATTTGCACCGGAGTCTTTTTATTTCATAGGAAATTTCTTCGAAAATCCCTATGAAACAGAAAAACTCCGCGTGGAAGGGGGAGATGCTGTCCGTTTGCAGACTGTGTGCACGGGCGAAGGGCCGTCAATCGCGGTGACGCCGGAACAAAGACTGTGAAAAGATCGTGAAATATGAAGCAATTTGTGCTCATTGTGCTACAATATTAACCGGTGCGCGGAAAAATGCCGTGCGATTGGAGGAAAAAACATGATTGAAGTAAGGGAACTGGTGAGACGCTACGGCGATCACTGTGCGGTGAACGGTCTGTCCTTCACTGCGGAAAAAGGGAAAATATACGGATTTCTCGGACCGAACGGTGCCGGTAAATCCACAACCATGAATATGATGACCGGTTATCTTGCGGCCTCTTCCGGCGAAGTGCGGATCGACGGAATTGATATCACAAGACAGCCGGAGAAAGCGAAAGAGCGAATCGGATACCTTCCGGAGGTTCCGCCGGTGTACCCTGATATGACTGTCCGAGAGTATCTGATGTTTGCGGCGGCGCTCAAGAAAGTGCCGAAAAAAGACCGGAAAAACGCGGTCTCCGAACTGATGGACCGCACCGGCATCACGGAGATGGCGGATCGTCTGATTAAGAATCTTTCCAAGGGCTATAAGCAGAGAGTCGGTCTGGCGGAGGCGCTCATCAACGATCCGGAAAATATCATTTTGGATGAGCCGACTGCCGGACTTGACCCGGAGCAGCAGAAGGAAATGTTCGATTACATCAATGCGCTGAAGAAGGATCACACCGTAATTCTCAGTTCGCACATTCTTTCCGATGTGAATGCGGTCTGCGACAGTATCTGGATTATCAATCACGGAAAAATGGTTGCTTCCGGAACGCCGGAAGAACTGGCTCAGATGAACCGGCCGAACGGCGCGTACGAGATTGAGGCGGACGGAATGAGAGAGCAGCTGGAAGCGGTGCTGAAGGCGGTTCCGGGTGTCATCCGGATCGATTGGAACGCGGACGGCGCAGCCATTGTCATGACCGACACGGACGCGGATCTTCGGGGAACACTCTCGAGAGCGGTATTCCAGGCAGGAATGACGGTTCTTGGACTTGCCCGCACAAAGAAGTCGCTGGAAGATGTCTTCCTGTCTCTTACGGCAGATGATCATGAAAGTGCAGCTGCAAACCTCCGGAAGGAAGGAATGGCGGTATCATCGGATCACACCGTAACACCGGAATCCGCACCGGCAGATGAAACGAAACCGGCACAGGAAGCGAATCCGGCACACGAAATGAATCCGGCGCCGGCCACAGACGGTGACTCATCCGTGGCAGACGGAAAGGAGGAAGCATAATGTCAGCAATATTCCGCAGAGACTTTGCGTCTTATTTCCATACCTTTGTCGGCTGGCTCTTCATCGCCGTGCTCTGGTTTTTCATCTCCCTCTATGCGGCGATGAACAATTTTGTCGGTCTGGATTCCAGCCTTGCCAATTCCGTCAGTATCGCGGTGCTCGTTCTTCTCGTTCTGATTCCGGTGCTGACTATGCGCACCTTTGCCGGCGAGCGCAGAAATAAAACCGATCAGCTGATCCTGACCGCGCCGGTCAGCGTTCCGGGGGTTGTTCTCGGAAAGTTTCTGGCTGCGGCAGCGGTATTTACCATACCGATCGTCGGAATCTGTGCCTACCCGCTGATCTTCAGCATGTTCGGAAAAGTGCCGATGGCAGTGAACTATCTGGCAATTCTCGGCCTGTGGCTGTATGGTCTGACCGGCATTGCCATCTCGATCTTTGCGTCATCGCTCACGGAGAACCCGATTATCTCCGCGGTGCTCTCCTTTGCGATTCTTTTCATCAGTTTTACGATGAAGGCGATCACCTCCTTTGCGGGAGGTGTGGCAGGAAAGATCGCCCAGGCCTTTGACGTGCCCACCAGATTTGACCTCTTCCTGAACGGAACCCTCGATCTCTCCGCGGTGATCTATCTTCTGTCTGTGACGGTGCTTTTTCTGTTCTTTACCGTGCAGTGCATCCAGAAGAGACGGTATTCCGTGCGGAAAGGAAACATTTCACTTGGCGCATTCAGTCTTCTCGGCATTGTGATTGCGGCCTGCGCGGTTGTCGGCATTAACTTCGCGTCCGCAAAGATTCCGGACAATGTCCGTGTCGTGGACTTTACGGAAAACCGGATTTATTCGCTGACCGATACGACGAAAGATTTTGTGAAAGACATCGATCAGGATGTAAATATCTATGTTCTGGCAAAAGACGAGTCGCAGGATGAGACCATCGCCAAGACCCTCGGCCAGTATCAGGCGTTGAACAGTCATATCAGCGTAAAGTATGTGGATCCGTCGGTTGATACCACATTTGCGTCCAAATACACCGATGAAAAGCTCGGAGCCAACAGTCTGATCGTGGAAGGTCCGGAACGCAGCAAGACCATTCAGTACGGAAGTCTGTACGAGGTGACGGTCAATGCGGCCGGAGGTTACGAGATGACCGGCTATGACGCGGAAGGACAGATCACCTCCGCCCTCTCCTTTGTCACCACCAGCGAACTTCCGAAGATCTATCTTCTTCAGGGACATAATGAGAGTGAGCTGGATCCGGTCTTTGCGGAGAACCTCGCAAAGATGAACGTTGCAAGCGATACGCTGAGTCTTCTGAACCAGGATGCGGTTCCGGAGGACGCGGAGGCGGTTCTGATCAACGCACCCGCCGCGGACATATCGGCCGATGATGAGGCGAAGCTGGAGGCATATGCCGCGAAGGGCGGAAAACTTCTCATTACGCTGAATTTCCTCGATGCGGCGAAGGCACCGAACCTCATGAAACTTCTGGAATTCTACGGGGTGAAGAACGAAGCGGGAATCATCGTCGAGACTGACCGGAACCATTATCTGTCCGCCGGACAGGGCGGCGGAATACCGACCTACCTTCTGCCGAATGTGTCGAAAGAATCCATGATCACGCAGCAGGTCATCGCCGCCAACGGCTACGTCTTTGTTCCGTTTGCGCAGGCCCTTACCCACGGCGGTTCGGATGACACCTTCAGTTATACCGATTTTTTGACCACCAGCGCCCAGGCCTTTGTCCACGCGAATATGGCGGATATGAATGACGCGTCTAAGATCATCTCCAAAGATGATCCGCAGGGAACCTGGACCGTGGGACTCCGCGCGGAGAAGACCATCGGGGAGAACCATTCCACGGCCGTCATCTACTCCTCGCCGGAGATTTTCACCTCCAGCGCCGATCAGATTGTTGCCGGATCCAACCAGAAGCTGTTTGCCGGAACGGTGGGATCCATGGTGAAAATGGCGAAGACCCTGACGGTGGACTCCAAGAGCTTCCGCAATCCGCTTCTGACCGTGACCGCGTCCACCGCGATTATGCTGAGTGCCGTATGTGTGCTGCTGGTTCCGCTGGCTCTTCTGATTGCCGGATTTGTGATCTGGATGCGCCGCAGAAGACGCTGAAGAAGCGCTGAAGAAGCCGGAATGAGATCCGGGTAGAATGCCGGAAGGAAAGCCGTCAGGCTCAGGGAGCAGACGCCGGGAAGAAAGCATTTTTACTTTACTCGATTTTGCAGATGGGATAAAATAGATAATAAGTATAAGTGTTGTATTCGGGAGGTACCCTCTATGAAAAAAATTCTGTTTGTGGCATCAGAGGCGGTTCCTTTTATTAAGACCGGAGGATTGGCCGATGTTGTCGGAGCACTTCCAAAATGTTTTGACAAGCGGTATTTTGACGTGCGCGTAATGATCCCGAAGTACCTGTGCATTAAACAGGAATTGCGGGATAAGATGGAATACGTATCCCATTTTTATATGGATTATCTGGGGCAGAACCGGTATGTCGGCATCCTTCAGGCAGAACTGGATGGAGTGACATATTATTTTATCGACAATGAGAGCTACTTCTGGGGCGCAAAACCTTACGGAGACTGGTATTACGATCTTGAGAAGTTCTCATTCTTCTGTAAGGCGGCACTCTCGTCTCTTCCGGTTATCGGTTTTCAGCCGGATGTAATTCACTGCCATGACTGGCAGACCGGACTGATTCCGGTTCATCTCAAGGACAAATTCCATGGCGGGGAGTTCTTCCGGGACATCAAGACCGTCATGACGATTCACAACATGAAATTCCAGGGTGTCTGGGATGTGGAGACCATTCAGCGCTTCTCGGAGCTGCCGGATTACTATTTCACGCCGGACAAGCTGGAGGCATATGAGGACGGTAACCTTCTGAAGGGCGGTCTGGTCTATGCGGACGCCATCACTACCGTCAGCCCGTCCTACGCGGAAGAGATTCAGATGTCCTTCTACGGAGAGGGCCTTGACGGCCTGATGCGGGCACGTTCCCGGAGTCTGCGCGGAATCCTGAACGGCATCGACTACAGCGAGTACGATCCGGAGACCGACAGGCGCATTGCCCAGAATTACAGCCTGCGCAATTTCCGGCCGGAAAAAGTAAAGAACAAGCTCGCGCTGCAGGAGGAACTCGGGCTTCCGCAGGATGCGGGGAAAATGATGATCGCCCTGATCTCCCGTCTGACGGACCAGAAGGGACTCGACCTCATTCAGTGTGTGATGGATGAGTTCTGCAGCGATTCGATTCAGTTTGTGGTTCTGGGAACCGGCGATGAGAAATACGAGAACATGTTCCGTCACTATGACTGGAAATACAACGACCGCGTGCGGGCCAATATCGGATATTCCGACGATCTGGCGCACCGGATTTATGCGGCCTGCGACGCATTCCTGATGCCGTCGCTCTTTGAGCCGTGCGGACTCGGGCAGCTGATCGCCCTGCGCTACGGCGCGGTGCCGATTGTCCGTGAAACCGGCGGCCTGCGGGATACGGTGCAGCCGTACAACGAATATGAACAGACCGGTACCGGCTTCTCTTTTGCAAACTACAATGCGCACGAGATGCTTGCCTGTATCCGGTATGCAGAGCATATCTACTATGACTGCAGAAGAGACTGGAACGGTATCGTGGATCGGGCGATGGCGGCGGATTTCTCCTGGAAGGCTTCGGCCCTCAAATATCAGGAAATGTATGACTGGTTGATTGATTGACGGATCACCGGATTCGCGGAGAAGTTTACTCCGGGATTCGGGGCATCCGGTTGGAAAAGATCTTATGCGGTGACGCGGAGCCGCCGCAGGGAGAGAGGAAACAAGTGAGTGTATTAGCAGAAATCGGAGCGAATCAGGTGCTGATGAGCGGCGCGGTCGGCTGGCTGGTCGCACAGGCGCTGAAAACCGTCATCGACTTTGCGCTGAACCGGTCATTCAATCCGGAGCGGCTTACCGGCTCCGGAGGAATGCCGAGCTCCCATTCCGCGACGGTATGCGGGATGACGACGGCAGCGCTCCTCCGCTACGGGGCGGGAAGTTTTGAGTTCGCTATCAGCTTTCTGTTCGCGGCTGTGGTGATGTATGACGCGACCGGCGTCCGGCGCGAAACCGGCAAACAGGCAAAGATCCTGAACAAGATGCTTCTGGAGGAACTGTTTAATTTCAGTGACGAGACCTTTACGCCGGAAAAACTGAAGGAATATGTGGGACATACGCCGCTGCAGGTCTGGTGCGGCGCAGTCCTCGGGATTTTTATAGCAATTGGAATGGATCCGATGTTCGCCTGATTGGACAGGCGGGCACCGGATTCTTATGTGCATGGGCGCGGATTCGGCATGAATGGCTGCATGCGTTTTTCGGATGAAATGAGCAGTCCGGGAGCAGAAATCACCGGATCATAAACAAGCCTGTTCCCGAAATATGCGGGATATGTGTGGAGGAGAAATGGAAAAGAAATGGAAGATCGCCATCGCGGTTGCCTCGGCGCTGATTCTGACCGTCGGCTGTAGTGCGGGAATCGGCGGTCTGAAAAAACGGACCTACGATGATACCTATTCCGCCGGCCAGGTGAAGATGATCGCTTCCTCGGAAAAGAACCGCTACGAAGAAGTCTATGGCGAAGGTGTCTGGGCGATGCAGACCGGGAGCGGAACGGAAACATTTTCCACCGTTCTCCTGAACGAAATTCACAGTTTTATGGATCAGATCCACATTCTGGGAAAGATCGCGTTTGAAAATGGAACGGTTCTCTCGGCCGGCGAGGAAGATGCCGTTGCTCTGGCAGCAGAAGAGTATTACAGCGGGCTGACACAGGACGATATCGCTAAGATGGACCGCATTTCCCTGGAGGACGTCAAAGATCTCTACCGCGATTACGCGGTGGCGCAGAAGCAGGCCGACACGCTGGTCAGCAATCCGGATCTGCAGGTCAGTGACAGCGAGGCCCGTGTGATGGATGTGATGCTGGCGAAGACCGGAGACAAAGCTAAAGCGCAGAAGCTTCGGGATCAGGCAAAGGAGGATCCGTCGTCTTTCCGCGCCCGCGCGCAGGAGTCCGGTGTCGATGTACAGACGGTGAAAGTCGGCAGGGGCATGGGGATCGAAGCCGCCGGCGATGCGTCGGAAGAACTGGAAAATGCGGCATTTTCCCTCTCGACCGGATCGGTCGGCGATGTCATCACCGTCGGGGATAATAGTTACGTTCTGTACTGTGTCAGCGACTATAACGCGGACGAAACCGCACAGTGGCGGGAGGAACTGTTTAGCCGGAGAATTCAGAGCGCATTCCGTCAGCTGTACAGCACCAGCGATGAGAAGGACATTCTGTCTGACAGCAGTGCGGCCTACAAGCGACTGGACATTGCGGAAATCGATTACGGAAAAAATGCCGATTTCTTCGAAATCGCGGAAAAGCATCTCGGCAGTTTTGGCCTGACGGGAAAAGAATGAATCTTGACGACATAAGCCAGGTAGACTACAATTTCGTGGTAAACAATTCTATGGCAGCAGTTAACAATTGACAGAAGGAGCGGCTTCATGGATAAGATCGTCAGGGCCGAAAATTTAGTATATAACTATGTGACCCGCGGTGAGAACGGGGAAGTGATCGGGACCAACACGGCGGTCGATCACCTGAATCTGGAAATCACCGCCGGGGATTTTGTGGCGGTTCTCGGTCATAACGGATCGGGAAAATCGACCCTTGCCAAACAGATTAACGGGATTCTGATTCCGACGGAGGGGACACTCTACGTGGAGGGAATCGATGTGGCGGATGAGGAGCGGATCTGGGATGTCCGGCGGACGGCCGGAATGGTATTTCAGAATCCGGACAATCAGATCATCGCCAATGTTGTCGAGGAGGACGTCGGTTTCGGACCGGAGAATATCGGTGTTCCGACCGAGGAGATCTGGAAGCGCGTTGAGAAGGCGTTAAAGGCCGTGGGAATGGCGCTCTTCCGCAAGAAATCCCCAAACCGTCTGTCCGGCGGACAGAAGCAGAGAGTGGCCATCGCCGGCGTGCTGGCGATGAAGCCGAAATGCATTGTGCTGGACGAACCGACGGCAATGCTCGATCCCAACGGCCGTGCGGAGGTCATCCGCACCATTCGTGAGCTGAACCGGATCGAGGGAATCACCATCATACTGATCACCCATTATATGGAGGAAGTCATCGACGCAGACCGTGTGATCGTGATGGATGACGGAAAGATCGTGATGGACGGGACGCCATCCGAAGTGTTCTCCAAGGTGGAAGAACTCAAAGCACTTCAGCTGGATGTGCCGCAGGTGACGGAACTGGCGCACGAACTGAAGAAAGCCGGCGTTGATTTGCCGGACGGTATTCTGCACAGAGATGAATTTCTGCGGGATCTTGCCCCGCTTTTGAAACAGGCCGGAATTCCGGTCAAAGAACTGCGTTCCGCTCAGGAAACGGATGAAGGGAGCAGATAACCATGGCAATAAAAGTAGAAGATATCTGCTACACCTACGGAGCAGGAACCGCGATGGAATCGCAGGCCATCGACCATGTCAGCTTTGAGATTGCAGACGGGGAATTTGTGGGACTGATCGGACATACCGGCTCCGGCAAGTCGACTCTTATTCAGCATCTCAACGGTCTGATCCGCGCGACCAGCGGAGACATTCTCTACAACGGAGAGGATATCTACGCGAAGGGATACAATATGCGGACACTCCGGGGCAATGTCGGCCTGGTCTTCCAGTATCCGGAGCACCAGCTCTTTGAACAGAATGTATACAGCGATGTCTGCTTCGGCCCGAAGAACCTCGGTTTTTCGCCGGAGGAGATCGACAAGCGTGCAAGGCACGCACTGGATTTGGTGGGACTGGGCGAAGAGTTTTATCAGAAATCCCCGTTTGAACTGTCCGGCGGACAGAAGCGGAGAGTGGCGATCGCCGGAGTTCTGGCGATGCGGCCGCAGATGATGATTCTTGACGAGCCGACGGCGGGACTGGATCCGCAGGGACGGGACGAGATTCTCGAGCAGATCGCCCGGCTCAACCGCCAGCATGGCCTGACCATTCTTCTGGTTTCCCACAGCATGGAGGATGTCGCCCGGTTTGTGGACCGTCTTCTGGTGATGGATCACGGAAAGAAAGTGTTTGACGGAACACCGAAAGAGGTCTTCCGTCACTATAAAGAACTGGAAGCGATCGGTCTCGCCGCACCGCAGGTCACCTATATCATTCATGAACTGCGGGAGATGGGAGTTCCCATCGACGAATCGATCACGACGGTAAAGGAAGCGAAAGAGGCGATCCTGAACATCCTCAAAAAAGGAGGAAAGAACTGATGCTGCGCGATATTACCATTGGACAGTATTATCCGGTTGATTCGGCGCTGCACCGCCTGGATCCGCGGACCAAACTGTTCGGAACACTCGTTTTCATTATTTCACTTTTTATCGCGGACAACCCGGTCTGCTATGCGGCGGCTGCGGCATTTTTATGCATGGCGGTCCTGCTCAGCAATGTTCCGGTTCGCTTTATCGTACGGGGACTCAAATCCATCCTGATCCTTCTTCTGATCAGTGTCGGCTTCAATCTGTTCCTCACGCCGGGAGAAACGGTGTTTCAATTCTGGATTCTGAAGGTTACGAAGGAGGGACTCCGGATTGCGGGAATGATGGCGATCCGCCTGATCTTCCTTGTGGTCGGGTCCTCGATTATGACACTGACCACGACGCCGAATCAGCTGACCGACGGCATGGAAAAGGGGCTCGGATTTCTGAACCGCGTTCATGTTCCGGTGCACGAGATCTCCATGATGATGTCCATTGCACTCCGTTTTATCCCGATTCTGGTCGAGGAAACGGATAAGATTATGAAGGCACAGATGGCCCGGGGGGCCGATTTCGAGAACGGCAATATGATTCAGCGCGTCCGCAGTATGGTGCCGCTTCTGGTGCCGCTCTTTGTATCCGCATTCCGCCGGGCGACCGATCTTGCCATGGCGATGGAGGCGAGATGCTATCGCGGCGGTGAGGGCAGAACGAAGATGAAACCGCTGCATTACGCGGGCAGAGACCGCGCCGCGTATCTGATTCTGTTCTGTTATCTCGCAGGCGTGATTGCCGCAAGGATTCTTCTGTGAGATGCGGAAAAGAAGAAAACGGCGCTCTCCGTTTGACCGATGAAGGGCTCCGGTAAAAAAATATTCGAACTGGATGGAAGAGCAGACAGCACCCGGCGCAAACCTGCGTCGCGTTTTCGAAAGAACAGGGAAGGAGAATGCACATATGAGACGAATCATGCTGACTGTCGCATACGACGGGACAAATTACAGCGGCTGGCAGCTCCAGCCCAACAGCAGAACGATTGAAGAAGTTTTGAACCGTGCAATCTCCGAACTGCTTCAGGAGAACATCGAAGTCATCGGAGCGAGCCGCACGGATTCCGGCGTGCACGCACTCGGCAATATCTGTATCTTCGACACGGAAAAGAGCCGGATCCCGGGCGACAAGTTTGCCATCGCGATCAACCAGCGTCTTCCGGAGGACATCCGGGTGCAGCACTCGGAGGATGTTCCGGAAGATTTTCATCCGCGGAAGGCAAACGGTGTGAAAACATATGTCTACCGCATTTTAAACCGGAAGATGGAAGACCCGACCAGACGCCTCAACAGCACCTTCTGCTATTTTGATCTGGATCTTGAAAAAATGCGCTCGGCCGCGGCCTATCTCATCGGAGAACACGATTTCGCCAGCTTCTGCGCGCCGAAGTCGCAGGCGGTTACGACCGTCCGCCGGATCTATTCGATCGATATCGAGAAGGACGAAGATGATATGGTGACCATCCGGATCAGCGGCGGCGGTTTCCTCTACAATATGGTGCGCATCATTGCCGGAACGCTGATGCGTGTCGGCACCGGACTCTACGAGCCGGAGCATGTGGAGGAGATTCTGGAGGCGAAAGACCGTCAGGCAGCAGGGCCGACGGCGCCGGCAAAAGGCCTCACCATGGAAAGCCTGGTGTTTGAAAAAGAGCCGGCACCGGAAGTGCGGGGGGAGAATATCCACTACTCCTACACCATTGACCAGCGATCTCTTCTGAAGAGCGGAAACAGTATGGTACTGATCCATCGCTGCGAGGAGGAGGAGTTTGCGGGACTTGTGGAGCGAAGCGTCCATCAGGCTTTCCGAAACGGCGCAAAACAGGTTTTTGTGAAGGATGAAGAAAAGACCGGTCGGATCCGGGTGGGACAGGTGTTCGGACTCTACCGGATCCGTGCGCAGAAGCGGGATATCTTCGAAGCGGTATTCTTCGGAAAAGAGCTGGAAGACGATTCGGAAGAATAAGTGTGGATAAGGAAGAACAAATGTGGAAAACCACGGCAACACGGTGGAAAACATGGCAAAAAACATAAAAAAACGCCGAAATCGTGGTTGACACAGATTGACACGAAAGATATAATATCTATCTGTGACGAAATGCAGAAAAACGCCTGAGCCAAGGCCCCGGAACAGGCTTTTCTCATATAAGTAAATTACAATACAGCAAATGATCTTTATGGGAGGTCAACTAATGAAGACTTTTATGGCCAGTCCGGCAACAATTGAGAGAAAATGGTATGTCGTTGACGCTGAGGGACTTACACTCGGTCGTCTTTGTTCTGAGGTAGCAGCTATCCTCAGAGGTAAGAATAAGCCGATCTTCACTCCGTTCATGGATTGCGGTGACAACGTTATCGTTGTAAACGCTTCCAAGATCCACGTAACAGGCAAGAAGATGGATGATAAGATCTATTATCGCCACTCTGATTATGTAGGTGGTTTCAAGTCCGCTACTCTTCGTGAGATGGAGGCTAAGAAGCCGGAAGAAGTTATCAGACTTGCAGTTAAGGGAATGCTCCCGAAGGGACCGCTCGGCAGACAGATGATCAACAAGCTTCACGTTTATGCTGGTCCGGAGCACGAGCAGGCAGCTCAGAAGCCGGAAGTTCTCGAGTTAAAGTTTTGATGATACGATCTGAGAGGAGATAAAAAGATGGCTAACACATGTTATGGAACTGGAAGAAGAAAGAAATCCGTTGCCAGAGTATATATTACACCGGGTACAGGTAACATCGTAATCAACAAGAGAGGTATCGACGAGTATTTCGGTCTTGAGACTCTGAAGGTTATCGTTCGTCAGCCGCTTGTTGCTACTGAGACTCTTGAGAAGTTCGACGTTCGCGTAACTGTTCGCGGCGGCGGTTACACCGGTCAGGCTGGTGCGATCAGACACGGAATCTCCAGAGCCCTTCTTCAGGCTGATGAGGAGTACAGACCGACTCTTAAGAAGGCTGGCTTCCTTACAAGAGATCCGAGAATGAAAGAGAGAAAGAAGTACGGTCTCAAAGCAGCTCGTCGTGCTCCGCAGTTCTCAAAGAGATAATCGTTTTACAACGTATTACGTCTTTGGACAATCAAATACGATTTATTACACCTCAGGACAACTGTCCTGGGGTGTTTTTTTATCATATTATGATGATCACTAAAAATGTAGAATTCTACAACTTTGTTGATTAAGACAATGAGATGTGATAAGATGCAATTGACAAAAATGTAGAATTCTACAATTTAGGAGATTAAATGATAAAAAGAGATAAATATCTGACTCAGTTAATCAGTGCAAAGAACAATGGATTTCCGAAGGTAATAACAGGTGTGAGAAGATGCGGAAAGTCATTTCTTCTTAAAGAAATATATAGAGAATACCTGCTTTCAGATAATGTTCCGGAGAATAGAATAATTATCTTGGAATTGGATGATGATAAAAACAGTAATTATCGTGATCCTTTGGAACTAGGAGCATATATAAGGGAAAAATGCAAAGATAAAGAGAATTACTATGTGTTTATTGATGAGATACAAAAGGTATATTCGATAATTAATCCTAACCTTACCGATGGCAAACATGTTTTGGCAAATTCTGATGACACTGAAGTAATATCATTCGTAGACGTTGTACTCGGACTATCAAGAGAAAAGAATATAGATTTATATGTGACGGGATCAAATTCTAAAATGTTGTCTTCAGATATAGTTACTGAATTTAGAGATAAGGCAACAAATATAAAACTTTCTCCGCTTTCATTTGAAGAATACTATGGATATGTCGGAGGCTCGGCAACTGAAGCTATATATTCATATATGCAATATGGTGGAATGCCATTGGCTGTATTAAAAAGTGACGAAGAGAGAAAAGAATATCTAAAGAACTTGTTCACTACAACATACTTCGTTGATATTGTTGAAAGGAACCGGTTGAAAAAGGGAGAGGCTCTGGACGAACTATGTAATATTATTAGTTCTTCGACAGGCTCACTACTTAATTCAGAAAAAATAGCCAATACGTTTGAAAGTGTTAGACATGAAAATATTGATAAGCAGACAGTTGAAAACTATATTGGTTACTTTAAAGATGCATTCCTTTTGCGTGAGGCTAAACGCTATGACTTAAAAGGAAGAAAAGAAATAGGTGCTCTTAGAAAGTATTATTTTGTTGATACTGGTCTACGAAATGCTCGCCTGAATTTCGCTTTTCCAGATGAAGGTCAAATGCTTGAAAACATTGTATATAATGAGCTTTGTTATTATGGATATTCTGTAAATGTCGGTGTGTTTGATACAGTAGAGAAAGATAAGAATGGTAAATCCATAAGGAAGAATAATGAAGTGGATTTCTATGCCACTAAAGGACTTAGGTCTCTTTATATACAAGTGACTGCTGACATCTCTAATGCAGATACAAGAGAAAGAGAAATACGTCCATATTTTAAGCTGAATGATCAAGTACAAAAGGTACTTGTTGTAAATAGACCAATTAAGGAATCCATGGATGAAAATGGCTTCACTATAATAGGAATTACTGATTTTTTAATTCGATACATTAAATGAGAGATGCTTAATATGAAATATTTGTAAAGAAGTAAGAATTTGCTAATCACTTGCTATTATTTTGACCAAGTTAGACAGGAATATTATAAAACTTCTTTTTGGGAAATGTTACAGATAGAGAAAGAAGACTATTCAGAATTCATGCGAAGAAAAAGTACTTTGTGTAGACGTGAGGATGGTAAAATGCTGTAAAAGAGGCAGATCATTGCATCCTTGTGTACAGACCCCACAATGATGCATGTCTTGCCCCCCCCCGGCACGGATGATGGGTTTCTTCCCCTATGAAAGAAATACCAAATGAATCCCTGCCCGTAAGCATTCCGGAGATAGGCGGGGATTATCGGATTACCGATAAGATTTTATATGAATCCGGGGAAATAAGCATCTGCTGTAATGTACCTGTTTCAGAGAGGGGGATTATCATGAAAGTTTTGATTACTTCAACGATTGCAGCAATAATTGCCCTGGTTATCTGTGGATTTATCTATCTGCGAATGATCAAAAAAGAAGTTCCGGAGACGATCGGGAAACTTCAGGCAATCCTGCCGGCTGTTTTAGGCGGCATTTGCATGCCGATTTCCGGCGTTTCCGGTCTGGGATTATTAGCTGCAATTCAATGCATGGGGATAAGGATAGAAACGCTGCCAACTCTTCCGGCTGCATTCTTGGCTGCATTTTTTATGGCGGGATTCGTGGAGGAGCTATTTAAGTTTCTTGTGATCATTTTGACGCTGGTTGTCCTGAAAAACAAAGTAAGCAATGTCTATGAGTATATTCTCCTTGGAGCGGCGGTTGGCTTTGGCTTTACGGTTGTGGAGGACTTTTCTTTTGGAGAATCGATTTTTGCATTATTCATCAGAATTCCGTTACTGTTCACTCATATGACACTAAACATGATTATGGGAGAATTTATCGGCAGGGCAAAGTATAACCACCGAAAAGGTGAAGGCCACACTTTGTTATATTGGGCTTTGGGACTCATCATTCCAATGGGATTGCACACTCTGTACGATGCGGGTACAATTTTTAACTTTCCTGTTTTAAAGGATGGTGATTTTATTACAGGCGGGATACTTGGCGGCGCAGCAATTATGATAAATATTGTCCTGTTGATCTATGTGCCGGTAAGAGCCATGAAGAATGCAGAAAAGCTTTCTGCCCTCACCTTCTTTATTGCCGGAGAGTGAAGGTTGGCGTACAGCAGTTTGACGGGTATTATGGGGCGTTTTATGTTAAGGAAGGGCGGAATGGATCCGGCGCCGAAGACAGAATATCAGTTTGGTGAGGAAAAAAAGACAGGAGCAACGGACTATGTGGAATATCATCATCAACCCGTTTTTGGGTACCGCGCTGGGGGCGGCCAGTGTGTTTTTGCTGAAAAAGGAGATGGGGCGGGAGACGCAGCGGGCTCTGACAGGATTTGCTTCGGGCGTAATGGTGTCCGCATCATTTTTCAGCCTCCTGCTTCCGGCACTTGATCAGACTGCAGATATGGGAAAACTGGGATTTCTTCCGGTATCGGTCGGATTCGCGGTAGGAATGCTCTTCCTTCTGGTTATGGACGTGGTGACACCCCACATGCACCTGAATCAGTGTGAGGAGGGACCAAGGACCGGATTGAAGAGAACGACCAAGCTTGTTCTGGCGGTAACACTCCATAATCTGCCCGAAGGAATGGCGGTCGGAATCGTCTGCGCCGGCTGGCTTTACGGGAATCATACGATCTCCTTTACCGGAGCGCTTGCATTGGCACTCGGTATTGCGATACAGAATCTTCCGGAAGGCGCAATTGTCTCCATGCCGCTTTTGGGAGAAGGCGTGCCAAGAGGAAAGACTTTTTTGTACGGAGTGTTATCCGGCGTTGTCGAACCCATCGGCGCTCTTCTGGTTATCGCTGCATCCGGATTTTTTATCCCGCTCATGCCATATCTTCTGAGCTTTGCAGCGGGAGCCATGATATATGTTGTAGTGGAGGAACTCATTCCGGAAATGTCGGAAGGGGAGCATTCCAACATCGGAACCATCTCTTTTGCTCTGGGATTTATTCTTATGATGGCCCTGGATGTCGGACTTGGCTGAGGAGCGGAACAGAAACCAATGCGAATCTGATTTCGATCAGAAAGGACCCCGGCCGGTGCCGCGATTCAGAGCAGAGAAGCGGGCCGGGCAGGGTAGAGCAGAGAGTTCCCGACTGGTAGAAAGGAAAGGACAGATCAATCATGATGGAAATGCAGGAATACGGCGATGAATCTTCGCACATCGTTCTGATCCAGATGGCGGATGACCATGATCTTGAAGGGATCGAGCGGGAAATTGCGGCGATCCGAGCGATCAATGATGCCGGCTTTCTGCTGCGGGTATTCAGGGTGAATCGCTGGAATGAGGATCTCTCCCCGTGGAACGCACCGGCGGTATTCGGGAACGAGGACTTTGGGGCGGGGGCGGAAGATACCCTGAAGGAGGTTCTTAAAACCTGCGAAGACCGCAGCAGAACGTATATCATCGGCGGATACTCGCTGGCGGGACTTTTTGCGCTGTGGAGTGCGTACCAGACCGATGTTTTTGTCGGAGTCGCCGCTGCGTCGCCGTCCGTCTGGTTTCCCGGTTTTACCGATTATATGAAAGCACATGAGCTCAGAACCGGACAGGTCTATCTGAGCCTTGGCGATAAAGAGGCAAAGACCCGGAATCCGGTGATGGCAGCGGTGGCGGACCGGATACAGGAGGCAGAGGGGCTGATCCGCTGTCAAAACCGGAGATGTACGCTGGAGTGGAATCCCGGAAATCATTTTAATGAGCCCGAACTGCGAATGGCAAAGGGCTTTTCATGGATTTTGCGTCAGCTGTTACAGAGCTGAAAATTGGAGTTCCTTGACAGATATTTCAACAGAAAATAAAATTGAAAACCTGTAAAGATAAAAACCGGAATGTGAATACCGCTGTATTCTCTTCCATCACGATGAAAAACAAGAGGTCTTTATGAATCTGTTTTCAGATAGCAAAAAATGGAGGCTCCTGCCGGAACACGCGATTCCGGCGAGCTTTCTGATCACCATCCTGGTCGGAGCGCTTCTCCTGATGCTGCCCGTGGCTTCTGCGGACGGCAGCGGGACGTCCTTTTTGACAGCACTGTTTACGGCGACGACGTCTGTCTGTGTGACGGGGCTGGTGGTGGTCGACACCTATGCGCACTGGAGTTTTTTCGGTCAGCTTATCATTCTGATTCTGATCCAGATCGGCGGTCTCGGAATGATCGCGGTTGCATCGACGATCCTGATGCTTACCGGAAAAAAATTCTCTCTTGCGGACCGAATGCTTCTCAGGGATGCGTTTAATCTGAATACCAATTCGAGGCTTCTTTTCTTTCTGGTGAGAGTTCTGAAAGGAACGATTCTCATCGAGGGAATCGGAGCGTTACTTTACGCTGTCGAGTTTATCCCCCGGTTCGGTATCGCCCGCGGACTCTGGATTTCCGTCTTCAACTCCGTGTCCGCGTTCTGCAATGCCGGCATGGACATCATCGGTCCCAGCAGTCTGACCGATTACCGCGGAAATCCGCTTGTTATGGGAGTGACGATGGCGCTGATCATTCTGGGGGGCATCGGTTTCGTCGTCTGGTTTGATGTGGAGGAGAAGACGCGGGAAGGAATACAAAAGCGGTTTTCTCCGGAGCAGATTGTCGGGAGATTATCCGAGCACACGAAGCTGGTTCTCAGCTTTACCGCCGCTCTGCTCCTTGGAGGCGCCGCATTTTTTCTGCTCACGGAATACCATAATCCGGGGACCATCGGAACCATGGATCTCGGCGGAAAAATGGTCAACAGTCTGTTCGAATCCGTCACCCTTCGAACCGCCGGATTTGCGACTTTTTCCCAGGAAAATCTCACCGGCCCGTCCTGCATGATTGCCTATATCATGATGTTTATCGGAGGATCTCCGGTGGGAACGGCGGGCGGAATCAAGACGGTTACGGCCTTTCTGCTCATTATGAATGTCCGATCCTATGTGCACCATCAGGATAAAAATGTGGTTTTCCATCATCAGGTTTCAGAGGATGCGATGAGAAAAGCGTCTGCGGTCGCATTTGTCGGATTGTGTGCGGTGTTTGGGCTCACCTTTCTTCTGCTGACCGTCAACCCGGTCCCGATGGAGGACGCGCTGTTTGAAGTGGCAAGTGCGTGCGGGACGGTCGGCCTTTCCCGGGGCCTTACCGCGTCTCTCGGAACGGCGGGAAGGTATGTCATCATTTTGGCCATGTATCTCGGAAGAATCGGCCCGATCTCGCTGGTCGCGTTCTTCTCCCGTCATAAAGGGGATCAGAGTGCGATGCGATACTCAGAAGGAACTTTTTACGTCGGGTAAAGGGAGAAAGACGGAAAGAGCCCCTTTCAATGGTTCTTTGGCGGCTCCGGTACGAGATCGGATCAATCCGCTTCGCGCCGGAGTCGGGAGAAGAGGTTTGAAAGTAAACTTTGATTGACGGCCCAAATAGACACGAAAGCAAGCCTGTCTGCTTGAGCCTGGAGGACAAAAAATGAAAAAATCGATTGCAGTGTTAGGATTGGGAAAATACGGAATCAGTCTCGCGGAGGCGCTGTACGCACTGGGGGAAGACGTTCTGGTTGTCGACAAGAACGAGAAGCTGATCCGGGATATGTCCTCCCGTGTGACGTCCGCGGTATGCGCCAATCTGGACAATGAAGACGAGGTTATGGCGCTGGGGCTGCAGAACATGGACATTGTTATTACCTGCATGGGAGGTAATCTGTCCGCAAGCATTCTCTGCGTTGCCATTGCCAAGGAAAAGGGTGTTGGCGCGGTGATTGCCAAGACGTCATCTGCCCGCATGAAGAAAATTCTGGAGCGGGTCGGCGCAGACAAGGTGATCTGCCCGGAGGAAGAAGGCGGCGTGCGGTCGGCGCGTATTCTGGCATCACAGTACATCCGGGATTATTTTGAGATCGATGACAATCTCTGTATGATTGAACTTCGGCCGAAACAGGAATGGATCGGAAAAGACCTGATTGAGCTGAATCTCCGGAAAATGTATAACATGAACGTGGCCGCCATCCGGGAGAAAGGCGGCAAATGGAGATTTGTTGATCCGACGCACAAACTCGGCGAAAAAAATCTTCTTCTGGTTATTCTGGAAAAGGGCAGCATTAACCGGTGGAGATGATCCTACGGCGAAGAACAGAATGATTTGTCAACCGAATAGTTAACTATAGTTGACAAATCAGGTTAACAATACTATACTCTCCTGTGTTGACATTTTATGCATATATCAGGGGGGAGTTTGGAAGTCATGGCAGAGGAATATCGGGACAGCATCGCAGCGGTAGGCGTGGGAGCATTGGCAGATGAGATCATCGCCGGCCGGCGTCTTACCCGGGAGGACGATCTGGAGACTCTGATCACCTGTGATCTCAATGAACTGAAAGCTGGCGCAGACCGGATCCGGGAGAAGTTCTCCGGAAAGAAGGTGAATCTGTGTACCATTCTGAGCGGCATCGAGGGCCGCTGCAGCGAAAACTGCAAGTTCTGTGCGCAGTCCGGCCACAACCATACCGGTTGTGAGCATCACGGAATGCTGAGTGAGGACGAAATTGTCGCGGCGGCGAGAGCGAATCAGGAAGAGGGCGTTGATCGCTTTTCAATTGTGAACAGCGGGAAGACGCCGACAGTGGCTGATTTTGAGAAACTGGTATCTGTTTTTGCGCGGATGCATCGGGAGTTGGAGATTGAGACATGCGCATCGGTCGGATTTCTCAGCGCGGAACAGCTTCACCGTCTTCATGAGGCGGGCGTGGCTGCGGTTCACTGCAATCTCGAGACATCCAGAAGATATTTTCCGAGCATCTGTACGACACATACCTATGATGAGAAGATTGAAAACATTCGCCGTGCGCAGAGAGAAGGGCTGAAAGTCTGTTCCGGAGGAATCATCGGAATGGGTGAAACCTGGGAAGACCGGATCGAGATGGCACTGGAACTGGCCGATCTTCATGTTGATTCCATCCCGATCAATTCGCTGATGCCGATCAAGGGAACGCCGCTGGAGAATCAGCCGCGGCTGACGGAGGATGAGATTCTCCGGACTATCGCCATTTACCGCTATATCAATCCGGAGGCGGACATCCGCCTTGCAGGCGGAAGAGCATTGATGGCGGATAACGGCAGAACCGCATTCCTGGCCGGAGCGAGTGCATCGATTACGGGTAATATGCTGACCACATCCGGCTCAACAATCCGAATGGATAAGGAAATGCTGGAAGAGCTCGGCCGCGAAACGCATCCGGCGTACTGCTGATAAAATGAAGGATGCGAACACAAATCAGAAGAGAAAAAAACAGAGGAGATCTGCACAAAAGAGAACAGCACAGAGGAGATCTGCAATGGAAAACACATTTTCAACTTCAAATCATACACAGGGTAATTCGGTCAATGATGCCGTGAAGAATATGACGTTTACCGCGCTGATGACGGCCGTGATCTGCATTTTGGGCCCCTTGTCCCTTCCGATCGGCCCGGTTCCGGTTTCGCTGACCAATCTGGCGATTTACATCACGATGTATGTATTAAATTGGAAATCGGGATCGATCGCTTATGCACTGTATATGCTGATCGGTCTGATCGGAATCCCGGTATTTTCCGGCTTTACCGGTGGACCGGCAAAGCTGATTGGACCGACCGGCGGATATCTCATCGGTTTTCTTCCGATGGCGATGGTGATCGGAATCTGCTTACAGAAAGTGTGGAATAAGCCGGTTCTTTCGGCGATCGTGCTGGAGGCGGCAACATGGATTCCGTATCTTCTCGGAACCGCATGGCTTTCTTTCAGCGCCAGGATGGATTTTTCGGCTGCGTTTGCGGTCGGCGTCACACCGTTTATCGTGATTGATTTCATCAAGGTCTGCGCTGCGGTCTGCGTGGGAAGAATTTTGAGAAAGCGCCTGGGTGTACTGGGTTAAGAAAAAGGAGCAGGTCAGTGAATCCGCTATGGGTGCGAAAAGCGGGAATTTGCTGACCTGCTTTTTTTTATAGGAAATTTCTCCGAAATTCCATATAAAAAAACGCTCCGCGAGGATGCGCACGCCGCTGTAAGGAAGCTGTCACCTAACGGTGACCAGCGGCGGCGCGCAAAGTCCGCTTGCGGACTTTGTTCCG
>NZ_FOIL01000082.1 GCF_900101295.1 [Clostridium] aminophilum | reverse complement strand
TGGAAACAATGGAAGAAGCCCAAGACAAAGGTGCGAAATCTGATTAAGATGGGTGTGCCCGAGGACTTGGCGCATATTGCTGGCAACAGTCGGCGTGGATATTGGTTTACCACACATACAGTCGCAGTCAACATGGCGATGACAAAAGATAGACTGATAAACAGTGGCTTCTATGATTTAGCCACAGCCTATCAGTCTGTGCACGTCAACTATTGAAAGCGCCGTATACCGAACGGTACGTACGGTGCTGTGAGAGGACGGCGGTTAGTCACCGCCTCCTACTCGATTCATGCCGGCAACCGGAATCGAACCGGTACGAAGTTTTACCCTCGCGGGATTTTAAGTCCCGTGCGTCTGCCAGTTCCGCCATGCCGGCAAGATCCGCGCGAACGCGAAATGGGCGATGGTGGATTCGAACCACCGAAGCAATCTGCAGCAGATTTACAGTCTGTCCCCTTTGGCCACTCGGGAAATCGCCCATATAACGCTAAGATGTTATCATAAAACAATTTGAAAAGCAAGTATCTTTTGTCGGAAATGTCAGGGGAAACATGGGAAATCTTGACAAAACCGGGGGGCTCCTGTATACTTACAAGGCAAATTGAGCAATCAGTTGAGCAAAGAAAGACTTCGTCATAACCTTTCCGCACAGCCGGGGAGTCAGCGGTGCCCTGTACCTGCAATCCGCTATAGCAGGGGTGATATCCCGCCCAGGGCTCAGGCAGCGGAGCTGCCCCTTGTAAGTGGCGTTGAAGTTTGGGTCTTGCGCAACAGATCCCCGTGAACCGTGTCAGGGCAGGAATGCAGCAGCACTAAGCGGGCCCTTCTGTGTGCCGCAGGGAAGCCTGGACCGAGTTAACTGCGAGGGTAACGTCCGCCGTTTGTGTTCAAAGCGGGGTGTGCGGATTTTATATGAATATTTGGAGCGGTCGGTGCCGTTGCACCGGCCGCTCTTTTCGTGTCATGGCTGCATGAAGGTTCTGTTTCTAAAACGCGATTGTTAAATCCTGCCATTCCCGAGTATAATAATGAAGTGATTGCCGGAATAATGATTTGCGGAGGATTCGTTGTTTTACATAGAAGCACTCAGAATGGCCGATCGATACGGGGAAAGGACGGGGGGCTCATGAAACGGTACGGAATATTGACCAGCGGAGGCGATTGTCAGAGCCTGAATGCGGCTCTTCGGGGCACGGCGAAGGCACTGTTCCGTCTGGGAACGGATGTGGAGATCATCGGTTTCCGGAACGGATTCCGCGGACTGATCCACAGAGAGTATGAGATCATGCGGCCGGAGAATTTCTCCGGACTTCTCACACGGGGCGGAACGATTCTCGGGACGTCGAGAACACCGTTTAAGCAGATCCGGGATCCGGAAGAAGACGGACTGGACAAGGTCCGTGCGATGAAGGATACATACCGGGAGCTCGGATTGGAATGTCTGATCGTTCTGGGGGGCAACGGAAGCCAGAAGACCAGCAATCTTCTGGCTCAGGAGGGACTGCGGGTGATCGCGGTTCCGAAGACCATCGACAATGATCTCTGGGGAAGCGATATCACGTTTGGTTTTCACAGTGCGGTGGAAGTTGCGACGAATGCCATCGACTGCATTCATACGACGGCCGCATCCCACGGCCGTGTGTTTATCGTGGAACTGATGGGACACAAAGTCGGATGGCTCACGCTCTATGCGGGACTTGCCGGCGGAGCGGACGTGATCCTTCTCCCGGAGATCCCGTACGACATCGACAGTATTGTAAAAGCGATCCGCGCAAGGGAGGCGCAGCGGAAACATTTCACCATCATTGCGATGGCGGAGGGGGCGATCTCGAAAGAGATGGCGGCGCTTTCCAAAAAGGAGCAGAAAGAGCTCCGCAAAAAAATGAAGAAGAAATATCCGTCACCGGCTTACGGGATCGGTGCCGCCATTGAGGAGAAGACCGGCCAGGAAGTCCGGGTGACGGTGCCGGGACACATGCAGCGCGGCGGACATCCGACGGCCTATGACCGAGTGATTGCCACAAGGCTTGGAAGTGAGGCGGCCGCCATGGCACTGCGCGGCGAGTTCGGCCGCATGGCGGCGATTACCGGCGGAAAGTTTGTGTCGGTACCCCTCGGGGACGTTGCCGGAAAACTGAAAACGGTGGATCCGGAGAGCGAGATCATCCGGGAGGCAAGAGCGGTCGGAATCTCCTTCGGAAACGAGCCGTGAGAGAAGAGGTTTCATGAAAAAAGGCGGCGCGGGATGAAAGATCCCGCACCGATGCAGAATAGAAGCGAAGGCGAAGCGCATCCGGTACACAGGACAGAGGTGCGCGGAATGAAGAAACAAAAAGAGCAGAGTAAGAGGTGAATCAGGTGGCTTACACCGCTTTATACAGAAAATGGCGCCCGTCGACATTTGATGAAGTCCGGGGGCAGGAACATATTGTCAGAACACTGAAGAATCAGATTCTCACGGAACGGATCGGTCATGCCTATCTGTTCTGCGGAACAAGAGGAACCGGTAAGACCAGTATCGCGAAGATTTTCGCGAAAACCGTCAACTGCGAGCATCCGAAAGACGGGAACCCCTGCGGGGAGTGCGCCATGTGCCGCGCGATCGCGGAAGGCGCGTCGCTGAATGTGATGGAGATCGATGCGGCGAGCAACAACGGCGTCGATGACGTCCGTGAAATCCGCAACCAGGTGCAGTATCCGCCGACTGACGGAAAGTACAAGGTTTTCATCATCGATGAGGTGCATATGCTCTCGCCGGGCGCGTTCAACGCTCTCCTGAAAACTCTCGAGGAACCGCCGGAATATGTTATTTTTATTCTCGCGACCACCGAGGTCAACAAGATTCCGATCACGATCCTCTCCCGATGCCAGCGGTATGACTTCCGCCGTATCTCTATTGATACCATTGCGGGACATCTGCGCGAACTGGCGGACGCAGAGGGAATCGATGCCGATGACAAGGCGCTGCGCTATGTCGCCCGGGTTGCCGACGGCTCTATGCGTGATTCCCTGAGTCTTCTGGATCAGTGCGCGGCGTTCCATTTTGATGAAAAACTGACCTATGACAATGTGCTCGATGTTCTGGGCGCGGTGGACACGGGGGTGTTCACGCGTCTCTTTGACGCGGTTGTCCGCAGCGATACGGTGGAATGTCTCCGCACAGTCAGTGAGATGGTGGCGGAAGGCCGGGAACTGTCTCAGATGGTGACGGATTTTCTCTGGTACATGAGAAATGTTCTCATCATCCGGAATGCGTCGGAGGATGACCGGCTGGAAGATATGGTGGAAATGTCGGAGGATAATGCCAAGGTCCTTCGTGAGCAGGCCCGGCACGTGGATGAGGAGACTCTGATGCGGTATATCCGCGTCCTCTCCGAACTCTCCGGACAGATGAGATTTGCGACGCAGAAGCGTGTTCTGGTGGAGATCGCGCTGATCCGGCTGACCAGACCGGCAATGGAGAATAATCTCGATTCGGTTCTGCAGCGCCTCTCGGAACTGGAAAGGAAAATAAGCGAGATCCCGTCGGGGGCAGACCTTGCGGCGGCCGCGGCTGCGGCACAGTTGGGAGGAACGGTCGGAACGGCAGCAGGAAACGCCGCTGCACCATCCGCGCCGAAAGAACCCCAAAAGGTGACACTTCCGCCGGCGGAGTTTAAGGAACTGAAACTGATACGGGAAGAGTGGCCCATGGTCGTCGGAAAAGTCGGCGGATCCGTTCGCTCTGCTCTGCGCGACAGTTTCGTCAATCCGGTATCCCCCGGGCGGATGGAGATCATCGTTCCGGATCAGATGAATGCGAAAATGCTGGAGCGCCTCGGTGCCTTCCAGCAGATCAGTGACATCATTGCGGAGGATTATCAGCGGGAGATCCGGTTTACGGCCCGCGGTGACGGCACAGTAAGACAGGAAGATACGGTCTATGTCAGCAGCGAGGATCTTCAGGCGGTGATCAATTTCCCGATCACGGAAGAGGACTGAACCGGCGATGGGCTGCGGGCAGGAAAGAAGACAGCGCGCATGGATTCCCCGTATCGCTGCCGCGGCCGGGCGGATCGAAAGGACGGTTCATCGTAAGATTTATATAAGATGCGAAGAATGAAAGATTGCGCTATAATTGAAAAGATATGATTGGAAAACATCAGAATTGACAGAGTACGGAGCATTGTCCGAAACATAAAGAGCAGCCCCGGAGACGGGCGAGGAGGAAAAGAATGGCAAAACGCGGAGGATTCCCGGGCGGAATGCCGGGTAACATGGCGAATATCATGAAGCAGGCGCAGAGAATGCAGCGTCAGATGGAAGAGAAGCAGAAAGAACTGGAAGTGCGTGAGTATTCCGCATCCACCGGCGGAGGTGCCGTTACGGTTACAGTCAGCGGAAAGAAAGAGATGCTTTCCGTCAAGATCTCCCCGGAGGCCTGCGATCCGGATGATGTGGAAATGCTGGAGGATATGATCCTGACAGCAGCCAATGAGGCGATGAAGAAGGCCGAGGATGACAGTCAGGCACTCATGAACAGCGTGACCGGCGGTCTGGGCGGCCTCGGAGGCGGACTGGGATTCTGATGGATTATTACAGTTCACAGATCAGCAGCCTGATCGAAGAGTTTGCCAAGCTTCCGGGAATCGGCAGCAAGTCGGCGCAGAGACTGGCGTTTCACGTCATCAATATGCCGGTCGAGCAGGCGGAGAAACTTTCACGGGCCATCGTGGATGCCCGCCATAATGTCCGCTACTGCAAAGAGTGTCAGACACTGACGGATCAGGAGATCTGTCCGATCTGCGGAAACCCGAAGCGGGATCACAACACGATTATGGTTGTGGAAAATACCCGCGATCTGGCGGCATACGAAAAAACCGGAAAGTATCAGGGTGTATATCATGTTCTGCACGGCGCGATTTCTCCGATGCTCGGCATCGGACCGAATGACATTCGCCTGAAAGAGCTGATGCTTCGTCTTCAGAAAGAGGAAGTGAGCGAGGTAATCATCGCGACAAACTCAAGCCTTGAGGGCGAGACGACCGCAATGTATATCAGCAAGCTGATTAAGCCGACAGGGATCCGGGTTACAAGGATCGCCAGCGGAGTGCCGGTTGGAGGAGATCTGGAGTACACCGATGAGGTGACACTTCTCCGGGCGCTGGAAGGCAGAACGGAAATATAAGGGAAAACGGCGGAGATAGATACCATGGATAAGTTTGAATTTAAGGTAAAGATCGAGCAAATAAAAAAACTTGTAAATAAGAGCGATTACGAGACGGCCATGAAGATTGCGGATGCAATCGACTGGAGACGCGTCAAGAGCACCGGACTCCTCACGCTGGCATCTTCCATTTATGAGAAGAACCGTGAGTATTCCGATGCGAAGGATATTCTGCTGATTGCCTATGAGAGAGCGCCGATCGGAAGAACACTTCTGACCAAGCTGACCGACCTTGCCTTCCGGGAGGGAAATGTCCGCGAAGCCGAGGCATATTACAAGGAATATTGTGAGCAGGTGGATGACAATGACAGCGTGCAGCACCTTCTTCGCTTCCTGATTCTGGAGGCAAAAGGCGCATCGGTGGAGCAGCAGATCAATTCTCTGGAGATGTACTGCAACGATGAGCTGGATGACAAGTGGCTGTATCACCTGGCAGAGCTTTACCGCGAGGCCGGACGCGAGGATGACTGTGTCAGGGCCTGCGACAAGATTATGCTGATGTTTGGTATCGGAAAATATGTCGATAAGGCAATGGCACTGAAACAGGAGTTTGCTCCGCTGAACAGCTATCAGAAAGATCTGGCGGAGAACCGTCAGAAGTATGAGAGAAAACTTCAGGAAGTAGAGGAAAAGTTCCGCGACGTGGACCTCGGCCGAAATGCAGACGGTGATGACCGCCGGGAGTTCGCTCGGAAAGAAGAAAATGAAGAATCCGAGAACCGCGGGGAGGAGATCCGCCGCGAGGAAGCAGATGACAGTCTGGAAGCAAGCCTTCACGAGGCCAGGGCGGAAGAAGAACTGGCGAGAGAAGTATCCAAAATGCAGCCGTATGAGAATACAGAGGCGGAAGAGGATGACCAGACCCGTGTGCTTCAGCGTGTAAGCGATCTCCACCGGGCTTCGCAGGAAAAGACGGAGCAGGAAGAGGACATTTCCGGAACCGGAATGGAAGATGAAACGGCAGCGCAGGAAGATGTGCAGCAGGAAGACGCCATGCCGGAGCTGGAAGACTGGGATCTGGAAGAGGAGGAACAGGAAGAGGCTCCGTTTGAAAACAGGATTATGCTGGCGGCCGACGATGAGGAAGCCGGCCTGAAGGAGGCTCTGGGACTGCTCAAGGAATTCCATGAAGTTCTGGGCGTAAAGCGCTCTGCGGCAAAGATCAGCGGAGACCGGCTGGCAAAGAGAGGCGTTTTCTCCGTTGCCGGAAAGCTGGAGGGAAAAGACCTGATCATCGAGCGCGCAGCGGACCTGGATGCGGAGACGCTGGAAGATCTGAACGATTTTGTGGCACAGGCAGGAGAGGAAATGTCCGTCATCCTGATTGATGACGAAGAGAATCTGTCTGCGTTCCGCGCGGAATTCCCGGCTGCGACCGAGATGTACGGCGGCGACGGTGAGCGTCCGGAGGTCGTGGAAGATCTAGAAGACCTCGAGGAGGATGAGGAACTTCCGGAGGTGGAAGAAGATCTTCCGGACGAGAGGGAAGCCGAAGACGATGTGGCGGAGGAAAAGGACACAGAAGTTTCGGAAGACCATGCCCCGGCAGCGAAAGCTGAGGCAGTGGAAGAGACGGACGAAGAATCCCCGGATGACGGGGAAGAACCGGATGAGGATGAAGACTCTGATGATCCCGATGCGGATGAAAGAGAAGCATACGAATCCGACCGTGAGAAATCGGAAAATGATGTCCGCTCAGAGGCTGCGGATGTCGAGAATGATGAGATGGAAGTCGAGGATTTCGTTCAGTACGCATGCCGTTATGCTGCGGATATCGACTGCAGCATTGACGGGAAGAGCAAGCTTGCCCTGTATGAGCGCGCGGAAATGATGGAGGAAGACGGCGTTCCGCTGACCCGTGAGAGCGCGGCGGATCTGATCGAGCATGCGGCGGACAAAGCCGAGAAGAAGCATCTCTTTGCAAAACGTTATGACAAGAACGGACTTCTGATTCTCAGGGAAAAGCATTTCTTTGACTGAGAAATCATTGGATAGGATGCAAGTCGGAAAGAAAACGTTCAAACTTTGTCTGACGGCTCAAATCAACAGATCAGTGTGTCTGTCGGAGCCTGGAGAACAACTATATGGAAATAATCACTGCATACGTTCAGGAGCAGTGGCTTACCGTCGCGGTGGGGGTCTTCCTCGCCGCGATGGTGCTATATGGCCATCATCGGGGATTTCTCCGGATGGTCGTCACGGCGGGCGCATTGATCCTGACACTGACAGCGGCACATGTCGCGACACCTTATATGTGTAACTGGCTGAGGACGAATACCGGCGTATACAGCGCGTTTCAGGAGTATACCCTGAAGGTGATCGGCTTCGGGGATGAAGAGACGGAAAGCGGGGGCTCTGAGGGCGATACGGGCAGAGAAAGCTCCGGGGAGCCTTCGGAAGGCGATGAGACTGCGGACAAGACTGCAGGAAAAGAAGAGAGAGGGGAAAGCGGCACGGCCAAAAAGACGGGGGTAAACGATCCGTCCGCGGAGAGAACGGCCATCGAGGCGCTGCCGCTTCCGGAACATTTGAAAAAGGCTCTGATCGAGAATAACAATGGACAGGTGTACAAGATTCTGGGAGTGGACCGCTTTGCGGATTATGTTGCTGGATATCTGGCCAACAGTATCCTGAATATATTGGTCTATCTGGGACTGTTTGTTCTTGTGACTGTGGCGATTCGGCTGATTTTCTGGTTTACAAGCATTTTCTCGCGGATTCCCGTTATCTCCGGGATCAACCGGACACTGGGTGCAGCCGTCGGCGGCATGATCGGTATTCTGTGTGTGTGGATCTTTATGCTGTTTGTCATGGCTTTTTCGACAACGGAACTGGGAAGTGTTCTCTCGGCCCAGATAGATCGCAGTGAGATTCTGACATGGATCGGCAATCACAATCTGCTGGTCTCCATGGCGGTACGGGTGATGAAGAATCTGATTCACTGAGCGGGGGGGATCTTCAACTACCCGTGTGTGTCCAATTCCAAACACAAACCGGTAGTATTTGATAAATTGTATGTGATATTAACACAATATCAAAAAATAAGACTGTAAAATCAGTTTCAGAGGAGCGCTGCGGCGCTCCTCTTTTTCTGAAATGGCGAAAATACGCGGTTTTGTCTCTTTGGAAGAACAGGAAGAAATTGTTTTAAAAAAATATAAAATTCGCTTGACGAATCCATCCTGTGGTGATAAGATAGGCTCCGTTGCGAATGAAACGCAGCGCCGATCCGGTTCAGGAGCGATTCTCATATCAGCGGAAACGGAACGAAATCAAAAAAACAGAATAAAAAAAGTTCTTGACATGAGAGCTGAGATTTGATATGATAATCAAGTCGCTCGCCTGACGGGAACGACAAGAACATTGAAAACTGAACAGTATATAAAACCCTGAAAATTCCAAGAACAAAGGCCGATAAGGTAGAGGCCTGAAGTTCGAGAGATTTTCAAGAACAAAACCTTAAACAGTAATAACGGTTAAGAATAAGCCAAGCTTAAGTCTAAACCGGATCAAACTTTTAACGAGAGAGTTCGATCCTGGCTCAGGATGAACGCTGGCGGCGTGCCTAACACATGCAAGTCGAACGGAAATTACAGAAGGAAGTTTTCGGATGGAATTTTGTAATTTTAGTGGCGGACGGGTGAGTAACACGTGGGTAACCTGCCCTGTACCGGGGGATAACAGTTGGAAACGGCTGTTAAT
>NZ_FOIL01000062.1 GCF_900101295.1 [Clostridium] aminophilum | reverse complement strand
CATAAACTTAAAATCAGCGGCGAAAGCCGCTGATTTTGCATACGAAAAGGTGCTGCGCACCAGTTGAAAAATCAACTAATGCGACAGCACCTTTTCTTGTCGCTAAGGAAACATCCCCGGAATGAATAACGACAGAATACAACGAAAGAATGACGGAAAAAGTTCACGAAATAGCAGATTATATGATAAAATAATATTAGTAATTTGCCGCGTTTAAGTAAAATGAATCAATATTTAGTAAAAAAACCGCAATTTTCTAATTTTGAAAGACTTTCATGATCGAATAATCGCTGAAGGAGAGGAATGCTATGGACGGGGTAAGAAAGAACAATGGTCAGATCATCCGGAAGACTCTCATGCGCATGTATCCCGGAACTCTGGTTTATGCGACGATGCTTGGATTTATGTATATGGTGGACAATATCATTGCGGGAAATGTCATGGGACCAGAAGCGATTGCGGCCGTGGCAATTGCGCTGCCCTCGTACGGCATGTTCCTCGCGTTGATGAATGCGATTGTTCATGGCACCTGTCTGCGGATTACCTGGGCAAAGGGCCGCGCCAATCATGGAGAGTTTCAGCGGGCCTTCGCCGGAGGGCTGACGCTGGCGGCGGTTTCCGGTCTGTTTTTTACCGGTGTCATTCTGTTCTTTTCCGAAAAAATGATCCTTTGTTTCGGCGGATCCAAATCCACCGAAGCCATCTGCCGATACAGCCTTTTATACCTGCGGTTCTGCGCGCCCATGGTCTTTTTGTCATCCATTTCCGGCTGCGTGCGTGAAACGATTGGCGTTCTGGGATATCAGACGGAGCGGGCATTCCTTGGATTATTCAATATTGCCTGTAACGTCGCGGTTTCCGTGATCAGCGTCCTCCTTCTTCCGGCGGAGTGGAAGATGGCGGGGCTCGGGATCGGCAGCAGCACGGCAGCCCTTCTTGAATTCGTCGGCGGACTGGCAGTTCTGAGATACCGTAAGATCGATGCAGGGGTGAAACCGGTGGTGCTGGGGCCCACAGAAATCCTGGACACCTTAAAAAGCGGATTGCCGGCATCGCTGGATAATATCATCGACTGTATCGCGCTGGCAGTGATCAATAACATTATTCTGACACTGATTCCGGAGGAACCGCTGATCCTTTCCGTCGTCGCCGTTGTCAACAATATAAAAAAGATTGTTCGTCTGCCGCTGATCGGTGTGGGGTATGATGCAAGCCCGTTATTTGGCGTTTTCTACGCGCAGAGAGATTCCGTTGCTCTCAAGGAAACCGTCGCGGAATCTCTGAAAATGGGTATGGTCGTCACTGTGATGGTGTGTGCGGCATGTTTTGCCGCAACGCCGGTTTTGTCACGGTTGTTCGGTATGGAGATGACTCCGGACATACAGATGGGCTCGCTGTTCGTGTGTCTGTTCCAGGCGGGTTATCTGGTGCAGTTTGTGCTGACCAATTTTTATGAGTCGACGGAGCGCTTTGGATCTTCTCTGATGATGGCGTCCATTCCGGATTCATTGATATATCCGCTGATGTTGGCGGCGATGATCCCGGTCATGGGTAAAACGGGACTGTGGCTGGCTTTCGGCAGCAATCCCTTTGTGGGACAGGTGATCATGATTCCGGTGATGATGGTGTTGAGTCGGAAGAATCCCACCCCGGCGGACCGGATTCTGCGGCTGAAACCGCATCTTCTCAATCGTTTCTCTCATTTTGAATTTGAGATCCGGGGAACGGATGAAAATGCGGTGGGCATTTCGGACCGGATTCAGGCGTATCTTGAGACAAACGGACAAAGCCGGAGAATGGCCTATCTTGCGGCACTCAGTTCCGAAGAACTTTCGGTGGATATGATTGCGCACCAGAGGGGAAATAATACGAAAGACAAAGTGATGGAGGAGGGAACTCTCTTTGACATCCGCGTGTTCAGCGACGAGGGGAGTATCGAGATTCTGATCCGGAGTCTGGGAGATTCCTACGACCCGCTGGATTATGATGTTTTACAGAATCCGGAAAGCAAGATCGGTGTCAGAATGATCCAGAAAATCGCGGAGAAAGTCACGTATACGTATGTTTACAAAATGAATATCGTATCGATTGTTTTGCGCTGACGTGTGTGCGGCGGCGCAAAATAAAAAATCCGATTGCCCGATAGGGGAAAAACAAAAAAACGGATCGTCAGCCGGGACGATCCGCAGAAAGCGCAGGCGAAAAAATGAAGTGTAAAAAATGCGGAACAGTTTTGAAGAAAGGGGCAATGTTTTGCTGGGAATGCGGTGCAAAAGCGGCATCCCCGGAGAGACGTTGTCCAAAATGCGGAGCGGAGATTGCCGATGGCGAAAAGTATTGTTCCGCCTGCGGCGAAAAAATACAGATGAAGTTTGAAAACGGGAGGCTTTCCGGAGACAGGGAACGTTTTTCCGATACCCGAGGCGGTGACGGCTCCGGCAGGGGAGCAGGAGAAGGTCTGCAGTTCGAGTATCACAGGGAAGAGGAAAGCCACGAGAATATGAGCCGCCTTGCACGGTTTTTAAAGGTGTGCGAGGTCAGCGAGCAGTTCGACTGGGAACGGGCCGGCAGACCTCCGGTGCAGAACATGACGGGAAAGGCGACAGAGAATCCGGCGGGAAATCCGACGGAAACGGAGGATGATCCCGTCAGTCTGTTTCTGCAGATCAGTCTGGTGGGGATCGGGATTACGGTTCTGACCAGTCTGGCGTCGCTGATTCTGCACAAGATGCTGCCTCTGTACCTGTCCTTCTTTCAGATCATCTGTCTGGTGGCAGCCGTGCTTCTGAATGAGGATGCGATCAGATCGCCGAAAAAGTGGATACAGAAGATTGTGCTTGCGGGTGCGTTGCTTCTCAGTGTCCCGATCATTCTGCTTCTTTGCGTGTAAAGTTTTCTTTGACGAAGGACGCAAAGGCCTTTACCGCAGGGGAAGAGACGGCAGAGGGAGAAATCACCATCCCCAGAGAGATTGACTGCGGGGGATCCAGCGGCAGCACATTGACATCCATATTCCAAATATGGGTACTTAATTCATTTACCAGCAGCACGCCCATGTCGTTGGCGACCATGGCCGCAGCGGTATAAGAGTTGCGCGTCTCAAATGTAATATTGGGGTTGAGATGGTATTTCTCATAGATTCCGTCCAGATCCTTATCTTTACCGTAGGAGGACTGGATCAGGGGCACCACCTCACACTCCTTTAATGGAAAATATCCCAGGGAATTGTAGGGACTGTTTTTGCTGACCACCGCAACGATGGGGTTTTTATCCAGCAGGACAAATTCTCCGGAGAAGTCATGCTGGTTGCTTAAAAATCCGATGTCCGCTTTTTCTTCCCGGAGGGAATCCACCACATGCTGACGGATGCTGTCATCGATCCGGATGTGAATGGATGGGTATTTCCTGCTGAAATCGTGGATCAGGGAAGGTAGCCAGGTAGCGCAGATGCTGGGATAAGCGGAGATTAGGATTTCACCGGTCAAAAGTCCGCTGATATCTGCGCTGATCTCGTAGATTCGCTCTTCCTGCCGCACCAGAACGAGGATGGGCAGATAGAGCCGTTCACCGTTGGTGGTCAGACGCACGCCATGGCGGCTGCGGTGGAACAGGGTGACCTGAAGTTCTTCTTCCAGAGAGGAGATTAACTGACTGACGGCAGAAGTGGTGTAATCCATCTCCAGTGCGGCACCGGAAAAACTACCGGTTTTCGCGGCTGCGAGAAAGGCTTTGTAGCGGGCGGTATCCATAGAATTCCTCCTTATTGTTATAGGTACACGGAGTACGCAGTGCGGAAAAGAACGCCTGCGTACTTTTTGTTGAACGGGCAGCGAGTCAAAGCCCGCAAAGTGAGGTTCGTTTCTGCTATTTTATGTTAAGTAAAACTTAACGTCAATATAAGAACGTTGCGAATTACTTTTCAAAAAGCCTGTGGTATTTTGGAATCAAGGAGGACGAATACATGTCAATCTTACAGTTGGATTTTGCAGAACCGTTTTTTCAGGTGGAGTATTTGGAGGAAGAGACCCGTTGCCGGATCGGCAAAAAGAGCATGGTGATCAATCTGGCGGAGAGGGACAGGAAAAACATTCTTTTGCCGGGGGGCAGAAAGATCCTTCCGCTGAAAGCGGCCATACTGCAGGACGTGGAGATAACGGATTTGCACAAGGCTCTGGTAGTCCGGGATTTTGAGCACTGCGATCTCTCATCCGGGGCAACCGTGGAGGACATCAAAAAACGGTGGAAAACACTGTATGAAATGTCCGGAATCGAACGGCACAGAGGACTTCCCTATTACAAATCACCGAAATTCTGTACGGGAGAGGGACGGGATCATATCGAGATCAATTTCTGTTATGTCAGTGAGGGCGGTGTTCCCTCCGGTCCGCACAGAGATCACGACAGAGACTTCGATGAGGTACATGCCCAGATTCTGGGAACCGGCATGATGCGGATTTACGATTACGAAGACCGGGAACATGTTCATCAGGAACTGACGATGACGGCGGGAATCGTCCACGACCGGATGTACGACAGAAAGGGAAAGTATCCCTGGCATGAGTATATGAGTGTAACTCCCGGAATCTACTGTCCGATCGAACTGGACCGAAAATAATTGACAAACCGGCCGCGGAAACAGCAGGGCGCAGCTGCAGCATTTTCTAACGGGAAGCAAAAAAGAAGATACAAAAGTAGAGCAATAAAGGAGAAATACCATGAACCAGAAACCAATTACCATTGCAACCATCGGATACGGATACGGAGCATTTTTACATGCCAACGGATATAAGAATGCCGGAGGTATCCCGATTCGCCTGAAAACAGTCTGCGGTGTCGATCCGGTGGAGGCTGAGAAATTCCGGAAAGAATACGGCTATGAGAGAATCTGCAGCGATTACGCGGACGTGATCGCAGATCCGGAGATTGATCTGATCGATCTGGCGGTACCGCCCCGCCTGCACATTCCCTTCGCGATCCGCGCGTTAAAGGCAGGAAAGAATATCATCGTCGAGAAGCCGGTGACCGGTTTCTTCGGAGACGGAAGCGACAACATCGGAAACACCGTTTCCAAAAAAGAAATGTGGGAGGAAATGGACAAGCAGCTGAGTGAGCTGAAAAAGGCGATCGACGAGAGCGATGCGAATTTCTTCTACGCGGAAGACTTTGTCTATGCGACTCCGGTGCAGAAGGCGGCGGAGATCTTAAGAGCCAAGAACAGCAAGATCATGTTCATGAACGGCATCGAATCCATCATCGGTTCCACCAGCGCGGCTGCCGGTGAGTGGAAGAACTTCGGCGGCGGCACCATGATGCGGAACGGAATCCACATCCTTTCCACGATGCTGTATTTAAAACAGGTGGAAGCGAAGGCCAGAGGAGAGAAGATCCGGGTTAAGAGCGTGATGGCGGAGATGGGTCAGATCAGCAAGGTTCCGTTAAAAGAGGGCGAAAAACAGTACGCACAGGCCCGGCCCAATGATGTGGAAGACTGCGCAAATGTGATCCTGACCTTCAGCGACGGTTCCATGTGCAACGTCATCGGCACGGATGCCGTGATCGGCGGATCCGCCAATCAGGTGACCGTTACCTGCAATGATCTGAAATTCCAGATGAATCTGACGCAGAATGACATGCTGAAAACCTACTGCAGCGATGACAAGGGGCTGGATGATGTTTACTGGGGGGAGTTGAACCCGCCGAAGACCGGATGGAACAATGTATTCGTCAGCGACGAAGTCATCCGCGGATATACCGGGGAAATGAAATCGTTCCTGGAGTGCATCGAGTCCGGACAGGAAACGGAAACTTCCTTTGAACTGGCATATGACATTATCCGCGTGATCTATGCCGCATTCCGCTCTTCCGAAGAGGGCAGAAGAATCGATATGGAGGAAATGCAATGTGCATGAAATTCAGTGTATGTGCGGTAGACCGGCCGCTTCCCGTACAGACGCCATTTCCCCTTCGCGGCAACAGCTATGAGGAATGTGCGATCGTGGCGGAGCAGCTGGGATTTGACGGCATTGAACTGCAGATTCAGGACCCTTCCTTCTACAATGCGAAGGAACTGAGAAAGATGCTGGACGATCACGGACTCCATTGCTCCGCCGTCACCACCGGTCTTGCGTACCTCTATGAAGGCATGAGCATGGTTCATCCGGATGAGAAGATGCGGCAGGCCACCGTGGAGCGGCTGTGCCGTCAGCTGGATCTGGCCAAAGAACTGGATTCCCAGATTCTGATCGGATATCTTCGCGGAAGAAAAGCGGAGGGACAGAGCGACGAAGCGTTCGAAGATATTCTGACCGACAGCGTATCCCGGGTTCTGGAATATGCGGAAAACATTCAGGCGCCCATGGTGATGGAGCAGATCAACCGGAATGATGGGGATGTGTTCTGCAGTACGGAAAAGACCATGTCCTTTCTGGAGAAATTCAACTCCGATTGGCTGCTGTACAACGGGGATACCTACCATATGATTCTGGAGGATCCGGACGTTCCGGCGGCAATCCGGAGGTCGCTGAGCAAACTGGTGCTGTTCCATGTGTCCGATATCGAGAGACGGCTGCCGGATGACCGACACTTTGACTTCTACGAAGCGGCAAAGACGCTGAAAGAGGCCGGATACGATCATTGGGTCAGCATTGAGGCAAGACCCTGCCCCACCAGTTTTCAGTGTTCCAGAGAAGGACTGGCGTATTTGAGAAAGGTATTCCGTTAACGGAAACGGAGAGAAGCAGGTTATGGTAGAAAAAATGTCATTTGGAGAGCCTTTTTTTGAGGTTTATCATATCTGGAAAGAAGAAGAATTCCGGGTGCCACGATCCGGAATTCTGGTAAATGTGAGTGAAGATCAGCCGATCGGTGTGGAAAGGGAGTATTTCCTGAAACCTTTTCGAACCCTGAAGGTGGCGGATGTATGCATATCCGTGCCGGGCAGCGCCATCCTGATCTCGGGAGAGGATGCGCTGGATCTGGAGGATCTCAAAACGCTGGACAGCATCCGGAGCATCTGGAAATCCAATTGGGAAATGACGCATGACGAGAAGCAGCGGGGCGTGCCGTTCTACAAATCCCCGAAGGCGGCCATGGGCAATGTCCGGGCCAATTTCGTGCTGGTGGCGGATCCGGGATTCCCTTCCGGGATTCACCGGGAACACGAAGTGCCGTTAAGAGAACTTCATGTGCAGATCGTCGGCGCCGGTGCGATGGATATGCTCCATGAAAATGATCCGGAAACGGTGTATGCATCCCTCCCGATGATCAGCGGAGGCGTGCACGATACCATGTGGGATGAGGAGGGAATTTATCCCTGGCATCGTTACCGCAGCATTACCCGCTCCGTTTTCCTCGTGATCGAGGTGCGTTAGCCGACCATGCGGACGAGTCAGGTCCGCTTCCAATTCATGTTTACTTCCTTCATTCCGCGGGAACCCTGAAAGAAGTTCCCGCAAAAAAGAGCCAATCCCACAGTGGTGTGCTACTTGGGGGTAGCATATCACAAAGGGAAAGGCTCTTTTTTGCGTTCTGATCAGTTTTCCGGTGTTGCAACCGTATAAACTTTTTCCTCTTCAATGGTGATCGGACCGCCGATCCGGCCGCAGACAATGTTTCCGTTTTTCTTTTCAATTTCCGCGTGGAGATTTCCGCCCGGCTGACGGAGTTCCAGACGATAGAGTCCGTCGGAGATTCCGCGGGAAAGCCAGACGGCGGAGGCGAGCGTTCCGCTGCCGCAGCTGCTCTCCCATACCCGGCTTCCGGTGGAGCGAACCCAGACGAAGGGAGTCATGGTGTGTTTTTCGTCGTCGAGGAAGATCGCACCGCCCGCCGCGGCGCCGGTAGTGTCACGGATGGCGTCAATCACGGCATTTCCGAGGGGTTCGGAACACTGGGTTTTATAGAGGATGGCATGACTGATGCCGTCCAGTACGATCAGGGGAAGATGAAGAACCGTTTTGCTTTCCGGATTAAGGGGATCATAGTCCGGGTTTTCCACGGGGAGACGTTCAACCGAGAGCGGAAGCGGCATGCTGCACCATGCGCCGTCGTCGTCGATTCGGACGTTCAGTACGTCCGGGCTGCCGGATATTTCGGTCGGAATCAGATCGCCGGCGCGGCAGCCTTCTCTGGATGCCTGCAGATAGCCGACACTTCTTGTGGCGTTGCCGCAGAATTCACCGCCGCTCATTTCCAGGCGGATCTCTCCGCCCATCACGGGCTTGGCCAGAAAACCGGCCTGTTCGGCGTGGAGTTCCGGAATACGGAGAAGCGCTGCGCCGATGGGGGCATAGTATTTCGGATCGACGGGATCTCTGACGATTGCGGTGCGGTTGCCGGCCGGATCGACCATGATGACGTGAAGTCGGAATTCCATGAGAGTACCTTCCTTTCGTTTGATGACACGGACATTTTATGAGAAATCAAATGAAAAAAATAATACGAAAACGGAATAACAGAGATAAAACAGGTGATCTATCGAAACAAACGGTGTTTAATTGTATGGATATCGGAAATCAGTCGGATTCCCCGTCCGTAAAATCCTTGCGGTTAAAGTACGTGGAGAGTTCGATTGCGGTATTGGAGAGACCGTAATGACGGATTTTCTCCAGAAGCTGATCCAGCATGTGGGAATTGCGGACGCGAATGCGGAGAAGCGCATTGTTCAGCCCGACGATGTGATGATGTTCGATGATGGACGGCTCCTGCTCGCAGAACAGACAGAAGTTGTCGTATTCGCGCGGCGGAACATTGACCTGGATAAAGGCGTTGATCCCGGTGCCGAGCTTTGTTTCGTCGATCTGTGCGTGAAAACCCTCGATGACACCGGCGTCACGGAGCCGGTTGATGCGCTCGGACACGGCCGGAGCGGTCAGACCGACGAGACGGCCGATCTCGCGGGTTGGAGTTTTGCAGTCGTTCTGAAGAATGTTGATGATTTTGATATCTGTCTTATCCATTATATAACTGCCTTTCCATGCGAACGTCGTCAGACCTGCATGATTATTGCCGGAATCCGGAGCGGATCCGGCGGCGGAGTGTACACGCCAAAGATATATAAAGCTATTCTAACTCAAACCTGCGGAAAACGGAACCGGATTTGTAAAGACAACGATCGGTTTTGCTTTTATTTGTTTGCTGATCGATGATGTTTGCAAAACGAAAACCATGTATTCAGACAATTTTGAATCCTATAATAGCATCATAGAAAAACGCCGTGACGAAACATTCGGCGAAGAGAGGAAGTAAATCGATGGCATTCTACATTTCACAGGTTGTCCACCGCGACGATTATAAGACAACAGACTGGAGCGGAGGAAAAACAACAGAGATCGGCATTGCACCGAAGGGAAGTGAATATGCGGACCGGGATTTTCTCTGGAGACTCAGTTCTGCTACGGTGGATGTCGAGGAAAGCGAGTTTACCAGTCTTCCGGATTACAACCGGATTATTATGACGCTGAAGGGCGATATCAGCCTCTCTCATAACGGGGAGCGGATGATCGATCTTCCGGAGTTTACGCCTCACCGGTTTGACGGCGGGGATAAGACGGTAAGCGTCGGAAAGGTGACAGACTTTAACCTGATGCTTCGCAAAGATATCTGCGAGGGAACGGTGGTGCCGCTTCGGATGCAGACCGGAGAAACGGTGGACATCTACAGCATGCTGATCACGGATGTTCCGTCGCCGGATGAAGTGATGGTTTACTGCTACCGTGGATGCCTCGTGGTGAAAGATGATGACGGGAAACAGTTCCGCATCGAGAGCGGCGATACGCTCCGGCTCTCCGGAAATTTCCGTGAGACGAGCTGGCAGGCAAAGGCCGAGGAGGGAACGCTGGCGGTAGCGGCCTGTGTTCATTATATTCCGCGGACCGCTGAGGAAGCGGAGAAGCAGGTTAAGAGCGATATGGAAGCGCTCAAAAAGAAACTGGAGCAATAAATATTTTTATTTCATATAAGAAAGATTTAGGAGGACATTATGAAGAAGTTACTTGAGACAGTTCCGAATTACAGTGAAGGCCGTGACATGGAGAAGGTTGCCAAGATTGCAGCCTGCTTCAAGAACAGAAAGGGCGTAAGACTTCTGGACTGCCAGACCGACTCGAACCATAACCGCTGTGTTATCACCGCAGTCGGCGAGCCGGAAGCATTGAAGAATGCCGTTCTTGATTCCTTCGGCGTTGCTGTGGAAGTGATCGACCTGAACCATCATGAGGGTCAGCATCCGAGAATGGGAGCTGTCGATGTCGTTCCGTTCATTCCGTGCCGCAACACAACCGTAGAAGAGGCAGATGCCATCGCCAAAGAGCTCGGCAAAGAGGTCGGTGAGAAATACGGAATTCCGGTATTCCTGTATGAGGATTCCGCTTCCGCTCCGCATCGTCAGAACCTCGCAAAGATCCGCAAGGGTCAGTTCGAGGGCATGGCAGAAAAGATGCAGGATAAGGAACTGTGGACACCGGATTTCGGACCGGACCACATCCATCCGACCGCAGGTGTCGTTGCCATCGGCGCAAGAATGCCGCTGATCGCATTTAACATCAACCTTGACACCGACAACATGGAGATTGCAAATGCGATCGCCAACGCAGTGAAGAACATCCGCGGCGGATATCATTTCATCAAGGCGATCGGCGTAGAGCTGAATGATCACTACAGCGGCAGACCGACGGTTGCACAGGTATCCATGAATTTAGTAAACTATCAGAAGACTGCTGTTTATCGCGCATTCGAGGCAGTCAAGATGGAAGCAAGACGTTATGGCGTAAATGTTCTCGAGAGCGAGATTGTCGGCGTAGTTCCGATGGAATGCCTGATCGACTGTGCCGCATACTATCTGCAGGCTTGCTGCTTTGGACCGATGAAGTTCGATCCGCAGAAGCAGATCATGGAAAACTGGCTGCTTGAGGACGAGGAAGAGGAGAACTAATCATGGCTGAACTTTTGAAGAATATGACAGTAGAAGGATTTGCGGATCTGACCGCTTCCGATGCACCGGCACCGGGCGGCGGCAGCGTTTCTGCCAATGCGGGCGCGCTGGCAGCGGCACTGGCCGGTATGGTGGCAAATCTGACCATCGGCAAGAAGAAATACGAGGAAGTGGAAGACGAGATGAAGGTTCTTGCCGAGAAGGCGGATGCCCTTCGCAGGGAACTGATCGAGGACATCGATAAGGACAGCTCTTCCTTCAACATTTACATGGAAGCCATCGGCATGCCGAAGGATACTGAGGAGCAGAAAGAGGCCAGAAAGGCAAAGATGCAGGAAGGCCTGAAGGCCGCTGCAAAGGTTCCGATGGAATGCGCAGAGACCGCTGCAAAGATCTTCGAGATCTCTGAGGCAGTTGTCGCAAAGGGCAACACCAATGCGGTAACCGACGGCCTGGTATCCGCGATGATGGCGAGAACCGCAGTCATCGGCGCGCTGCTGAATGTCAAGATCAACCTCGGCTCCATCAAGGATGAGGCATTTGTCGCAGAGTACACCGCAAAGATTGAGAAGTTAGAGAAGACAGCCATTGAAGAGGAGAAGAAGATCCTCGGAATGAGCGATCTTTCTGACAAACTCTATTAAGACAGTACATGACGGTCCGGACGGACATTCCGGAAGACGGGCGGGATGCGAGGAAGAAACGGATTCCGCTCCGCCTCCGGAGATAAATTCATCGCTGTGTGGGGGCGCGGCGGATTCCGGGGAGGAAGGACGGACGTTAAAACAGACAACATTGGAAGAAAGCAAAGAAGAGGGGAAACGTATATGAAGACAGATATCGAAATCGCACAGGAAGCGACACCGTTAAACATCACCGAGATCGCGCACAACGAAGGAATTGATGACAAGTATATCGAGCAGTACGGCACAGACAAGGCAAAGATCAGCTACAATCTTCTGAAGGATCTGAAGGATAAGCCGGATGGCAAGCTGGTTCTGGTTACCGCCATCACTCCGACACCGGCCGGCGAGGGAAAGACCACCACATCCGTTGGTCTGGCAGACGGCCTTCACAAGATCGGCAAGACAGTAGCGGCTGCTCTCCGTGAGCCGAGCCTTGGTCCGGTATTCGGCGTAAAGGGCGGCGCAGCAGGCGGCGGCTATGCACAGGTTGTTCCGATGGAGGAGATCAACCTTCACTTTACCGGCGATTTCCACGCAATCGGCGCAGCAAACAACCTTCTGGCTGCAATGATCGACAACCACATTTTCCAGGGCAATGCTCTCCGCATCGATCCGAAGCGCATCACATGGAAGAGAGTTGTCGATATGAATGACCGTCAGCTCCGCAACGTCATCAACGGTCTCGGCAAGAGAACCGACGGACGTGTGCGCGAGGATGGATTCGACATCACTGTTGCAAGTGAGATCATGGCGATCTTCTGCCTTGCAACCGACATTCACGATCTGAAGGAAAGACTCTCCAAGATGATCATCGGCTACAACGTAGACAACGAGCCGGTTACCGCAGGCGATCTTCACGCACAGGGCGCTATGGCAGCTCTTCTGAAGGATGCTCTGAAGCCGAACCTGGTTCAGACACTGGAACACACACCGGCCTTCATTCACGGCGGCCCGTTCGCAAATATTGCCCACGGCTGCAACTCCGTTCTGGCAACCAAGCTGGCATTAAAGCTCAATGATTACGCGGTTACCGAGGCAGGATTCGGTGCAGACCTCGGCGCAGAGAAGTTCTGCGACATCAAGTGCAGAATGACAGGACTTAAGCCGGATGCGGTTGTTATCGTTGCAACCGTTCGCGCTCTGAAGCATCACGGAGGCGTTGCAAAGGCAGAACTCAACACTCCGAACCTCGAAGCTCTGGAGAAGGGACTTCCGAACCTCCTGCAGCACGTGGAGAACGTGACAAAGGTATTCGGTCTTCCGGCAGTGGTTGCCATCAACCGTTTCCCGTTCGATTCCGAGGAAGAGCTCAAGCTCATCGAGGATAAGTGCAAGGAACTCGGCGTAAATGTTTGCCTGTCCGAAGTATGGGGCAAAGGCGGCGACGGCGGCGTGGAACTTGCAAAAGAGGTTGTAAGACTCTGCGAGGATACCGCAAACAACCACTTCCAGTTCGCATATGATCTGGACGAGAGCATTGAGGACAAGGTTAAGGATATCGTTACAAAGATCTACAGAGGAGCCGGCGTAACCTTTACCGCTGAGGCAAAGAAGCAGATCCAGAGACTGACCGAACTTGGCTTTGACAAGATGCCGATCTGCATGGCTAAGACACAGTTCAGCTTCTCCGACAACAAGAACCTGACCGGCGCTCCGAGAGACTTCAAGATCACCATCCGCGAGGTTAAGGTTTCCGCAGGTGCAGGCTTCCTGGTAGCGAAGACCGGCGACATCATGACTATGCCGGGTCTGCCGAAGGTGCCGGCTGCGGAGAACATCGATGTAGACGATGAAGGTAAGATTACCGGACTGTTCTGATCTCATACGAAGTAAGTTATCTGAGTTATCGCGTTTATCGCGCGATCCCGTCCGGCGGACCATTGCCGGACGGAAGCATAGTTTGTCCCTCGAATTGAGAGAAGAGGGGACCAAAGTTCCGCTGCGGACTTTGATCTGTTTATGATTTAGGAGGAACCAAGATGGGAACACAAAGTGTGAGCCTCACATGGATTCGCTCGATCCGTGAGCTGAGACAGGTGAGAAATGTAGTCATCTGCGGCCTGATGATCGCTCTGGCGATTGTTCTTGGAAGCGTGGCGACAATCCACATCGGCCCGTACATCAAGGTTGGAATCTCCGGCGTCCCGAACCGTGTGATTGATATGATGTTCGGACCGGCAGTAGGAGCAATCTTTGGCGCTGTTGTCGATGTGCTGAAATGGATGGTGAATCCGGACGGACCGTTCTTTCCGGGATTTACCGTCAGCGCGGCGATGGGCGGTCTGATCTACGGATATGCATTTTACAGACACAAGATCACGATTCCGAGAGTTTTGATCGCCAATCTGATTGTCAAGATCTTTGTCAATGTGGGACTGAACAGCATCTGGCTGAATATGCTCTACAACAAAGCCATCATTGCCCTTCTTCCGTCCAGAATCATCTCAAATCTGGTCCAGCTTCCGGTGGACACCATCCTGATCTTCACGGTTCTGACCGCGACAAGACGGATGCTTGCCCAGAATGGCTGGGATAACGGAGACAAGGTTTAACTCCGGCGGGGGTACAGCCTCCGGGGAGCCATGAAAGAATTGTAGTATTTCCTGCTTTGCGGGTGGACCGGTGGATCCGGTCCACCTTTTTTTCATAGGAAATTTCTACGAAATTCCCTATGAAAAAAACGCTCCGCGAGGATGCGCACGCCGCTGGAAGGAAATTCACTAAGCTCGAGAAAACCTCGCTAAGTGAATTTCCATGGCACGCACTAAGCTCGAAAAGACCAGCCGCAGCACGCTATTTCACTAAGCGGCAAAGCCGCTAAGTGAAATATGTGTCGCTAAG
>NZ_FOIL01000033.1 GCF_900101295.1 [Clostridium] aminophilum | reverse complement strand
ATCGGCCTTTGTTCTTGGAATTTTCAGGGTTTTATATACTGTTCAGTTTTCAATGTTCTTTGTTGTTGCCTCTCGGCGACAGCTCATTCATAATACCAAAGCTTTTGTCGTTTGTCAACAACTTTTTTCTTTTTATTTTTGAAAGCCGTTTTTGCTCTCAATCTCCGCATTGTTTCAGACCGGAATCGGACCGAATTGCATTTTGGGAGAAAAAAAGAAAGCGGAGAAAGAGGGATTTGAACCCTCGCGCCGGTTTTACCCGACCTACACCCTTAGCAGGGGCGCCTCTTCGGCCTCTTGAGTATTTCTCCGAACTTCTGAATGAATATTCAGTTGTTCTCTGGCATTCCGCCAAAGCAAAATCATTATATCCGATGCCTTATGGTGTGTCAACTGCTTTCTGTATTTTTTTCAGGCAGAATGCATAAGCCATTCTGCCCGAATCATTTACATTTCTTCTCTGCAATACTCTTTTACCGCTGTCTCATAGAGATTACCGCCCTCACAGTCCGCAACCACAATACACGGAAAATCTTCCACGGTAAGTTTCCGGATGGCCTCAGTACCCAGATCATCATAGGCGATCACCTCCGAAGCACGGATGCATTTGGAAAGCAGCGCGCCTGCTCCTCCGATTGCCGCAAAGTATACGGCCTGATTCCGTTTGACCGCGTCCATTACTTCCTTGCTGCGCTTTCCCTTGCCGATCATGGCTGCCTGACCGAGATCCAGAAGACGGGGCGCATATTTGTCCATTCGGGTAGCCGTTGTCGGTCCTGCTGAACCGATCGGCCGCCCTTCTCTGGCCGGAGACGGACCCATATAATAGATAATCTGCCCGCGGAGATCAAACGGAAGTTTCTCTCCACGGTCCAGTGTTTCGATCATTCTTTTATGTGCTGCATCCCTTGCAGTATAGATGGTGCCTGTGATTTTTACAAAATCCCCTGCACGGAGAGATGCCGCCGTTTTTTTATCGAACGGTGCTTTAATTCTGATGTCATTTTCCATCTTCTTCCTCCTCCGGTGATCCGTTCACCGGATTTCCTTTCTCCCGGCCCGTCACCGGGACTGTACACAGTTCTGCTTTTCCGAATGCTCAGATAACACGGTGCGCATGGCGATTGACATGACAGCAGATATTGACTCCGACCGGAAGCCCGGCAATATGCGTCGGGTAGGTCTCTGCATTGACCGCCAGTGCCGTCACGGTTCCGCCCAGTCCCGCCGGACCGATTCCCATCCGGTTGATCCGTTCCAGAAGTTCTTTTTCCATCTCACGCACATACGGTACCGGCGATTCTTCGTTCAGGTCTCTGGTGAGGGCATGCTTGGCCATCTCGGCACATTTTTCGAAATCGCCTCCGATTCCGACGCCGACCACCATCGGCGGGCAGGCATTCGGTCCCGCGTCTCTTACTGCTGTCAGAACAGCCTCTTTTACCCCTTCCAGGCCATCTGCCGGTTTCAGCATAAATACGCGGCTCATATTCTCGCTTCCGAATCCCTTTGGCGCAACGGTGATGTCCACCTGTTCGCCCGGAACAATCTCACAGTGAATGATTGCCGGCGTATTGTCTTTGGTATTCACCCGTTCAATCGGATCGGCGACAACCGACTTTCGGAGATACCCATCGGTGTATCCTCTCCGAACGCCCTCATTGACCGCAGCGTAAAGATCGCCTCCCTCAAAATGGACATCCTGACCGATCTTCAGGAAAATGACGGCCATGCCGGTATCCTGACAGATCGGGATCATATCATTTTTTGCAATCTCGAGATTCTCTTCCAACTGCGAAAAAATCTTTTTCCCGATTGGTGACTGTTCCGCGGAAGCCGCCTTTGCAAAACAGGCTCTCATATCGCCGGAAAGTTCGTAATTTGCCTCAATACACATCTCTTTAATCTGATCTGTGATCTCGGAAACCTGGATGTTTCTCATCGTCTCCTGTTGCCTCCCTGTCTGTTTTTTGTTTCTTCTGTGTTGTTCCGGAAACATTTTCCGGAACATTATGTCCAAAAACGGTTCCGGTTATTCCTGCATATCCAGAGCTTCCGGTCCGGCGAGAAAGATTTTTCTTCCCTCCACGCGAACCAGACCTTCCCGCTGCATATTCATCAGTTCCCGTGAGACAGAGGGTCTGGCCGCGCCGATAAAGTCGGCAAGTTCCTCTCTTCCCGCAGTATAGGGTCTGCTGAAATCCCCGCCGATAGACATGGCGATGGTCTTTGCGATCTTCTGACGAAGCGAAGAACAGGTGACAATCTGCAGTCTCCGGTTCAGATAAAACGCCTTTGACGCCAAAATCGACAGCATGTTTTCGAGAATACGGCTGTTCACCTCTCCCGGTTCCATCAGAACCCGCTCCGGAATCCGGAGAATACGGGAGTCCTTCTGTGTCTCCGCATAATGACCATAGCATGTTTTTCGCATAAACAGAAAGACTTCTCCGAAGATTTCTCCCGGCCGGTCAATGGTTGTCACAATCTGCCGCTTTCCGGAGAGAGTATTGCTTCCGACGACGATGCTTCCGGAAAGCAGAATCAGGATGCCTTTCGGTTCATCCTCCTCATGAAAAACCATTTCCCCTTTTTTCAGCGACAGAATCCCCGCACCGTTTTTCTCCAGAAACTCCCGGATCATGGGGTCCGGGATTCTCTGAAACAGCGCACATTTTTTCCAAAATGATGCCAGAATTTCCATCTGTTATCCTTACCTATTTCCGTAAAACACGGATTTGCAAGCAAACACTCCAAACTTTGTGTTTCATGTTCTTATCCCGTCACCGGTCCGCCCGTGCAGGCACGGTGATGGTTTTCGTTTTTTCTGCAGGAACAGCTCCCGCCGGAAAACCGCGAGAGCTGCCTGATTATGTTTTATTATTCTTCGTTTTCACTTTCCGTTTCGGAAGCCGTTTCCTCTCCGGATTCCTCCTGCGGCTCAATCATATCGTCATCGGTATCATCGCTGGTGCGCACCTTGGCAATTCCGGCAACGGTAATTCCGTTCTCCCGGTCAATATCCATCAGTTTGACACCGGACGTGTTGCGCCCGATGCGGGAAATGCCTTCGACGGTCATCTGAATCAGAATGCCCTCGTTGGTCATCAGCATGATCTCACGGCTGTCATCGACAATTTTCGCGCCGATCAGATTGCCGGTCTTTTCGACAATCTTGTAGCAGAGCACGCCGCGGCCGCCGCGGTTCTGTGCACGGAATTCACTGATCGGCGTCTTCTTGCCGTAACCGTACTCGGATGCAACCAGGAGATCTTCACCCTGACTCTCCAGCTGCATACCGACGATCTGGTCATCCTCATCGATGCGCATGCCGATAACGCCCATGGAGACACGGCCCGTCACGCGGACATCGGTCTCATGGAAGCGGATGCACATACCGTGTTTGCTGACCATAAAGATATCTTCCCGGTCGTTGGTTGCCTTAACCTCAATCAGATCATCATCTTCCCGAAGCACGATGGCCTGAAGACCGTTCTTCCGGACATTTGCATATTCCGAGACAGCGGTTCTCTTGATGATTCCGCGCTTGGTTGCCATGGTCAGATACTTCTGGTCTTCATCCAGTTCGCCCGCTGCCACAAACGCGGTGACATACTCTTCCTTCTGGAGCGGAATGAGGTTGATGATCGCGGTTCCTCTTGCGGTTCTTCCCGCCTCCGGAATCTCATACGCCTTGATGCGGTATACGCGTCCCTTGTTAGTAAAGAACATCAGCGGATGCCGGTTCGTTGTCATCAGAAGATCGTCAATGTAGTCATCCTGAATCGTCTGCATGCCGCGGATTCCCTTTCCGCCGCGGTTCTGACTGCGGAAATTATCTGCGGTCATTCTCTTGATATATCCGAGATGCGTCATGGTTACAACCACATCATCGTCTGGAATCATATCCTCATCCTGAATGTCAAACTCATCATAGCCGATCTCGGTGCGGCGGTCATCGCCGTACTTGTCGGATACTTCCAAAATTTCTTTCTTGATAACGCCGAGAAGAACCTTGCGGTCTGCAAGGATCGCACGCAGTTCTTCAATTCTCTTCATGAGTTCCTGATACTCGGCCATAAGCTTATCGCGCTCCAGACCGGTCAGAGTGCGCAGACGCATGTCTACGATCGCCTGTGCCTGCTCATCGGTAAACTGGAAGGACGCGATGAGCTGTTCCTTCGCCTCGGCAACATTGGCGCTCGCCCGGATAATGCGGATGACTTCGTCAATGTGATCCAGTGCCTTCAGAAGTCCTTCGAGGATGTGAGCTCTCGCCTCTGCCTTATTCAGGTCGTATCTGGTTCTTCTGGTGACCACATCCTCCTGATGCTTCAGATAGAGCTCCAGCATCTGAAGAAGGTTCATAACCTTCGGCTGATTGTCCACGAGCGCCAGCATGATGACGCCGTAGGTATCCTGCAGCTGCGTATGGCGGAGCAGCTGATTGAGAACGACATTGACATTGACATCTCTTCTCAGCTCGATATTGATCCGCATTCCCTCACGGTTGGATTCATCGCGCAGAAGGGTGATGCCGTCAATTTTTTTCTCATGGACAAGGCTGGCGATCTTCTCGATCAGTCTTGCTTTATTGACCATATACGGAAGTTCCGTCACAATAATCCGGCTCTTTCCGTTCGGCATGGTCTCGATATTGTATACCGCGCGGACACGGATCTTGCCGCGGCCGGTCCGGTAAGCGGATTCAATGCCGCTGCGGCCGAGAATGGTCGCGCCGGTCGGGAAATCCGGTCCCTTGACGATCTCCATGACCTCATCGATCTCCGTGTCGCGGTCTTCCTCGACCTGGTTGTCGATGATTTTGACTACCGCGCCGATAACCTCACGAAGGTTGTGGGGCGGAATATTGGTCGCCATTCCGACAGCGATACCGGTTGCACCGTTTACCAGAAGATTCGGAAAACGGGCCGGCAGTACAGTGGGCTCCTTTTCCGTCTCATCAAAGTTCGGCATGAAATTGACAGTGTCTTTTCCGATATCCGCCAGAAGCTCCATGGAAATCTTGGAGAGTCTGGCCTCGGTGTATCGCATCGCCGCTGCGCCGTCGCCGTCCACGGATCCGAAGTTTCCGTGTCCGTCCACCAGCGGATAACGCTCGTTCCATTTCTGCGCCATGTAAACCAGGGCACCGTAGATGGATGAATCGCCGTGCGGGTGATATTTACCCATGGTGTCGCCGACAATACGGGCGGACTTTCTGTGCGGCTTATCCGGTCCGTTGTTCAGCTCGATCATGGAATAGAGCACTCGCCTCTGAACCGGCTTCAGACCATCCCTTACATCCGGAAGCGCTCTGGAAGCGATAACGCTCATCGCATAATCGATGTAGGACGTCTCCATCGTCTTTTTCAGATCAACTTCCTGAATTTTATCAAAAACATTTGGTTCCATTATGTCCTCCAGTGTACGGCTTAAATATCCAGATTCTTAACGTATTTCGCGTTTGCTTCGATAAACTCACGGCGCGGCTCGACCTGATCGCCCATCAGCGTCGAGAACGTCAGATCTGTCTCACTCTGGTCATCATTGTCCATGTTGACGCGGAGAAGAACACGTCTTTCCGGATCCATGGTTGTCTCCCAGAGCTGCTCGGCATCCATCTCACCGAGTCCCTTGTATCGCTGAACCTTGTTGTTCTGATCGCGGCCGATCTCCTGCATGATGGATTCCAGCTCTTCATCGCTGTATGCGTACCATACGCGCTTGTTCTTCTCGACTTTGTATAACGGCGGCTGTGCCAGATATACATGTCCCTGATGGATCAGTTCCGGCATAAAGCGGTAAATGAAGGTCAGCATCAGTGTTGCGATATGCGCACCGTCGACATCGGCATCGGTCATGATGATGATCTTGTCGTAGCGGAGCTTCGAGATATCGAAATCCTCATGAATACCGGTTCCGAACGCCGTGATCATGGCGCGGATCTCGGCATTGCCGTAAATGCGGTCCAGTCTTGCCTTCTCAACATTCAGAATCTTTCCGCGAAGCGGAAGGATCGCCTGTGTTGCCTTGTTTCGCGCATCTTTTGCGCTTCCGCCCGCGGAGTCTCCCTCGACGATGAAGATTTCGCAGTTTTTCGGATCTTTGTCCGAACAGTCGGCAAGCTTGCCCGGAAGGGCCAGACCGTCCAGTGCTGACTTTCTTCTGGTCATCTCACGCGCTTTCCGCGCCGCCTCTCTCGCTCTGCCGGAAAGAATCGATTTCTCACAGATGATCTTCGCCACATCCGGATTCTGCTCCAGGAAATACGTCAGCTGTTCGGAGACGATCTGATCAACCGCGGAGCGGGCCACGCTGTTGCCGAGCTTCTGCTTGGTCTGTCCCTCAAACTGCGGATCCTCGATCTTGACGGAGATGATCGCCGTCATACCCTCACGGATATCCTCGCCCACCAGAGCCGGATCACTGTCCTTTAAAAGCTTGTTGGCTCTCGCGTAATCATTAAAAGTCTTGGTGATGGCGCTCTTAAAACCGCTCAGGTGTGTTCCGCCCTCCGGCGTATTGATGTTATTGACGAACGTGTAAATGTTCTCGGAATAGGAATCGTTGTGCTGAAGCGCCACTTCCACGATTACCTTGTCCCGGATGCCCTCGCAGTAGATGATCGAATCATATAACGGCTGGCTGCTCTTATTCAGGTACTGGACAAATTCCTTGATTCCGCCCTCATAGTGGAATACGGACTCATGTTTTTCCTCGCGGTCATCCGTCAGCGTGATCTTCAGTCCTTTGGTCAGGAAAGCGGTTTCACGGAGTCTGGTCTTCAGAATATTGAAATCATAGACCGTCGTCTCGAAAATGGTTCCGTCCGGTTTAAAGGTAACCGTCGTTCCATGGTCTTCCAGCGAACAGGTTCCGAGCTCCTTTAACGGATACATGGTCTTTCCGCGCTCATAGCGCTGACCGTAGCGCTTGCCGTCACGCCGCACCTCAACTTCGAGCCAGTCGGACAGCGCGTTTACAACCGACGCGCCGACGCCGTGAAGACCGCCGGATACCTTATATCCGCCGCCGCCGAACTTACCGCCCGCGTGAAGGATGGTAAAGACAACCTCTACCGCCGGCTTTCCGGCCTTTTTCTGAATATCGACCGGAATTCCCCGTCCGTTGTCCACGACGGTGATGGAATTGTCCGGATTGATCGTGACGTGAATCTCTGTACAGAATTTGGCGAGAGCCTCATCGACAGAATTGTCTACGATCTCATAAACCAGGTGATGAAGACCGCGGACCGATGTACTTCCGATGTACATTCCCGGTCTTTTTCGGACAGCTTCCAGACCTTCCAGAATCTGGATCTGGTCTGCGCTGTAATCGTCAATCTTTTTTAAATCGTCTGAACTCATCTGTCAGTTTCCTCCTCTGATGCTGCCTTACTGTCAGCCGGATCCGCTTCTTCGGCGTGTCCTCCGGTCACCCGGAAGAGACGGTCAATGTGAAACGAATGGCTTATAAAATCATCTAATCCTGTACATGTGATAAACGTCTGTATCCCCTGCAGAACCCGCAGCAGATTTTCCTGCCGTCCCGAGTCCAGTTCGGAGAGCACGTCATCCAAAAGCAGGATCGGACTGTCGCCGATTCTCCGCTTTACCAGCTCAATTTCTGCCAGTTTCAGGGACAATGCCGCCGTTCGCTGCTGTCCCTGGGAACCGAACCGCCGGATATTGATTGCCTCGCGGTCGGACGGATTTTCTTCCGGCCCGGAAATCGTCGTGACAAAAAATCCAAGATCGTCCCGGTGCGGACCGGTCATCGTCGTCTTCTGACGACGGTCACTCTCCCGTCCGGCGAGGAGCCGTTCGGCAAATTCCGCTTCCTCCGTATCCGGCTGGTAGCGAATGACAAGCTTTTCCTTGTGCCCGGATAAACGAATATGAATATCCTCTAAAATCCCGTTCAGATCCCGGACAAATTCCCTCCTTGCCCGGATCACTTCCGTGCCGTAGCGGACGAGCTGTTCATCCCACATCGGAAGCGTCGCTTCCAGATCCGGATGAACATACAGCTCCTTCAGAAGCTGATTCCGCTGCTGGAGCACTTTGCTGTAACTGACCAGGGAGTGAACATACATCCGGTCGAGCTGGCAGAGTTCCATATCGACAAAACGCCGCCGGTCCGCCGGACCGTTTTTCACAATCCCGAGATCTTCCGGTGAGAAAAATACCACATTGATCACACCGAACAGCTCCGAAGCACGCCGGATCGGAATACCTCCGACGGCAATTCCCCGTGAACGCGCCTTTCGAAGATGGATGTCGATCCGCCCGGGAACACCGTCTCTCCGGATCCCCATCCGAAGATGGGATTCCTCCTCGCCGAACCGGATCATTTCCCGCTCCCGGGAAGCCCGGTGCGACTTGGATGTCGCGCACATATAAATTGCCTCGAGAACATTGGTCTTTCCCTGCGCGTTATCTCCGTAAAACACATTGATCCCGTCACTGAATTTCAGATGGAGATCGCCGTAATTCCGGAAATTTTTCAGATCAATCGACTCTATCTTCATGAAATCACTTCACTACTTTCAGTTCCTTGCCGTCAAACGTGATCAGATCCCCCGCCACGATTTTTCTTCCGCGGCGCGTATCGGTCTCTCCGTTGACTTCCACCAGACCGTCCTGAATCACAAACTTTGCATCCACGCCGGATTCCACCCAGCCGGCCGCCTTGATGACCTGGCCCAGCTTGATGAACTCATCACTGGATCTCAGTTTAAAAATCTGCATAAACTCTCCTTTTTTCTTCAAGGCTCAGGCACGAGCCGGATTTTTGCTTCTCCCGATCAGATATCCGCGGAGTTGAAATTAACCGGAAGAATCAGGTAAATGTAGCTTTCTTCCTCATCCCGGATAAAGCACGGGGACTTGGCATTGATCATGTAAAGAGTCACTTCCTCGCTGTCAATGTTGCGCAGCGCATCCATGAAAAAGGTCGGATTGAAGCCGATCATGAGATCGCTTCCCGTCTTCTGAACCGGAAGTTCCGTATTCATGGAACCGTAAGTGGAATTCAGACGGATCTGAAGTTCGCCATCCGTAATGTTGAATACCACCGGCTTTTTGTCGGATTCACGGATCAGGATCGTCGCCTTATCGATCTCCGAAAGGAAGTTCTGGCGGTTGATCGTCACTCTGGTCTCATATTCTCTGGTCAGCATCTGTCCGACGCGGAAATATTCTCCGTCGATGAGTCTCGTCACAACGGTGGTATTTTCAAATTCAAACATGGCATGATTCTGATCGAAATAAATCATGACGTCTTCCGAGATCTCGTCACCGAGAATTCTGGAAATCTCGTTCAGATTTTTTCCCGGAAGAATGGCGGAAACATCGCTGTACTTATCCTTTAAGGTGATATTTCTCATCGCCATACGGTGACCGTCCAGTGAAACAAGACTCAGCTTATCGCCTTCTACGTGAAGATATTCACCGGTCATCATCTTATTGCTGTCATTCGGAGAGATTGCAAAGATCGTCTGACGGATGATTTCCTTGAGCGTAAACTCGGAAATGCAGATGTAATTTGTCCGCTCAATATGCGGAATGTAGGAATACTCTTCCGGATCCTGACCCTGAATGCGGAAAAGCGACTTTCCGCTGCGGATCTCTGTCACCAGCTTTTCATCCGACTCAATGATGATCTCATCCTCGCCGGAAAGCTTGCGGATGATTTCGGAAAACAGCTTTGCCTCGAGAGCAATTTTTCCATGTTCTTCAATGGTACCTTCCGCGCGTGTCTCGATACCGAACTCGGTATCGTTGCCGGTCAGAAGAATTTCCGATCCGGCTGCATCGATCAGGATGCATTCGAGAATGGTCATGGTTGTTTTGGAAGGAACAGCTTTCGCGGCGATATTGATCGCGCTCATCAGATCGTCCTTTTTGAAGATCAGTTTCATAGCGGTTGATAACTCCTTTCGCGAAAAACGGCAGGTATAACGGATAGGAATAAAAAGATTTTAGTCTTAAAAGCAGTAGGGGCTGTGAATTGGTGGAAAATCCCTCAAAACCCACAAAATTCAATTTGTTCCGCGATTGATAACACGGTGGATAAATATCCCAGATTACCGGGGATAATCCACAGATGTTCACACGCCGAAATCAGGGGCAAAAATGAGTCCACACTGTCCACAGCCGATACACCGGCCGTTCACATTTTACTGTGTATTAATTTTTTTGATCAGCACGTCGATCGTATTCTTCAGCGATTCATCGGAAGTGATGTCCTGGGCGATCTTTTCCTGACCGTGAAGGATCGTGGTGTGATCGCGTCCGCCGAGGTAGTTGCCGATGGTTTTCAGCGGTGTGGACGTCATCTGGCGGCACAGATACATGACGATCTGGCGCGGAACGACGACCTCACGGCTGCGCTTCTGGGAAATGATGTCGTTCGGGGTGATGCCGTAATGGTCTGCGACCACGTTCAGGATCAGCTCCGGCGTCACTTCGTGCTTCTCATTCGGGGAAATCAGGTCTTTCAGCGCTTCCTCGGCGAGTTCGACCGTGATTTCCTGCTTGTTCAGCTTGCTGAGAGCGACAACCTTGGTCAGCGCGCCTTCCAGCTGACGGATATTGGACTTGATGTTGTTGGCGATGAACTTGATGACTTCATTATCAATATTGAAGCCGTCCATCTCCTCCTTTTTCCGGAGGATCGCCATTCGGGTCTCATAATCCGGGGACTGGATATCGACGGTGAGGCCCTGCTCGAAACGGGACTTCAGTCTTTCTTCCAGCGTTTCGATCTGTTTCGGCGGTTTATCCGAAGAAATGACGATCTGCTTCTGGGCTTCGTACAGCGCATTGAAGGTATTGAAGAACTCCTCCTGCGTACTGTCTTTTCCAATGATGAACTGGATATCGTCGATCAGCAGAACGTCGTTGTTGCGGTATTTGTTGCGGAACTCCGTGGTGGAGATATTATCCTTGTTCCGGATGGCGTCGATCAGCTCGTTGGTGAACTTCTCACTGGTGACATAGAGCACTTTGGCATCCGGATTGTTTTTCAGAATAAAATGACCGATGGAGTGCATCAGATGCGTTTTTCCGAGTCCCACGCCTCCGTAGATAAACAGCGGATTATACATATTGCCCGGAGATTCCGCGACCGCGAGCGCCGCAGCATGGGCAAAGTTGTTGTTCTTTCCGACGACGAAGGTCTCAAAGGTGTACTTCGGGTTCAGATTGGCATCTTTTACCCGGGCGTCCATCTGGGAAGAAGCCGGATCCGGCTTCTTCGGCGCAGATTTTTCCTCACTGCCTGCCGGGGACAGCATGTCCTCCGTTACGAAACGGACGGTACAGTGAATATCCGCGACGGTCTCGATGGAGACCGGAAGTGTGATGCTGTATTTCTTCTCCATAAAAGAGAGAAAATGGACATCCGGGCACAGAATCGAGAGAACGTCGGAAGATTCATCATACGCAACCGGTTTCATCGGCAGCAGCCATGTCTGGACGGAGACCTGACTGATCCCCTGGGATTCGATCATATGGTCCAGAACATTCTGCCATTTCGAATTGATTTGTTCTAATTTTCCCATGTCTAACTCCTGACAATTTGAAATATACGAAATAAACGCAGGCTCCGGTTTCGGAACTGCGTGGGAGGACACTTACCCAATCTAACGAGTATTCTATCGTACTGTCCACAATTTTTCAATGAGTTTATCCACATTTTGGGGATAAACTGTGGATAAGTTGAGTAAAAAACGGTGGATTACCGGTGGAAACCCTTGAAAAAAGAATAGAATTTTAAAACGTGGATATTGTTGATTAATTTCAAAAAAATGTGAATACATATGTGAAAGAAGGTGGATCCATCCACCGGGATATTTTGAGAGCGTAAAATTTCAAGATTTAATCATTGACGAACCCCGGTATCTCCTATATAATTGGGAAGATGTTTAATCCGCAATAGAATAGAGAAAATATGTGGATATGACGCGAACACGCCCGGACTGAAGCAGAAATGCGCTTCAGTATATAAGGGGTGCGCGACAGTACGGCCGCCAGGGCCGGCGAAAGAGAAATATAAGGAGGTGTAAAACCCATGAGCAAGATGACATTTCAGCCGAAGAAGAGACAGAGATCCAGAGTCCATGGCTTCAGAGCAAGAATGAAGACTGCAAACGGCAGAAAAGTTCTGGCTGCAAGAAGAGCTAAGGGCAGAGCTTCTCTTACTGTTTAATCAGCAGAAAAAAGGGAATACATACGATAGGTCTGCTATCCCTGCAGGCCGAGCAACAAGAGGCCGCAATGAATCATTGTGGCCTCTTGTTAGTATAAAATGTAAAACAGGGAAAAAACGAAACGGGATAGAAACGGAAGGCACATGAACAGATTTCATTCAATCCGAAAGAACAATGACTTCAAAAAGGTGTACAGGACGGGCAGGTCATACGCAAACCGTCTTCTGGTGATGTATGTCCTTCCGGCCGATCACACGGAATCCAGAATCGGTATCTCCGTAAGCAAAAAAGTAGGTAACAGTGTTGTGCGTCATCACATTACCAGACTTCTTCGTGAAATTTTCCGACTCCGCGAGGATAAGCTCACGAAAGGATTAGACATCGTCGTGGTTGCCAGAGTGGCCGCGAAAGACGCGGATTACAGACAGATTGAGAGTGCATTCGAGCACTTATGCGGACTTCATAACATTTTATCAGAATTGTAAGCCGGGAGTGAAAGGAATATGGTCAGGAAAATCATGCTGGCGGCGATCCGGGGATATCAGCTCTTTATCTCCCCGATGACCGGACCTCACTGCAGATACACACCTACTTGTTCGCAGTATGCTATCGAAGCGATCCAGAAATACGGCGCTTTAAAAGGCGGTTTTCTTGCTTGTAAAAGGATATTGAGGTGTAATCCTTTTGCAAAAGGCGGTTATGATCCGGTCCCATAACAGGTAAAATCTGCCAAGGCAGATAAAGAGGAGGTTCCCTTTGGAATTATTTGTAGCCACAAAGACAGGATCCATTCTTAGTCCGATTGCGACAATCTTCGGATACATTATGGATTTCCTGTTCAAAATCACCAGCAGCTTTGGAATTTATAATCTTGCACTGTGTATCATCCTGTTCACCGTGATCACAAAGCTGATTCTGTTCCCGCTGACCGTAAAACAGCAGGAATCCTCCAGACTCATGAGTATCATGCAGCCGGAGCTCAAAGAAATCCAGAAGAAATACAAAGGTAAGAAAGATCAGGCTTCCATGCAGAAGCAGCAGGCGGAGATGAATGCCGTCTATGCGAAGTACGGATACAACATGACGGCGGGATGTCTGCCGATGCTGATCCAGCTTCCGATCATCTTTGCCCTTTATCGCGTTATCTACAATATTCCGGCGTATGTTCCGTCGGTCAAGAACATTTATCAGACCGTAGCGGATTCCCTCGGCGGAACCTCTGCCGCTCAGTCGCTGGTTGACTTTGCGAATAATAACGGATGGGAAAAGCTTCTGACGAGTCTTTCCAACCTTGGTCTGGATGATCCGGAAAAATACGGCAATACGGAAATCAACAATTTTATCATTGATTTCCTTTATAAAATGACGGATACACAGTGGACGGCTCTGAAAGATGCTTTTGCGGGCGCATTTTCTTCCACGGAAGTTGCCGAGGCGGCTGCACACATCGGTGAGATGAATACCTTCCTCGGAATCAATCTTGCGGAGGCGCCGTTCCAGGGCTTCACCGCCATCAGCCTTGCGTGGCTGATTCCGCTGCTTTCCGGTATTACACAGTACGCTTCCACAAAACTGATGACCGCCAATCAGCCGAAGGCGGATCCGGACACTCCGGGAGCCGGCATGATGAACCAGATGACGGTAACCATGCCGCTGGTATCGGTATTTATCTGTTTTACACTTCCGTGCGCGATCGGTATCTACTGGGTGGTTCAGGGATTTGTCACTCTGATCCAGCAGATCCTCGTCAATAAGTACATGGAAAAAATTGACATCAATAAGCTGATTGAGAAGAATCTCGAGAAGACAAACCGCAAGAGAGCAAAGCAGGGACTGCCGCTTCTGAATGCAAACAGCAACGTCAAAGTCAGCGCATCCAGAAATGATTTCACGGAAGTTGAGAGACCGTCTCTTGCAAAGAATGCTTCCAAGAAGAATCAGAAGGATTCTTCCGCATATTATCAGAAGGGTGAAGCAAAACCGGGAAGTCTGGCTTCAAAGGCATCCATGGTGAAGAAGTTCAACGAAAAGAACGACGAAAACAAAGCGAAGTAATCAGGAGGCAGAAGCATGGATTTTATTACAGTTACCGCAAAGACGGTAGATGAAGCGGTCAATGAAGCCCTGATCGAGCTTCAGGTCACCAGCGATAAGATCGAATATGAAGTGATTGAAAAGGGAAGCGCCGGTTTCCTCGGTTTCGGTGCTAAGCCGGCAGTCATTCGCGCAAGAAAGAAGCCAGAATCGGACGAAGTGGAGAAAATCGAAAAAGAGATTCTGAAGAGTGTTTCCCCGAAGGCAGTCAATGATGATATTCAGGCAGAAAAGGCTCCGGCAGAGAAAGAGGAGCGGGCAGCATCCCCGAAGCCGGTAAAGGAAGAGAAGAAGCCGGCGGTTTCTGCTCCGGAAAAGAGAGCGGCCGTATCCGAGGAGAAGGCACCGAAGAGTGAGAAGCCGAGAAAAGCGGCAGATCCGGAGACCGTGATCCGTGATGCTGAAAAGTTCCTGAACGATGTGTTCCATGCGATGGGATTTACCGCAGAGGTGAAAGCGGAATTCCGTGCTGAGGAAAAGGAACTTGCGGTTCTGATCAGCGGCGATGACATGGGCGTTCTCATCGGCAAGAGAGGACAGACACTGGATTCCCTTCAGTATCTGGTAAGCCTTGTGGTAAATAAGAGCGGTCAGGAATACATCCGCATCAAACTTGACACCGAAAACTACCGCGAGAGAAGAAAAGAGACTCTGGAGACACTGGCGAGAAATATTGCCTATAAGGTAAAGCGATCCCGCAGACCGGTATCCCTTGAGCCGATGAATCCGTATGAGAGAAGAATCATTCACTCCGCACTTCAGAATGACCAGTACGTCATGACCAAGAGTGATGGCGAAGATCCGTACCGTCACGTTACCATCTTCCCGAAGCGGAAAGACCACGGAGACGGAGAGCGCGGCGACCGCCGCGACGGCCGTCCGGACAGAGGCGACCGCAGACCGAGAAGAAACGGGAATGGCGGACGCAGCTGGAACAATGCCGGAAGAAGAGGCAGCAGCTTCCGCGGCGGATATTCTCACAATGCCGCAGGAGAAGCGGTGGAACAGGAATCCGCTCCGGTAGAGCAGACCAAAGCTCCGGAGGTAAAAACCGCTCCGGTCAGGAACGCAGAGGAAGAGATTCCGAAGTGGAAGAGAGATATGCAGAAATACGGAAATTCCGTAAAATCCAATACCTGATCGCTTAGACAGGGACAGGAGGCAGGAGCCATGCCGGTTACGGCATGGCTCTTTTCAGAAGGAAGGATAATATCATGCAGACGACACAGACGATCGCTGCCATTGCGACAGCATTGACCAATTCCGGAATCGGAATCATCCGCGTGAGCGGAGAAGACAGCCTGGAGATCATGGATCAGATCTTTCGTCCGGAAAAAAAGGATTTAAAGCTTTCCGAGTGTAAGGGATATACGGTTCATTACGGACATATCGAAGAGAACGGCGAAGTGATCGATGAGGTTCTGGTCATGGTGATGCGGGCACCTCACAGTTATACGACGGAGAATACCGCAGAGATTGACTGCCACGGAGGCGTTCTCGTGATGAAACGGATTCTTCAGGCCGTGCTGAATCACGGGGCAAGGCTGGCAGAACCGGGCGAGTTTACAAAGCGCGCTTTTCTCGGAGGACGGATCGACCTGTCACAGGCGGAAGCGGTCATGGACCTGATTGAGGCAAAAAACGATTACGCGATGGAGAGCTCGATCGCGCAGCTTCGCGGAACACTCTCGGAGAAAATCCGGAAACTCCGCGAAAAGATTCTGTATGAGACCGCATTTATCGAGACGGCGCTCGATGATCCCGAGCACATTTCACTGGACGGATATCCGGAAAAACTGAGAAGCCGCCTCCTTCCGCTGATTGCGGAGATGAAAGAGGCGGAGAAGAATTTCGGCAGCGGCCGGGTGATCCGGGAGGGGATCAAAACCGTCATTTTAGGAAAACCGAATGTCGGAAAATCCTCTCTGATGAATGCCCTTCTCGGCGAGGAGCGGGCGATCGTCACCGATATCGCGGGAACGACGAGAGACACGCTCGAGGAAAATCTCCGTGTTCGGGGAATCAGCCTCAATATCATTGATACGGCGGGCATCCGTGATACGGACAACACCGTGGAGAAAATCGGCGTGGAGAAGGCAAGAGATCTGGTGGAAAAAGCCGATCTCATCCTTTATCTTATTGACGGATCGAAGGAACTCGACGATAATGACCGGGAGATTATTGAAATGATCCGGGATCGAAAGTGTATTGTGATCCTGAATAAGACGGATCTGGATCTGAAGATCACACAGGAAAGAGCGGAGCAGGAGACCGGACAGTACGTGATTCCGGTATCGGCAAAGGAGAAGACCGGCATTGAGAAGATCGAAGACCGGATCGAGGAAATGTTCCTCTCTGGCGGTATTGATTTTAATGATGAGGTGGTCATCACGAATGTCCGCCATCAGAATGCGGTCCGTGAGGCGAAAAACAGCCTGGAAATGGTTGTGCGGAGCATCGATGACGGAATGCCGGAAGACTTCTTTACCATTGACCTGATGAATGCCTATGAGCAGCTCGGAACCATTCTCGGAGAAGAGTTGGGAGATGATCTGGCCAATGAGATCTTTGCCCGATTCTGTATGGGAAAATAAAAAAATTGAAAAATTTTAAATAGAAGAAATTATTGATAAAAAGGAAATAGTCATGTCAAGTGTAGTAGAAGAAACCTATGACATTGCCATCGTCGGCGCGGGACACGCGGGCTGTGAGGCGGCTCTTGCCTGCGCCCGCATGGGATTTGAGACCATCGTCTTTACGGTCAGTGTCGACAGCATTGCGCTTATGCCGTGCAATCCCAATGTCGGCGGAAGCTCCAAGGGGCATCTGGTCCGGGAGCTGGACGCGCTGGGCGGTGAGATGGGAAAAAATATCGACAAGACCTTCATTCAGTCCAAAATGCTGAATACATCCAAGGGACCGGCGGTTCATTCCCTCCGCGCACAGGCGGATAAGCGCGAGTACAGCGAAGCCATGCGCACGACCATGGAGAATACGGAACACCTGACGATCCGTCAGGCAGAAGTGGCGGAACTGATCGTGGAGAACGGTGTGGCTGCCGGCGTAAAAACCTGGTCCGGCGCCATTTACCATACCAGAGCGGTCGTTCTCTGCACCGGAACCTATCTCCGTGCGCGCTGCATCTACGGCGATGTCAGCAATTATACGGGGCCGAACGGACTTCAGGCGGCCAACCATCTGACGGAATCCCTTGAGAAAGCGGGAATTGAGATCCGACGCTTCAAGACCGGTACCCCGGCGAGAGTCGATAAGCGAACCATTGATTTTTCCAAAATGGAGATTCAGCCGGGAGACGAGTATGTTCAGCCGTTTTCCTTCTCGACTGATCCGGAATCGGTTCAGAAAGAGCAGGAACCGTGCTGGCTGACCTATACCAACGAGGAGACCCATCGGATTATCCGCGAGAATATCGACCGTTCGCCGCTCTATTCCGGACGCATCAAGGCAAAGGGACCGAGATACTGCCCGTCCATCGAGGACAAGGTGATGAAATTCCCGGATCACGACCGTCATCAGGTGTTTATTGAGCCGGAGGGCCTTTACACCAATGAGATGTATGTGGACGGCATGTCCAGTTCCATGCCGGAGGATGTGCAGTATGCGATGTACCGCACGGTTCCGGGACTGGAAAATGTCCGCATTGTCCGCAACGCCTATGCCATCGAGTATGACTGTATCGATGCGAATCAGCTGACCCCGGCGCTGGAATTCAAGAAGATTCCGGGACTTTTTGCGGGAGGTCAGTTTAACGGAAGTTCCGGTTATGAGGAGGCGGCGGTGCAGGGATTCATCGCCGGCGTCAATGCGGCGAGAAAGCTTCAGAAAAAAGATCCGGTGATTCTGGACCGTTCCGAAGCATATATCGGGGTTCTGATCGATGATCTGGTCACCAAGGAAAACTTCGAGCCGTACCGGATGATGACGAGCCGTGCGGAGTACCGGCTGCTTCTTCGCCAGGACAACGCGGATCTCCGGCTTTCGGAGATCGGCCACGAGATCGGGCTTGTCAGCGACGAACACTGGGAGCGCGTGTGTGAAGAGAAACGGCAGATCGCATCGGAGATCGAAAGACTCTCCGCCATCAAGGTTGGCGCATCCGCGAAGACCGGTGCTTTTCTGGAACAGGCCGGCAGCACGCCGCTTTCCACCGCGGCATCGCTGGCAGAGCTGATCCGCCGGCCGGAACTCAGTTATGAGGCGATTGCGCCGATTGACCCGGACCGTCCGGAGATCACCGATCCAGAGACCATCCGTCAGATCAATATCAACATCAAATATGAGGGATATATCCGCCGGCAGCAGCGCCAGGTAGAGCAGTTCCGTAAGATGGAACACCGGAAACTCAGCCCGGATATGGATTACAGTCAGATTAGGAGCCTGCGGATCGAGGCGGTGCAGAAACTGAACGAGATGAAGCCGGAAAACATCGGTCAGGCATCCCGTATCGCCGGCGTATCACCGGCGGATGTGTCGGTCCTGATGGTATGGCTGGAACAGAATCACCGGAGTGGGGACCACGAGAACGGATCCGAAAAGTAAAGAGGACGAAGAAAGCAGAAGAGAGAAAAAGAGACCATAGCCCGGAAAACTCTCCTGTGATGAACAAAGAAAATTTTAAATATATATAAATAAAAATGAATTTTCTTGAATAAATATTCAAAAAACAATCCTTTTTTGGAAGTGATCCGTTGGAAAACGGATGAAACAGATCAACAAAAGACTGCAGAAGCGTCCCGCAGGACGACAGGATGAATCAATGAACGAAGAATTTGTGGCCCGCCTGAAGCGGGAAATGTCGGAGATGGGAATTTCGCTTACCGGAAAGCAGACAGAGCAGTTTTATCACTACTTTGAAATGCTGGTTGAGTGGAATAAGGTCATGAACCTCACGGCCATCACCGAGATGAACGACGTAATAACAAAGCATTTTACCGACAGTGTATCGCTGATTCGAGCCGTAAAGAACCCGGCGGAAATCAGCGGAAGTCTGGTGGATGTCGGGACCGGAGCCGGCTTTCCGGGGATTCCGTTAAAAATTGTTTTTCCGGATCTGGATGTGACACTGGTGGACTCTCTGGGAAAGAGAATCCGTTTTCTGGAAACCTGTGCCGAGGAGAACGGTCTTTCCGGAATTCGCGCCATTCATGCCAGAGCCGAGGATTTCGGACGGATGAAGGAGCACCGTGAGGTCTATGATATCTGTGTTTCCAGAGCGGTTGCCAATCTTGCAACGCTGTCGGAGTACTGTATTCCGCTGGTGAAAAAAGGCGGATTGTTTGCTCCGTACAAATCCGGAAAACTGGAAGAAGAGATGCAGATGGCGGATGGTGCGGTGAAAAAGCTGGGCGGAAAAATCGAGAATATCACGGAATTCCGGCTCCCGAACGGAGATGAACGAAAAATCGTGATGATCCGGAAGATGACTGCTACGCCGAAGATCTATCCGAGAAAGGCCGGAACCCCTTCCAAAGATCCGCTGCATTGAAGGCACTGGTTTCAGTAATTGCGATGACAGGTGATTGAATATGTGATTAGATGTTTCACGTGAAACGTTCCTATGGTATAATCAATAAACATAGGGTAATGTTTCACGTGAAACATTTATTTGTTTCATGGGAAATTTCTCCGAAATTCCCTATGAAACAAAAACGCTCCGCGAGGATGCGCACGCCGCTGTAAGCAAATTCACTAAGCGCGAGAAAACCAGCCGCAGCACGCTATTTCACTAAGAGCTTCGCCAAGGAAGCTGTCACCTGACGGTGACCAGCGGCGGCGTACAAAGTCTCCGGGGCGCCCTCGGGATTGCGGAGATGAAGAAAACGAAGTACGCTTGCGGACGGCATTCTTTTACCACAATGGACAGGAACACAGCAAAACTGTTCCGGGAAGACGAGCGGATCTTTTGAAATAACGGTTATGATTTTAAACGGGATTTTAAAAAAGTAAAATGCATAATATGCATAAAAGACGATGAGCGCGATATGTCTTTGAAAGAAAAAGAGAAAAAAGAGATCCGAAGAGACAGTCGGAAGAAAACAGAGAGAGAACGGAAGGATAACATGAGCAAGATCATTGCGATAGCGAATCAGAAGGGCGGCGTCGGAAAGACAACGACAGCGATCAATCTGTCGGCCTGCCTGGCAGAAAAGAAAAAGAAGGTCCTGGCGGTAGACATGGATCCGCAGGGAAACATGACAAGCGGCCTCGGTCTTCCAAAGGGAGAAATCGACAATACCGTGTATGAGCTGATGATGGGAGATGCCTCTTTTGAAGAGTGCGTGCAGAGGGGAGCAGAGGATTCTCTTGATGTCATTGCTTCTGACAGTGATCTGGCCGGTGCGGAGATAGAACTTCTCAGCACGGAGAAGAAAGAAAAGCGCCTGTCTGAAGTTTTGAATAAGGTGCGGGACAAGTATGATTTCATCATCATTGACTGCCCGCCGTCCCTGAGTCTTCTGACGCTGAATTCTCTGACCGCGGCAGACAGTGTACTGATTCCGATCCAGTGTGAGTATTACGCGCTGGAAGGTCTTTCCCAGGTTCTCCGCACGGTGGAACTGGTATCCAAAAAGATGAATCCGGATCTGAAACTGGAAGGAATTGTCTTTACGATGTTTGATTCCAGAACAAATCTGGCTTCGGAAGTGGTGAATAATGTGCACGAGAATTTCCAGGGACACATTTTCAAGACACTGATTCCGAGAAATGTACGGCTTGCGGAGGCACCGAGCTTCGGTCTTCCGATCAATCATTATTCTTCCCGATCCAGCGGCGCGGAGAGTTACCGCAGTCTGGCAAAGGAAGTTATCCGTCTGAACCGGTAATCACCCGGGAATTCAGCGAATTCTGATCAGAAAGTTATCGGAGAAAGGAAGGATCGGACATGTCAAAAAGAAGGGGACTCGGAAGAGGACTGGAATCATTTTTCGGAGATATTGAAGAAAAAAAGGCGGAGCAGCGCGAGGAAAAAGTCAATTCCGGGGAGAAAACGGAAGCGAAGGAAATAAAGAGTGAAAAGAAGAATGAAAAGAAATCCGCTCCGACCGTGAAAAAGGCGAATACAGAGCCAAAACGGAAAAAAACAGCGGCATCAAAAAAGAAAAATGAGAGTTCCTCTGCCCAAAAGACCGCAAAAAAAACAGAATCCGGCAGAACGGAACCAAAGAATGTCGAGCCGGTTCTCACCGATCCGGAGATTCCGGTTTCGAAAAAAGAAAAAACTTCGGAGAGAACCGCGGAACCGCAGAAGAATTTCATCGGTCTGACGGAAGAGGGAATGGCACAGAAAGTAAGCCTTGCGCTGATTGATGCCAATTCGGAGCAGCCGAGAAAGAAATTCAATGAAGAGGAACTGGCGGAGCTGGCCGCTTCCATCCGTACCTACGGGGTGCTGCAGCCGCTGATTGTCACCAAAAAGAATGAGCGGTATGAAATCATCGCCGGAGAGAGACGATATCGTGCCTCCAAACTGGCCGGACTGCGTGAAGTTCCGGTGATTGTGCGGGATTACAGCCGTCAGGAGATGATGGAGGTTTCTCTGATCGAGAATATTCAGCGGTCCGATCTGAACGCGATTGAAGAGGCAAAGGCTTATCATACGCTGATCACGGACTTCGGACTGACACAGGAGGAGATCTCCACCAGAGTGTCCAAGAGCCGTGTCGCGGTTACCAACAGCATGAGACTGTTAAAACTGGATGAAAAGGTTCAGAACATGCTGGTAGACGGTAAACTGACCGCCGGACATGCGAGAGCCCTTCTTGGGCTGACCGACCGCGAACAGCAGGCTGCGGTCGCGGAAAAGATCGCAGCAAAAGAACTCAGTGTTCGCGAGACTGAACAGCTGGTGAAGAAGCTGACGCAGCCGGAACCGGATACAAAGAAGGAGCCGGCTGAAAAAGAAAATGACAAACTGGGGATTTTTTACCGCGAGCTGGAAGACCGGCTGAAAGAGGTGATGGGGACAAAAGTTCAGATTCGCAGGAAAGAACAGGGCCGCGGCAGAATAGAGATTGAATACTACTCTGCGGATGAGCTGGAGCGGATTTCAGAGATGCTTCAGTCCCTTCGTGATTAAGGAGATATCGAAAAATGGAAAACAGCATTTTAAACCATTTTCCCGTTGATCCGGGAATTATTCTGATTACGCTGATGGTGATTACGGTGATCTCTCTGGTGATCATGGCCGGAGTAATCTTTCAGTACCGGAGACTTTACCGGCGCTATGACGTTTTTATGAGAGGAAAAGATGCCGAGACACTGGAGGATGTCATTCTGGATCTGGTGGATGAGACGGAGGATCTCCGGAATTCTGCCAATGCCAATCAGGAGAAGATGGATTATGCGATGGAGATCGTAAAGTCCAGTTTCCGGAAACTTGGCATGGTAAAATACAATGCATTTAAGGGAATGGGCGGAAACCTCAGTTTTGCCATCGCTCTTCTCGATGAAAACAACACCGGATTTGTCCTGAATTCGGTTCACTCCAGAGACGGCTGCTATCTCTATATGAAGGATGTTCTGGAAGGCCGGACGGAGGTTCTTCTCGGAAATGAGGAGAGAGAGGCCCTGGAGCAGGCACTCGGATATATCGGAAAACCGGGAAGAAGCAGAAGAAAAGAAAATCCGCAGGAGGAAGAAGCGGCGGAGGAGGAAGTTTAAGTTACGAGAGTAACGCTCCTGAAAATCTTTTTGCAGGGATTTTTTAAACCGCAGAGAAATTGTTCTTCAGAAAATCCTGTGATTGTTATGATTTTCCGATACGTGGAAAATGCAATATGTCATTTCGATGGGACACCCGTGAAATAGTCGTAGTGGAAGGAAAAGTATGCATAAGTATCTGAGAACCATCGGTTTTTCCAATTACAGACGGGAAAATGAAGTAAAAGCGCTTTTGGAAGTCCTGGCCAAAGAATCGGACAATGCCCGGTTTTTCCAGACCGATCGCGACAGCACACTCTGTGAGATCCGAAATGAGATCGCACCGGGACTCGGTATCGCGATGTTCGGACAGATGAACGATCGGGATGAGCTGGATATCCGCTATTATTACCCGTATATTGAGAGCGGACTGGTTTCTTCCAGGGAGCAGTGTACGATTCAGCGTCATGCCGAGAAAGAGACATTTGCAGGCATGCTGGACGAATATGCGGTCGGAGTGTCACTGATCTTTTATCTGCTGAATCCGATCGAATACCGGGATAAATTCATGAAATACGGTCCGCGTCTGGATGTTTCGGGCGTCCGGCTTTCCGCACTGGCGAGTGAGGGAACAATTCTTCTGCCGATTCAGTTTACAGAGAAACAGAAAGAGAAGGATATCATTCTGACATCCAAGAGAAATGAGATGCTGAAGGCGGCCCGTGACGGCGATGCGGAGGCGATGGAAGCGCTGACGTTCAGCGAGTATGATCTCTTTAATCAGATCATCAAGCGGGTGGAAAATGAAGACATCTATTCGATTGTGGATTCCACGTTCCTTCCGTCCGGTCTGGAGAGTGACCAGTATCAGGTGCTCGGCATGATCGAGGATCTGAAAGAAAAAAAGAACCGGATCACGGAAGAAATCGTCTATGATATGCTGATCCGCTGCAACGGAATCCGTTTCCGCGTTGCGGTCAACCGGGAGGATCTTCTCGGAGAGCCGGCGGTCGGCCGCCGCTTTAAGGGGAAAATCTGGATGCAGGGCATCGCGAATTTTACCGTGGCGTGATTTCGATGGAATGTGATTTGTTAATTTGGAGCTTAATTAGAGTTTTATTAGAGTTTTATTAGAGTTTTATTGGCGTCATGTTGGAACTTTGGAATTTAGTTTTTGAAATCTCCGGCCTTTATTTGACGGAAATATAAAAAGACAGTATAATAATCGGGTGGCTGCAGGAATTGCAGTCGCCCGATTATTTTCTTTTTGTTTGCGTAGCTCAGCTGGATAGAGCGTCCGCCTCCTAAGCGGAAGGTCGCGCGTTCGAATCGCGTCGCGAACAGGATTTACAGGCGGAATTTCGTTGAAAGACGGAATTTCGTCTGTTATTTCTTTATTTTTATTAGTGATGTTGGTGATTTTGGATTACCATCTCGATAAATCAGTTCGGCTTCTATCAATGGATTTATGACTTCTCGCAAAAAGGAGCTTCTATTTTTATGATTTACAAATTTCTGAAGTTCTTTAACCGGTTTGGGACCATCTTGTGATAAGAGGGCAATTATTTTTTCCTTATCTGACAGCTGCTCAAAATCGGGAGTAATGAAATCTTTATTATAGAGCTTATCAAATAATCTAAGATTCAAGAATCCAGGATATATTGTTACTACCGGTTGGAGTGATTCTTCACAGTCTGCATAACTTCTCATCATGGTTTGAAATCCTGTTCCGCCACGTTCCATTAAATTTGCAACGTCAAGACATGCTGCTATTATAGAGTTTCTGCGGATCGATGGAATTGATCCTACCGGATATTCTTCATAGCTCATTGGCAGAAGCCATGAGCCGGGAGAAACTATTTCAATCCTGTCATTGTATATGTCAACATCAATCTGAGTTCCCGCAATGGAATAATCTCGATGTGCTATTGCATTTACAAGGGCTTCGCGCACAGCTTCTTTGGGGTATGAACGAATCTCCTCACGTCCGCCATTAATAGTTTTCTGCCAACCAGTCTTAGTATTTCGTTCTATAAAGTTCATGGTATATCTAAATACGTTAGCAAGAGATCCTTTGAACCGGCCACTGTCCAGTACCGTTCCTGTTTTGTTTTTGCCTTTCCATAAGCGGCAGCAAATAAGTGAATCATCACCGGAATAGCCATCTTTAAACATGATTAATCCCGATTTTGCAAGGCCCTCTTTGGATACAGCTTCTTCATTTTGCAGTTCTTTTAGCGACGGGGCTGATTTGTCTTTTCTGTATTCCTTACATAATTCAATATATTCAGTCCAGACTTGTTCAGAATAATAGATATCACTGGTTTCGTTATCAACGCCATATTTCTTCTTTGACAGAGATATTATTTCTTCCGGTGTTGCAGGCGTAGAATATCCATCGCCTTTTATATAAACCGTTTCGTTAAAATCTCCTTCACGCCATCTTATAATGGAGTCTGATGGTGTCACATGTACTGCTAATACGAAACGTTCTGCATCCTCATCAACACTTCTCATCATATATCCGATCTTAATATGTGGGAAAATATATCTGTCATTGACCTTAGCGATAAGGAGTTTTGTTTTATCAATTTCATCAAGACTAATTCCAAATGCTTCTCCTTCATTCGATACTCCAACAAAAAGAATACCGCCTTTACCGTTTGCGTATCCGATTAATGTTTTAGCCCATTTAACAGGATTATCGGGATTGAGGACAGATTTATATTCGTTATCCATATCTTCAGCCAAGACATCTGCGTATATTTTATTTATCTTCATTTGCAAATACCTCTTTCGTGATTAGCTATGACATTATTTAACATTACCTGAACATTATAACAACATTATATAGACATTGCTTAAACATTGCAAACCCGCATAAATACAGGATTTTAATATTTTATAACATTATACGGACATTATCAGAGGTGCTTTCACTGCTCATGGAATATCGAACGAAGAAATTCCAAACTTTGTCCTGGAAGCTGTTCATCAAGGGAATATCGTCGGAACCCAGGGAAAACGAAATCCCCGAACCGTTTACGAAGTGATATATTATGGAGAGCACCATCGGGTGGCTGTTCAAGTTGGTACAAACGGCTATGTTGTAAGTGCTAACCCTAAAAGTATGGAGGAATAACACATGCTAAAAACAATCCGAATCCTTCTCGAATACAATACCTACTGCCTCTGGCTTTACGATGAAACGGGTGAAATAATCGACAATGATAATCCGCCCGAATGGGCAGATGACGAAAAGCTCAGTGAACTCTTTAATGCTGTGAGTGACATTTACGATACGTTCTTTGAAGACACAGAAAAGGAATTTTCGTTCCATGGATGTTCGGATCTGGACACAAAACGTCGATTCATTCAGGCAATCAAGGATGCAGTTGATTATCTTGAAAAAAAGAACAACGGAAAATATTATATTCAAAACGATATTGATCTAAACAATCTGTAAAATCTCGCTGATCAAATTACGATTTGACCGTGTAAATTTCAAGAAACATTAAAAAAAATTTTTGTCCGCCTCCTAAGCGGAAGGTCGCGCGTTCGAATCGCGTCGCGAACAGGATTTACAGGCGGAATCTCGTTGAAAGACGGAATTCCGCTTTTTTACGCGGCTAACTCGCCAAAGCCTGTGACTGCCGGTGCCGGCATACTGGATGTACTTTTGGAGGAAGCCAGTATCAACCTTGGTTTATTGATGCAATCTTGAAGTTTTCTTGATCCTGACACACTTTGTTAATGATCTTGTGGTATGATTGCGGAAAAGTCAGAATGAAATGGTCCCGACAACTCGCTGTTTATCGTTAATACTGGAATTAAGATTGCTTTAAAGATAAGGCAGTAAACTGTGCAGTACAGTATGATAAAGCTGCTGCGGATGGTAGTTCGCAATATAAAACGCTCCAAAATCAAAGAATGGAGGAACTTTTTATGTTCAAGAAGACACTCGCACTATTTCTCGCGGCAGTCATGATCTGCTCTTTGGCGGCCTGCGGGAATTCTTCCTCACAGGGAGAAACCACTCAATCAACGGATAATGCGTCTGCGTCCACGCAGGAGCAAGCGGAAACGACGGTAACGGCAGACACGGCAAGTACAGGCGAATCCGCTGAGACTGCTTCAGCCATCGGTACCGTTGCCAACACGCTGGCAGAGGATGAGGACACGCTCATCGCTACCTATGCAGACAAGTTCGAGCAGAAGACTTACTCAGATTCCGAGAGCGGTCTTTCCATCACCTATAACCTGTATCTGCCCGAAGGCTACGATGCGTCCGGTTCCTATCCGATGGTGGTCTTCATCGGCGATTCCAGCTGTGCCGGAAGTGATGCTACGGTATCCCTGACACAAGGGCGCGGCGGTCTTGTATGGGCTACGGAAGAATGGCAATCGGTCTATCCGACAATCGTTGCAGTGCCGACCTATCCGGAAACGATCCTGGATGACCATGGCAGCTACACCACGACCGAATATGTGGAGCTCACAAAACGTTATATCGACTACATGAGCAACGAATATGCCGTCGATACAAAACGTATCTACGGTACCGGCCAGTCCATGGGCTGCATGACGACACTTATCCTTGCATCAGAATATCCAGGTCTGTATGCGGCCTGCATGTTCGTTGACGGCCAGTGGGATACCAGTACTCTGTCAGGGCTGGAAAATCAGACCTTTGTATATTTCGCAGCAGAGGATGACACCAATGCATGGAACGGAGCGCAGGAAGTGATGGCCATGTTTGACACGGATGCCGCTTCCTATAAGTATGCTCAATGGGACGGCAACTGGTCGGTTGATGAACTTTCTGCAGCCGCGCAGGAGCTGTTTGCCGCAGATGAAGATCAGTATTTCATTTCATGGACAACAGGAACGATTGAGCCTAAGAGCGGCGGCATGGGAGGATCCGGTGCTCCCAGCGGAGGTTTCGGAGGTTTCGGAGAAAAACCGTCTGGCAGTTTTGGAGGTCCCGGCAGCGGCGATTCTTCCGGCATGAGCGGTGGCCCTTCAGGAGGAACAAACAGTTCCGTTTACCATATGGCATCATTCGATTATGCTTATAACTGTATTGCGGTTATGGAATGGCTGTTCCAGCAAAGCAAATAATATAGCTTTGGCTGACAGCTTCCAGTTTGTCGTCCTCTTAAAATGCATATGACTCTTACATAGCCAGGTGCTTACCCAGTGTCCTGGCTATTTTGCTGCCCTTTTCCTGCAGGTGCACATGCAGGTGAAGGGCTTTTTTATTTTATAATATTCATAGAATCATTATGATGCAACAAACGGCAAAAGAAAACCCCTTACCCCTCAAGATTGAGGGGCAGGGGAGTTGAAGTGCCGAAGGCACCTTTTACGGTCTGGCTGAGGAGGAATAGTGTTGGTAAGAGATAGATTGAAGGGTTTAAAATGAAAAGAGAGCCGGTTTCCCGACTCTCTCAAATATGCGTCCGCAAACGCATATCCCAATTCGTGGTAGTATTATACTACGGATCTGGAAGGACTTCAAGCGATTAAAGAAAATTTTTAAGGGCGGTCATCCGAGCCGGTAAATCTGGATGAATAGCGATTGCGGCAACGGTTGGGTTCACAGCGTTTTTGTATGTTTGTGTGAGTTTTTCAAAATCGCGAATAAATGCCTTGATTTCTGTTTTAGGTACATCCAGCTTCTTCAGATAATACGACATTAGAATGACGTAGTCACCGATGGTTTTAAAGTTAATATAAGGTAAATGCACATCCTGCATTAGACATTGTTTCATTGCAGGTGAAGGGTCAATATTTCTGAAGCGTGTGTCAAACACGACTGCATTATGTGCGATTGCATTACGAAGGTCTTTGAGAGTGTAAACATATTTGTAAACCAATTCTCGGTTGGTATCGCAAGCCAAATTGAATCCGATTTGTTTTGAAATGTCATCCCGAACATCATAAGTAAGGCAGGATAAAAGCTGACCAAAATCGCCCATTGTCATGATTTCAAAGAGGGCCCAGACGGGAACTTCAGAGTAGCCAACGTTGTTGTAAAAATGAGTGATTTTGGGATTGTTTTTCTTATATGCGTATGCAAGACTTCCCTGGATGGAATTCTGCAGATTGAGCTTATATTGTTGAAGCTTTTTTCGTTGCTCGGGAGTGGCCGATGAAGGCGCATTATTATAGCTACTGATTGCTTTATCGTACATTACCTGGATGCCTTCAGATTTAGTATGGCGCATAATACCCTCAAGAGCGATGTTTTTGAGAGCGGTCTCGATAAACATCATCTTTCCATAGAAAAGAGATTTCAAATCTGAATCATACTGAATAGTTGCATAGACCTCATCGTACGAGGTAAAGGGGAGGCGTGTGGAGGCGGTTTTAAAGAAACGATACCCCTTATATCCATGAAAGTAACCAGTATTGGTTAGCTGACGTTTTTGCTTGCTGCCGGAAATCGCAATTCCACTGTCTCTTAAGTGGCGCATTAAACCATCCGTTGTTTTATATCCCATAATCGTTACAAACCCCTTGTTATTGATCGTGAGGCTAGTATAGCAAGGATTAAGCTGAAATTCAATTGTTACACGATTTCTGCATTTGGCGGAGACGCTTTGATTTGCTTTTGACAGGGTAATCTTTACCTGCAGTCGCCGACCGGAAAAAGCGACTGTGAAATACAAATCAGATTTTGAGAAAAACCATCCCCGCAAGGATTCCACCGATCAGAACGGCAAAGAAGACGATATCGTACCATTTCACCGAAGGAATCCGGTAAAAGGTGCGGTTTCTTTTACCGCTAAACCCCTTGGATTCCATGGACATGGCAACGGAGGAAGACCAGCGGATGCTGTTGACCAGCATGGTGAAGAGAGGCTTCATGGACAGGGGACCGGCAGGAATTCCGCGCACGGCAAAGGCAGTGCGAACCTGCTGATATTCCCGCATCATATGAGGCATGAGATTGTATGCGGCAAGAATGCTGTAGGCAAACTTCGGGGAGAGACGGCATTGATGCATCAGTGAAAAGATAAAGTCTTCCCCATCGGTCGACAGCGCAAAGAAAATGCCGAGACCGGCAAAGGCGAGAAGTCTGGTCGACAGCTGCAGCGCCGTGCGCAGATTCTGTGACATGGCCGCGCGGACGGCATAGGGAACGCCGGAGACTCCGGTCAGTTCCGCATCCGTGACGGAGCTTCCTTTTGCATATAAAAGTCCCATCATGAACAGCCCGAATGCGGCAAGAAATGCCGGAATCAGGATCTTTCCGATTCGGGAGGCACGGGCGTCCGAAAAGAACAGAAGACCGGCAAGGCAAAGCATAAAAAGAATCAGATTCAGGCTGATCAGATAGGAAAAAGAGAGCAGGATCGCGCCGATCATGACAGCCGCAGCCTTGACGGATGGGTTCAGGTTTTCCAGTTTCATTGAGCCACCTTTCCTTTCTGTCTTCATAACAGTGAGAGCGGATCCACCGGAAGAAGCCGGCGGTCGGTCAGTTCATAAATCCGGTCGGCGTACATTCCTGCGAGCGTCCGGTCATGGGTGATGAAAATGACCGTCAGGCCGTCTTCTTTTATCCGTTTTTCCAGATGCTCCATGATTGCCGCGGTTCCGCGATAATCCTGTCCGTAAGTCGGTTCATCCAGAAGAAGGATTTTCTGCCCTCCGGTAAGAACGGAGAGAACGGCAAGACGACGCTGCTGTCCCTGGGAGAGCATATACGGCGAGTAGCGCATTTTGTCGGAAAGACCGTAGAGCTCAAGGAGTTTTTCTGCTGTTTCCTTTAATGACGTTTCGGAAAGTCCTTTATTCCAGATGCGGAGTCCTTCCACCACTTCCTCACAGACATTCTGGGTGAGAAACTGGTTTGCCGGATTCTGAAAGACAATGCCGATTTTTTGGTAGAGATCTTTTTTCCGCAGCGTTCGAATCTCTTTTCCGTCAAGAACGATTTTTCCAAAGTAGGGATGCTGCTTTAAAACGGATAGAAAAGTGGTGGTTTTTCCGATTCCGCTTTTTCCGAGAATCGCGGTCATGGTCCCCTTTTGAAAAGAAGCGCAGGCATTTTCCAAAAGAAGGCGAGGATCATCTCGAGAATACGGGACAGTGAGATTCTCAAAGCGCAGGATCGTTGATTCATCCGGTGCGGAGATCTGCGGAGAGAACGTCGGAGCGGAATGATTCTTTCTTTTTCGTTCCCGGATTTCAAAGAGTCCTTCCCGGTCAAAGAGATCCCGGAAGGAATTTAGATTCTCCCGGTGGATGCCGCGCGCAAGGATCCGGGCGCCCTCTCCGAGGACAATGAATTCGTCGGCAGTGTCTTTCCAGAGATCAATCCGGTGATCGATGGCGACAATCGTAGTCCCCCTTTCCCTCAGGCGGCGGATGAAGGATAGAAGCTGCAGCGCATTTTCCCGGTCAACATTGGCAAATGCTTCATCGAGAACGAGAATCCGGCTTTTCAGCGTATCAATGCAGGCCAGAAGCGCGATCTGTTTTTCGCCGCCGGAGAGGAAACACAGCTTACGATCCAAAAGATCTTCCACAGAAAACGCTCTGGCGGTTTCCTGAATGCGCCGGTCCATCTCTTCCGGCAGAATTCCGATGTTTTCCAGACAGAAGATCAGTTCCGAGCGGAGCGTATCCATGCAGAACTGTAAATCCGGGTTCTGAAAGACAAATCCGAGATATTTCGCCCGCTCATTCACCGCCAATTCCGATACTTCCTTTCCGAAAAGACGGATGCTGCCGGATTCAAGATAACCGCCATTTTCCGGATAGAGACCGGCGATGAGCGCCGAGAGGGTGCTTTTCCCGCATCCGCTGGCGCCCATGAGAACGGTAATCGTTCCTTCTTCAACGGACAGACGGGCATGGTCGATCACATTCCGTTTTCCATTCTTAAAATAGCGGAATGTAACATCGCTCAGATCGATCGCAATTTTGGAAGTCGTCATTGGTTTCTCCTTATTGCAGCATTGCCCGCGACTGCGGAGAGCTGCAGCGCGGGCTGTTTGTCATGAAAGAACGGCAAATTGCTGCCGTGATAAAGAAAGAAAAAGTGATGTTCGCTCTTTCTTTTTGGGTTAAGTATTCGCCAGTGGATTACGCCGGCGCGTCCTCCTCGCAGATCGCATAACCGCGGAGAACTCCTGCCTTTGAGAGTCTGTCACCGAGGATCGGTGTGAGGATACCGCAGAAAAAGACGGCGCTGATGATGCGGACAACCAGCATCACACCCAGAATCGGGAGAGCGATCATTTTATATCCGCTGACAAAGCAGTTGTAGATCAGTGTGAGTACGGAGCAGACCACTGCGGACGTGATCATGACCGGACGACCAAAATCGCGATACTTCTTCAGTGCGATCGGGAGTTCGATGCCGATGCCCTGTACGACACCGGACAGGATCACAATCGGTCCAAAGAAATTACCGAGGAGTGTCTCAATGATGGCGGCAAGAATCTCCGCAATCATGCCGGTTCCGGGCTTTCTCATGATGTAAATGCAGAATGCCGCCGGCATGAAATAGATTCCGTAGAACGGCTCATATCCGAGAGAACCCATCCCCGCCGGGGCAAGGATGCCGTACAGGATGCCGCCGGCGTAGGTCGCGCCGAGCAGCAGGATACCGAAGAGCACCGCGCAGATGGCGATCATCAGCGCATCTTTTAATTTCCATTCATTGTTTTTAGTCATGATCATTACTCCTTTGTCGGACTGTTGCAGTTTACGGTAAAGTGCAGAATATAATGGGATACGGCGGATTCATCCATGAGGGCGCAGACATCCCTGAGATAGTCGAAGACATCATGCACGTCTCCGCTGATGCGCGTTGCGTAATGGATGGTGGTTGGCTCCAGGCCGCGGTCCTGTGCCATGTACCATACTTTGGCAATGTCGTCGATATAATTGCCGACGCCCATCGGATAGAGCGCAAGTTTGCATTTTACCGGAAAATGGATTCCTTCTGCTGATTTCGCATTCGGCGCTTCGCCATCCTTTTCCAGCAGGCTGTCACCGGCAATATCTCCCGGGCATCCCTTGGAGAACTGTCCTTCGAGCGCCATATGCACGCCGGAACGGTAGGCATTGACAAACAGTGCTTTCACCGCATCTGCAACGTACGGAAGTTTTCCGCGGTAGACGGTCGAGAGAGCGTCTGTTTCGCTCCAGACATAAGAGGTATCCGTCTTTTCAAGAGAACCGAGAATGATGTCAACGTAGCGGTCCGTCATCGGATACAGTGTGAATCGGCATCCGGCGATCGGAAGATCGGTTCCTCTTCCTTCCCAGGGAAGATCCTCTCTTGTACTGCAGACATTGCATCCGCAGGAATTGTTATCCATGTGTTGTCTCCTTTCTTTCGGCAGGACCGCATATTTTGCGGTCCGGTTGAGGTGATGAGTCATTGCAGCATTTTGAGAGAAACGCTATTCCGGTGAAGTAAAGTAAAGAAAAAAGAAGCACAAAGTCCTCTTGCAAGCGCAGGCGTTGGATCGTTGCCCGCGGAACAAAGTCCGCAAGCGGACTTCGGCTCCCCCATCCCCTCATTCCTGAGGGGAGCCCCGCGGACTTTGCGCGCCGCCGCTGGTCACCGTATGGTGACAGCTTCCTTGGCGAAGCTCTTAGCGAGGTCTTTTCGAGCTTAGTGCGTGCCATGGAAATTCACTTAGCGAGGTTTTCTCGAGCTTAGTGAATTTGCTTACAGCGGCGTGCGCATCCTCGCGGAGCGTTTTTATTTCATAGGGAATTTCGGAGAAATTTCCTATGAAATAAAAAAAGGAGCCTTCTTACTCGTAAGAAAGCTCCGAAAAATAGCCTGCGGCTGATATCGAATTTCTTCCCTACGCCGGTATTAGCCGGATCAGGTTCAAAGGGTCAGACGGTTTGTCCTCTCAGCTCCGAAGAGTTCCCCCAAAATTGCGATTCCTATTA
>NZ_FOIL01000077.1 GCF_900101295.1 [Clostridium] aminophilum | reverse complement strand
GAGAAAAAGCATTTACAAAAACACAAAGGAAAAAGGAGTGTGCATTAAATGAGAAAGCAGACTAAATATGTTGCAGTTCTTTCTGCAGCAGCTCTTCTTGCTATGGGCGCATCTATGACATCCTTCGCCGCTGGTTGGGAGAAGGACGAGGCAGGTGCATGGCACTATTATGACAAAGACGACGACATGGTCACCAACGAGTGGAAGAAGGACGGCGGAAAGTGGTTCTACCTCGATGATGACGGCGCTATGGTTACGGATCAGTGGGTTGAGGACGACTACTATGTAGGCGAAGACGGCGCAATGATCACCAACGGCTGGGTTAAGACTCTGGCTGATGATGACGATGTAGACAGCCCGGAAGATACCGGTGAGCACTGGTACTACTTCAACGCAAAGGGCAAGAAGATCACTGGCGCTAAGAAGACCATCGGCGGCAAGACATACCACTTCGATGAGGATGGTAAGATGCTTTCCGGTTGGCAGGAGAGCGGTGACAGTGTTTACTACCTCGGCGGTGAGGACGAAGGTTGGGAGACCAGAAACGCTTGGAGATGGCTCGAGAAGTCCGGCATCGATGACGATGAGGACGATGAGGTGACAGGTGTTCCGGTTCTTGGCTGCTCCGAAAATGACGATTGTGATGACGAGGGCTGGTACTGGTTTGATAACTCCGGTAAGCTGTATCACAAGGCTGGCATGAAGACCATCAAGGGTAAGAAGTTCATGTTCAACGATCATGGTCAGATGCTCTATGAGTGGGTATACGGCAATAAGATCAAATCCGGATCTTACGCTCAGCTTGATTCCGAAGACCTCAAGGGTGTAGCAACTGTTGGAAACATGATGTGGTTCCAGGAGAACGGTGACGGCGCAAACAACGGTGCTCGTTACAAGGGTTGGCAGTACATCTCCGGTTCTGAAGCTTTAGGAAAAGACGGCGATACCAACTGGTACTACTTCAAGGATGGTAAGCCGAAGTTTGCGGATAAGACAAATGGTCTTACCGACGGCGGCGAAGCTGTTTACAGAAAGAAAGAGAAGATCTCCTGGGATGGCAAGACAGGTACATTCTGCTTTGACCAGTATGGTAAGATGAAGACCGGTCTTCAGCTCATCGAGGGTAAGACATACTTCTTCAACGATGACGGTTACATGCAGACTGGTAAGGTATCCAACGTTGAGGAGATCGACGGTGATAGCTTCAGCTACTACTTCAACAACAAGAACTCTGGCAAGGGTCAGGGCTTTACCGGTGAGAAGGACGGCTATCTGTACTTCATGGGTAAGAGACTTGAGGCTGATGACGATTACAGAGTATTCGCTGTAAACGGCAAGCAGTATGTAGTTAACAACAAGGGTAAACTTCAGAAGACCTTCAAGAAGAAAGACCTTGAACTTGCTGATGGTACCGTAGCAGAGGATGTAACTCTTTCTCCGAACAAGAAGACATACGCTCTTACTGCTACCCTGACAGAAGACGTAGCTCTTCCGCACATCCAGCTTGATGATACTGATCAGATGATCGTTGGTCTTGCAAATGGTGATACTGCTATTCTTACAGCTGAAGATACAGAAAAGATCAAGGGAATCGACTTCCTGACTGTAGAGGCTGCTGATGCTAAGGGCGTTAATCTTACAGGCGTTGAGAAAACAACAACAGAAGAGGCAGAAAAGGAATAATTTAGAATTCTTCTAATCTGTTGAATGATTGGGAGTCCCACTTCGGTGGGGCTCCTTTTTGAATACTTCAAATCATTTTTTGAAGAAGTTTTCCGAAATGGAGAAGGAGGAGCATGATAAAACCTTGATTCTCCGTGGAAGAGGACAAAATTGCCTTTCTGATTTTTAACAGGTCCAAGTTTTCATCCGTATTTCCGAAAAAAATACAGGAAGAGGTATTGATGAATTCGAACTTATCTATAACATATTACCTAAACAAGTTTGCGCGCCAATATTGAACTTATTTAAGTAATATGTTATAAGGAAGTCAAGAACAAAGAGAGGAATGGCGAACATGGATTTTAATTTTCGGGAGGATTTAAAGGCGATCCGAGATTTGTTGGAGATCTCACAGAGCGAAATGGCGCAAAACATAGGAGTTCAGCAGGTCACTCTGTCCAGAAATGAGAAAGGTGATACCAAGCCGTCTGATCGCCTCTTGGAGCAGGTATACAACTATGCATTTGAACACAATATAAAACTTGGTCGATTAAAGGAAATGCTATGGCTCGATAATATGAAGGCAGGTCATCGGCTGCTCTTCCACGGAGCAAAATCAGAAATTGAAGGTTCTCTCAGTGCTTCGAAAAGCAGAACCAACAATGATTTTGGCCAGGGGTTCTACACGGGTGAAAAATATGAGCAGGCGGTTTCCTTTGTTTTTGGATTTGATCATCCATCCGTGTACTATCTTGATTTTGAGTCCGGAAATCTGAACTGCAAAAAATATGAGGTCAATCAGGAATGGATGCTGACCATCGCATATTATCGGGGCGCTTTGGATGAGTATTCGACTCACCCCATGATCCGACAGATCGTTGAGGAGTCGCGAAAGTATGATTACATTATCGCTCCGATTGCAGATAACCGAATGTTTCAGATCATCAATTCTTTCATTGAAGGTGAGATCACGGACGAACAGTGCAAGCACTGTCTTGCAGCAACAAATTTGGGCAATCAGTATATTTTCGTGAGCGAAAAATCCCTTGAGCATTTGAACATACTGGAACGGGGATATATCTCTTCGAAAGAAAGAGAGCATTATAAGGCCCTCCGGTCGGAGGAAAACAAACTTGGAGCAAATAAAGTAAAACTTGCGAGAATCCAATATCGTGGAAAAGGCCGATATATTGACGAGATTCTGGAGTAATATGTTCCGCTCAATTACCAAAGGGAAGTTAGATGTAAACCATTATACACAGAGGAAAATGCGATGAAAAAAATAGACAGAGATGGCCTGCTCCTTTGCGATCTGCAGGCAAAAGCGTTCGAGTTATCTGTCACGATGCAGGAAATCGGTTCGGCAGTATTTATCCGGCGTTTTATGTATAGCAGTGTCGCCGGTGAAATGGATGACGGCTCCGTACTTCAGACCAGCATCCAGCCAAAAGAAATGCTGCAACTGGTCGAAAAAGAGTATGGCCGGTCCGATTATGGATCGGTAAAATTTACAGAAAATGAAATGTTCTGGATCGGATATATTTATCGTTACTTTGCCTATACTTATGAGCGTTCATCGATTCAGGTATATAAGGCAGTAAAGCCAAAGGAACTGCGCGACCTGTTTCTGCCTTACCACACGATGGATCCGGCCCAGGCGATCGACCGGATCCTGGAAGCAAAAGGGCTGTCCTACGATAAGCAGACGGAGGAGATGCAGTATGCCGTCTACCGACGGATACGGGGAATGTAACGAGATTCCCCTCCATTATTCGTCCAGGCCTAATTCCCTCTTCAAAAACTGATCAAATGCCGGCACGGTAAAGTCCAGCTCGGAATGGCGGACAGCATAGATGATCCCCTTATTGATCAGCTGAGCCCGCACCGGCGAAACGGACTGGACGCGGGAGCCCAGATTTTTTGCGACATTCGCGATGGTACACGGGAGTGCGCCGCACTCCACCATGGCACGGATGAAGTTCTTTTCATTCTCCGTGCAGCGTTCATACCGTACGCGAAAAAAGCCCTCGTCCAACTGCCGGAGATACTCTTTTTCGGTCTGCTCAACCATCTCTGCGTCGATCTCATCCTGATCGGCCCGCCCCCAGATGATCTTACAAAACTGCTGAATAAAATACGGATAGTTCCCGGTCTTCACGAGGATCTGTTCGATCGCATCATCGGTATACGATACCCCCAGTTTCTTTGCCGGCTCCGCAATGGCATTCTTCGCGCTCTCGTCGTCGAGAGAGCCGATGGTGTGATATTCAAAAAGCCGTTCAGAATAAGACTTTGCGTCACCCAGAGATTTCAGGATCTTCGGAAGTCCGGTGCCGACGAGCATGATCGGATGCCCCAGCTGATTGGACCGGTGAAGAGCTGCGATCAGCGCGGATAATTCCTCGGACTTCATGAACTGGATCTCGTCCACGAAAAAGCAGATATGGACATTCGCCCGCTTTGCCATTTCTCCGAGGGAGACAAACACATCGGTGAGCGTGGCCGTCAGGCTGTCCGACAGATAAAACGCCCTTTCCTGCGCAGAGAGCGAAAAGGTGCCGTCCCCCGGATTGAACGAGACAAACAGGGATTTCAACGCGTCCAAAAGATTTTGAACTACGTCCTGCATCAGGACTTTGGCAGAGATGGATCGCGCGATCTTTTTCACGGCATTATTGATCAGGGCGATGAAGTCACTTTTGGCATCTACCTCAAAGTGCACATGGAGGATTCCTTTTAACTCTGCTTTTTCCTCGATCGTATTGAGAAGGACCGTCTTTCCGACGCCGCGAAGTCCGGAGTAGATCACCGACTGCGTCGGAATACCGGACACCAGCGCATCCAGCAGCATCTCTGCATGCCGGATCTCTTCGGTTCTTCCGGCCAGATATACCGGCATGAGGCCCGCTCCCGGGCGATATGGATTGGGTTTATTCATATGAGCGCGCTCCTTTGCGATTGGAAGATATGATTTTCGATAGATAGCGATAAATAAGGCATAAAACCGATATTTACCGCAAAAAATTTTATATATTTATTATAGACCTGCTGGGTAAAACGTGCAAGATGAGGCGTCATGCTGGCCTGATATTCCCTAACGGCCAGTCACTTATATAGTGTTCCGAGTTCAATCTGCTTTATCTTTTCGGTCTCGTCTTCAGTAAAACCGGATCTCGAGAAGAAAACATATCGATAACAATTAAGATTCGTTGCCTCCACCTGGCGGATCTCTTCGTCGATCACTTCTTTCGAAAGCATCTTTTTTCGGAATTTGACCTCGTAAAAGACGTATCCCTTTTCATCAAGCGTAACAACGTCAAATTCGCCGTTCGTATGGATCTTCGGATCGTCATAATAATATTTCCCGATTTTTTCGATCACCGGGGCAATCTTTCCGAGACGATTTTGCCGGATCAGATACTGCCGGCAGATTTCTTCAAATTTTCGGGGGACATAGCTCTCCTCGAAATCATTGGCGATATACTTGTCATAGAAAACATCCGGATCCATGATCTTCATCTGAGAAGAATACTTGAAAATATACCGGAAATAAAACAGCGACAGATTATCACAGATATAGTATCCTGCCTTCTTTTTGTTGGTTTCGTCGTTGATGGGTGACTTCTTTTCCACGACTTCCATTCGGATCAGTTTGTCAAGTACGTCCACCAGCGTCGGACCGCTGGAAACATGGGACTGCGACAGGATATCACTGTACCTCGAGAAGCCTCGGGCCAGCGCCTCAAACACTTCATTCGCATTGACGATCTTCGAGATTTCCGCATTCAGGTACATGGAAACCTCATTTTCCAGGCGTGCCCCCGATGAAGCAATCAGATCGATGATATTGTCCCGGACGCTTTTTTTATCGTTGATCAGCCGGTTAAAATACGGAATTCCGCCAAATACCGAATAAATCCGGACTTTGTCCTCGACCGAAAAGGCCGGATAAAACAGTGCCGATTCATAATAATCCATCTGCTTGAGGTCAATGACGAGGTCCACACGGCCGAATAAGGGATTGGAATGCTCGATCAGAGATTTCATGATATCGACATAGGATCCCAAAATAACAAGCTTCAGTTTCGTATTGTCACGATATTTGTCCACCAGTGCCTGAAGGATACTGTCCAAACCTTTAACATTTTCCCGAAGATACGGGTATTCATCCAGTACGAGAATGAGATTCTCATCCGTGGAAAGTGAGAAAATATAGTCAATCAGCGGTTCGATCGATCGGTATCCCAGTTTCGGCAGCTCCAGATTTTCCGAAAGAACCTCGCAAATCCCCTGCACGTTGCTTTCTTCCGTGACCTGCTTGCATTCATAGTAAATACTCTTTGTATGTAATTCTTTGAGTGCCTGTTTGACAAGCTCACTTTTTCCGACCCTGCGTCTTCCAAAAATCAGCGTCATCCGCATCTCATCCGAGGACAGTTCTCTCTTCAGTTTCGTCAGTTCCGCTACTCTTCCAATGAATTTCATTTTATTCGATTCCTTTCGACTCGGTCGCCATCGAGTTAATTTGATTATATTCGAAAGAAATCGAAATGTAAAGTTTTACTCGGCTCAAACCGAGTCGGCCATGATTGAGTAAACATGAGATTTCCGTCTTATATACTTGAATCGATAATCGCTCTTTTCTGAGAACAGGACCGGCACATTCTGCTTCGATTAGAATGGTAAGATGAATACCTGTTAGTTTACCGAATGTGAATAAATCACTTTTACCGTCAAGCTATACTGATATATCTTGAAAAAATCGCAAAGAAAATTGACAAAAGTGAAAAAATCACTCATAATCGAATCGGAAAGGCGGATAAAAGTATGCTGATTAGATTCAATGTGAAAAATGTGCTTTCATTTTCATCCAGACCAGAAAATGAATCGGAAGAATTCTCTATGATTGCCGGAAAAGTCCGCAGCAAGAAAGAACATATTTTTGATGACGGCCATATCAAACTGCTCAAATTTGCGGCTATTTATGGGGCAAATGCCGCAGGAAAATCGAACCTTGTTAAGGCAATGAATCTGATGAAGACGATTGTTTTACGCGGTTTGCCGGATGGGCATACGGAAAAGTACTGCAAAACTCAGCCTGATAATCAGAATAAACCAAGTTATTTTGAGATGGAACTAAAGCTCGGAGAAAAATATTATTCGTATGGTTTTGAAGTCATTTTAAGCCAAAGTAAATTTATCTCAGAATGGCTTGTTGAACTCCATCCCAATAATGAAGAGACGGTTCTGTTCAACCGAGATATAGAAGAAGGAACGTTTGAATTTAATGGCGAACTGGCAGCAATCTCGTTAGTTGACAAGCTTAATGTTTACGCGGAGGATATCGCAACTGATCCGTCAGTTCTTTTCCTGACACTAATGAATACCAATAAAAAGACATTTTATCAGAATAATTTGAACGCAGCATGTCTTCGCGATATTTATGTTTGGTATGCCAGCCATTTAGATATCAGCTATCCTGATCAGCCGGTCAGCAATTATGCCTATATGGCAAAATCGGACCGCGATCAGGTGGAAGATGTATGCAGATTAATCGCAGCATTCGGAATCGGTATCACAGACTATCGTCTGGTCGAGGCGCCTTTGGAGAAGGCCTTGAATGGAGTTCCGAAGCAGAATCAGGATCAGATTCTAGCTAATCTGGAGCAAAAACTTGCAGAGTTGAGAGCTGTGGAAAATGGACCTTCCAGACTGACGCTGATTATGAGATCGCACACTAATTTCTTTATGATAACTCTCAGCAAAACCGAGGATCTGAAATGCCAGACCATTGAATTCAGGCATGCTGACAGAGAGACATATTTTAATTTAGAAGAAGAATCCGATGGAACAGTTCGAATATTGGATCTTCTTGAGATTCTTCTTGCCGGCGCAGGAAAAACATTTGTGCTTGATGAGCTTGATCGTTGTCTTCATCCGGCTCTCACGTATAAGTTTGTTGAAACATTCTTGCAGCTTGCGATTAAACAGGATATTCAGCTGATTGTCACAACTCATGAATCCCGTCTGATGGATTTTGATTTACTGAGAAGAGATGAAATTTGGTTTGTCGATAAGAAAAAGAACGGAGAATCAGATATTTATTCTCTGGAAGAATATAACGCCAGATTTGATCAAAAAATTGACAAGGCATATCTGGAAGGCCGTTATGGCGGAGTGCCGATCTTCAATAGTGTGTTCCCTGTGGCGGAGGAATAATCTATGAGAGAAAAACGAAACTTTGCACAGCGTACCAGAGTTCTTGTCTCAGACGAAGTTCGCAAGAAGTATTTTTTGATATATGAAGGCGCGGATACTGAGAGAATCTATTTTGAGGCGGTCGATCAAAATAGAGATGCAATCGGAATTAATCCGATCATTGAGTTGGTTCCGATTTTGCGCAGCTACAGTGAAGATAATTGGAGTAATCCCAAAAAGATCATAGATCGAATGATCCTAAATCTTCAAGAGTCAAACACAGGAATAATCTCTTATGAGACCTTTCTAAATTGGATAATGGAATATCTCCAAGAAGAAAAAATGCTACCGCCGGGAAGAACAGCCGCGCAGACAATGTGGGCAAGACTTAAGGTTCTGGTGACAGAACATCTTGAAAAAACGATGAGCGAGCCGGTAAATGATTTAGAAGATACCTTAAATACAATAGCTGAGTATTTACAGGAATTTAATAACCTGACAAATGATCTTCCGAAAATAATAAGTAACCGTGCAATCACTTATGACAGTGATATTGATAAGATCTGTTTTGTTGTCGATCGGGATCGCGGAGATTTTACAGAAAGGCAATACTGGGATGTTGTTCAAAAGTGTAAAGAGAACGGCTTCGGTCTATATATGTCAAATCCTTGTTTTGAATTTTGGCTTCTGCTCCACTTTGATGAGGTCATGAATCTCGATAACGAAAAACTCCTTGCAAATGCCAAAGTGACAAATGCGCGGAGATATGCGGAATATGAACTTCGTCAGTTGCTGCCAAGGTACTCCAAGTCAAAATACAATACGGCAGAACTGCTCAGCCGTATTGATACCGCAATTCGAAACGAAACAATGTTCTGCGAGGATGAAGATAAAATTGAAAACGAAGTAGGAAGCCGCGTGGGGATCCTTATAAAAGAAATGAGGCAGTAAATAAACTCTTCTTTATAGCACATTACGTCGACAAGTTTGCACGAAACCTGAGTAGTTGACGTGACAACGAGGTGAAACTCGCATAGCGTGTTTTGCCTCGTTTATGCTGAAAAGGTTATTTCTTCGTATATAAAAGTGCTGCCGCACCAGTTGATTGCTCAACCAATGCGACAGCACCTATTTTACTGTGAGATCTTAGGATAGAATCATTCCTGCTTAGAAATTACTGATCCTCATCTTCCTCGCCATTATCTTCAACCGGAGCAGGAACTACCGGAGCAGGAACATCGTCCAGAGTGAGATAATCGTTGTCAACATCCGCAGCCTCAAGGTATGTATACTGAGTGATGAGCTCATCAGTATCATCGAGGTGGATGTACGGAACACAAGCAGCATCAGCTACTTTCTTATAATCATCATCCTTGTTTCCGTCCTTATCAACGATATCGGTGTCTTTCAGAACGTAGTTCTTCTTATTCAGAACAGCCTCACCAAAGGTAACATCACTCATTGTGGTGCCATTCGGAAGTTCAAGATCTTTCTTCTTGAAGGACTTCTGAAGTTTACCCTTGTTATTAACGATATAATACTTTCCGTTTACAACGTAGATTCTGTAATCATCATCTGCTTCCAGTCTCTTACCATTGTAGTACAGATAGCCATCCTTCTCACCGGTGTAACCCTGGCCCTTGCCAGAATTCTTGGTATTGAAGTAGTAGCTGAATGTATCACCATTAGCTTCTTCTACGCTGGAAACCTTACCGGTCTGCATGTAACCGTCATCGTTGAAGAAGTATGTGTGACCATCGATGTACTGAAGACCAGTCTTCATCTTACCGTTCTGATCGAAACAGAAGTGACCGCTCTTACCATCCCAAGACAGCTTTTCTTTCTTTCTGTAGATCTTGGAATCGCCATCTGTGAGCTGGTTCCAGTCCTCATCCTTGGAAGCGTGCTTAGCCTTACCATCCTTGAAGTAGTACCAGTTGGTATCTCCGTCAGTACCTAATGCCTCAGAACCGGAGAGATACTGCCAACCCTTGTAACGAGCACCGTTGTTTGCTCCGTCACCGTTCTCCTGGAACCAGAGCATATCAGTGATATCAACCTCACCATCGGTAGCATCGTCGGAGTCAAGCTGTGCGTAGGAACCAACCTTTCTCTGTGCACCGTAGATCCACTCGTAAAGCATCTGACCATGCTCGTTGAAGATGAACTTCTTACCTTTGATGGTCTTGAGACCGCTCTTGTGATAAAGCTTACCGGAAGCATCGAACCAGTACCAACCCTCGTCGTCACAGTCGTCATCTTCTGTGCAACCGAGAACCGGCTGTCCAGTTACATCATCATCCTCATCGTCATCGATACCGGACTTCTCGAGCCATCTCCAAGCGTTTCTGGTCTCCCAACCTTCATCTTCGCCGCCGAGGTAGTAAACATTGTCACCGCTCTCCTGCCAACCGGAAAGCATCTTTCCGTCGCTATCGAAGTGGTAGGTCTTGCCGCCAATGGTCTTCTTAACGCTATCACCAGTGGTTGCAGCCACCTTCTTACCCTTAGCGTTGAAGTAGTACCAGTGCTCACCGGTATCTTCCGGATTATCAACATCCTCATCATCCTCGAGAGTCTTTACCCATCCGTTGGTGATCATTGCGCCGTCTTCGCCTACATAGTAGTCGTCCTCAACCCACTGATCCGTAACCATAGCGCCGTCATCATCGAGGTAGAACCACTTTCCGCCGTCCTTCTTCCACTCGTTGGTGACCATGTCGTCGTCTTTGTCATAATAGTGCCATGCACCTGCCTCGTCCTTCTCCCAACCAGCGGCGAAGGATGTCATAGATGCGCCCATAGCAAGAAGAGCTGCTGCAGAAAGAACTGCAACATATTTAGTCTGCTTTCTCATTTAATGCACACTCCTTTTTCCTTTGTGTTTTTGTAAATGCTTTTTCTC
>NZ_FOIL01000037.1 GCF_900101295.1 [Clostridium] aminophilum | reverse complement strand
AGGGTCAGCAATTACAGTTTAACTGAGGTATCTTTCTGTTTCTACAAATTCACACTTTAAATGTTACAGGAAGCTATGAAACAAATACGCTCCGCGGACTTTGCTTTTCCCATATTGCGGCACGCAGGAGAATATCATATAATTCTGTTTGGCTGTGCCCGTGATTCCGGGCACCAATACGGGTGGAAATAATCATTTTCGGTGAGAGATAATGGATAAAGGAAGAGATTCACGAAGATATCGCAAAAAAAGAAACATCCGCGGGATGCAGGAACAGGCAGAGCGCGATGAGAGAAGATCCGGCACGGAGTTTCGGGAGCATCAGCTTCGAAGAAATGAGAAAAACCTGCAGCGCCGCAGCGGACGACACCGTCAGACAGCGCTTCGGAAGCGCAGACGCAGGGAGCGCCGTATGCGGGAGATCCGCAGAGCAATTCTCCTGACCGTGCTGTTGATTCTGTTTGTTGTCTTCTCCGTCAACTGGATCAGCGGCATGATCGCCGGCGGCGCGAAAGAGGACCTTTCCGCATCGGCAGAGGCTGCAGTCAGCACGGAGGAAGAGTCTGATTTTAGCGGGGCCACGGAGGAAGCCGGCACGGAGGATGAAGAGGTGAACCCGGATGCGGGGGATCCGTCAGATGAGACAAATGAAAACCGGGCGGAGAGCGAAAGCGGTGACGGCGGTACGACACACCCCCTGAATGCGGCATTTTTCAGCGGCTATAAACCGGTAAAAGACGGCGATACCAAGGCCATTACGAATCCGGAGGTGGACAGCCACTACGGCATTCTGGTGGATCTTGAGAGCGGAAATGTCATCGCCCAGAGAGCCGCGGATGAGGTGATCAGCCCGGCATCCATGACAAAAATTCTGACGGTCCTTGTGGCGGCGGAGCATGTGAAAAATCTCGATGATCAGGTCACGATCACGCAGGAGATCACCGATTATATCTATCAGAACGACTGCAGTGCGGTCGGATTTGCCGTCGGTGAGACGGTTCCGGTCCGTGATCTTCTGTACGGCACGATTCTGCCGTCCGGCGCGGATGCGGCTCTTGGCCTTGCAAATTATGTTGCGGGCTCTCAGGAGGCATTTGTCGCGCTGATGAATCAGAAAGTGCAGGAACTCGGTCTTTCCGATACGGCGCATTTTGCCAATGTCATCGGAATCTACGACGAGCAGAACCACTGCACGGTTACGGATATGGCGATGATTCTGAAGGCGGCAGTGGAAAATGATCTGGCCCGTGAGGTGCTGAGTGCGCATACCTACACCACGGCGAAGACGGAGCAGCATCCGGAGGGAATCAAGATTTCCAACTGGTTTCTGCGCCGGATCGAGGATAAGGATTCCGGCGGCACGGTACAGTGCGCAAAGACCGGATATGTGGTGCAGAGCGGAAACTGTGCGGCAAGTTATATGGAGTCGGCCTCCGGAAAACACTATATCTGCGTGACCGGAACCGCGCACAGCGCGTGGAGATGCATTTACGATCACGTGGCGATTTATAAAGATTTTACAGCCTGAGCCAGCGCGCGGAAGGCCTGCCGGCTGCCCCGCACACAGATGAATTGCAATTGTGCGGGATTTCATAAGATTTACACCGCATGCCAGCGCGCATGGAGAGTACTGCGGAAAAACAGAGGGAAACCGCTCTTTAAGCATTGCAGATGCGAAGAGAGAGAGCGGATGATGAGGATAATTGATGAAAGAGAAACAGAAAAAACAGCGAACATGGAAGAAAACCACGAAGAGCAAACTCTGCCCGGTCTGTGATAAGTGCGGCGGTTGTCAGTATCTGGACATTTCCTATGAGGAACAGCTTGCCAAAAAGCAGAAATATGTGGAGGGACTCTTGAACGGAGTCTGTCCGGTGGAGAGCATCGTCGGCATGCATTATCCATATCACTACCGCAATAAAGTTCACGCGGTCTTCGGCATTGACCGGAAGAAAAACGTGATTTCCGGCACGTATCAGGAGGGAACACATTATATCGTCCCGGTGGAGGAGTGTCTGATCGAGGACAAGAAGGCGGATGAGATCATCCGCACCATCCGTGGAATGCTGAAATCCTTTAAGATTAAGACCTATGACGAGGACAGCCATTACGGACTTCTTCGCCACGTGCTGGTGCGCCGCGGTTTCACGAGCGGTCAGATCATGGTGGTTCTGGTGACCGCATCGCCGGTTTTTCCGTCCAAAAATAATTTTGTGAAGGCGCTTCGCGAAAAACATCCGGAGATCACCACCGTCGTGCAGAATATCAACGAACGTCAGACCAGCATGGTTTTAGGGACAAAAGAGAATGTCCTTTACGGGAAAGGTTATATTGAGGATGAACTCTGCGGTCTTCGTTTCCGCATTTCCTCGCGGTCCTTTTATCAGGTTAATTCTCTGCAGACGGAGAAACTCTACGGAGCGGCCATTGAGATGGCGGCCCTTACGGGAAATGAAACCGTCGTGGATGCCTACTGCGGTATCGGAACCATGACACTGATCGCGGCTTCTCATGCGAAAAAGGTGATCGGTGTGGAGCTGAATAAGGATGCCGTGAAGGATGCCATCCGGAACGCAAAGGAAAACAAGATCCGCAATGCGGATTTCTACTGCAATGACGCCGGCGTTTTCCTGCGGGAGATGGCGGAGCAGAAAGAGAAGGTGGATGTCGTTCTGATGGATCCGCCGCGTTCGGGCTCCACGGAAGAGTTTATCCGTTCGGTGGCGGAGATCGGTCCATCCCGCGTGATCTATGTCTCCTGCGGACCGGATACGCTCGCAAGAGATCTGAAGCTGTTTCAGAGGCTTGGATATAAGGCGGAAAAAGCAAGACCCTATGACATGTTCCCGATGACGCAGCATGTCGAGACTGTTGTGTTACTGCAAAAGGTGAATTAGTAGAAGTCCTTGAATTTACGCACTTTTATGAGCATTTCACGTTTGAAAAGACCGATTGGTCAGAGCGTGGAAAGCATCTGAAAAAGTATATTCGGGTAATTGTAGCTGTTGAACTCGACACAGTAGGTGCAAAAATAGAGCCTACGTCGTGACAGTAGTGCACTACTTGAATATGTCTGATATAAACAAAATAAGAATCGTCGGAAGACGCTTAGCTTACAGCATTTCCTGTGAGTTAAGCGTCTTTTTTATTTCTGCAAAACAAAAGAAAGGAGGTACGCCAATGGGTTTTGATTATTTCTACGGAAGAGGAACAGAACAGTTTGCATTCTATCAAGTGCCGAAGATGTTGATTACAGATGATAGATTCGCAGGAATCACAATGGATTCTAAGTTTCTGTACTCACTCTTGCTGGATAGATCATCCTTGTCAGCTAAGAATGGATGGCTTGATGAAGAAGGCAAGGTCTATATCTACTACACCTTGGAGCAGATCATGGCTGATATGCATTGCGCAAATCAGAAGGCTACAAAGCTGCTCAAGGAGTTAGAGATAAAGGCAGGACTTATTGAACGCCAAAAGCAAGGGCAGGGGAAGCCAACAAGAATCTATGTGAAAGATTTTGCAACGGGACTGCATGGGGATGGAGACAGAAAGAGCAAAATTGTGACTCATGAAAATCATGATTCACAGACTCATGAAAATCGTGAGTCCAGAGATGTGAAAATCACAAGTCCGGACTCATGGAAATCATTCACTAATAATACTAATACTAACCAAACTGATTTTAGTCAGACTGATCTAATCAATCTATCGGCGGAATCAGCAAATCCAGGAGTAAAGGTGGTTAGGATGGATGATCCGATGCGAATCAGAAAACAGTATGAGGATTATCTTAGGGAGAAGCTAAGCATAGAAATACTTATCCAAAGCAATCCTTATGAAGTCGGACGGATCAATGAAATCTTTGATCTTATGGTTGATGTCTTATGCAGCACGGCAAAGACAATTCGGATATCCGGAGATGACAAGCCGGTAGATGTTGTAAAGGCTCAGTTTATGAAAATTGATTCAGGGCATATGGAGTACATATTGGATTGCTTTAAAAACCAAATCACAGATATCAGAAATGTGAAGCAGTATCTACTCGCAACAATCTATAACGCACCATTAACAATCGATCATTATTACACGGCCAAGGTCAGCTATGACATGGCACACTGGAAGGAGACAGTATGAAAAAGCAGTCAACAATCATTGCTGTGGTAAATCAGAAAGGCGGCACAGCTAAAACAACAACGGTAGAGAATTTAGGAATTGGACTTTCAAGACAGAATAAAAAGGTTTTGCTTATAGATACAGATCCCCAAGCATCACTGACGATCAGCCTGGGGTATCCGAGACCTGATGACCTGGAGCTGACACTCTCAGATCTTCTGAATGGAACAATAAGTGAGAATCCAGTGGCATTGGATGAGGTATTGATCCATCAGCAGGAAGGTATAGATTTGATTCCTTCAAATATTTCACTTGCAGGACTTGAGGTGTTGCTTGTGAATACCATGAATCGAGAACGTATTCTTAAGCAGTTCTTGGAACCACTTAGAGAGCGATACGATTATATCCTTTTAGATTGTATGCCTAGTTTAGGAATGCTTACCGTAAATGCCTTGGCTGCTTCTGATGCAACATTGGTTCCTGTTCAAGCCAATTACTTATCAGCTAAGGGATTAGAGCAATTGCTCTCTACAATCAATCAGGTTAAACGTCAGATTAATCCTAAACTGTGCATTGAAGGAATTCTAATCACTATGGTAGATGCCAGAACGAATTATGCCAAGGATATCAGCAACTTAATTAGAAATACGTACTGCAACAAAATCACTGTATTCAAGACAGAGATACCGAGATCTGTCAGAGCTGCAGAAACGAGTGCGGAGGGAAAGAGTATTTTTGCCTATGACCCTTCAGGAAAAGTAGCAGAAGCGTATGAATCATTAACACAGGAGGTGCTGAAATATGACCAGAAGAGGAACTAACATTAGCTTAAAGAGCTATGATGATATTTTTACAACCGAAGAGAATAGACAAGAGACCGGTGAACATGTAGTGAGTATTCCAGTTAATCAGATCCATGAATTCAAAAATCATCCTTTTAAGGTTCTAGATGATGAGGATATGAGAAAGACTGTAGATAGTATTCGAGAGTATGGAGTATTGGTTCCGGTTATTATTCGTCCTGATGGAAACGGAGAGTATGAAATGATATCCGGCCATAGAAGAAGGTATGCATCTATCTTAGCAGGAAAGGAAGAAATACCGGCAATAGTCAGAGAGATGGACGACGACACGGCTACAATCTTGATGGTAGATTCCAATTTGCAAAGAGAACATATTCTTCCGAGTGAAAGAGCGAAAGCTTACAAGATGAAAATGGAAGCTCTTAAGCACCAGGGCAAGAGAACAGACCTTACTTCGTGCCAAGTTGGCACGAGGTTACGTGCAGATGAAGAGTTAGCAAAGCAGACCGGTGAGAGTGCAAGAACAGTTCAGCGATTTGTACGATTGAATAATCTTATACCGGAGCTTCTTGATCTAGTGGATGAAAAGAAGATTGCCTTTAATCCTGCGGTAGAACTCTCTTATATGAAGCCTGAGGAACAGAAGGACTTCTATGAGGCCATGGAACTTGCGCAGACAACACCATCCCTGTCACAGGCTCAAAGACTTAAGAAATTTAGTCAAGAAGGAACATGTACTGCTGAACTAATAGAAAGCATTATGGATGAAGAGAAGAAGAATCCCCTTAATCGAGTGGTGTTTGATAGCAATATTCTTCAGAAGTATTTTCCGCAGAAAACCTCAGCAAGAGAAATGGAAATGCAGATTCTCCAGTTGCTTGAACAGTGGTCTGGAATGAAGGCATAACATCATGAATCCAGGCTCATGATTTTCATGAGTCTGGAATTATCTGTGAATTCAATGTCAGAAATACTGACATTGATTAGCAAATGTGTTATATTGAAGATGTCAGAAAAGCTGACATGGAGGCGCAGCATGGATAAAACCATTGGTATTAGATTAAAAGAAGCAAGAAACAATGTAGGCATGTATCAAGAGGATGCTGCACGTAGTATGGAAATGTCACGCCCAACGCTTAGTGCGATTGAGGCAGGGAAAAGAGCAGTTACAGCAGAAGAAATAAAAGATTTTGCAGGCTTATATCATGTGACAACAAATTGGCTGCTCTTTGGTGCAGATCAAGAGGAGGAAAATCGTATGCAGAGACTTGGAGCATATTATCAGCTGTTTATGAAGCTGAGTGGTCAGGAACAGAAGGAAGTAATTCAGTTTATGGAGCAGATCCTAAGTAAATAAGGAGGTGCCAACTATGATCGCATTGAGAGTATTTGGAAGTGTTCTTCATTTCCTATTGAAGGTAGTACTGTTACCGGTACAGATTGTACTTACGATTCTTATTTGCATGATTGATTTTGCAGGTGGCGTATTTGGTTTTATCTTTGGACTAATAGGGGGCTTTATTATTTTGGCCGGACTTAGCTGCTTGTTTATGTCACCGGTAGACTGGAAGCTGTTTTTCGAAGCAATGATTGCAGGAACGATTATTGGGTCCTTCCCAAGAATGGTTCGATATTTTGGAGAGTCTGTTTTGGTTGGAATGAAAAGTTTTTTGGCTAGGATTTAAAATAAGTATCATCATATTGTAAAGGACCAGAGCATTGGTAGACGGTGCTCTGGTTCTTTTTTCTTTTTTTATAAAAATTAATTCACAACGACAGTATCTGTCCATGTGCTTTGCTATTGTTACACTACAAGATTTGAAGAGACAAATCTGAAACAAATGATTTTGAGTATAGGAGGAAATCACAATGAGTACTGAAAATGTAATTGATAACGAAGAACTACTGACGGATGAAGAAATCGCAGACATCGAGAAGGAGGTTGGAGTGGATAATTCCGAGAAGGAAGTAGGTAAGAAGAGTATCTATGTGATGCTAGAAGAAGAGATTATGTCTCTTGATATGCCGGACAGTGAGAGGGCAAAGAGATTATCTAGACTTATTAAGGTTCGTAATCAGAAGGTAAATATTATGCTTACGGGTTCCACTGGTGCAGGTAAGAGTTCGACGGTCAATGCCTTGTTTGATATGGATGTTGCAAAGGTCGGTGTTGGAGTTGATCCGGAGACCTCTTTTATTGAAAAGTTTGAACTTGATAATCTTACTATCTGGGATACGCCAGGACTTGGTGATGGAATTGCCAGTGACGAAAGAATTAGCCGTTCTATTCTTGAAAAACTTAATGAGCTTGATGAAAATGGAAATCCGTTGATTGATTTGGTTGTAGTAATTCTTGATTCTTCATCGAAAGACCTTGGCACATCGTATGATCTCATTAACAAGGTATTGATTCCTGCACTTGGTGACGACGCAAAGGATCGAATCCTTCTTGCACTTAATCAGGCAGATGTTGCTATGAAAGGGACACATTGGGATGTTGAAAAAAATGCGCCGGATGAAGTTTTGAAGGAGTTTCTTAAGAAGAAGGCTGATTCGGTACAGAACAGAGTAAAAGAGGCAACTGGACTAAGCATTCGTCCTATTTACTATTGTGCAGGATACAAGGAGGATGGTGGCGAGCAGCATAAGCCATATAATCTCACAAAACTTTTATACTACATCATTAAGGCTGTGCCTAAGGATAAAAGACTTGCACTTGCCGACAACATCAATGATGAAGAAGATAATTGGCTTCATGATGACAAAGAAGACAATTATAAGGAGGGGATCAAAAGAAATTTCGGTGAGACCGTGTGGGATTGTATTACCGATGGGGCCGAAGATGGAGCTGAAATTGGAGGTAAGATCCTGGGAATCCCTGGCAAGATTGTTGGTACCGCGGTAGGAGCTGCTGTAGGAGCTGCCAAAGGCGTGTTTGTGGCAATATTTGATAGATAAGGACTGCGTTTATAAAAAAGTTTATAACATAATGCACAATAAAATACCTTGTATTGATTGATTTTGTTCGAGTAATCGTCTACAATTAATAACGATGGCAAAGCCCATGAAAATGGGTGACGCAAAACTATAGGGACTAAAGATTACTCGTTATTGATCAATGTCAGCCAGTTACCGAAAACTATGTAAGTATATGAAGTGGCATTGTGCAATAGCACAATGCCACTTTTTTTGTTTTCGAAAAGGAGAGTGCATTTTGAAAGGATACAAGAAAATTTCAGAGGTTTCTAGGAACTGGGGAATAAGTGAACGAAGAATCAATACTCTCTGCCTTGAAGGAAGAATTAATGGAGCAGAGAAATTTGGTAATGCATGGGCTATTCCTGATGATGCCGAGAAACCAAAAGACGAGCGCATAAAATCCGGAAAATATGTAAAAAAAGATGCATAATGACAGGTTCTGTCATCCTGGAAAATTATAATATACGGGGGTCATATGCAAACAGAAAGTAAAGATAAGATAGAACGTGTTTTGGGAATGTACTCAAAACTGATGAATGGATATATCGTCAATAAAGCTGAAGAAGCTCAAATTTATGGCGTTAATGAGAGAAGTATACAAAGGGATATAGAAGATATCCGTGGCTATATGGATACTGCTTCAACAGAAGATGGAATCATTAACACGGTTATATATGATAGGAACGCCAAGGGATATCGATTAGAGCAAATCTATGAAATGAAGCTTAGTAATAGCGAAATACTTGCTATTTGTAAAATCCTATTGGATAGCCGGGCCTTTACTAAGAAAGAAATGACAAAACTCATCTCACGGCTTGTTGAGTGTTGCGTTCCAAAGGTAAATCGAAAAGAGGTAAATGACCTAATTAAGAATGAGGAATATCACTATATTGAGTTACAGCATCGATCAGAGTTTGTTGACAAGATGTGGGATATTGGCAAGGCAATAAGGGAACATAATTTTGTAGATATTGAATATCAAAGGACTAAGGATAAGGCATTAGTTAAGAGAAGAATAAAGCCAGTATCTATTATGTTCTCAGAATATTACTTTTATATCACAGCTTTTATAGACAATGAAGAGATTAAGGCAGATTTCGATGTTTTAGATGATTCGTACCCAACGATTTATAGAATTGATCGAATCAAAAAATACAAGATTCTACCTGAAAAATTTAATATCCCATACGCAAACAGATTTGAAGAGGGTGAATTTAAAAAAAGAATTCAGTTTATGTATGGAGGAAAACTACAAAGGGTTAGGTTTAATTATTCAGGTAATTCCGTCGAGGCAGTTCTTGATAGGTTACCAACAGCGAAAATAGAGAACGAAAAGGAAGGAGTGTATACAATCACCGCAGAGGTGTTTGGTAAGGGTATCGAGATGTGGCTTAGGAGCCAAGGCGATATGGTTAATAATATTGAAATTAAGTGAGGTGTTACCAATGAAGGCAGCAATGTTGGAAATTCAACAATATTTGGTTTTGCATCCCGTTGTCAAAATGAACACAGAATTAAAAACGAAGTATATGGCGTTATTAAAGCATTTTGTTTCTGAAAGCGGAAGCAGAGATGTATGGGACAAGCAGATGTTAAAGCTGTATTCCTCAAAATTAGGTGTTGCTGATAGCGAAGACAAAATTAAAGACCTGAGCTTTCTGGAAAAATTTAAGTTTTTTCATTACAGATATTTTCTTCTTACGGATTGCTTATTTATAAGTTCGTTTGATAATTCGAAAAAGGGTGATAAGGCGCTGAATAAGATAATTGAATTTTATGGAGAGCGTTATAGAAAGAAAATGCAGGCAGTATTTAATGCATTTTATGGAACAGGAGATAGAGAGACTATAGCAACCATACCAGGGTTGGAACCAGTATACAAAGTGATTTGGAAGAATCGCGATTTTTATAGCAGAGCAGAAAAAAGAATAATGATAACCGCGAACATGAGCGCTGGAAAGTCTACGTTATTAAATGCCTTGTTAGGTAAAAAAGTGAACAAGATGCAGAATGCAACTTGTACTGCCAAAATCCATTATCTTCATAACAAAGCCGGTGAGGACGGTTTGATATATGAATGGGATCATGATCTTGAATTGGATGCGACCCATGAAATTCTTATGGATGATAACGAGGCTAACGAAACAACAGAGATTCATGTTGGCTCAAGGTTTAGATCAATAGCGGAAACAGATACAAAGGTATGTTTCATTGACACTCCAGGTGTTAATTCATCAATGGAAAAAGAACATCGAGAGATGTCGAACGAGACAATAAAGAATACAAAATGTGATTTACTTTTATATCTGTTTAATGCTGAAAACATTGGCTCTGATGATGACATTCGTCATCTGAAGTATGTAAAAGAAAATTATTCAGGCGATATCATTTTTCTTGTTAATCGTATGGATCGTTTTAAGAAGAATGTTGATTCAGTTTCTCAGACAATGGAATCTGTAGAAAAGGATTTACAAAAGATAGGTTTTAAGAATCCAAAGGTATATCCGATTTCAGCGTATGCAGCTTATTTGGCGAAGATGAGTATGTATGGAGAAGAATTAAGTGAGGACGAGCAGGATGATTTAGATTTTTTAAAGCGAAAGCTGAGCAGATCAGAATTTGCTTATGAAACGTATTATCCATGCGAAATTGAAGTGCCAAAAGATAAATGTAATGAGCTTTCAGATGTGCTAGTTCATTCGGGAATTTTATCACTTGAAAATATTATTTTTGATCAGGAAAGAGATCATTGATCATGAAGAAAGTGTTCATTAAGTACAACCCTTATCAGGTAACAACAGAGATCTTAATTGACGGAAAAGAAGTCAAGCGTAACAGTAGGTTAAATGTTCCTGATCAGCGCCTTCAGGAGTGGGTAGATAACCTTCCTGAGATTCTCTATGAGGAATGTAGTACAAAGCAGTTTGAGATTACATTCCAGGGTACAACATTGGATTATGAAGATGTATTGGCTGTTGCACAGGAAGCTGCTAAAAAAGGAATTGAAATCAAGGTTGAACATATTCCTGCAAAAGAAGTAAGAGACAAAGAGCAGGCTATCGCTGAGATTTTTGAGGAAATTCAAAAAGGACCATTTGAAGAGCTTAAGCAGCCGGATGTTGTTAGAGCTTTTGAAATGGCGAAGAGCAGTGATTTTGAAGTTAGTGTAGTCGCAACCATGAGTGCAGGCAAGTCAACTCTGATTAACTCATTACTGGGACAGAGACTTATGCCTGCAAAGCAGGAAGCATGTACGGCTACAATCACAGAAATTAAAGATAATGACTTGGATCATTTTGAAGCAAGAGTATTTGATAAGGAAGGTAATTTGATTGAGACACAGCCTGATCTTACTTACTCAATCATGGAGAGATTAAACGCAAACCCTGCAGTATCAAGAATTCATGTAGAAGGTAATATTCCTTTTGTAACATCTGAGGATGTATCACTTGTTCTTGTTGACACTCCTGGTCCGAATAACTCACGTGATCCGGAGCATAAAGCAGCTACATATAGGATGTTATCAGAGTCTTCAAAGACCGTTGTCCTCTACATTATGAATGCGACGCAGTTGGCAGTTGATGATGACAGTAATTTACTTGGTCACGTAGCTGAAAGTATGAAGGTTGGGGGAAAACAGTCCAGAGATCGTTTCATTTTTGTAGTGAATAAGTTGGATGATTTTAAGAAGGGCGAAGATAGTATCGACGCTGCTATTAAAAAGGTAAAAGACTATTTAGCAGATAATGGAATTGAAAATCCTAATATTTATCCTGCATCTGCACTTACAGCATTGAACATTAGAACTATTCTTGCGGAGAGCGATGATGACGATGACGACGATGTATATGAAGCAAAGGGCAAAGTACGTAAGTTTAATAGAAATGAAGAGATGTACTTTGAGAACTATGCGCCGTTGCCGGCATCTGCAAAGGGAATTATTGCCAATAGATTAGCAAAAGCTATTGAAGAAGAAAATGCTAATGAACAGGCACTAATTCATTCAGGTATTGTTCCGGTTGAAGAAGCAATCAGAATGTATGTCCTGAAATATGCAAAGACAGCGAAGATCAAGAATATCGTAGATACATTCATTAAAAAGCTTGAAAGTGCACAGTCTTTTGAAACTACGAAAAAAGAGATTTCTTCAAAACAGGAAGAGAAAGATGCCATTGTCGCAAGAATTGACAGCATTGAGGCAAAACTCCAGAGTGGCGAGGAGGCAAAGAAGTTCAAGACTGAAATCAATGCAATCAACTATGATAAGGAGATTGCGAAGCTTGCAAATAATGTAATCAAGAAAGCGCAGGAGAAGATTACAAAACATCTGACAAGTACTCAAAAGAAGCTTTCAAGAGACGAAGCGGATAGTATCTGCGCTCAGTTTGCAAAGTTTGCTGAAACTCTCCAGGCGGAAGTTCAGGTAGAACTAGAGAATCTAATTGCAAACAATGTGCAGAAGAGTGCTGAAGGATTACTCGCTCAGTACAAGAAAAAGCTTGCTGATCTTGTAGAGGAGATAAATGTTGGAGATGTCGTTCTTGATCCTTTTGAAATCATGAAAGGTGAAATTCCATCAAATACATCAAGCATTATCTCTGGATCTGTAAAAACTGAAAGAGTGAAGACTGGTGAAGAGTGGGTGGCAAATACAGATAAAAAGTGGTATAAGCCTTGGACATGGTTCCAGGAATCTGGTCATTATAAAGATATTTATGAAAATGTTGAGTACATCGATGGAGAGGAACTTGCACACAAGTTCTTTGCACCAATTGAGGAGAACCTTTTCGAAAACAGTTCTGCAGCACAGGCTTATGCGAAAGCGGAAACCAAGAGAATTAAAGAAGCATTTGCTAGTAAGTTCGATGAATTAGATAAGTTACTTAAAGCTAAGCTTAACGAGTTAAAGGAATGTGCAACTGATGAAAAGAAGGCACAGCAGAAGCTTGAAGAAGCTCAGAGACGTCTGGATTGGCTCGAAGAAATTCACAGAAAAGTAAATGCTATCTTGGATATTTAGGAGGAACACATGGCAGTTTCGAGCGAATTTGCAAAGACAGTACAAGAGAATAATGTATTGAGAATAAGAATAATGCTTAAGGACAGTTTGCTGGTGGACAAAAGCTTTTCTATGTTCTCTGAATTATTAACCTATGCGTTGGCACATGGTGTAGAGGTTTGGATGACTCCGGAAGATCCGCTTGAACAAGCCGAGAAGCCTTGGACACTAGACTTGATGAATTATGAGCTTACTGCCCTGGTAAACGATTTTACCAAGGAGCATGTGAATTATGTAAAACAAATCATAAGAGAAATTTACAAAGGAGAGGTGCCGGTAAGAACTCCAGCGCCTTCTCCAAAACCAGTTCCTAGACCTACACAAACTATATCAAGACCTATGTCAACTAGCGGAATGGGAAGTGCACCAAAAACTAATGATAGTAGTTATGACACAATTTTACGGGAAATAACCAAGATAAATAGAATCCTTAAAATGAATAAGGATGTGGATGGTAACAGACGCTGGCTAACGGAGGATATTGAAAAGATTAGAAAATCAGCCAGAGATATTGAGACCGCTTGTGAAATTATACAGAGGAGGAAATGATATGGCACTTACATCGGATTTCAAGGACGCTGTTCAAAGTGGAAAAGTTACTCGCGTCAGAATTATGTTAAAAGATAGTCTTCTTTTAAGTTCAGGTGGAGAAGATTTTATGCAGATGCTTGACTATGCAAAAGATCAGATGCCTGCACTAATGGATGAACATGACGGGGAGAGTTTTAGAAATCCAGATGACTGGAATGAAGAATATCTAAATGAGCAGATGGTTGCTGTGGTAAATAATTTCTCAAAGGAGAGAGTAGATTTATTGGTTCGTATGGCTAAGAAATTATACAAGCCACAGGTTACAAGAACTCAGACAGGAACATCAAAATCTACTTATTCAAGTAGTAATAATACATCCAGCGGATTATCGACAGTGCAGAAAGCTGGAATAGCTGTTGCTACAGTAGGAGCAGTCACTGTTGTTGCAGGGTTAGCGTTTAGAGCACCGATTGCAGTACCGATCCTCGGTGGAGTTGCTGTAGTTGCAGGCGGAGCGATGTATTTCGCAGGAAGAGAGAATTAATTGTCATAACGACAGAATGTGTCTATGTGGGATGGTATTATGGGCACATAAAATAGATCTAAGGAGGTTGCTCATATGGCAAATGATGTATCAACGAAAACTGAAGCCGTACCCGTTCCTAAATATGCCAATGTTGCGGCAGGATATCAGGCTGCATTACAAGTTGTAGATGATGTTATTCTGAAGAACTATATCACCAATCTATCCAATTTAGAGATTGTTCCATTAAGTCAGGATATTTTGGATACGAATATTGATGATAATGTTTTATTCTTCAAAATTACCGAGATGGTATACGAGAAGGAGGAATTTGCATCATATAAGTTCGCAAGTGTGTTTAACACTTTGTCTTCTTCAGATACTGCAATTTTCATAATTATTGACAGTGATGGGGAGACTACGGATTTCTATATGGGAGTACGCTCACTGGATTCCGATAAGACAACAAGTTCCCTTCGAAATACACTTGAGAACGCAATGATTGGTCAGTTCCCTGGAATTAAGACACAGGATTATGACGTTGATGAAATAAAGGAAATCATGGCAGGAATTAAAGGAAATAGTATTTCTGCCGTATCATGTGTTGCAAATAGTAGAGAAGAGAATCTTAAGAATAATCAGGAGTTTGTACAGGGATTAGAGAAACTTGTACTGTCAATGAGGGGACAAAAATACACAGGTATCATTATTGCTAATTCTACTGATCAGAATCAGCTTAGAGAGCTCAGAAGAGGATATGAGAGTGTATATACCCAGCTTTCGCCATTTGCAACAATGCAAGTAAACTATGCCCAAAATTCATCTACAGGAAAGAATGAAAGTACAAGTGATTCTACGACAAAATCGACAACGAACACAATAACGGAATCAGAGACTGATTCGACAACGGAATCACATGGAACATCTAAAGAAAATACTACATCGAAAGTTATAAAGGGTGTTTCTGCTGCAGCTGGAATTCTTGGTGCCGCATTAGCTCCTGTAACTGGTGGTGTTAGTCTTGCTGTTGGCGGAGTTGTATCTGGTGGTCTTGGACTACTTGGCTCGGCACTTGCAAGCACTGTGACAGATTCTACCGCTACAAGTAATGCTAAGACTTACGGTGAAAGTACAGCCGTATCAGATGGATCTACTCATACATATACATCAGGAACAAGTGTTACTGAAGGTTTGTCCAATGCAATTACATTGACAGCACATGATAAGTCTGTCGAAGATATGCTCACTAGAATTGATAAGCAGTTGAAGCGCATGGATGAATTTGAAAGCCTTGGAATGTATGAATGCGCAGCATATTTTATGTCTGAAGATCAGTATGCTGCAGATATTGCAGCTGCAACATATAAAGCTATCATGCGTGGTGAAAACTCTGGGGTAGAAATTGCAGCTATTAACTCATGGGGTAATTTTGAAAAGGATAAGACTGAACTCATTGAGCAATATGTTAAGAATTTTATGCATCCAGTATTTAAATATTCTGGATCGTTAGGAAGTATTGAAGTTACACCTAGTGCCATGGTAAGTGGAAACGAATTGGCTATACACATGGGACTTCCAAGAAAGTCTGTATGTGGACTTCCTGTAATCGAACATGCTGATTTCGGAAAAGAAGTGGTCAAATATGAACATGAGACATCTAAGACCGGTATCAATTTAGGTAAAGTATTCAATATGGGCAGTGCTTGTCCGAATGATGTAAGAATTGATAAGGCAAGCCTTTCAATGCATACATTCGTAACTGGATCAACTGGTTCCGGAAAAAGTAATACTATTTATGAATTTATTAGACAGACGACCAACAATCTGGGTGCCAATTTCATGGTGATTGAGCCTGCTAAGGGCGAGTATAAACATGTTTTTGGAAACCGTCCTGATGTAAAAGTCTTTGGAACAAATCCGGAGTATTCTGACCTTCTTAGAATTAATCCATTTAGGTTCCCTTCAAAGATTCATGTGCTTGAGCATGTAGATCGATTAGTTGAAATCTTTAATGTATGCTGGCCGATGTATGCTGCAATGCCGGCTGTATTAAAAGATGCTCTTCTGAAATCATATGAAAATTGCGGTTGGGATTTTTCATCTTCAAAAAATGCATACGGGGATGATTTATATCCTACATTTATGGATCTTCAGGAGTGTTTGGTTGAAGTAATCAATAGCTCTGCATATTCAGAAGAAGTGAAGAGCAATTACATGGGTTCACTTGTTACAAGAGTGAAATCATTAACTAACGGACTTAATGGACAGATATTTGCTTCGAACGAGATTCCGAGTGAAGTATTGTTTGATAAGAACGTAGTTGTTGATTTGAGTCGAATTGGATCACTAGAGACTAAATCACTGATAATGGGTCTTCTCATTATGCGATTAAGTGAATACAGAATGTCTACTGCTGATTCAATGAACGTACCGTTTAAGCATATGACTATCTTGGAAGAAGCTCATAATATTCTTAAGAGAACGTCATCAGAGCAGAATCCGGAGAGCCCAAGTTTAGCTGGAAAGTCTGTAGAAATGATTTCTAATGCAATCGCAGAAATGAGAACCTATGGTGAGGGATTTGTGATTGTTGATCAGTCACCAAGTGCAGTAGATATTTCTGCAATTAGAAATACAAATACAAAGATCATTATGCGACTTCCGGATGAAAGCGATAGACGCTTAGCAGGAAAAGCAGCTGGCTTAAGAGATGATCAGCTTGATGAAATTGCTAAGCTTCCAAAGGGCGTAGCTGTTGTTTATCAGAATGATTGGGTTGACCCTGTGTTATGTAAGATTCAGAAGTATAAGGGCGAAGAAACTGAGTATCAGTATAAGCCTGTCATCCATCTGAATAGATCCACGGACAGATTAAAGAAAAATCTATTAGAGTTGTTGTTAAGAACAAGGGTAAAAAATCCGGTTGACGTTGATATTGATACAATTAAGTCTGACTTGGCTACAGCCGAGATTTCAACTAAGAGCAAGCTTTTGGTTAAGAAGCTTGTAAATGAATACGAGTTGCGTAAAGAACTTTCATTCTGGAAAGATGATAATTTTGAAAGTCTCTCGAAACTTGTGAGCGGAGTATTAAATGGAAATGTATGGCTCAAGCCTATGGTTGATACTTCAGCAGAGTTCGATGTGCTTACAGATAGAATAATGCATGAAGTTGAAGCTCAGGTTAGTGGCCTGTCTGCTGAATATGCGATTGCATCAACACAGTGCTTGATGAGGGCAGAGGCAGCTAAGTCTGATGATTACAAAGAAATATACTCTGCATGGATAACAAGCCTTCGTAATAAGGGGGTGTTCTAATATGGATATGGGATTTAGTGAAATTTTCAAAGACTTAAATAATGAGCTTTTGGAAAAAGCAAAGTCGATGGAAAAGACTACAGACTTTAAGGATCTTGACCGTCCAATTGCTAAAATGCTGGATAATAGTGGCGATTATGATGGAACAGAAACAGAAGAAAAAAAGCTTGAACCAAACTCAACATATGAAATTGATGGCGACGAATACGAAACGGACGATAATGGTGATATTTATAAGATGAATGGCGATTTAATGCCAAACACTACTTATGAAAAAAATGGAATCACCTATACTACAGACGAAAATGGAAGAATTTCTACCTGGAGTGGTGAACCAAAATATGAGCCAGAAAATGAACGTGATACTAACGCTCAGACGGAATCTGGCGGTGAAGATCGTGAAGCCGGAGATGATGGTGGCCATTTGGTAGCGCGTATCCTTGGTGGTTCGGCTGGAAATGAGAATATCGTTGCGATGAGAGATACCGTTAATCGCGGTGATTATAAGAAGTCGGAAAATGAAATTGCTGAGGCTAAGAAACAAGGCAAAGAGGTTCAAGATAGTGGTAATGTTGTCTACGAAGGCGATTCTACACGTCCATCTAAGATTGAAAGAACTTATACAATTGATGGAGAAACAAGTAATCTTAAAGTAGATAATGTAGAAGGATCAAAGGATTTACTTGAAGATGTAGAAGGCGACATTTCCGATGAAGATATGGAGAGCCTAAATGATGAAATCGCTGATATGGAAGAAGATGGATGTGATGTTTCAGTTACATCTGTTTTGAAGAAGTATGATGCAGAAGGAAATTTAGTATCTGTAAGAGTAGGAATCAGAAATGAGACTACAGGTGAGAAGTCATACAGAACATTTGAAGCGAAGAAAGAAGGGTAATTTATGAATAAACAGATTCATGATGAAGTACTTAAAATAGAGGAAAAAGGACTTACAGATGTAGAACTGCTTGCATTGGTAACAGATTCTAGCTATGAAGTAGTATTCTATGCAAATTACAACGGTAAGACTAGACAGAGCAATGATTTGGCAGAAGATGGAGTATTGGAGCTGGACTTTGTTGATGGAATTTATTCCTCAGTAGCTAATGCAGTAAGAGCAGACAAGAAATTTGACTCTGAAAAAATGAATATCATTAAGGCATCTGGTGAAGATGTATCGGTTGAGTATGATGAGAAGAACTGCCGTGTATATGGTCTGAAGAAAAAGTGGAAAGAAAGTCTCGGATTATAATGTAATAGTATATGAGATAGCTAACAGGAGCTGTGAGTTATACATGGCTCCTGTTTAGATAGCGAATTTAATGATATTTGGCTATTGGGTACTAATTGTCCACCTTTTGGGTACTAATTGTCCACTTGCCATCCATTTTCTTAAGAAAATCCCTGTGATATTATTACAATGGATCTACTGAAGTGAAGCAAACAACTTCCTCAGAGGTCAGTTTTTTCTGCAGAAATTTAATAAGGTAATTGAGAGCGTCAGCTCGTGATCGTAAGGTCGCGAGTCTGGCGCTTTTCTTTTGCCCGAAATCAGGTGACGACCTGGAACACAACACTATGCAAAAGAAAGGAAATCAAACTTATGAACAGTGAAGAACTTAAGGATAGAGTTAAAGATGATCTTGGTCAGATGCTTGAAGCGCATGGCATTAAAGCGGACATCAGTGAACATCATGTTGAGAAGTTAAATGCTTCTTACGAGGCACTTAGCATTACACCTGAAGGAAGTCGTATCGGTGTGAATGCGAATCTCAGTGCTATCTGTGATGCAATCGAGGATGGCCAGAGCTACAGCGAAGTAGTCGCAAGAGCAGCTGATTCCATTATTGCTGGTATAGAGAATACTCCGGAAATCAACGTGGAGGATCTTACCAACTATGATGAGATGAAGACCAAGCTTGCAATGGAAGTTGTATCGGCTGATCGCAATGCAGATATGCTTCAGAATGTTCCGCATGAACAGATGGAGGACATCGCAGTTGTTTATCGCTTAATCCTGGGGCAGGACAGCGAGGGAAGAAGCTCCGTACTTGTTACAAATGATCTTATGGAACAGTTTGGTGTTACCCATGATCAGCTCCGTGAGGATGCATTGGTAAATGCACCAGAGATCAGACCTTCTGAGATCAGAGGAATGTCGGTTGTAATGACTGAAATGATGGGACCTGGAATGATTCCGGAGATTGATCCGGCTGATGAGCAGATGTTTGTTGCCGGTGTATCTGACAATATCCACGGAGCTGGTGTAATTGCTTATCCGAACTTCTTTGAGGATGCAGCTGAAAAGCTTGGTGGAGACTTCTATGTTCTTCCAAGCAGTATCCATGAGGTTCTCCTCGTTAGAGATAATGGAGAGATGACCGCAAAGGATCTTGAAGCAATGGTAAGAGAAGTCAATGCGACTCAGGTTGCACCGGAAGAGCAGCTTACCGACCATGTATATCACTATGATTCCAAGGAGCATGTCTTTGAGATGGCTGATAAGTTCGAGGAACGTCAGGCTGAAAGAGATGCTGATGAGCGTGATTCGGACAAGGGTTCTCTTCTTGATGACCTTAAGGCCAAGAAGGAAGAGGTTGCTAAGGAAGCACCTGAGAAGCATGCCAAGGATGCAGTGAAGAAGTCCAGAGGAGGCGAGGCACTATGAGTAGACAGGGATCTATCCTCATAGTCCATCAGATTCCTTCAGGAACAAAGAGAGGCGGTCATGCACCATACACAAGGGAGGGAGCAATTCCCTCCCCTTGTAATTGCAAGACTCCTTGTTGTTATGGAAGGGCAAGAAGCTATTGCTGGCCTTGCATGAAGAAGATTATGGAGGATCACAACGCCAACAAGAAGAGGTGATGTTGTGGGACGAGGTTATTTTTATAGAGGTCAGTCAGAGCAGTTTGTATTCTATCGCACACCGAAAGCGCTCTTTTCAGAGCCTGAATACGAGAAACTGACAATACCGGCTAAGGCTCTATATGGAATATTGCTGGATAGAGAATCTCTTTCCGACAAAAGCGGGTGGTTCGATGATAACGGCAGGATCTTTGTCTATATGACAAATAAGAGTATCTGCAAGGCACTGAACATTTCAGATAAAACGGCCACAAAGCTTTTGGTAGAGCTTGAAGAAATTGATCTGATTCAGCGTGTACGGCAAGGCCAGGGGAAACCTACCAGGATCTATGTGAAGAACTTCCTTGATACGGAGAGCTTACGATTCTTGACTCGTAAAAATTCCGATTCTGGACTCGGAGATGTTCCGGGTCTAGGGTCGGAGAAATTACGATGTAATAATACTGAGAATAATAATACTGAATTTATAGATACTAATCTAATCTCTTCTGCAGATAAGAAGGGAAGAGATGAGAGATCTCAGTACCGTCAGTATTTTATGGAGGAATTGGCAATCGATATCATGAAGGAACGATATCCCTATGACAAAGAGGTTATTGATGAAATCCTAGAGCTTATTCTGGATACCGTGTGTTCGACAAGAAAGACCATTGGTATTGCAGGAGAGCAGCGTCCAATTGATATCGTGAAGAGTAGGTTTATGAAGCTGGATTCGGGACACTTGGAGTTTGTGCTTCAGAGTATGTCTGATAATACGACTCTGATCAGGAATATGAAACAGTATCTGTTGGCTGCTCTGTACAACGCACCTCTAACAATGAACAACTACTACAAGTCCTTGGTGAAGCATGATATGGCTTCAGGGATTATTTAAGGAGACATTAGATGAATAAGAATATAGAGATTAAACTGAATCCTCTGACAGATGGATTCGTAGAGAACGCAGTAAATGAGAACGCAATCAGAGCGGATCGTCATGCACTTATCATTGCAACAAATGGAGATCTTCGACTTACTGATCTGAATGAGGTTAAGGAAATTATTGAAGGTTTCAAGAACTGTGGTGGATCGATCATTTTGGGAGACTCTGACTTTATTGTTCTGTTCAATGATAACAAGGCATTTGACCTGGAGGAGGGCAGATTCTTTGTAGGCAGCATGCTCGTCATGAAAATTAGTGGAGATAGATTACTTCCGCTTTCAGACGAGGAGATAGTAGCTGTGCAGGACATGCTGGATGGGAGAATGGCTACCCTTGTATCAGAGGATCAGCAGTTTTCTGCCCTTGTGCTTTCTTAAGGAGGCGTGATATGAGCAGAACTATACCAAGAGCCTATGTGACAGCTGCCTGGAACAAGAATCCGGTGGTTGCGAAGGAAGAGGCAAAGAAATACTGTAGTGAGCTGATCAATGAAGGATATCTGCCTCTCTGCCCGGTGCTTGCCTTCGATGGAATCTTTTCTACAGAAGATACTGATTCACACAAGCGGAGGAAAGAGATGTCGGAAGATCTTCTCCGCAGGGCAAGATTCCTTGTGATCTGTGGGAATAAGCAGAATGACGAGGTAAAGGATGACATTGCTATCGCTAAGAAAGCAAAGGTAATCGTTACATCCTTAGAAGGTGTAATTGGTTATGAGTAAGGGCTGCCAGATGGCGGTCCTTTTCTTTTACAGAAATACAGGAAAGGAGGCGACCATGAATGCTAAATGAAGAGGTTTCAAAAGAAGTCTTAGGCCAGGCAGCGAGAACTGTTGAAAACGAAGTGGTGAAACCAATTACTCATTTTGTAACGGAACATTTTGTTAAGCCAACAGCCGAAATGTTGGTTGATGATCTGAAGAAGGTGGCAACAGCCCCTGGCAAAGCTATTAAGAACAAGCTTCATCCGGAGCACGGTGAAATGAAGGTCAAGGATCTGATTCGAAAGGATCAAGGTGCTCAGGCCATCGATATTGATGGAGCTGGCCTTGGTGATTTCAAGAAGATTGCTAATAAGTATGGCGTTGATTTCGCTATCGTAAAGAGCACTGAGCTTGATCCACCAAAGTATTCCGTGTTCTTCAAAGCGAGGGACGCAGATGCTATCAATGCTGTGGTAAATGAATATACAGCAAAGCAGATGAAAATCCAGAAAGAAGGACGACCAAGTATCCTTGCTAAGCTTAGCAAGTTCAAGGATATCGTTGCAGCTCTGCCTAAGAAGGTCGCAGAAAAGAGAAAGGAGCAAGAACGATGAACAGTAAGCTTAAGAAAAAGTTGATCCTGAATGTTCCATATGCGGTCCTGGGGCTTGTTGCAACAAACCTTGGAGAAGCCTGGAGACTGGCGACAGGAACCAATGCTTCAGAGAAGTTACAGAGTTTGATCTTGGATGGATGTTTCAAGGAGGCATTTTCCAACATATTACCGAGCGTCCACCCTTTGGATCTTTGTGTTGGAGCTGCCGTAGCCGGGGCACTTCGCCTGGCGGTATATCTTAAGGGCAAGAATGCCAAAAAGTACCGTCATAACGAAGAATACGGCTCGGCCAGGTGGGGAACACATGCAGACATCGAGCCCTACATCGATCCGGTATTCCAGAACAACGTCATCCTCTCGCAATCGGAACGGCTCACAATGAGTTCAAGACCTAAGAATCCGAAGTATGCGAGAAATAAGAACGTGTTAATCGTTGGTGGCTCTGGTTCAGGTAAGACGAGATTTGTATTGAAGCCGAACCTGCTTCAGATGCATAGCAGCTATGTAGTGACAGATCCAAAAGGTAGTGTCGTAAATGAGTGTGGTTATGCCATGCTGAAGAACGGCTATCGGATCAAGATCTTCAATACCATCAACTTTCATAAGTCGATGCACTATAACCCTTTTGCCTATATTCATGATGAGAAAGACATCTTGAAGCTGGTAACGACATTGATTGCCAATACCAAGGGCGAAGGAAAAGGCGGAGACGAGTTCTGGGAAAAATCAGAGAAGCTGCTGTACTCGGCACTTATTGGATATATCCATTATGAAGCTCCGGAGGAAGAGCAGAACTTCTCAACCTTGCTGGAAATGCTGAATGCAATGGAGGTCCGTGAAGATGACGAGGAATTTAAGAATCCGGTGGATCTGATGTTTGATGAGCTGGAGGAAAAAAATCCGGATCACTTTGCAGTAAGACAGTATAAGAAATACAAACTTGCTGCTGGAAAGACAGCGAAATCAATCCTGGTATCCTGTGGTGCAAGACTTGCTCCGTTTGATATCAAGGAGCTTAGAGAGATCACAGCTTATGACGAGCTGGAATTAGATACCTTAGGAGATAAGAAGACAGCACTGTTTTTGATCATGTCAGATACAGATGCGACCTTCAATTTCCTGATCAGTATGGTCTACACCCAGATGTTCAATCTGCTCTGTGAGAAGGCAGATGATGTGTATGGTGGAAGGCTTCCGGTTCATGTACGATGTCTGATCGATGAGGCAGCCAACATTGGCCAGATCCCTAATCTGGAAAAGCTGGTAGCAACCATTCGAAGTCGTGAGATCTCAGCCTGTCTGGTTCTTCAGGCGAAGTCGCAGCTCAAAGCAATCTATAAGGACAATGCGGATACCATTATCGGCAACATGGATTCCCAGATCTTCCTTGGAGGCTCTGAGAAATCAACACTAAAGGATCTCAATGAGATTCTTGGTAAAGAAACCATCGACATGTATAACACAGGCGAGACTAGGGGACAGTCCCAAAGCTATAACATGAACTATCAGAAGCTCGGACACGATCTTATGAGCATGGATCAATTAGCAGTTATGGACGGTTCAAAATGTATCGTGCAGGTAAGAGGCGTGAGACCTTTCTTCTCAGATAAATATGACCTGACACAGCATCCGAACTACAAGCTGACAGCTGACTTTGACAAGAAGTATTGGTTCGATATTGAGAAGTTCCTGAGCCATAAATTGGTGTTACATGCAGATGATAAATATCAGGTAATTAAGACGGATTAAGGCATTCCAATGGAGGGATGTCTTTTTCTTTTTCCAGAAAGGAGATAAGCAGATGGCAGAAGCAAGCAAAATCATGCCGGGAGATCTTCCCGACTGGATTCAGGAAGCAGAGAAAGCTCTGGCCAATGGGGAAACCATTGATGTGCCGGAGCAGAAGGAAGTCTCAATCAAGTTTGGCAAAGGACTTGTTGGAGAACCTTTCACTTCTAAGAATGGCCATGAGCTGGTAGAGGTTAAGATTCCCAATGCAGACAAGGATGACCATACACCTTGGGCTTCCTTTGTGATCTCTCCGAAGATGATCCATGACAATAAGTTTGGCAAAGGAGTCTGGATGAAGCTTCCGGAGGATGGAACGACTAAGGTTAGTAAGCCTGTAATCCTCGGCGAGAAGGAAGATGGCAAGAAGGAGTGGGGCAACGATGTTCGTGAGGTTCCGAATACGGAGCTTAAAGAAATGATGGAGTCCTACAAGACCAGGGAGAGAGATTCCCTGCTTGGCAATCTTGATGAGAAAAAGCAGGAAGCAGCAAAGCAGCCGGTCAAGCCTAAGCCTGAAAAGGCGAAGAATAAGGGCATGGAGAAATAAGGAGGCGAGCATGAGATACCGGGCAAGGGCACCCACTAAGTAAGTGGAGCAGTAAGATAACAATCAATTGAAACCAATAGTGAAGGCCGATCAAAGAAACATTTGACCGGCCTTTTTTCATACAGATAATTATGGAGGAATAATCATATGGCATTTTTCAACAGCGCAGTAGGCGTACTTCAGACACTCGTAATCGCACTTGGTGCAGGTCTTGGTATTTGGGGAGTTGTAAACCTCATGGAAGGTTATGGCAATGATAACCCTGGAGCAAAGTCCCAGGGAATGAAGCATGTTATACCCGATTTGTTGGAACAATAATCGAGAAAGGAAAAGCATAATCCAGATAGTAGAGAAGTGACGTAGAATATAGCTATTCTAAGAAAAGTTCATACAGTAATTATCGTGAGAACGAGATTTCAAAAAGTCTTAATGAGGAAATTATCATTGAGGCTTTTTTATTTTTCATTGTTGCGTTAATTAACGAGGATTGTTTCCCCTTCCTCCCCTTCTCCTTCCTTCTCTTTCCTTCCCTTCCTTCTTCCCCTAGAAAGAAGAGAAAAAGAAAGAAGCAAAGAAAAAGAGAATAAAGATATACCCTATTAACTATTCTATCTTATCTCATCTTATCTTATCCCTTCCTTTCCCTTCCGTTCTGTTCCGTGCCAGAATCACTATCGGAGACCAAGAGGGTAGACCGTAAAAAGATCAGAAGATAAGCGGGTTTCAAGGTTATTGAGATATGTTCGTGGAGTGGTGATAGGCAGTATGTAAATCATACTTCTAGAAGTTTGAAAAACAAACTTCAAAGGAAAATCAAGGGTTTTGGCGGCTCAAATCTGAGCAGTCGGACAGAAAGGAGCATTTATGGATATAGACCAAGCATTCGAGCTGATTTTAGAGCATTATAACGGACAATTCAAAAATGAGAAGTCGAAGCCTTATAAGCTCAATGAACGCTTTACAGGTAATGAGTTTAACTATAAGCGTGTTTACACCAGAGAAGGTGATGATTGGCATTGGCTAACTATCACCAACAAAGGCGAGGGACAGTTCATGGCTACATTTACAGACGAGAAAGGGAAAATAACAGATTGGCATTTTTACAGCGTGAAGGGAAATGAGCTTATTTTAAGCGATAAGGAACGTGTTGAAAAAGATGGAAGGCTCTCATTTAAACATCAAATCAATAAAAAGATTGCAGAAGCAAAACATACGATAATTAACGAGCCAAACAAACATAGAAAGCGAGGTGAGATAAGCCTATGAAGTTATCCAAGTATGAGCAAGAAACAATAATCAATTTTAACGTTGCTGAATCTGATGCAGTAGTATTCACCAGAGATAAAGCCGTTATTAGAAAACTTGATGCGTTAGTTACCGAGTTCCCAGAGGTTTATAAATGCATAGGTGAAACAGATATCGACAAGACCTATTCTATGCCGAAGCAGTACGTTAGTTATCGTAAGCCGAGAAGGATATCAGTGGAACGAAGGGAACAGATAAAGAAACAAATGTCCCAGATAAACTGTAAGCGTAATTCATAAAATATCGGAGGTGCATTATGAGTGAAAAGCAAGTAAAAATCTATGGTTACGCTAGAGTTTCAACCCGTGAGCAGAACGAGGACAGGCAAATAATAGCCTTGAAGGAGATGGGAGTTCCAGAGAAAAACATTTATCTTGATAAACTCTCAGGAAAGAATTTTGACAGACCGCAATACAAAAAGCTCCTTAAAAAGCTTGACGATAACTCAGTTCTGTATATCAAGTCCATTGATAGGCTTGGGCGTAGTTATCGGGATTTAAGTGATCAATGGCAGTTAATAACAAAAGATAAAGGAGCTGATGTTGTGGTTATAGATATGCCGGTGCTCGATACAAGAAGAGAAAAGAATCTCTTAGGAACGCTGATAAGTGATTTGGTGCTTGCATTATTATCCTATGTGGCTGAAAGCGAGTACAGCACTATTCATCAAAGACAGGCAGAAGGTATAGCAGCTGCAAGAGCTAGAGGGGTTAAGCTCGGCAGACCACCTAAGCCATTACCAGATAATTTTCATGAGGTTTATCAAAAGTGGAAAGCTGAGAAAATCTCAACAGAAGAGGCTGCAAGGCTTGTAAATATGCCACCTTCAACCTTTAGATATAGAGCAAATTCATACAAGAAAGCCACATTATAGAAAGTGCATTTTCACGCAAGAAGGTGTACTTT
>NZ_FOIL01000078.1 GCF_900101295.1 [Clostridium] aminophilum | reverse complement strand
AAGAGTTTCGGATAAATGAAATCTATCCATCAATAATCCGATTTCATTATAAAAAGTTCTAAATCCCTCTATTGAATTTCCAAAGCAAAAAGGTTTTTTTGTAAGCTCAATCCCCCTCCAATCAAAAGCTCTAAAATAATGCTTTTCACTACCAACATCAATACCAACTACCATTGTCTTTTCTGTTACTTGCCTGATTTTCTTGTTTTGTGTAAAATTCATCTGTAGATACCTCTTTTGTTCTGTTTATTGCCAACTATGCAGGGTCAGCAATTACAGTTTAACTGAGGTATCTTTCTGTTTCTACAAATTCACACTTTAAATGTTACAGGAAGCTATGAAGCAAACAAGAACTGCCTTTCTGACGTCAGAAAAGCAGTTCCCGGATTTCACCTTATTGATTTGCGTTCACGGATTCATGGACCTTGTTCTGCGGCGCCGGATCCCGGTTATTCAACCTCGTAATCCATGCAGACTCTCGTTTTGGTATAAGGACGAACCTTTGTGTCGGCTACCGCAACATGAGCAGGGTGCACTGCGTATCCCTTCAGCGCCTCCACACTTTCCAGTGTTGTATCCAGCATGACATCCGCCGTGGATGATCCCAGGAACTCTGTACGAACGTGAACCTCCAGAAGGCCCGGAACTTTGCCGACAAGGTCCTCAAGTCCCTCCTTGATTCCTTTGCGGATCTCTTTTTTCTGCTCCTCGCTGAACTCGTCTTTCAGCTGCCAAAAAATAATATGCTTTACCATTGTTTTTCTCCTCTCCCTTGATCATCAAAGTCCGCAGCCGACTTCCGGCGCACCATCCTCCCTTTCATAACGACCGTCCGGAAGGTTGGGGAAAATTCCTGCACGCCATGCGCGGCATTTTTCCATAGACCAAAGTATAGCATATTTTCTTTCGAAATGCACTGCGCACAAAACGCGAACCTCACGGGGGGCCTCCCCTCGCAGAGCGCTTTCCGGGATATAGGAACTTTGGAATATTTTTCTTTAAGAACAAAGTCTGCGGGGCGTTTTGGTTCCATAGGGAATTTCGGAGAAATTTCCTATGAAACCAAAACGGCGGCACCGGGGATCCCCCGGCACCGCCGAAAAAAATTCATACGCAATATCAAGAAGGACGCTGTCCGCGCAGATTACTTGTTTGCAGCCTCTCTCTGAGCTGCAACCTCTGCTGCGAAGTCCTCGTTCTTCTTCTCAAGACCCTCACCGGTCTCAAAACGAACAAAGCCCTTTACTGCGATCTGTGCGCCGTTTGCCTTGGCAACTTCCTCAACGTACTTCTGAACGCTCTGCTTGCCGTCAGCTGCCTTAACATAAGTCTGATCTACCAGGCAGATCTCCTTGAGCTCTTTGTTGATACGGCCCTGAACCATGCCAGCAATGATCTTCTCATTTGCATCCGGCTTCTCGTTCTTTGCAGCTGCAGTGATAATCTCTGTCTCGTGAGCAAGATATTCCTGATCAACCTCAGTTCTGTTGGTGAACTTCGGGTTAAGAGCTGCAACCTGCATTGCGATGTTTCTGCCCATCTCACGGATCTCGTCGTTGACAACGTTTGTCTCAAGATCAACGAGAACGCCGATCTTACCGCCAGCGTGGATGTAGGAAACAACCATACCGTTGTCTTCCTTCACCTGAACAAATCTTCTGATGTGCATGTTCTCGCCGATGATCGCGATCTGAGAAGAAAGCTCCTCAGCAACCGTCTTGGACTCATCCATCGCCCACTTCTCAGCAAGGAATGCATCGATGTCTGCAGCGGAAGTTGTAAGAGCCTGATCAGCAACCTGGCCAACATAGGTTCTGAACTTCTCATTCTTTGCTACGAAGTCAGTCTCAGCGTTAACCTCAACTACAACTGCCTGCTTCTCATCTGCAGAAACCTTAACCTCGCAGACACCCTCAGCTGCAATACGGCCTGCCTTCTTCTCTGCACCAGCAAGTCCCTTCTCTCTCAGGAACTCGATCGCCTTATCAAAATCGCCATCGGTCGCTGTCAGAGCCTTCTTGCAGTCCATCATGCCGGCACCTGTCATCTCACGTAATTCTTTTACCTGCTTTGCTGTGATTGCCATTGCGGTATTCTCCTCTCAACTATATGCAATTGATTTTCGTTCTTAAGCAAATCTGCCTGGCCCGGAATCCCCCGCCAGGTAAATTTCCATGCGAAGCCCTGCACGCAAAAAACTGCAGGGTGCTCCACCAACGAAACGGAACCCGCTTTGCAGGTTCCGTTCGCTGCTCGCGTCAATGTTTCAGATTAAGCCTCAGCCTCTTCAGCAACCTCTGCCTGAGTCTCGCCCTGCTTTGCCTCGATCACTGCATCAGCCATCTTGGAAACGATCAGCTTAACGGCTCTGATTGCATCATCGTTGCCCGGGATTACATAGTCCAGCTCATCCGGATCACAGTTGGTATCGCAGATACCGAACAGCTTGATGCCAAGCTTGTGAGCCTCGGATACGCAGATTCTCTCCTTCTTCGGATCTACTACGAAGATAGCAGCCGGGATCTTCTTCATCTCAGCCATACCGCCGATGTTCTTCTCAAGCTTCTCAAGCTCTTTTCTGAGACCTGCAACTTCCTTCTTCGGCAGAACCTCGAATACGCCGTCAGCTTCCATCTTCTTGATCTCGTTCAGTCTTGCAACACGAGTCTGGATGGTCTTGAAGTTTGTCAGCATACCACCGAGCCATCTCTCGTTTACAAAGTACATTCCGCATCTCTCAGCCTCTGCCTTAACAGTATCCTGAGCCTGCTTCTTTGTACCAACGAAAAGGATGTCGCCGCCCTCAGCAGCAACCTCAGCCATAGCCTTGTAAGCCTCATCGATCTTACCTACTGTCTTCTGAAGGTCGATGATGTGGATTCCGTTTCTCTCTGTGTAGATGTACTCACCCATCTTCGGGTTCCATCTTCTTGTCTGATGTCCGAAGTGAACGCCTGCCTCAAGTAACTGCTTCATGGAAATAACACTCATGATTTTTCCTCCGTTTGGTTTTTTCTTCCGCTGTCATCTTCTATTCCCTCGGGGACCTGAACCTTCAGGCACCGACCTTAAGGATCCGAGCAGCGTGAATAATAGTCAACTCCGTAATATTATCACAGCAATTATTTTGTGGCAAGAACTTTTTTCAAATGTTTTCTACGGCAGGCGCACCCTTCTTTTCTTTTTGAGATGCAGAACGCAGCCGATCAGACTGGCTGCTCCGGCAGCCAACAGAAGAAATGCTGCAGCCGTCTCTTCTTCTGGCTCTATCTCCGTCGGCATCTCCGTTTCGGTGTCACTCCTTTCCTCAACCTTTCCCGCCGGTTCGGCGTTTCCATTTTTCCAAGCCTTTTCCGCCGGTTCCGTGTCTCCACTTTCCCAATCCTTTTCCGCCGCTTCCGTGTCTCCACTCTCCCAATCCTTTTCCGCCGCTTCCGTGTCTTCGCTTTCCCAAGCCTTTTTCGCCGGTTCAGCTTCTCTCCTTTCCCGGATTTTTCCCGACAGTTTGGAATCTCCGATCCTTCTGACTCCGAGAAGTTCCATCGGCAGTTCCTGTATTTCACCGGCATTTTCCCGGCTCATTTTTCTATTCCGGTCAGTATCCCGTGATTTCTCAGCGGCGGCATTTTCCCGGCGCTCCGGTCCGGACTGCGTTTTCTCCGTCAAAATCCCATCCGCCGCGTCCTTCTGTTCCGCCTTATCCGCTTTGTCCGCTTTTTCCGCCTCCTCCGCTGCTGCCTTTCTTCCGGCGGCAAATCCGGCTTCATACGCTGACTCGTAGCCGGCTTCTTTTCCGGCATCGGCTCTCACGCTTGCTGCTCCTTCCGCAAATCCGGATTCATATCCTCTGTGATACACGCTGTCTGCGTCGACGGATCGCACACCGTCCTCCAGTCCGTCCGAATATCCTTTTCTATAGGAAGCTTTTGAGTCACTTCCCGACGAACCGCTTCCGGCATTCCGGTTTCCGTCCCGATACCCTTCCGCATATCCGCTGCGGTAGTACTCTCCGGTGTCGACGCTTCCCTTTCCTCTTTCAAAGCCGGTGTCATAGCCGGAAACATATGACGCACTGTTCCGGTTCACCTCCGTATCCCTGGTATAGTCTGTATACTCCTGAGCGGTACGGATCAAAGATTCCACCTGCTGCTTTAAAGAAGAGATATCCTCTTCTCTCTGCTTCAGCAGATTCCGCAGTTCCGCCGCACCATTGTCCGATCGATCCAGTTTTTCCTTCAGTCCGGCGGCATTTTCCTCCGCGGCTGCGATATTTTCCCGAAGCCCCGCAATCTTTTCATAGATTTCCTCCAATGTCCCGGCGAGTGGGCGATCTTTGTCTTCCTTGTCGTCTTCTTCCTTCAGAGACCGGAGCACCGAGTTCAGGGCATCCCGGTATCCTTCCGCCTTACTCTGTGCATCGTTCAGTTTAGCGGACAGTGCGTCGATGGCACGAACAATCTTTTCGTAATCATCTTCTCCCTCCTGTGTCTCCGCCTCCGCTCCCGCTTCCCGCAGATGCTCTTTCATCGCCTTTAGCCCCGCATCACAGGCATCCATCCGATCACAGATTTCGTCAATCTGCGCCGCAAGTTCTTTCTTCAGAATCCCGAGAGTTGCCTCATATACTTTCCCCCGCTCGCCTTCCGAAGCCGTCGTACCGTCTTCCTTCACCTCGCCCCCGGCCTGATCGGTGAGATGGATGCCGTCATGTTTTACGGTGAACCAGATATTCTCCGCTTCTCCGTCTCCATCCGCATCATACCGCGCCTGATAGACCGGGCCGCCCTCCGGATCCGTTCCATCTGTTTTCTCATACTTCACCGCTCTGCCTTCCAGAAAGACCACTTCGGTTTTCGTTCCGTCTTCCGCCACCGTCGTTCCGAAAAATCCGGATTGATCCGCCGTATTCCGGCTGACATAAGCGGACAGGGTTTCCACCAGCTTGGAATACTGCTTTCGCACATCCTCCAGCTCTCGGATCAGCGTTTCCACCGAATCCGCCCCCGCATTCTTCAGCGAATTTTCAATCTCTTTCATCCGTTCTTCGAGTTCCACCAGCGCCGATGTGATAGCGTCGTACGATCCGTATGCATACTCCGCATAACTTTCCGCGGAATACTTTTCCACGCGGACCGAAACCGGCACGGCATAGAACGTCCTCTGCCCGTCACCGTCAGAAAATACAATCACCGTGACCGACAGTGTCCCGGTAGTCTGCCCGGCTTTCAGATCATCTTCCGTTGCCAAAACCGGCTCAAAGGAAGCAATCCGTTCCGCCGTCATCTCCGCGCCTCCGTTCAGCATTTCCTGAACATCGGATGTGCGTACCGCGTAAAACCCATCTTCCGGATAGAACTCGCCTTCCTTTTCTCCAACCATTTTCCGGACCGTCAGTTTCGTTTTGTCCAGCTCCTTCGATGTGAGAATGATTCCGCTGTAATGCGCAGCAATCCCGGTCTGTGGTTTTTCGCCCTGTTCCTCTGCAGCCATTCCCTGCCGTTTCATCACTTCATCCGGCGACACGACCGGCTTGATCCGGACCGAGGTACGGTTTCCGGCATTTTTCAATTCCCGCCAGACATCATTTTTCCAAAGATTCATGCCCGAAAGGGAAATGTCCTCTTCCTTGGAGTGTTCCACCTGCGCAGTGTCCGCATCATCCCACGGGATATATACCTGAACCGTCCCGGACGCCCCAAAGCAGCTTCCTTTTGGATCCCCGTTCCGGAAATGATACCTTGTGCCGCTGCTTTTCGCATAGATGATTCTTCCCGGATCGATAAACTCCCTGTCCTCGTTCCGTTGCCCGTCCGAATCATTCCCGTCAGAAAACTCCGCCGTGCTTCCCTGAAATGACGTCTGATTTCCCTCCCAGTCATATGCCACCGATTCACAGCCATCTCCGAGAACGATCCGTGTGATATTTCCGGTATGTTCAAACGAATGTGAAGTCAGATCACAGTCTGCCTCCATCCATCGGAGTCCGGTGCAGCCTTCAAACGCATACTCCCCCAGCGAGGTACCCGCCGGCAGAATCAGCTTTCGAAGCAAAACATTGTTTCGAAAGGCGTAGGAGCCGATGGAAACCGGTCCGGACAGATGTAAGGTTTCCAATGTGCCCGCATCCGAGACAGCATACGGTTCCAGCCGAACCGCACCGTTTAGCGAAAGCCTCTTCAATTGATTGCTGTCACGGAATGCTTTCTTGTGAACCGTGACATTGCCGGTCAGGGTGACATCCTCCAGGGCCGTATCGACGAAGGAGGCAGTCGAGAGAATCATCCCGTCTCCGCTTCCCCTGGCAGTCAGTGTTCTCAGATTCGGCGTTCTGCCGAACGCATACGATCCCACCGTTCCGGAAAAATCCGTAAAACGGACTTCGGCCAGATTCGACCGGTAAAACGCCTTGAGGCCGACGGCACAAATCGAAGACGGGATGGTGACCTTCGCATCCGCGGTATTTCCGGCAAACGCATAATCATTGATCGCGTGCAGCGAAAGCGGAAACGAGATTCTGCTCCACTCCGAACAGGATTCCGGAACAAACGGATGATTCTCCGTTCCGCCGCCGATTGCCGCAACCGGTCTTCCGTTGATTTTGGCCGGCACATTCAGACAGTTTCCGGAGTCCACAATCCCGTCAATTCCGGTGTTTTCTGTATATAATCCAATGATATTGCCTTCGGGATCCAGCTTATACATCCACTCAATTTTTGACTCCGGGTCCCGAAACGAATACCAGGAGCGGTCATCAAAGCCGACCGCATTTTCGCTTCCGCCGTTCGGGTCAAGCGCAAGCCTCACATCGAACGCCGCTGTCTTCCCTTCATAGTCCACTTCGCCGGCGGAGCCGCAGGCTTTTACGCCGATCCGAACAGAAATGGGATCCACCAGATCCTTCGGTGCGGTATAGACCGTTCCATCCACCTCGCCCCTGTCCGCATCTGTGAGTTCAAATCTGACCTCCCCGTCGCACTGATCTCCGCTGTCATACCCCATCACCTCGATCAAAGATGACAGATCCGCTGTCGTACCTTCCGTCAGGGAACCCGGAAAAACGGATTTTCTCTGTATCCGGATTTCTTTTGCCGCACGCGGTACGATCGAAATGGTTTTCTCCGACACATAACTGTATGTATTGTCCCTAACCGTGAGCGTGACCGGCATCCTCCGGTTAATCCCTGTCGGTGCAGTGTAAATGTTGTTTTTAATACTTCCTCCATTTGGGGTCTTCACGGATACCGTATATTCCGCATTCACACTGTTCGAATACTTAACGTAAGAAAACAGGGAGGAAAGCGGCGCAGAGGATCCTTCCTCCACCGTGGTAATTCCCTGTATGACATTCAGTCCGGTCACATCCGGTGTGATGTCTACCGTCTTCTTTATCGAGAGATTTCTGCCGCTTCCCGTCTCTGTAATTATCAGTGTTGCAGTCTTCGGCGCACCGGAACTCGGGATGGTCCAGTTTGTTCCGCTGATCGTCCCGACATTGGCACTGATCCGGTATCCTGCCGATCTCCCCACATTGGTTCCGTCGATATAAGTCACGCCGGAGATCACCTCGCCGAGTGCTTTTGTCTGGCCCGCGGTAAGAGAGGTGACCGGCTGAACCGCCCGAATTCCCGTGCTTTCTTCAAATGACACAATTGAGAGTTCCGAACCGCTTAACGTAACCTTCGACGTATCCAGATTAAATGCCGGTGCAACATTTCCCGTCATCCCCTGATAGGTATCCGAATCGGAATGAATTTTTCCGTCCGGGTACATACAGACCGCCGTTTCATGCATTTGATTCGACGCGTATCCGTTGTAATAATATGTCCCTGTCCAGGATTTGGCCGCATTCATAAGAGGTGCCCGATAACCGCCGCTCGTCACGGATCCCTTTCGGTTAAAATGTTTGAGATCGGCCACCCCCAATTTGGAAATTCCCACCAGATACAGGCCTCTGCCGTAGGAAGCAGGCTTCTCCGCCGATCGAATAGCTTCATACAGTTCCCTCGTTTTTTTGTCATAACCGCTGATATCCTGCCCATCAATGTCGGCCCGATATTCCGATCCGTTTCCGAATCGTGAGATCACGTATCCCGGCCAACAGCCGGATGTCACACCGTTCGACTGCAGCACCGCATATCCGGTACCCTGTTCCGCCACCATCCAGGAGTATCCTCCCAGCCGGTAGGTATTGCCGGTTTTGAGTGAAACGCCGCCTTTCACACCTCTCTCATACCGATTGATTCCCATCACAGAGCTTTCTGCCGCATACGCCGGCAGCAATCCCTTGCCGCCAAACGCAAACAGAGCCACGGCAATCATTACACCGGCCATTCGTTTCCACATTCCTGTTCTCTGCATAGCCCTCTCCTTCTCCTCGTGCGATATCTTATCCCATCAGAATGCCGTTCCGGATCTGCCTGCGAGGTGGATCCGGATTCTTCCGTTTTGGTCCGTCACTGCGGCCAAAGCGCGAAGATCCGCTGGAAAACGGCGTTCTTCCATCGATAATACCGGAGGATGATACAACCATCTTATCCGCTTCTCAGCCGTCAGCGGGAACAGCTCCCGACGGACGCCGCGCATCAGAATCCATTGTCCCGAGTTTCCGCGAAAATCAAACGAAAGCAGGGTGCAGTAGTCCATTGCCGGATCAATCCGGAAATCCAACGGTAACGCGGGTGCGGCCGTATCTACCCGATCAATCCGGTAACGCAGTGTCTCCCCCAACACACGAATCCGGAAAATATCCCCGACACCAAGACAGGCCGTTTTCCCCTGGATTCCCATCGGAAAAACAAACCGTTTTACCGTCAGTACCGTATGAGTGCCCGGACCGCCCACCGGAAGGGAGGAACCCGGCATATGCTCCATTCCGACAGGACAGGCCTCAGATTTGATGCCATGATAAATCGGCAGGAAGCAATGGAGTTTCGGAATGGAAATCTGTCCCATAACCCCGCAGCCATTGGGATTCAGGAGGCGTTCATACTCTTTCCGTTCCAAACCGGCAAGTAAACATCCCGACGGATTCCCCATCAGCCGCCGATTGTACGCCCGCGCTTCTCTGCGATACCGTTCATAGTCGTTCTCTCTCATTCTTTTTTCCTCCTTCTATCTCTGATGTAAAAGACGACTTTTGCTGGTTATCCTGATATTTTCCTTGATGGCTTTTCCTTGATGTTTCCCTTGATGATTTCTTTGGCAGATTCTATAACGATTCCCTTGATTTCTTTAACGATTCCCTTGAATTTTTGAAGCCCTCCCTGAAAACATGGTTTTCCGAAAATCAGCTGGGAATAGGAATAAATTATCGAATCTGTCCATAAATCCCTGAAAATAGCGAGATGTGTAAGACGCTTTGCGAAGCTCAGAACGTTAAATAATAGAAATAAAAAACAATGTAAATCAGAAATGACGTGATTCAGAAAAAATGAGTACTGCTAAATATTGATCCGCAAACACTGCAGCCGCTGGTGCATAACAGCTTTCGGATCGAACGTTGCTGCACAAACGCAGCAGATTGAAAGATCTGAAACATGTTTGATGTACAAATAAAGCCTGGTACCTTAAACCGGATATTCCTGCTAAATCGTACAACAGATTGGATGTAGAACTCCAGACAGCACAAATGGGATAGCTTTCGCTATCCCAAATGACTAAAGAAAAGAGCGCGAGACGGGATTCGAACCCGCGGCCCCCACCTTGGCAAGGTGGTGCTCCACCACTGAGCCACTCGCGCATATATAATAATCGGGGTGACAAGATTCGAACTTGCGACCCCCTGCTCCCAAAGCAGGTGCTCTACCAAACTGAGCCACACCCCGTGATCCTGAAACCTCAGAAAGATACATACCTTCAAAACTGCTTACTGATTGAAATACTCCGATTTTTGAAACCTTCTGGATAAGCCCTCGACCTATTAGTGACAGTCAGCT
>NZ_FOIL01000051.1 GCF_900101295.1 [Clostridium] aminophilum | reverse complement strand
CTCCCCGGGTACCGACACGTTTCTTTCCCTCCATCTACCTGCCTCATCTATCCCGCATGATTCCGTGTAGTTATTGGGCTTTGGCTTGTACGGCAGTCTTACCCTCATGCGTGACCTCATATGTGGTTTCTGTTCGTCAGGCCAGAGGTTTGCCCGTGGTTAGTCTGTTCCCACATCCGGCTTCCTTCAGATCCCGCCTCGCGGCGGACACCCTTGCCTTCGGCTGTATCCTTCCCACTACCGGGCGGATTCGGGACTTTCACCCGTTAGAAACGTGCGCCGCCGGGCGCACCACAAAAAGAACGCCTGCCTCCGGTCTCCCGCCGGATACAGACGTTCTTTTCCCGATGAAAACACAAGTCACTGCTCATGCTCTCATAAAACATATAAGGCTCCGCATTGGTAATCCTACAGCGAAATGCCGCCTCGCGCACGCGCTCTCCGGTCGCGGATCGACTGGATCACCGGCACCATAAAGATGGCCACGATACCGCCCGCAAAACCGTTGTTGTACAGATTCATGCCGTCGTAGAGCGAACCGATCTGCATTGCCACCGCCGCGTGCAGAAAACCGGCGATGATGCCCGGAATCACACCGAAGGCACCGGCAATCGGCGCAAGGGTGGTGGAAAACAGAAAGGCGAGAAGCGCCGCCGGCGAATCCGCGCTCCAGAATCCGCTGACGCTCGACAGCCACACGCCGAACATCACCGGCACAATATTCCGGAGATGTTTACCGGTCGCACTGAATCCGACAATCGTAAAAATGCCGCCGATGGTCGGGCCGTTCAGTTCACCGCCGACCATGATGACCGCTGCCGTCGCAAAGAGACCGTTGATCCCCATGTTCAGCATCACCAGGCTGCCGCCTTCATTTTTCAGAAAGTCGGTTCCGCCCATGCCGGTGGTCTTCAGAACCTTGCGGTACTTGTCGATCACGATATCCCCGCCGTCGATCAGCGCCACCAGAATCATTCCCAGAAACAGGATCGCCAGAACGCCGAACAGAAGACGGTTATGTCCGTAGGACCAGATCAGCCGGGAATGGGTATTGATCCCGAAAGACTTGAACACCGACACGACGACCGTCGCGACGATGCCTGCCGCAAACCCGACGTTGTAGAGGGAATATCCCTGATGTGCGTAATGGACGCTTGTCGCCAGCGGCGGAAGGATGAATCCGATGATGATTCCGACACTGACCGACAGGAGAAACCGCGGCGTGTACGGAAGATCAACCGTATACATGATCTGTGTGATAATGGGCGACAGGCTCGTCCCGTACAGTCCGATATATATATATCGCGACATGTGCGTCTTATGATAGTACGAATACAGGAAGACGCCGAGCAGGATCGCCCAGATATTAATGAGATTCTTGCCGAAGAGCGAGAATCCGAACATCAGACAGCTGGACGTGATCGTATGTCCGTCCTCGCTGAGACCGAGATAGTAACAAAGCCAGATACTCATCAGCATCAGAAGGCCCGCATTCAGAAATGCCGCTCCGATACCGCCGATCTTGATATAATCGGTAATCAGAAAATCCGGTTCCGTGACAATGCGGAGCATTCCGTTCAGAATCCTCCACGGAGGATCAATCAGAACGCCGATCGTCATAAAATAGACCGGAATCAGAGACAGAATCGAATAGCGCTGTCTCCTCGTGATTTTTCGTTTTTCGTCCACGAACTTCCTTTCCTGGGAGCAGTCTCCCCATTGACTGTACCTCTATGTGGAACGATATTATCGGAGAGAGAATCCTTTCTCTTCCATCATAACCCGGAGCTCCTCGATGACGGCTCCGAGCGTTTTTCCCTGTTCATCAACCGTAATGTCCGCGTATTTCTCAAAATACGGGAGACGCTCATCGTAGAGATCCCTCAGGGTCATTCCCTCTTTCAGCGCCACACCGCGTTCTTTGACATTGCCGACGCGGCGCTTCAGCTCGTCATAGCTCATCTTCAGATAAACCACGATGCCGAGACGCCGGAGATTCTCCATGGCCTCTTTTCCGTAAATCACACTGCCGCCCGGCGCGATGATCGACCGGTCGCAGTCCAGTTCCGCATTCGTGCGGTTTTCAATATCCAGAAAGCCTTCCAGTCCGTCCTCGGCGATGATATCCCGCAGAAGCTTGCCGGCCTTATCCTGAATCACCAGATCGACATCCAGAAAGCGGTATCCCAGTCGTTTTGCCAGAACAACGCCGACGGAACTCTTTCCGGCGGACGGCATCCCGATCAGTGTAATGTTTCTGCCCCGTTTTTCTTCCATTCTATTTTTCCGCCCTTCTTTTTACGGCCGTTTCCTTTTTTCTTTACACTGTAGCCGAAGGTTCCGAGAAGTTTTCCCAATCCGTAATACTCTCCGTGAGAGTACACCGCCGGCTTTGCGGTCTCCAGACAGAGTTTTCCCTTCGCGTCGAGAAGGTCCGGATCCACGTCCACCGCCAGAACATCCGCAAGAAAAAGGTCATGCGATCCCAGCGGGATGACCTCCCGCACCCGGCACTCAATATTGACGGGACTCTCCGCGATCAGCGGAACGGAAACCTTCGCCGCATCCTGGCGGGTCAGCCCGCACTTCTCCCACTTGTCCATATCCCGGCCGGAACGGACGCCGCAGAAATCGGCGGCGCGCACCAGTTTTTCCGTGGTCATGTTGACCACAAACTCGCCGGTCTCTTTCAACATATGATAGGAATATCGCCCGGGTCTCACGGAAATGGACAGCATCGGCGGATTGGTGCACACCGTCCCCGTCCATGCAACGGTAAAGAGATTCGACTCCCCGTTCCGGTCCGCGCAGCTCACAATCACTGCCGGCACCGGATAAAGCATGTTGCCGCCTTTCCAGACCAGTTTTTTCTTTTCTTCACCCATAGATTTATTCGCTGTCCGGAAGGAACTTGATCTTGCACATCATCATGTGCACTTCGCTTCCCTCTTCCAGATGAATATCCTCCGGAAGAGTGGACGCCGGGAGTTCTCCGGTCTCATCCAGCTCCAGTTCGATCCAGTTTCTCTCCTGCTCTCGGGCATTGTCGGAAGCCTCCTCATAGGTTCGGCCTTCCGCTGTGCACATTTCGAGATCCGGGAAATACACGCTGTAACTGTTGTCCTCGTGTTTCGTAAATACTGCCGGATATGTAAATGTCATTTCTGCACCTGTCTTTATCAATTCATTTCTTTGGTTTCTACAAAGGCATTTCCGCCGTTATTATACAGCGAAAATGCCCTCTTTTCGTTTTTTTCTTATGTACAAAAATCTGTACTTACTGGCTGAGCGCTGCCGTCAGCGGCGGAATCAGCTGCTTCTTTCTGGACATGACGCCCTTCAGGGAAGCCTCGCCGTTCTTGCACTCGACATGGAATGCCTCGCTCACCGCCTGGTCACAGCCTGCTCCAACGGCCAGAAGAATGGTATTCTCCGTGAGAATGTTGGTGAGCATAAGATACATCATGTCCACTTCCTCGCTCTCACGCGCCTTCTCCATATAAGCCGGCATGCGCTGTCTGAGGTTCTCAAGTTCATCCGTGTTCAGGGATGTGATCTGACCAACGGCAAATGTCTTCGATCCGGCGTTAAACTTCTTGTAGTCCTGATGAAGGATCTGCTCATCGGTCTTGCCGCTCAGCTCGCTTCCCGCAGAGAACATGCGGATGGCCAGCTGCTCCGGATCCTCTCCGGAAATCTTTGCCAGCGCGTCTGCCGCCTTGCGGTCGCAGTCGGTAAAGGTCGGAGAACGGAACAGAAGCGTATCGGAGATGATCGCCGCCAGCATCAGTCCCGCGGTTGTCTTATCGATCTCTACATTGTGATCGGTGTAGATCTGATAGAGAATCGTCGCGGTACAGCCCACCGGCTGATTGCGGAACAGAACCGGAGACATGGTCGCGATATTTCCCAGACGATGATGGTCAATGATGCCGCGAAGGTCCGCATTTTCAATGCCGTCAACCGCCTGCGTGCGCTCATTGTGGTCCACCAGGCAAACCTTCTTGCCCTTCGCGTTCAGGAGAAGACGTCTGGAAAGGAAGCCCATGAAATGGCCTTCGCTGTCGAGAACCGGGAATTCACGGAATCTCTTGTTCGCCATCTCGCTGCGGATATCGTCCGCATACTCTTCCTGCTCAAAGGTGATCAGGCCGTCGGTCTTCATGAAGTGGCTGATCGGCATACTCTGGTTGATCAGCCGCGCTACGGTGTAGGTGTCATACGGAGTGATGATGATCGTGCAGTTCTTTTCCTGCGCGATCTTGCGGATGGTCACGGATACTTCAACGCCGTTGCAGACAACAAGGCAGTCGGCGCCCATCTCGATGGCGCAAAGCTGGGACTCATAGCGGTTTCCGAGGATAACCAGATCATGCTCTTTGATGAACTGCTCCATCACATCCGGATTCGCTGCGGCAACCAGAACCTTTCCCTTATCGAAAAATGCCTGCGGATCACCGACCACCATGGTTCCCTCCAGGGTCTCGACGATGTTGCTGTACTGTGTCTTCGCCTCAGCCAGAATTCCGCTGTCATAGACATTCATGTAGGAACGGGTGATATCGCCGACGGTGATCAGGCCTTCCAGCTTGTTGTCCGGCGTTACGGCAGCGATGGTCACTTCATTGTTGTCCTGCATGGTTGTCCATGCCTTCTTGAGGGAAATATTCTTGCTCACGCCCGCGGAACAATGGATGTCAATATCGCTGATCTGCGTCTTGACGCTCTCCACAAGGACCGGAGCCGGTACCTTGAAATAGTCCAGCACATAAGATGTCTCCGGGTTAAGCGCGCCGGCGCGTGCCGGGATATATCTCTCTCCGGTGGTCATCTCCTTATATCTGGCATAGCAGATGGCGGAACAGATCGAATCTGTGTCCGGATTCTTATGACCGATTACAATCGTATCATTGTGACTCATTGTCAGTGTTTCTTTCTTCGACATGATAAACCTTTCTGTCTTTGTTCTTTCATTTCGCGGCACGCCCCATTGCCGCCATTTTCGGATATTTACTTCCCGAGAATTGTTCTTCCGTTCCCGAAACCGCCGGCCATTGCCGCCGCGCCATAGATTCCGGCATCATTGCCCAGACGCGCGGTCACGACATCGGCCCGGTATTCCGAGATCGGCGAATACTCCTTATAATACTTCTCTGTCCGTTCCGTGAGATAGCTCCCCGCTGCGGATACGCCTCCGCCGAGGATAAATACCTCCGGATCCACGACCATGGCCGTCAGCGCCAGCGTCCGGCCAAGATACCGCGTCATGATATCCATTGTTTTTTCCGCAATCCGGTCTCCCTCCTTCGCCGCATCCGCGATATCGCGGGCGGTGAGACTGGATCCGAACGTCCGAAGAACCGATTCCGCCTCCGGTTCCGCGCTGAGAAGGCGTTCCGCCTCCCGGACCAGCCCGGTTGCCGAGCAGATCTGCTGTGAACAGCCATAGCCGCCGCAGGTACAAGGCTCTTTTTCATCGTCCCTCACACGCATGTGTCCGATCTCTCCGCCGACGCCATGCGCTCCGGTGATCATCTTTCCGTCGATGATCACGCCTGCTCCGAGACCGGTTCCCAGCGTCACCAGGACAAGGGATCTGCGGCCTTTTCCGGCACCTTTCCAGGCCTCGCCCAGAGCGGCCGCGTTGGCGTCGTTTCCGATGAAGGCAGGGATGCCGTCCAGAAGTTCTGTAAGCTCCCCGGCGGCATCGAGCCGTCCCCATCCGAGGTTGACCGCCCGCTCGACCGTTCCGTCGGGCAGGACGACACCGGGAACGCCGACGCCGACACCGATGACATCGGAAGATCCCAGACCTCGCTCCCTCATTTTTGCGAGGAGCGATGCGGCCGCGTCTGCAAGAATACGGCAGCCCCCATCCGTCCGGTCCGTCGGAATGCTCCATTTTTCCAGGAGATTCCCTTCTCCGTCAAACAATCCGATCTTAATTTCCGTCCCGCCGATGTCCATTCCGAATATCCTTTTGTGATCCATGACACACCCCCATTTTGTGCACAGGCAGCCGGTGGAGCTTTCACCCCGCCGGCTGCTGAATATTCCGAAGTTTTCCTGCCCTCAGGCGCTGAACCGGTTCCCGTGTGAATCAGAACAGGGATCTTACGGTCTCAGCGACATGCTCCGCGGTAAAGCCGAACTTCTCGAACAGTACCTTGCCCGGTGCGCTGGCGCCGAAATGATCGATCGTGACGGTCTTTCCGTCCAGACCGACGTAATTGCCCCATCCGAAGGAAGAGAGTGCCTCAACCGCAACTCTTCTGCGAACGGCGTTCGGAAGAACGGACTCTTTGTACTCTGCGCTCTGGCTGTCAAAGAGTTCGGTACACGGCATGGAAACCACGCGGATCTTCTTTCCTTCCGCCTCGAGGATCTTCTTTGCCTCAACAGCACAGCCGACCTCGGAGCCGGAAGCCAGAAGAATTGCATCCGGTGTGCCGGCGCAGTCGTCGATGATGTATCCACCCTTCAGCGCTTCCTTCGAGGAACCCGGCATCGGTGCAAGATTCTGTCTGGACAGAACCAGAGCCGTCGGTGTGGAGGTGGATGTCATCGCGCTGTACCATGCGGCCTGTGTCTCGGTCGCGTCGCACGGACGGAAGACATTCAGGTTCGGCATTGCGCGAAGTCCTGCCAGCTGCTCGATCGGCTCATGAGTCGGTCCGTCTTCGCCGACACCGATGGAATCGTGAGTGTAAACATAGGTCAGCGGCAGGCCCATCAGCGCAGAGAGACGCATCATCGGCTTGCAGTAATCGCTGAATACGAAGAAAGTGGAAACATACGCCTTCAGGCCGCCATGAAGCATGAGACCGTTTCCGATCGCTGCCATCGCCTGCTCGCGGATACCGAAGTGGATGTTTCTTCCGGCATAATTCTCTTTCGCGAAATCACCGCCGTCCTTCATGTTGGTCTTGTTGGACGGAGCAAGATCCGCGCTTCCTCCGAAGAGGTTCGGAAGCTTTCCGGCCAGTACATTGATGGTCTTTCCGGAGAGACTTCTGGTTGCTTCCGCCTTCTCCTGCTCTGCCCAGAACTCCGCATCATCCCAGAGTTTCTTTGCGTCGTCGGCGTCGTGGTAGCGGTTCCAGAGGGCAGCCATATCCGGATACTGTACGGTGTAAGCCTCGAACATCTTCTTCCACTCATCCTCAGCCTTGGCCTTTTCGGAAGCGATGTCCGCATAATTCCGGTAAACCTCATCCGGAACAAAGAATGCCTCGTCGTACGGCCACTGAAGATTCTCTCGAAGTGCCTTTACGTTCTCCTCTCCCAGCGGCTCGCCGTGTGCGGATGCGGTTCCCTGCTTTGCCGGACAGCCATAGCCGATCTCGGTGCGGATGGTGATGAAGGACGGTCTTGTGGTGTCGGCCTTCGCCGCCTCGATGGCTGCGCCGATGGCAGCGAGATCATTGCCGTCTTCTACCGTGATGGTCTGGAAACCGAAGGACGCCATTCTCTCCTGAACATTCTCGCGGAATGCCAGATCGGTGCTTCCCTCGATGGAGATCCGGTTGGAATCATAGAGTACGATCAGCTTGGAAAGTCCGAGCGTTCCCGCAAGGGAAAATGCCTCCGAGGAAATACCTTCCATCATGCAGCCGTCTCCGCCCAGAACATATGTGTAATGGTCAACCACCGGGAAGCCTTCCCGGTTGAAGGTAGACGCCAGATGTGCCTCCGCCATCGCCATTCCGACAGCCATCGCCATGCCCTGTCCGAGCGGTCCGGTCGTCGCCTCAACGCCGACGGTGTGACCGTATTCCGGATGTCCTGCGGTCTTTGCACCCCACTGACGGAAATTCATCAGATCTTCTTTCGTGAGGCCGTAACCAAACAGGTGAAGGAGCGAATACAGCAGCATGGATCCGTGTCCGCCGGAGAGTACAAAGCGGTCGCGGTTTGCCCATTTCGGATCTGCCGGGTTATGCTTCATGTGATTTGCCCAGAGCTCATATCCGATCGCCGCGCATCCCAGCGGCAGTCCCGGATGTCCTGAATTCGCCTTCTGAATCGCATCTGCGGACAGAATGCGGATACTGTTGACGGACAGCTCATCAATTCGTTTCATAAGAAAAAACCTCCTGAATGATACATTGACTTTTTATATGCTTTATCGGAGTTTGATCTCTGACACGGTGTTTCCGCCGGTCAGAAGAAGCGTTCCGGGCTTCTTTCCTTTGGTGATCATCGAAACCGGTGTGTCGAAGGTTCCGTCAAACCGGAGCTTTCCGTTGGTTCCGATAATCTCACAGGAATCGGAATTCCGAAGGATGATGTAATCATCCGCGATATCCATTTCCTGCCAGGAACAGGAAATTCCTGTGTCTGCGATTTTCCTGCCGTTTGTATTGAAAATCAGCAGGCGGTTCGGATATTCTCCCGTTCCGTCCGCGGTGATCACTGCCGCATAGCGGTCGGATGCCGCTACTGCCTTGATCTCGTCCTTGACATCCACCATTTGGATCAGTTCCGGGCTGGTCACATTCTCCATCGAGAAAAATGCGATCTGTCCGCCGGCAAAAGCCGCCGCCCGCCGGTCTGAGAAAAACCGGACTCTCGGGCAGAGATGGGAGCCAAACTCATCAAACCCTCCGACCAGACGGTCCGGATAGGATTTTCCGTATTCCGAAAAGTTGTAGAACACAATCCGGTTTCCCAGCTGTCCGCTGTTTACATGGACATCCGAAATCATCACCTGTGTTCCGTCCGGTGAGAGCGCCGCATCCAGCATATAGCCATTGCCCGACATCACCGTCTTGATTCCCCAGTCAAGATCACTTCCGTCATTTTTGAAAAATGACACATAACTCGACGTGCTGTCTTCCGTCAGCGCCGCAACCACACCGTAAGCCGAGATGCTGACGCGCATGATCGGAAGAAGTGTCGTCGCCTTGCCGTGATTCTTCGTCGTATCGCAGATATAGATGTCATTTCCCTGCTGATCCGCGATCGCGGCAAAATCGCCGTTCACACTGCAGATCGGCGCCTTCATCTGATAGCTGATGGACCAGACGACATCACCGTTTCCGTCGATATAGGATGCGCCGTCCTTGGTGTACCGGAGCACGTTCGATCCGAACTTCCGGTATCCGGTATAGCTTCCCTCCGTGGACGGAATCTGTTTGGACCACACCTGCGTATAGCCGCTGTACCTGTGATGGGTTTGATAGTAATGCCATGCCCCCGCCAGTGCGGCGATCACGCAGAGGACAATCAGAACAATCTTCAGACGGCCGAACTTCCGCCGCCCGCGCGCAGGCCTGAAAGGTTTTTCTTCAGCCTCTTCTCCGGTGTCCAATTCCGGATCTTCGCTGACGATCATATTGCGCCGGAGCCGCTGTTTCTGCTCCTCGCGCTGATATGGATTCATATCGCTCATATGGTTTTCCGCCTCGCACACAAAGGGCAGGGGACCCGAAAATCCCCTGCTTCCCTGCATCATTTCTTCTCGGTTCGTGCCAGATACTTTTCTCTGGCTTCATTGATATTCGCAGCCTCTCCGCCCGCGATCAGCTCGCGAAGTGCCTCCAGCCGCTGCTTCGTCATAAACTCTCTGCCGACATAGCTCTCATACCGCTCTGCCATAGAGATCTTTTTGTCTTTTACAACCTGTCGGGTGTAATCCAGCTGACCTTCTGTCTCCGTGAGTTCTGCCGTGAGCCGATCGATCTTTTCCTTTGTCCCGCCCGCGATCTCATCGGTGATAATCGTGCGGGTAACCGACTCAAAGGTATTCAGCGCGGATTTCTTCTTCTCCATTGTATCCGCCAGATCCTGTTCCAGGCGGGCGATCTCGTCATCGTATTTTTCCAGATCGTAGACGGTATCGTCGCCCTCTTTCCGGATCGAAGACGCGATGACGGCAATCTTCTTCTGGTTGGAGCGGATCATTCCCCGAACCTTCAGTGCCTCTTTCAGCGCGTTCATGTGACGGTTTTTGGTCATATTGCCAATCAGAACATAGAGGCCGCCGAACACGACCACCGCCGCAAAATAAATACCGACGAGATAGACCGTCTTCTGTTCCGGAAGCGCGAGATAATATACTCCGATCGGAACCGCCGCGAAGAGGATCAGGAGAAATGCCAGAATCGTCACGAAATCGCCAAACGACCGCGGGAAATACAATGCGTTGTAAAGCCCGGTCCGGCAGATCACCGGAACACGGTCGGAGCGGTAAATATCCCTCAGCTTTCCTTCCAGTTCCTTATTATTCTCCCGGAGTTCTTCCGTATCTTCTGCGATCCGGTCCCGGATCCCCTGATTTCTGGCTTTTTCCCTGCGGGCTCTCGCCTTTTTCAGAAGCGACTGGATCTTCTCTGCCTCCGTGTCATAGCTCTCTTCCAATTCCGCTCTTCGTTTCTGAACAGTGGTATCGATTGCGGAAGCCGTCGCCTTTTTCTCGCCGACCAGCTCCTTTTCCAATGCTTCCACCTTGGTCTGCAGTTCTTCCTCCTTACGGGAAAACTGCGCCGTTTCCTCCAGCGCCTGCTCCGCCTCTTTCAGAAACGCCTCGAAATCAATGTTCTGTGCCATCAGACTCCTCCTGTTAAACTAACGAGGAATAGTGCTACTGTACCATATTTCATATACCTTGTCACTGCAAATCCTGCGCTTTTGGCATGACTTTCGGCATGAAATCATACTCAACGCCTGTGCGCCGCGGTCACCTTACTCTTCCAGGACCTGTATCTCCAGATAATCGAACTCCAGCGGCTCGATAAAATTGTCCTGCGTAAACCGGGCTTTGTCATGATACTTAAACTCCTGGATCGTCTTTTCCAGCCAGATCGGGTTCGCCAGATCAAACTCACGACAGATCTGATCGACGCCGTCCAGTACCATCTGCGTGCGGGATTTGGAATAATCGATGGTCCGGTACTCCGTATCCCGCTCCAGACGGTTGTCCTTCATTATTTTTCCCCAGAGACGAAACATCTTTGCCTCTTTCTCAACTGATCTGTTTCACGGTTTTCGAAAAATCCGGTCCGCCGGAAGACTTCGCTCCCTCCGGCTTCCCGTTTTCCGGAATGTCCGTGAATGACTGACTTTCCTATCCGCATCAGCCCTCGTAAGCTGCGGTCATCGCAATCATAAGCTTTGCGGAATTCTCGATTGCCTGCTTCTCAAACGTGTCATAATCGATTCCCGCGGTATCGTCGGCATTGTCCGAAATTGCGCGGATTACCAGATACGGGATCTTGTTCAGGTATGCGACCTGACCGATCGCAGCTCCTTCCATCTCTGTGCAGAAGCCCTCAAAGATGTTTGCAATGGTATCCTTCTTGGTCTGCTCGGAGACAAACTGGTCTCCGCTGACAACCCGGCCGCGGAATACATTGATATGCGGATTGACTTCCCTGCAGCATTTTTCCGCCAGATCAATCAGCTTCTCATCCGCCGGGAACGAGAGCGTGTCCAGTCTCGGGATCTGTCCATACGAATAACCGAACCCGCTGGCGTCCATATCATGCTGAACGGTATCCGTCGACAGGACAATGTCACCGATCTTGATATCGCCTCGCAGAGAACCCGCGATACCGGTATTGATCACCGCATTCACGCCGAAATGGTCAATCAGGATCTGCGTGCAGATTCCGGCATTTACCTTGCCGATTCCGGAGCGGACCGTCACGACATCCTTTCCTTCGAGAATTCCCTTGTGGAACTCCATTCCGGCAATCTTCTCAATTGTGGTTTCTGTCATGTGTTCCTTTATTTTTGCGACCTCTTCGTCCATCGCACCGATAATTCCGAGCATAAGCCCTCCTTTTCGCTGTGTTCTTTTGCTGTGCTGTTTCTCTTTTTCTGTGTTATATGAGTTCTGCAGTTTTGACATGCTGCATCTTCCAATGATGTGTTTGCATCCTCTTATCTCAGGATACACTTGAAAAAATTATAGATGATTTTCGGATGCTTTACAATATTTACTCAAGAATCGACAACGCGGAAGTCCGGCTTCCGAACGGCCCCGGAAGCCGAATCTTCCATCCGCTTCCAAAAAGGAGTATACTTACGGCAGAACAAAGTTCGCAGGCGGGCTTCCGCTTCCCCATCCCCGTGGTACTAAGGGGAGCGTTTTTGTGTCACCGGAATTTCAGAGAGTTTTCCTGTAACACAAAGATCAAATTCTCACAGGAGGAAAAGGGTGCTTCCGTTCCCGGCGCATCCGAAAAGATCAGATTATGAAAAAAATTGTTCTGACCGGCGGCGGAACCGCCGGTCACGTCACCCCGAACCTTGCGCTTCTTCCGTCCCTCCGGGCGGACGGCTTCGAGGTCCGGTATATCGGTTCCTACAACGGCATGGAGAAAAAGCTGATCACAGCGGCAGATATTCCGTACGACGGCATTTCCTCCGGAAAACTGCGCCGGTACTTTGACCTCAAGAACTTTTCCGACCCGTTCCGCGTGCTGAAGGGTTTCGCGGAGGCGCATCATATCCTTTGGAAATACCGCCCGGACGTCGTTTTTTCCAAAGGCGGCTTCGTCGCGGTTCCGGTGGTTCTAGCCGCACACCAGCTGAAAATCCCGGTAATCATCCACGAGTCCGATATGACGCCGGGTCTCGCGAACAAGATCTGCATTCCGTCCGCGACCAAAGTCTGCTGCAACTTCCCGGAAACCCTGCAGTATCTTCCGGAAGAAAAAGCGGTTCTCTCCGGTTCTCCGATCCGCGAAGAACTCCTGACCGGCGACCGGGCGACGGGTCTCAAATATGCAAAGCTTTACGATACCCGTCCGGTGATCCTCGTCATCGGCGGAAGCCTCGGCTCGGTTGTGGTAAATAACGCCGTCCGTGCTGCGCTTCCCGCTCTCCTCGAGAAATTCCAGGTCATCCATATCTGCGGAAAAGGAAACCTCGATGAGAGCCTGATCGGAACCCACGGCTATGTCCAGTATGAGTACGTCGATACGCCGCTCCGGCACCTGTTTGCGGCGGCCGATCTCGTGATCTCCCGCGCCGGTGCGAACTCTATCTGCGAGCTTTTAGCGCTCCGCAAACCGAATATCCTGATCCCGCTCTCCGCAAAGGCAAGCCGCGGCGATCAGATCCTGAACGCCCGCTCCTTTGCAAAGCAGGGATATTCCGCCCTCCTCGAGGAGGAAGTGATGACTGCCGACACGCTGCTTGCCGCCGTAAATGACACTTACGCCAAACGCGCCGAGTACATCTCCGCCATGCGCCAGAGTCATCAGGGCAATGCCGTCGAGACCATCATGGGGCTCATCCGCGAGCTGACAAAAGACGCGGAATAACGATGCAAAAAGCCGCAAACCGATTCCTTTGGTTTGCGGCTTTTATGTTATTTATCTCTTTTTATACAGCACAAGTTCCGGATTCCTGCCCTCGGGCCCATAGGTACTGATCAGGATAAAATCCATGTTGGCCAGCACTCCGAAGCAGCGATCTCCGCCAAACTCCGACTCCAGCTGATTACCCAGATATGTCGTTTGATCATCCAGAAACTTTACGGTCTCCCCATTGGGCAGACGATATTCCAGATTCACAAACCGTCCGACCAGCGCGTTCAGCTTTTCAACCCTTGGCATCCCGTCGATGTGGAGATCATTGATCTCACCGATCAGTTTCTTCTTGAATTCCTCAAACTGTCCGCTGTCACTGAGCTCTTCATACCGTTTCCAGTAATCCAGATTCGGAAGAGTTTCTCTCAGATAATTCCGCGCCTGATCCTCCGTAAACCCCTCCTTCACCATCTGAGGGATGCAGACGTCGATCAGTTCATCCAGATCACTGTAGGTGTATGTTCCGTCGGCATAGCACCATTTACAGTAATTCTCATTCATCGATCCGTCCTTATTCCGGCCGATGATTTCATCCTCCAGCGGCATTCCGCAGCACTGACAGATCAGTCTGTGGGGCGATCCCAACAGGGTGTTGATGGAAACATTGTACAGCTTTGACAGAAGTTTTAATGTCTCTGTGTTCGGTACGGTTTCACCGTTCTCCCAGCGGGATACTGCCTGACGGGTCACAAAAATCTTTTCCGCCAGTTCATCCTGCGACAGCTTGTTTTTTGTTCTGAGTTCATATAAGACATCCTTCGTGTTCATGTTCCTTCCTCCTTTTCTACATTGTAGTATGAAAAGCGCGGATCTTCACGCAACGGGCTGTTGCGCAGAACCGAATTCGTCCCGATGGCGGCAGACTCTCTTCCGGTCAGTTCTTACATCCCGCTCTTTACCGCATCCAGAATGGTGCGATCCGCCGGAAGCCAGTCCACACCTCCGATCTGATCCTTTGTCACCCACTTTGCCGCCCGGAAATTCCCATCCGTCCTCCATACTATCTACGTTGATACAATCTCTGCTTTTATGTGTCAGAAGGGTTCGCCTGAGCCCGGCTTTTTAGGGTAGGGGTCATTTCACTATATCAGGCAAGTGCCTCTTATCCGCAAATAAGAATTTATTGAGCATACTTTTCATACCGGCATTGTTCCTTCACCGTATCACCCAAAAGAGTAATAGCCTTTTGCGGACATAAGCTAATACAACGGTAGCACATCGTACAACGATTTCCAGAAGTTGCCCGGTTGCCTTCTATCTGAATATTGTTCATCGGGCACTCTTTGCTGCATAAACCGCAGCCAATACACGAATCGCTGATTTTCAGTTTATTCGTGTACCCCTTCGTTTTACGATAGAACCATAGTCTCTGGCCAAACAATCCCTTAATATGAGCAATAACGGACAAACCTTCCTGGGGATATCTGCCTTGCAGCTTCTTTCATGCGCCCATCCGCGCTCTTTACGATCTGTATGTTCTCTTCAACGCTCTTTTTCAAAAGCTTGCTATCGCAAACGGAATCCGGCATCTTTATTTGCATACCGCCAAGGATTTCCGCACCATGCTTCTTTAAAAGTCTTGCAGTACATCCTGTTCCGTCGCCGCTGAACAGCCCCATTGTATTGATTATAAACAGCTTCTTTCCCTTCCATAGAGAATCATTTTTATTGATGAAATCACGCACCATGAAAGGCGCATTAGAAAACTGTGTCGGATAACCCAATACGATGGTCCCCTCTTTTTCCAATAATGATCTTATCTGCGCATCTTCTAATGGAACGCACAGTGCCGTATCATCCATCAGATGCACCAACTTTTCGACACAGTGCTTCGTGTTCCCGGTTCCGCTTAGATAAACCCCGATCACTTATATATTCCTCCTATAAATCCCAATTTGTTGAATTACCCTATTCTACTTTCTTTGAAAACAAAAATAAAGTCCACATGTGGTAAAGGACGCTATGCTAAGTATCGATATTGCGGTAACGCTTAACCTAACACTCAGTTAACATGAGCCAATTGCTGGCAATATCAACGTTTTTCTATAGCAATCCAATTTCTAACACTCAGGCAACACTTTTCTATCACGCAAAATAAAACAGGCTCGGACGTTGTGATTTCTCACGGTCCGAGCCTGTTCATTTCTCTTGATAAACAATATTATGTTTCCGTAAAAATGACAGGTCCGAAAAAGCCTTATTTTAAGCGGCTTTTCGTCCTGTCTGTATTATTGCATCGTCCCCCGTGGCGGAGATCAGAAGTGCTTTGTTTTTGCCGTTCTGAATTATTTTTCGAAGATTAACAATAAACTCTTCCTGCATGGAATTTGGTTTTAATGTAAATTTTTCAAAAGAAGGAAGACTATGAAACAATAATAAGACTGCAATCTGAATTATCACTTAGATTGCAGTCTTTCTTCCACATTAATGTTATCTTTCCCACCATGCTTTCATGGTATCAATAATCTGTATCAGTTCCTCATCTTTTATAATGTATGGAACCATCGCATACTGTACGTTCAGAAAATTTCTCGCAAACACGCCCCTCTTTGCGGCAAAATCCTGAAATCCGGAGAGAGATTCTCCGTTGTCCGCCTCAAAACAGATACAACCTCCCATCGCCCGGACTTCTCGCAGACCTTCCGCTTCGTACCCTGCGATCTCCCTCCTGGCAACCGCCTCAATATGATGAATCTTATCCATATAATTTTCCCGACGGAAGATCTCCAGCGATTTGAGGCCGGCCGCCATCGCAAGAGCATTTCCCATGAACGTCGGCCCATGCATAAGCGCAAGTCTCTCATCATCGTCATAAAATCCCTGATAAACTTTCTCGGATGCAACCGTCGCGGCATGTCCCACATAACCGCCGGTCAGTGCCTTTCCGAGGCAAATGATATCGGGAAGCACGAGATCTGCCGCAAAGCGGTTTCCGGTTCTTCCAAATCCGGTGGCAACTTCATCAAAGATCAGGAGTACGCCGTACTGATCACACAGTTCTCTCGCTCTCTTCAAAAAGCTGACATCATACATACGCATGCCGCCGGCTCCCTGCAGCAGCGGCTCCACAATCATGCAGTAATATTGCTCGCCCTCCCGGCGGAACGCATTTTCCAGTTCGTCGATCTCCGTATTGATATGTGTCACACCTTTTTTCTCCGGAAATGCAAAATGATAATCCTCATCATCTCCGATCTCCATGGTTTTAAAAGTGTCTCCGTGATAGGAATGTGTCAGGGACAGAACTTTCGTCCGCTCGTTGTGTGTTTCCCGGCGAACGGCATCATTGACGTAATACTGCAGCGCCATTTTCAGAGCAACTTCCACGCTGACGCTCCCGGAGTCGGAGAAAAACACATGATTCAGATCTCCGGGCAGAAAATCGGCGAGTTCTCTGGAAAAATTCAGAGCTCCGTCATGGGTCAGATTGCAGAGCATCACATGACAGAATTTATCTGCCTGCCGCTTAATGGCCTCCGTGATTTCCGGATTTTTATATCCATGAATCATGCACCACCAGGAAGATGCGGAATCGATCAGTTTGCTGTCTTCCGTGTACAGATAGACTCCCTCCGCATCGATGATATGATACGGCTCTTTCATATTCTTCATCTGGGTATACGGGTACCAGATATGATTCTTTTCAGTCGGCATCTTGATTCTTCTCCCTTTTTATTCTCTTTTCAGTCATAGAGTCTCATCAGGTCTTCTGCGCTGATCTCCAGTTCCGTATCTCCCGGCTTAATCTTCGCGATGGTCGGAAGTCCGGTGAGATGTTCACACATGAAAATGTTGTCTTCCTCCATCACATCTCCCGGATGACACTGGTTGAAAATGACTCCTTTTACCGGAAGGCCATGATTTTTCATATACTCTGCGGTCAGTACAACATAATTGATGGTTCCGAGCCCCGCATCCGCCACAATGACCGACGAAAGTCCAAGGCGTTTCACCATCTGATCCAGATAGAGCTCTTCACGGTCAAAATCCAGCGGACAGGTGATTCCTCCGCTCCCTTCCATGGTCACAAAATCATATTTTTGAGACACCTGATCAAATCCTTCCCGGACCTTCTCAAATGAAACCGGATTTCCCTCTAGCCGGGAAGCCAGATGCGGTGAATACGCGTGTTCGTAGACGTACGGGCTCATTTCCCCTATCGGCTGCGGGATCCCGGACACATTTTTTACATGGAGCGCATCCCCCGGAATCAGCGTTCCGTCCGCACTCCGCTCGTTGCCGCTCATGCCTGCCTTGTAATAGGCGGCGCGGACTCCCGCGTCATGAAGTTTCTTCACAATCAGCCCCGCCGCAAATGTCTTGCCGACATCCGTTCCGGTTCCCGTAATAAAAAGATTTCTGCTCATCTTCCTCATTCTCCCTGTTCTTACACACCGGCCACCTGGGTCCGGTTGTCCAGCAAAAGATCATTTTTCTCCAGAACCGGCAATAACCGCCTCCCGAGTTCCGCCGCGAAAACACAGAGCAGAATGTCGCCCGGAACAGCCAGAAGAAAACAGTAAATCACAAGTGCCTCAAAGGTGATTGGATTTCCGGTCATATAAATGTTCCGGATGAACCAGAGATAAGCCATGCCAAATGTGTAAACCACCATGAGTCCCGCAAGATTGGCAGCCAGAAGGCGGATAAAGCTCTTGTGCTCCCGGTTTTTCCCCGCAATCAGCCCGGTCACAATGGTTCCGAAAATATACCCGGCCAGATACCCGAACGTCGGCTGAACAATATATCCCGGTCCGCCGCCGGCAGCAAACACCGGAAGCCCTGCCAGTCCCAGCAGAACATAGGCAAAAACGGCAAATCCGCCTTTCTTCCATCCGAGGATCAATGCCGCAAGAGTGGTGAATTCCAACTGCAGCGTGAATGGGCAGACCGGCACCGGGATCGTGATTCTGGCACCAATTGCGATCAATACAATGAATATGGCCATAAAGGTCAGATCTCTGATCTTAGAGTTTCTCATCTTCTTGTTCTCCCCTCCCCTGTGCGGATTTTTCATCACACAGAGTGTATTCTTTTTGTCTGGAACACTGCGCAGCGTTTCTCAACGAGTCCTATCGTAAACAGTCTTTTTTGAATTGTCAACCTATTGCTTTATTTGAGTTTACAATATGCAATGCACCGGCCGTCCTCTATAGCAAAGGTGCTGTCGCATTAGTTGATTTTTCAACTGGTACGCAGCACCTTTTCGTATGCAAAATCAGCGGCTTTCGCCGCTGATTTTAAGTTTATGTGAGGCAAAGACGATTCGAAAACGCACTTTAACAAAGCCACTGATGTGGCTGATTCCATTTTCTGGATTCTGTTTTGAACTACTAAAAATTATGCAATTCTCGACATCTCTGTCAGAAAGGTTCCGGTCCGATTGCCTTGAATCTTAAAATGGAGCTTATTGATATTGTATGCCAACGCAACCAGAATACTTTGCGCAAGAACATTTTTCTTTCCGCGATATAAATACTGCCGGAAGCCT
>NZ_FOIL01000038.1 GCF_900101295.1 [Clostridium] aminophilum | reverse complement strand
AGCGTTTCACACAGACCTCCCTAGGTACCACACGTTTCTTCCTCTCCATCCATCTGCCTCATTTATCATGCATGATTCCGTGTAGTTATTGGGCTTCGACTTGTGTTGCAGCCTTACCCTCATGCATGACCTCATATGAGATTTCTGTTCGTCAGACCAGAGATTTGCCCGTGAGTTAGTATGTTCCTCACATCCAGCTTCCTTCAGATTCCATCTCACGACGGACACCCTTGCCTTCGGCTATATCCTTCCCACTACCGGGCGGATTCGGGACTTGAACCCGTTAGAAACGTGCGCCGCTAGGCGCACAACAATAAAGGCAGCCGTACGAACACTTCCTTCGTGCGGCTGCCTTTTTGTTATGTAGTTGAAACCATCTGCATTTTCAGTCGTAATAATGTCATCACCGTCACATTTGAACCCATGTCCGCAATGACCGCCGGTTCATCCTATCTTTCGGCATGCGACATCACAGCACATCCGAGAAATGCGGACGGAGCTTCCTGAAACTCCGGAGTCCCAAAATCATCAGGATCAGCGTCACTGACCAGAAATAAACCGTCATGGTCGGACGCTCCCAGAACCAGTGACCGGTGAGCATGGAATCGCGGTACCCCGCCGCGATGTAGTAGAACGGATTTATTTTGAAAAAAGTTCCGATCCACGCATTGCGGTTGGTAAAGATTGCCTCATCGTACATGATCGGCGTGAGCCACATGCCGAAAGCGAGGCAGATCGCCACGATCTGTGACATGTCTTTGAAGAACACCTGAATGCTCGAGGTGAAATACACCAGCGCAAGGGTAAACATGGACAGCGCAAAGGCATAGTAGAACACCTGAATCCAGGACGCCATCGGCATTCTTCCGTCAAAGAGATAGAGTCCGAACATGATCGCCATAAAACACAGGTGAACCATGAAGCAGCTGACCAGTTTGATCACCGGAAGAAGTTCAACCTGAAAGACAACCTTCTTGACCAGATAGTTGTATTCCTGCAGTGTCCCGGTTCCCATATTCAGCGACTCGCTGAAATAGAACCAGGGAATCATCCCCGGCGTCAGCCAGATGACGTACGATGCGTTCGGCACCGGCGGGGCATTTTTCATTCCGTGTTCTCCGAAGATGAAGGCATAGATCGCAATGGTGACCAGCGGCTGGACAAACATCCAGACGATGCCGAAATAGGAGCCGACAAAGCGTTTTCTAAAATCTGCCTTCGCAAGCTCGGCGACCATCTTTTTGTTCTCCCAGAGATCCCGGAAAAGCTTTAAAAGTGAAATCATATGGTATCCTTCGATCAGATATTGAATTTAAAGGTGTCTTTCAGGCCGGCCCACTTCTGATCCTTGTCGCTGAGATTGAGCGGAGTTCCGTCATCCAGCGCATAACCCTCTGCGGATGCGGTGCCCTTGTACTCACCGGTCAGATGCGGCCACTGAATGTTGATCTCCGGATCATTCCATGCAAGGCCGGACTCGTCACCCTGATGCCAGAAATCCGTTACCTTGTAGCAGAATTCCGCCACATCGGAGAGAACAAGAAAGCCGTGGGCAAAACCTTCCGAGATGTAGAACTGCTTCTTATTCTCCGCGGTCAGTTCCACGCCGTACCACTGGCCGTAGGTCTTGCTTCCCTGACGGAGATCCACCGCAACGTCAAAAACACTTCCGCGGATCACGCGGACAAGTTTTCCCTGCGGATACTCCTTCTGGAAGTGAAGACCCCTCAGAACGCCCTTGGTGGACATACTCTGGTTGTCCTGAACAAACACCATGTCGAGGCCTGCCTCGTGCATATCATTCTGGTTGTAGGTCTCCATGAAATAACCCCGGTCATCCCCGTGAACCGTCGGTTCAATCACATACAGTCCCTCGATCGGGCACTTGGTTACTTTAATCTGTCCCATTTCTATATCCTCCAATACTTTGCCTGTGCAAAAACCATTGCACATTTTAGCATCATCGCCCGGCGACTTCAAGCCCGGGTTCCGTCGGTCATATCCGAATCTGTTCTCCCGCCCTGTTCTCCGGCTTCCGATGCGGAAGACCGGGAAATCTCCGCTTTTTGTTCCTCCGCCTTCTCCTGCTCGTTCCGGTCCATGGCGATCTCCTGAATCAGGCTTCGGAGTTTTGCCTCCAGCTGCGACTGATGCACCGTCATGCGGAAGAGCTGAACGATCAGAAGAAAAATGATCAGCAGGTATATAAAGTTGACCGGAGCCATCGTTCCGACTACCCCGGACAGGAAGGTCGGCACCTGCGGAAAAATGCTGAAAATCATGAGAATCGCGACAAAACAGATCCAGAACAGCGAATCTTCAATCTGAAGAGACGACTGCCGAATCTTTCGCACAATGCAGAACGCCGTCATGCATGAGATCAGTATCAGAATCATTCGAAGTGTTGCCGTCATAATCCATTACACCTTTCTTCTTCGGAAACTCTGAATCAGCAGGATGGACACCAGCATCCGGAACATATACCTTGCCGACCGGATGGGTGTGAGATAACTCACCCCGCCCTGACGCTCATCCATCACCACCGGTACCTCCGCCACTTTTGCGCCGCACCGGATCAGATAAGACACCGTATCCGGCTCCGGCCCGTAATTCAGTCCCTTCGCAAACTCGCAGATCATCTTCCGGTTGAAGAGCCGCATGCCGCTGGTGGGATCTTTGATCCGCATTCCCGTTGTCAGCCGGATCGCCAACTCGATCAGATTCGATCCGAACATCCGCATAGTCAGCGGTTTCTCCGCGTCCACAAAACGCGAACCGATGACGATGTCGTATCCCTCATCCATCTTTTTCCGCATGGATTCAATGAATTCCGGGCGATGCTGACCATCCCCGTCAATCTGAATCGCGTAACGGTATCCGTGTTTCTCCGCATACCGGAGTCCGGCCTGAAAGCCGCCGGCCAGTCCCAGATTCACGGGCAGATCAAGAAGATGGAAATGATTCTTCCGGCAGATCTCCGCCGTCTCATCCTGCGATCCGTCATTCACCACGATGTAATCATAGTCCGGGCACACCCTCATCAGGTTCCCGACTACGTTTTCTATATTCTCAGCCTCATTGTAGGCCGGTATCACAATCAGCAGATCCGACATAGCTCCCCCAGTTACTCTTTCCAATAATTCCGGTTCATGGTAAGTGCCAGAACCGCTTTTTCCGGCAGCGCCCGGTATGCTTTCCCGAGACGATAGCCGAGGTATTTGAACCCGCTCTGCAGCACAAGCTCCGGCAGAAGCCCCGCATGTCCGTTACGAATCAGCCAGGACGCGGTCTTCTTCACCATTTTCACGCCTTCTCCTTCCGACAGAACGCCGTCGAAGACTTCCGGATGGTCCGCCTGTGACACACCGAGATCAAAGTTCCGGTGAAGCTGCTGCATACATGTATAATTGTGAGAATGGATCACCCGGGCATCCGCCGCATATGCGATGCGATATCCCGCCTTCACAGCTCCCGCCGCATAGATCATATCCTCGTTGAAGATCGTTTTTTTGGTAAATCCGCCGAGTTTCTCCCAGATATTTCTCCGGTAGACCGCACAGACATTGGAGCAGAAATACGTCTTGATTCCCAGCTCCGGAAGGTCTTTTTCCGATTTGATCCGGCTTTCCTCCGGATAGTTGAAACTTCTGGTGAAGCGCTCAAGCACACGGCAGTCCTTTGCCGGAAGCTGACGGCCGTACGCGGCCGCAATGTCCGGTTCCTGCGTCAGTGCCCGGAGGAGATTCTCCGTGAGATCCCGGTCTGCCGGGATGGCGTCATGCGTCATACAAAGCACGGCGTCCGCGCTGCTGTACCGGATTCCCGCCGATCGCGTCGCACCGTGGTCGAAATCCTCCGGCCGCAGATGATGCACCTCCAGCATCGCTTCCGATACGCCGGCATCGTCCAGAACTTTTGCGATCCGCTCTTCATCCCAGAATTCCTCTCCGGTATTCATCACAATGATCCGGTGAAGCGGACATTTCTGCGCAAGCAGCCGCCGAATCAGCTCATAAAACGTATCATCCGGCCGGTAGGTCGGAATTACGGCATCGATCGTCATTTTATCTGTACTCATTTCCTGCTTTTTTGTAGAGTTTCATCAAAAGATCCGCGATGGACTCCGGCCACAGTTTCCGGAACATCGCCTCTTCCTCCCGGTTTCTTCCGTCATCCTGCATGGAGCGGAAGGTTGCCGCCCCGTCATGCACGCGGTAGGCCAGCAGGGGCTTTTCCGTGATCACGAACCTGCCTGCTGCCGACGCCAGATCGACCAGATTATCCCAGTCGAGGGCGAATTTCATCTCCGACGGGAACATTTCCCGGTCTCCGATCAGCGCCTTGTTGTAGGTGCAGGTCGGACAGCAGATGGAATTGCCGAAGACAAGACCGGACAGTTTCAGCCAGGTTCGGTCAGAGATCAGCTGCAGGCGCAGCGGAAGGCGAAGAATCTTCTTCACCAGCCAGACCGTGTTGAAGGTGTCGTCCACTGCTTTTCCGTTCTTCATCTTGATGGTCATGTAATCACTTGCAAACAGGGACAGATCCGGGTATTTCCCGTATGCGCGGATCAGCTCCTCCGTGTATGTTCTGCGGTAAATGTCATCCTGATGCGCGATGGTCACCAGCATTCCCCCCGATTTCTCCCACGCATACTGCCAGTCTTCGCGGATTCCCGGCTCACCGTCGCGGACATAGAGGCAAATGCCGTATTTCTCCGCAATCCGGCAGATATAATCACTGGGCGTCGCCGTACAGATGATAATCTCACTGCGGACGGTCTGTCTCGTTAAGGAACGGACGCACTGTTCCAGATACGGTGAATCTCCGTATGCGCATACGGCAAATGTGTGAAGCACTCTGTCCATGGCTGACCTCCCCTGTTTCTCGCTTTTATCAATAATTGGACATACTCTGTGATATTCTACCACAAATAAGGAGGATAGTCACTTTGAACTATCCTCCCGCAAATTCATATTATATGATCCCCTCTTTTTATTATGTTTCAAATGAGCATTTCCTATTATGTATCCTTGCGCAGAATCTTAAGGTAATCCTCGTAGACAAAGATCCTGTTTCGTGATGCATTTGTCGTTTCCGCCAGAATTCCAACACCAACCAGTTTTTTTACAATGGTTGACGTCGTATTATAACTTAATCCCAACGCCATCGCTGTCTTTTTTATGTCAATAATCGGATATTGTTCAATATAATCAAACAATCGTCTGACATTATCATTTTTCCGGTTGGTAAATGGGAGCTTTTCCATGCTGTCATCATGCAGTTCTGCCAGTTTTTTTATAGTCTCCAGTGAATCTCCTGCTGCTGCGGAAACTGCCTCCAAAAAGAAAGAAATCCACTGTTCATAATTTCCGGACCTTCTCACTTCGGAAATCCTGTCATAGTATTCCAACTGGTTTTTTTTCAGAAAATACGAAATATACACAATTGGTTTTGAAATAAAATGATGTTCCATGAGATAGAGAAGAATCAGCAATCTTCCTACTCGTCCGTTACCGTCTAAAAAAGGATGTATCGTTTCAAACTGATAATGAATCAGGGCAATTCGAATTAGATGGTCATAATCCTCCCCTTCGTTTATGTAACGCTCCAGTTCCGACATCGCAGCATTCATATCCTCAACATTTGGTGGTACAAATCTCGCATCGCGCAGAGAACAGTTGGTCGCCCCAATCCAGTTCTGCGATTTTCGGAATTCGCCCGGATTCTTTTCCTGTCCCCTCACCCCCGATAACAGTTTCTCATGAATTTCCCGAAAGAATCTGCAGCATAAGGGTAAAGTTTTTAATCTTTCAATGGCGTAGGTACTGGCATCCACATAATTGACGACGTCTGATACATCCAGATTCACCGAAATATCAATCGTCGGATCCAAAACATCATCCAGTGTACATTGCGTGCCCTCAATCTGCGATGAAATAAGCGCCTCTTTTCTGACATACATAGATATAAAGAGTTGGGCATTGGGAATATACTGCGACGCCATATCCAGTTCCGCAAGTTTGCTGCGTGCCTGAATCAGCTTATCCACCATATCATTGCTGATTACCAGAGGCGGATTGGGCGGCAACGGACTCGGCCTGAATGATTTATATGCGCTATCCCCGCTCAGATTGTTAATGTAACTTCCTGATCGATTCAAAACACGACTCCTTTCTGAAATAATACCTTTATTTTATCCTCCTTATTTCAGAAAGTAAATGGGTTCCTGAAATAAGGCAGCAAAAGCAGTCTCCTTATTTCAGAAACCACCGTGTTTTCTGAAATAAGGAACCCGATCATTCACTCTTATTTCAATTTCTCTTATTTTAATTTTCCCCGTCAGACACCTCTGTCCATCTCAATATGGCTTCCGTCTTTTCCTTTCCTGACACGGATCTGCTGCGGAATGTTCTCCATAAGCTCTTCCCGATGGCTGATGACGCCCACCAGCTTGTTCGCCCCGGAAAGATTGATCAGAATCTCCATGGCGTTTTCAATGGAGGTTTTATCCAGCGTGCCGAAGCCCTCGTCGATAAAGAGGGCGTCCATCTGCACGCCGCCACTGCTCATCGACACCGTATCGGAAAGTCCCAGCGCCAGGCTTAGGGACGCTTTAAAGCTCTCACCGCCGGAGAGACTCCCCACCGGTCGGTCGTGTCCCGTGTGATTATCGTGAACGCTCAGATCGAGAAAGGTGTTGCTTCGCTTCCCCAGCTTATCCTGCCGGAAGAGTTCAAACTGCCCGTCGCTCATGGGAAGAAGCCGCCGGTTTGCGGCCGCAATGATTCCGTCAAAGCCAGCAGCCTGGATAAACTGTTCCAGGGTGATCTTTCCGTTGCCTGTGGTACCTTTGACCAGATTATATAACTTCGTGCAGACGGCATACTCACTCCGGGCTTTCTCCAGTTCCGGCTTCTGCCCTTCAATCCGCTCCAGTTTTTCCCGGTTGTTCTGAAGCCGGTTTGCGATCTCATTGGCAATGCTGCGCTTTCCGGTCACAATCTTTTCCTGCTCCAGGCACCGCTCTTTCAGTGCTTCCACATCGATAAAAGATCTTCCCTTTGCGGCTTCCTCCGCATCCGCCAGCTGCTGCCGGTTCAGAAGAACTTCCTGCCGGTAATCCGCGATCTCTTTTTCGGAAGCGGTAAGTTCCTCTTCTGTCCGGACAAGGTCCAGCATCTCCTCCGGTGCGGAAAACCCGGTCTTTCGGATCATCTCCTCCAGTGCCTCTCTCCGCGCCTTCGCCTCGGTCCTCTCCTTTTCCAGATTTTCCTCCATCGTCCGGAGAGACGCCTGTTCCGCGGCATAGTTCTCATCCGCCGTCTTCTTTAACTGCCCTGCGCCCTCGATCCGGTCAAGAATTTCCTTCGCCTTATCCTGTGCTTTCTGCAGTTCCGATGCGGCTGTTTCCCAGTTTTCAAAGCTCAGGTCGGTCAGTGTCCGGAATTCCGCCTCTCCGGCTGCCAGTGCTCTCTCGTTCTCCTGTTTCGTCTGCGCAAAAAGATCCCGGTCTCTGGTCAGCGCTTCTGTTTCGCTTTCCCGGGCGTTTGCCAGTTCCGTCTCCGCCATTGTGAGTTCACTGCAGGCTTTCATCAGCCGGGTTTGCTCCTTCTGATTCTCCTCCATCTTTTCGCCCAGAAGAGCTTCTGCCTGTTCGATCTTTGCCCGAAGGTTCTCCATCCCACAGACGCAGCTCTCCTCTCCCAGAATCGGATTTTCCAGGCATTTACACATCTCCGTCCGCAGCAACTCCTCATACTGCAAGAGGGCGGAATTGGCCGCCTCCGCCGCAGCATTGGCGTCATTTTTCTTCTTTTGTTTTTTCTCCTCGTCAAGTTTTAACTTTTTGAACGCGTCTTCCGTGACTGCCTTTTCCGGCATCACCGCCGGTTCCGGGTGATGAATCGAGCCGCAGACCGGGCACGGTTTCCCGTCCAAAAGACTCTGCGCCAGAATTCCCGCCCGGCAACAGTCCAAAATCTTCTCCGCCTCGAGTCGCTTTTTGCTTGCCTCTTCGAATTCCGCAAAGGCTTTGGAAAATGCGTTCTGTTTTTCACTCCGATCCTTCTGCTTTTCTTCCCACGCAGGGATCTTCTGCTCCAGAATCTCCCGGATGTCACTTCGAAGCGCCTCTAGTTTTTCTCCCTCACTCTTTGCCTTCGTCAGTTTTTCCGGAGCTTCTCTGAGGTCCTTCTGTTTGTCCTGAAGCTGCAGTATTTTCTCCTTCAGCGCCCTCTCCCGTTCGCTCAGCTCCGTCTCTTTCTCTCCAAAACCGGCCGCCGCACTCTTTAAGACTGCGATCTCGCCGGCCAGAATATCTCTTCTCTGATACTTTTCCTCCTCATTCCGGATTTTCTCCGCCTTTGTCCGGAGAGCGTCTCCCTCCGGCCGGTCTTTTTCCGCTTCCGCCAGCGCTTTTGCGGATGCTTCCGCCTTCTCGGATGCTGCTTTTACCGCTTTCCGTTTCTCCTCTGCCTGCTGTTCCAGACTTTGAACAGCATCAGCCTTTTCCTTCCAGGACTGATAGACCGGATTCCCTTCCCGGGACGCCAGTTTTTGTCTTCCGAGAACCGCCTCTTTCTGATCGATCGCTTCTTTTCTTCCGGAGAGTTCCGCTTCCTTCGACTTCAGGGCATCCCGTTTTTGGAGAAACCCGTTGTTGGTCTCGGCCGTCGCCAGCTCTGCCCGACTGACATTCAGGACTTTTTCCGCTTCGTTTTGCTGCGAAATGGCAACCAAACTTCGCTCTTCGTCCAATTTGATCAGTTTTCGAATAACTTCTGTCATCTCATTCAGGTTGTGGACGCTCCCGGATTTTTCAGCCCGCTCCTGAAGTTTCTTCAACGTCTCCGCCAGCGTATCTGTCTGCGTCTCCGTCTGGGTCTCTGTCCGCGTTCCTATCCGTATCTCCGTCAGCGCCTCTGCAAGCGTCTCTCCCGGTTCATCCTCCGTCCCCGCTTTCACGTCATGGAAATACTGGATGATGCTGTTCTCGATCTTTGTTTTTCGTTCTTTGCTCTCATCCTGCCGGTCTTTCAGTTTATACTCCATGGTGTTGTAACCGCTTGTCCGGAAAATCGTCCGGAGAATCTTCGTCCGGTCGTCGGTCTTTGAGTTCAGAAGAGACCAGAATTCTCCCTGCGCAATCATCGCGATCTGCTTAAACTGCTCCTTGTCGATGTGAAGAAGCTCGCGCACAATGCCCAGATCATTTTTGAGTCCATCGACATTCCGGCTTCCCTCCACGGAACTCCCGTCCGGATAATAGAAGGTAACTTTCTCCGGTTCTTCCGTGATTCTTCCGTTTCGATTGATCCGCTCATAGGACGGTTCCCGACGAATGTGGTAATCCTTGCCCTGATGCGAAAAATAGAAATCCACATAACTCTTCACGCCCTCTTTTGCGTACTCGCTTCGCAGGTTTTTGACCCCACGGTAAGTACCGCTGGTATCCCCGTACAGTGCATAGATGATCGCGTCAAAAATCGTAGTCTTTCCGGCCCCTGTATCCCCGGAGATCAGGAAAAGACTTTTCTCCTCAAATTCTGTAAAATCAATCGGCTCCGTCTCACCCGCATAGGGTCCAAACGCACTCATAATCAGCTTAATCGGCTTCATGCAACACACCTGCCTCTCTTGCGACGGTCCGCATCATATCCATCTCCTCACTGCTGATTTCCTGCTCATTGTACATCTGTCGATAAAAATCCCGGATCAGATCCTCAAAAGACCGGTTCTCCGCGATCTGTGAGATGTCAACCTGTTCGACCTCTCTTGTACGCGAATTGTCATAATCGATCTTTACCGTGTGGGGATAAATCTGCTGAAAGGTTCCCATCGCATCGCTGACGAACTCTTCATCCGTCAGTGTCGCATAGATATAATTCTCCGGATCGGTCACATTTTCCTTTTTTAAGAGATCTGCCATCATTCCCCTGATCTGACGCAGATTGCGAAGAGGCTTTAACGGAACACATTTCACGGTCACGCCGCCGGAATCCATCGTGATCACCGGAACCGACTTTTCGTTGTTCACTTCGCTCAGAGAGTATTTTAACGGCGAGCCGGAGTACCGGACCTCTTCCCTCCCCACCGGCTGCGGGGAGTGGATGTGACCCAACGCGACATAGTCAAACGAGTCAAACAGGTCAGCCCCTATCTGTTCCACAAGGCCCACATTCTTTGTTCCCAGGCCTTCCGAACCGCCAAGAACGGGCTTGTCCTCTTTTCCCGCCACTACAAACTGATGCGCGACAAGCACATTCTTTTTGGTGCGGTCAATGCCGGCATTCTCCAGAATCACCCGAACGGCATCCTCATAATTTTCGATCTTTGCCTCCGGATAATAACGTCTTACCTGCGACGCTTTCACAAACGGGAGAAGGTAAATGTTCACCTCCGTATCACCGTCATTCAGAATATAGCGGTGAAGTTTCCCGTCAAAAACCGTATAAATGAATACCTGACTGTTCTCAAACAGCGCACTTCCAAAGTTTAAGCGGCTGTCTGAGTCATGATTTCCGCTGATCATGTATGTCTTTACGCCCAGAGAGGACAGGTCGCTCAGAAAACCGTCCAGAAGCCCTGTTGCCGCCTCGCTGGGGATCGATTTGTCATAGACATCCCCCGCGATCAGAACCGCGTCGATTTGTTCTTTCTCCACCAGTTTCCGGATCTGATCGAGAATGTATTTCTGATCCTCTGTCAAATCAAAGTCCCCGAGGGACTTCCCGAGATGCAGGTCCCCCAAATGAAGCAGTTTCATTCTGTCATTTCCTCCCTTTTCCGTTATGCCAGTTCGCATGCCCCTATTCTGTATTCTATATCATTTGATCCTTTTTATAACGCTTTTCTTCTCCGCTGCCCTCGCAAAAGCGGCAGCCCACGATCCATCCGTGAACTGCCGCTCCATTGACGACTGTCTTGTAATTTCCTTTTACCCTCGAAGTTTATAACCGCATCATTTCATCCGGATATCCGCCGCATGTTTGTGCGCCATCAGGCCCTCCCCCTTCGCCATGCGGGAGACGAGGGGCGCAACCGCCATCATGGCCTCGCGGTTATACCGCTGGAAAGAGCAGACCTTCAGGAACGTTCCGGCCCACACGCCGCCGGTATAACGGGAGGCGCGCATCGTCGGAAGAGAATGATTCGTTCCGGAGACGTAATCGCCGAAGACTTCTCCGGTCTCCTGTCCGATAAAGAGAGAACCGAAATTCGTCAGCATCTCCACCACCGGTTCAAGGTCATCTTCCCTTATGCAGACCTCCAGATGTTCCGGCGCAATCTCATCGGAGATCGCGCATGCCTCCTCGAGAGACTCTGCCCAAATCACTTCTCCATAGTTGTGCCAGGAGTCCGCTGCAATCTCCGCCGTGGACAGCGCTTTCAGCTGCCGCTCCACCGCTGCCATCACTTCCTCGCCGAGTTTTCTGCTGGTGGTCACGAGAATTCCCTTGGCAAGGCGATCGTGTTCAGACTGCGCCAGCATATCTGCGGCAAGAATCTCCGGATCAGCAGATTCATCCGCGATTGCCAGCACCTCCGAAGGACCTGCGACAAAGTCAATGCCGACCTGGCCGAAACACTGGCGCTTCGCCTCCGCAACATACTGGTTGCCCGGGCCGACGATCTTGTCCACCGCCTTCACCTGATCCGTTCCGTACGCAAGAGCCGCAATCGCCTGAACACCGCCGATGGCATAGATCTCATCCGCACCGGCGATATCCATCGCCGCAAGGGTCCGGTAATCAATCTCCGTCGTTCCCTTAACCGTCGGAGAGACTGCAGCCACGCGTCTGACACCGGCAACCTTCGCAGGGACAACCAGCATCAGCGCAGTGGAAAACAGCGGATACGAACCGCCCGGAACATAGCATCCGCAGGAAGCAATCGGAATAACTCTGTGACCGAGCCGGGCCCCCGGAATGACAGAAACGCCATCAAGAGGCTTCACGCAGTTCAGCTGCGCTTTCGCGAATTCCCGGATGTTTTTCGCTGCCGCCTCGAGATCCTCGATCTCTTCCGGTGTCATTTTCGCGCGGGCGGCATCGATTTCTTCCCGGGATACCCGGAACAGTTCCCGGGTGTTGCCGTCAAACTTCGTATTGTAGGCGCGGACCGCCTCATCTCCGTTCTTCCGGATATCGGCGATGATCGCCGCCACGTCCGCAACTTTCTTCTCGGTCTCTTCCTCCGGCCGTACCGCCGGCTTCTTCAGGTATTCCATGTCTGCTTCCTTTCGCCCTGCTTTTTGCTTTACCAAGGTAACGTGTTAATCTGTCGCCGTATGTCTGATAGAATACAACATGGATACGCTTTTCGCAAGCGTTTTTTCTGATACCTTCCGGCTCTGTGCATTCCGGTTCGCATCACCGCTATGTCATGAAACCTTTTCCGTCGAGACACGGGATATGCTTCTTCCGTTTTTCATCCACATTCTCTCCGTCATATGGATCTCACTTTGCCATCCGGTAAATTGCCAGAATGTCATCATAGTCCAGCGTCTGAAAGCTTCCGATGCATCTCGTGCGGTCGTAGGAACACTCATCCGCAAGCTTTGTGAGTTCCTCGTCAGTCGGCTCGTGACCGAGAAGTTCGGTGATGGTCAGCGGCATGCCGAGGCTCTTGAAAAATTCATTGGTTCTCTGAATTCCCTCGTCCGCAGCCTTCTCATCGTCTGCCTCCGTGATGCCGTACACCTTGCGGGCAAATTCCGCAAACCGCGGCAGATTCTGAGACTTCACGTATCTCGCCCAGGATGCCCAGACTGCGGAGAGCGTCGCTCCGTGTGTGGAATCGTAGAGTGCGGAGATTGCCATGCCGAGCTGATGGCATGCCCAGTCTCCCTCGCGCGCGGTGTCGCCCTTCGCTCCGATTCCGGTGAGGCCGACATGCGATACGCTTCCGCACCACATGATTTCGCTCATCGCCTCATAGTTCTTCGGATCCTTCACCCCGATCGGTCCGTACTTGATAATATCGCGGAACAGCCCCACCGCAATCTCATCGGTCAGGTGGTTCCCGAGGATCTTCGCAAAGTAGCGCTCAGAGGTATGCATGAAAATGTCCGCGGCACCGGCTCCGATCTGCCACACTGGAAGTGTCATCGTCAGATCCGGATTCATGATCGTGAAACAGCAGCGGAAGGAATCGCTGTTGATTCCCCGCTTGGTCGGCGGTGTCTTGTCGTCATTTGTGAGCACGCTGGAGTTGCTGGTCTCAGACCCTGCTGCCGAGATCGTCAGAATGCTGCCCAGCGGAGCTGCCTTCTCCAGAGAAGCCTTTTTGCTCCAGAAATCCCAAACATCATGTTCCGGAGCCGCGAGGACAAGCGCCACTGCCTTCGCGGTGTCGATGACGCTTCCGCCGCCCACCGCCAGAACAAAGTCGGCTTTGAATTCCACGGCAGCCTTTGCGATCTCACGCGCTTTGGAGAGAAGCGGATTCGGCACGACGCCGCCGCAGGAGAGCACTTCCAGTCCTTCCTCTTTCAGATTCTGCTCCACGCGTCCGATCAGTCCGCTCTTCACTGCGGATTGTCCGCCATAGATGAGAACAACACGGGTTCCGCCATACTTTTTTACCAGTCCCGCTGTCTGAAGTTCCGTATCCTGTCCGAACACGATCTCCGTCGGTGCATAATAGACAAATTTCTGCATATCTCACTCCTCCTGTTTCTTTTCTCTGATATGAAATATCCAAGCCATTACTCTTCCCGCAACACTTCAAGTATACTACATTCTTCCGAACATATGCACGGTTCTCCCGGCGTTTATCTTCCGGCAGACACCGTTCATCCTGCAGCATCACGGTATAATATTTATTCTCTGTTTCTCAGCAGCTTTATCACCGGCTCATCCGGAAGGTCTTTCTGCCGTCTACCGGCAGAAGGACAGATACACCTGCGCAAACCATACCGCCGCCAGGATTCCGCCGGAGATCAGAATCGTGATTCCCTGCTGCACCCGCTCACTCATCCGGACCCGGATAAAGGACGGCACCATGATCAGCCACAGCGGAAAAAGGAGCGGCAGATAATACCTGCCCTGCACGCCGTCAATATAGGTATTTCCCGGAGTCGTGAACGCGATGTACATCGACGTCCAGATCAGAACGGCGGTTCCGGCGATCAGAAGGAACATCCAGATTCTGTCTGTTCCGTTCAGCAGACCGGCCGGTGTCCTTTTTGCCGGCTCCGCTGCTCCCGGTTTTTCCACATATCTCCTGCGGTCTTCCTGACGCTCCGATTCACTGCCGGGCCGGGCTGTATTCTGTCTCTCCATTTCATCCCTTCCACCGGAAGTTTCAGCGTCTTCCCGGTTTCCCGTCAGGATCATCCAGAGGCTTCCCGCATAGAAGATCCACGGAAATGCCGCCGGAAGCGGATGTCCCAGCTGCCCCAGCGATTCCTCTCCGAGGACATAGGAAGGAAGCGTGCGGATCATGTTTCCCGCAAGAATGACCGCATAGGAAAGCGGCTGTCCGAAGATGTAGGCCATCTGACCCTTCTCGCTGGTCTCCACGCCCCGCGTATCGCCCACATCCCTCGGTGCAAATACCACCGGCAGGACAAAGGATGCCATGAGCAGAACCGTCGCCATGACAAAGCCCGCGCGCATGATTTTCCGCTCTCTTTCGCTCCGGAACCGCTCCTTCGGAATCAGAAGCCCCATGAGAAGAAGCGGGGCATAAACCGCCTTGATCCGGCATCCCCAGGCAAAGATCAGAAGCATTTCCGCATACCAAATCCAGGTCATTTTCCGCTGCGGATCGGCCCAGACGCGAAGAAGCATCGCAAAGAAAAGACATAAAAATGCGGTAACCGTCGGGTCGTAGGAATAGACCCCTGCCAGAAACATCGATTCCGGCATCAGCCCCAGAAACGCCAGAATCGGCTTTCCCACCGGCGTAATCCGGATGGCGAGGGCCATCACCAGAATATAGACATAGAGGTTTCCGAGGCGTCCCAGCCGGAACAGTGCCGAGAACGGCAGCTTCAGAATCTCTCCGATCTTCAGAAACAGTCCCTCACCGACATAACCGGTGACCGTTGTCCAGTTGAGATCCGTGCTCCAGTGGTGCTCTCCGCCGACGATCCGGGCATTGGTATCCAGATAGTCTTCCAGCATATTCTGCTCGTCGCGGCTCCCCGGCTGGTTATACGGCCAGGTATCCATCCCGGTGATAAACTCATTCATCACCGCCTGCGTCACATCCACCGGCTGCCTGTAATTGGCCAGCCAGAAGGCCTGACGGAAATGCACCTCTTCGTCCCAGCCGATCTTGTTGGCCGGAAGGGAGACCGAAAGAAGCGTGCCCAGAAGAAGTGCCGTCACGAGAAAGCCGGTCTCCATCCGTCCGAAGAAAAACTTCCTCGCAAAAACCGCTCCCGCAAGAAGGAGAAGCACACTCCAGATAAACGCCAGCCGGTACGGATTGATCCCGGTGTTCACTTCCGTCCGGAACCCGGTCATCTCCAGCGTCATATCGCGGAAATTCATGTGGGAAAGCCCCGCCTCATCGAGGCCGTCTCTGGTCACGGTGATCTCCGCCCAGTCCGCCTTTCCGTTTACCGGAATATGGGACTCCGGCAGAACCGACATATTCCGGTCGGGCCGTTCCACGGCTTCCTTCTCTCTGGACTCCCCATAGAGGTTCTTCGTCCCGATCCGCACGGAGGCGTTCATCAGCCCGTCATAGCGGTAGGAGCAGACAAAATCGGAAATATAGCTTCCGTCCAGCGGGACATGAACGGTTCCTCTCTCCCCCTCAAGGACGATCATTCCGTCTTTTCGCACAAAGCCGCCGGAGAGTTCCGCCTCCGACAGATCGATGGCGGCGCCGTTTCCATGAACCGCTGCCGCACGGATCGCCGGCAGCCGGAAGCTGTATTCCGCCCCCAGACCGAGCAGAAATACCAGAAGAAGAACTGCCGATATTTTCACCCATATCGGAAAATTTTTGATTTTTTGTACGATTGCGTTCATTCCATCTCTCTTCGCTCGACTCCGCGATGTTTCAGGATCCGGTCATAATCCTCAATGTAATCAACCTCCGCCCAGAAGTTTCCCTTGACGTCTGTGACGTGAATGCTGTCTTCCTCCGTCATGCTGTAGACAACATTTTCCCACCAGACGCCGTGTTCCTGACGGGCGATCATCTCTTCCATCCGGTCCACGAAATGCGGCATAAAGTCTTTGGCAAACAGTCCGAGACCGATATACTCTCCCGTGATGTCATCGCCCTGAAGCTCTTTTCCGTATTTCAGCAGTCTTCCCTGAGGATAATAGAACTTGTAATCCGCCGTTTCTTTCCGGCTTCCGTCCGCAAACATCACCGGACGCTTCTTCTCTGCCAGAAGGAGATCCAGAAGTGTCTCATCCAGATAGACGTCGCCGTTCATGATCAGCATATCATCGCCCTGAAGGAAGTCCTTCGCAAACCAGGCGGACGCAATACTGTTCGTCACATCATAAAACGGGTTGACGTAGAATTTTACACCGGTCCCCTCCAGGACATCCCGGATCGCCTGCTGATTGTATCCCAGCGCCAGCGCGATCTCTGTCACACCCTTGGACTTCAGAAGATCCACCGTATAGCGGATCAGCGGGATTCCGCCGATATCGACGGTACATTTCGGTTTTCCGGATAAATATCTTGAAATCCGGGTTCCGCGGCCTGCCGCGAGAATAAATGCTTTCACAGGATTCCCCTCCTCATCAGATCGCGGAATGCCCCGATCAGTCTGTCATTGTCTTCGGTCGTCAGATACCCGATATGGCCGACACGGAACATATAATCCGCGAGATCGCCGCCGCTCGGGCAGATCCAGATTCCGTACTCGTCCTTCAGCACCGAGAAAATCTCCGTCGCCTTTACCGGCGTTCCGTCGGCTCTTGTTCCGGTCGGATGAAGCGAAGTCACCGCATTGCTCGGACATTTCGTCAGAACCTCCAGCGGAAGATCTTTGATCTTCTCCCGGAAATCGGCAGCCAGATCCCGGACCCGGGCCCTCTCTTTTTCCACGCCTTCCGCAAAAATCTTTTCCAGACGGCGGTGAAGCTGGATCAAAATGGCGACGGCCGGAGTAAACGGTGTCTGGCCGCGCTCTCCGTTTTTCAGATAATCTTTCACGTCAAAATAAAGGGACTCCGTCTCATGCTCCATGGCGCGGCGGATCGCCCGCGGGCCCATCATGAGAAGGGAAATGCCCGGCGGCAGCGCCAGTGCCTTCTGTGAGCCGGTGAAAACCAGATCCACGCCCCACTGCTCCATCTGCATCTCATCCGCGATAAAACTGCTGACAGCGTCCACCACCAGAACCAGCCCCTGTTCTCTGCAGAAACGTCCGATCATCTCCACGTCGTAGAGAACGCCGGTGCTCGTCTCGCCGGCATTGACCAGAAGGCCCGTATATCCCTTTCCGGCAAAAGCGGCAAGGTCGTCTTCCGTCACGCCGCAGCCGAACTCCGGCCGGATCTCATCGTGCGGAATCTTGTGAATATCGCAGATCTTTGCAAAACGGGCGCCAAAACTTCCGCCGTTGATGACGATCAGCTTATCCTGCGGTCCAAACAGATTCATCACCGCGCATTCCATGGCGGCGGAACCGGAACCGGTCAAAAAGACCACGCGGCTGTCCGCCGGCGCGTTGGCAAGTTTCAGGAGCCATTCTTCGTTTTCCTTCATCAGCGCGGAAAACTCCGGCGTGCGGAAATACGGCACATCCTCCCGCCCGATCTCACGGATTTCCGGATCGGACTGAACGGGGCCGACAGTGAAATTTATCATAACGGTTTCCTCCTTCGAAGATAAAAGATACCCGACAGGATCATAAAGAAGCCGGCGAGCAGTATCATCAGCAGAAGATACGACACTGCGCCGCCGAAGATTCCGGCCGCGCGGACTGCCGGATTCGAAACCAGAACCGCAAAAGCCGCCGCCAGCACATAGCCGGCAAAGATGCACGACTTCCGGTTCATGATCACAAGCGTGTAATAAAAGAGATTGATATACGCGTTGCACGCACCGCCGAGAATGATGACGATCAGGGCGCTGCGGCAGTCTGCCAGCATGTATCCGAGTTTCGGATACAGAAGCGACAGCACCGGAATGCCGAGGAACCACGCTCCGCCCACGGCAAGGACGGTAAGACCGGCAATGATCATCGCCAGTTTCTGAACCGTCTTCCGGAAGTCCTCCGGGCGGTCCGCATTCCAGGCATCCGACATTTTCGTCACGAAAGGACGAATGACGAATCCCGCCACGAGGTTGATGACATTCGTCGGCATGAAGATTGCCGTAAACACCGCCTGATAGCGATCCGCCATGTTGGCGTCAATCGCGTATTTCGCCGCGGAAAACACGTAAAAGTCCAGAATCGCCGAGAGAAACAGGACCAGATTCTCCCGAAACAGCGAGAACACCTTTCCAGGCCGCACGTCCCACGTCACCTTGCCGATCCGGCCGATGACCGAGCCGTCAAGAAGGACCACGCCGGCCGCCTGGGCGAGAACCGCCGCCGCACAGGCCCCCGTCAGCCCCGCGGGCCCGGATTGCCGCAATGCGAGAAGCGTTCCGAGAAACACGCTCACCGACAGAATGGTTCGAAATGTATTGGACTTTCCGGTCAGATAGAGCCGCCCGTCCCGCTGAAACTCCGCTTCATACACGTCCGCAAATCCGTCAATCACCTTATAGAGTACCATCAGCATGATCACGGCGCATTTGTGAACGGTGTAGGTTCCTGACCACGCCAGCACATAGAACAGACCGAAGAGCGCCGCACCGCTGCAGGTGAGCATGCGAAGGCGAAGATATTCGCCGAAGCTGTACCGGTGCAGGATATCCGTAATGTGAAACGGCCGCATTCCGAAATACGCCGCCATAAACATATGCTGTCCGAAGGTGGAAAAAGCGAACGCAAAGATGCCGCCCTCATCCTCGCCGGAGATCGCCACCACCGCGATGGTGAGCGCCATGGACGCAAAAGCGTAGATGAAACTTCCCAGCATATTCCAGGTCATGTTTCTGCGGTCAAGATCCGCATCGGAGCCGATGAGGAGATTCGCCAGCGCACTCATACGCTGCCTCCGCCGGTTGCATCAAATCCGCCGGTCCGTTGCTGCTCTCTGCCCGCTTCCGGCAGCCCTGTGCCGGACGTGCGTCCTTCTTCCGTATCCCCATGGTGTTCCGCTTTTTGGATCTCCGGTCCCGCCCCGACGGTCCCGTCGGAGAATATCAGCCGGTACGGCGTGTGGGTCTTCCGCTTGTCCTCCGGCGGCATCACCATGTAATCACCGTACTGAAACCGCAGCATCGCGTCGATATTCGCCGGGAAATCCAGTTCCCGACCCTCAAAGGGGATCTTCTTCAGCGGATAAAGGTTCTCTTTGTCGATGGTATTCCAGTAAGGATTGGTATCCGCGAGAAATGCCATCTTCCGCGTCGTCTTTCCCTCATAGCGGCGGCATTCCGCCTCGCAGCGTTTCCGAAGGTACTCCGGCGACATATTTGCCGCCAGCATCAGACGGTACACCGCGCCGCAGACCGCATAGATCAGCTGCGCTTTCAGACCGCTCTGCGCCAGTGTCGGCCGCGGAATCCGGCGTAAGATCATAAGCTTGCTGAAAAACCATGCCGTCCACGCCTGCTTTCTGCGGGCAAACTTCCCGTCCGGAACATTGTCCAGCGGATACAGGTCCAGAAAGATGCCGAAGGGACAGTGGACGCCCTTCATGACTTCCTCCTCAAAGACGGTTCCCCGCTTGCAGAGTCTTGCCGTCATCAGCGGATACTCTTCACTGGTCTTCGCGTTCAGCATATAGTAACGGTCGCTGTAATCTTTCTTCACGATGCGGCAAAGCTTCTCGTAATCTTTTCTCGGCATCGCCAGATCGATGTCATCATCCCACGGAATAAAACCGCCGTGGCGGATTGCTCCGATTCCGGTTCCCGCAATGCCGTAGTATTCCAGATGATGTTCCCGGCAGATCGCAAGAAAATCGTCCAGAATGGATAAAATCTCTCCCTGTATCTTTTCCAGTGTCTCCGGTGTGTAAAATGTTCCCATATTCATCTCCCGGGCTCAGGCACAGGCCGGATCGCTCCGGTCTCGTATCTGAACCGTCATATAATTTTAAACATCTGCGTTCAAGCGCAAACTGCATCTTTATCCATCAGATCAGTTTCATAAACGCGCCGAGATTGCCGCGCTTCCCGTTGCTTGCCCGGTGCGAAAAGAGTACATCCCCATTCTCACAGGTGCAGATGTCGGTCAATGCGACATGCTCCGGCAGGACTCCTGCTTCTTCCAGCACAATCCGGTTGGCCCGCCAGAGATCCAGCAGGGATTTTCCCGGAACCTCTCTTCCGTCCCGGACTTCCGGACTCAGCACCTCGGTTTCATGTCCCGGAAATGCCGCCCGGAACTGCAGGGCCACTTCGTCACCCACCTCATAGCAATCGTGGCAGATGGACGGACCGATGGCGCAGATCAGATCCCCCGGGTCTGTCCCGTAGAGCGACGTCATTTTTTCAACGGTTGCCTTTCCCATGCGGTTTACGGTTCCGCGCCAGCCGGAGTGGGACAGACCGATGGCGCGGTGCACCGGGTCCACAAAAAAGAGCGGAACACAGTCCGCAAAAAAAGCGCCGAGGACAAGCCCCGGAACGTTGGTCACCAGACCGTCCACATCCTGATAATCGCGTTCGCGGACAAGTCCCTTTCCCGCATCTTCTTCGGTGACGCAGCGGACATTCGTCGTGTGCGTCTGATCCGTCAGCACAAAATGCTCTACATCACTCTCCATCACGTGAGCAATCCGCCGATAGTTTTCCTGTACGGCTGCTTCGTCATCGCCCCGAAGAAAACTGAGATTCAGGGAGCGGAACATTCCCCCGCTCACGCCGCCGTCTCTCGTGGTAAAAAGATGACGGACCATTCCCGTTTTTTCCAGATTCGGAAAGGTCAGGTACGGAAAAACGGTTCCGTCCGGATTCATCGCCTGATTCAGCCGGAGAACTTCCTCTTCTCCGTGTCGGCATAATTTCATATTATAAACTCCTGTATTTCTGTTTTCTACATCCGGAACCATGCCGGAATTTCACCTATCATCTTATCACCTTTCGGTTTTTCTTTCATCCCTCCGCGCGGTTCTTCCTCCCTCCGGACGGTTCTTTTTCCCTCCGCGCGGTTCTTTCTTCTTTCGCGCGGTTCTTCCCGCTTCTTTATTTTTATCTCTCCCCGCGGTTTCCCTGTCTGCGGCTCACCATCATAAAGATCACCACCGGTGCGCCGAAGATCGCGGTCACCGTGCTGATGTTCAGTTCCATGGGCGAGAGCGCCATCCTCGCGATCAGATCGCACAGCGCCACGAAGACCGCTCCGGCCAGAAAGCATCCCGGAATGACGATCAGCGGCTTCGCGGTCCCGAAGGCCGCCCGCACAAGAAAGGGCACCGCGATTCCGACAAAGGAGATCGGGCCGGCAAACGCCGTCACCGCCGCGGAAAGGAGGCTTGAAATCAGAATCAGTGCCGCGCGGAACAGCCGGACGTTGACGCCCATGCTCTGCGCGTACGCCTCTCCGAGCTGGTATGCCCCCATGGGTTTGGACAGGAAAAACGCCGCCAGAAACGCGGCCGCAATAATACAGCCCGCCGTCCGGACGTCCTCCCACGCCATCCCGGAAAAGCTTCCCATCGACCAGTTCCGAAGATTTGCCACCTGGGAATCTTCCGCAAATGTCACGAGAAAATCCGTGATCGCCGAGCAGATATATCCGATCATGATTCCGGCGACGAGAAGTGCCGCCATATTCCGGATCCGCTGTGAGAGAAGAAGGATCATCGACGTCGCCCCCAGAGCGCCGAAAAATGCCGCAAGAACCAGCATTCCGGAAGATGACGTGTGGAATCTGGCGACAACCGTGATCATCACCACCGCAACCGCCATTTTGGCTCCGGACGAGATTCCGAGAATAAACGGTCCGGCGATGGGATTGGCAAAAAATGTCTGCAGCAGAAAACCCGAAACCGCCAGAGCGCCGCCCAGAATAAGCGCCATCAGAATGCGCGGAAGGCGGATTTTCATCAGAATCGCCGCCTCGGTCTCCATCGCGGGATCCGCTTTTCCTCCCAGAATTCCGAGGATATCCTCCATCGGGATCTGCCGGCTTCCCATGGAAAGATTCAGGAGAAACACCGCAAAAAGCAGTACCGTCAAAGCCGAAAACACCAGTGTATACCGCCGGTTCCGGCATTCTCTCTCACTCATGCGCTCCTCCTTTCCCGTATCGCATACGGTTGTCCGAATTCCACCCCGGAACGTATTCCTGTCTCTCTTCCATAGGATTAGGAGAGTTTCTCAAGGAACAGCATCCCACTCTCATCGCCGCCGGAAAGGATCGTGTTCACGTCTTTGATAAACCGCGCGATCTGATCCGTCGCCTGATAGAAATATCCGTCCGCACAGTAGACACTGCCTTCTTTGACCGCTTTAAAATCCGCAAGCAGAGGATTCCGATCCGTCAGTTCCCGGAGTGAAGCCGGGGCATCCTCGATCGCCGCATTGTAGATCAGATAATCCGCGTCCTTCGCTTCGGCATAAAACTCTTCCATCGACAGGTGAAGCGACCCCATATGGTTTTCCGGATTCGGATTCTTCAGATCATCAAACGCATAGGTTCCGCCGGCGAGTCGGATCATCTCCGCCAGATAGTCTTCGGAATTCCGAACCACCGCCTCCCCCAGAGAATTAATGCTGAAAATCCCCACCGTCTTTCCGGCCAGGTCTGTTCCGTCCAGATTTTTCACCAGATCCGTCTGGGTGTCAAAAAATGTCTCCGCCTCCGGTTCTTTTCCGAGCAGCGCACCGTAGACCTTGATCCATTCGGTTCGTCCCAGCGGATGTTCTTCATAGCTGGAGCGGTCGAGAAAGACCGGAATGCCGATATTTTCCAGCTTTTCGCGGATTTCCGGCACATGAAGGATCATGGTCGACTCGACTGCCAGTCTGCAGCCGTCTGCCAGCAGTTTTTCAAAATCCGGCGCGCTGTATTTTCCGGCAAAGAGGATATCTCCGTCTTCCATCGCCTTTTTCGCGTTTTCGACATACCAGCCGTCTGCCCGGGTTCCGCTGAAGGCGATACGATCCAGCGCGTCCAGGCGATCAAACAGCGACATGGACGCCGTCGCCGCAAGATAGATCTTGTCCACCGGTTTCTCCAGGACAATGGTTCCGGCCGAAAGTGTCTCCGGTTTTTTCCCGCCTTCCGGGATCAGAAAGACATCCACTCCGTTCCGTATCAGGAGACTGGTATACCCGTTCCCGGCCGTGTCCTGATAATACAGAATCCGGAAGCCCTTCGCGTATTTTCGTTCTGTTTCCCGCTGAAAAACGAGCCCGGGGATCTCCGGAACCGCGGTCTCATCCCACGCTCCTTCATCTTTCCCGGAACCGTCGTCCTTTCCGGCGCTCTCCGCGTTTTCTCCGCCGTTTTGCGCATTTTTGCCGGCATCTCCCGCCGCTTTTTCCGCGCGATCGGCCGTGTTGTGCTCCGCCGTCTGCTCCTTTGCCGGAACAGTCACCATCCCGGAATCACCTGTTCCGCATCCGGCGGTAATTGTCACCGCAAGTCCCAGCATAACCGCGGTCCTGCGGAACCATTTATTCCATCTCATTCTTCGTTCCCCCGGTTCAGACAGACAAGTCTGCCTGTCAATTTGCGCCCTCTGTCAAAAAACTGAGAACTTTCCTGTCACAGAACAAAGTCCGCGGGGCTCCCCCATCCCCTCAGTCCTGAGGGGAGCCCTGCGGACTTTGCGCGCCGCCGCTGGTCACCGTCAGGTGACAGTTTCCTTACAGCGACGTGCGCATCCTCGCGGAGCTTTTTTGTTTCATAGGGAATTTCGGAGAAATTTCCCATGAAACAAAAAAAGCTCCCATCCATTCCCGGACAGGAGCTGAATTTATACGAATTATATCGTAGGCGGAATCCTGCTGTAAAGTCCCGCCAATGAATTCCGTCAGTCTTTCTTGAGATAGAACAGGCGGTTGACCGCACTGAAAATACCTCGGAAGGAGGAACGGGTAATGTTGGAGCTGATGCCGACGCCGTACGTCGCCTCACCGGTTTCCTGATTGAGAAGGTGAATATAGGATGCAGCCTGCGCCTCGGATCCCATGGTCAGCGCATGCTCGGAATAATCCAGAACCCGGATCCGGATGCCAAGACTCTTCTCCAGTGCTCTCTGGACGGCATCCACCGGTCCGTTTCCTCTTCCCTCTACTTTTTTCTCCCGGCCATGGTCGGTGTAGATGAGCTGTGCGACGGTCTGAAACGCGCCGCCCTCGAATTCCTGATCAACGATCTGACATTTCCGGAAATGCAGCGGTTCTTTGCATTCGATATACTCTTTTTTGAATTCCTCCATAATCTGTTCCGGAGAAACCTCACCCTGTTTTTCGGCGATTGCCTGGATGTAATCGGCAAACTCCTTGTGCATTCCCTTCGGAAGATGAAAACCGTAATAGGTGTCCATGACAAAGGCTACGCCGCCCTTTCCGGACTGGCTGTTGATTCGGACGATCGGCTCGTACTCTCTTCCGATATCCGCCGGATCGATCGGAAGATACGGTACCTCCCAGATGCCGTCCTCTCTCTCCGACAGTGCCGCAACCCCCTTGCTGATGGCATCCTGATGGGATCCGGAAAATGCGGTAAATACCAGCTTTCCGGCATACGGATGTCTCGGATCCACCGCCATCTTGGTGCAGCGCTCGCACACTTCGACGATCTTCTTGATGTCACTGATCTCCAGCTTCGGATCAATTCCCTGAGAGAACATATTGTATGCGAGATTCAGAATATCGACATTTCCGGTTCTCTCACCGTTTCCGAGAAGGGTTCCCTCCACGCGCTCCGCGCCGGCAAGCATTGCCAGCTCCGCCGCCGCAATGCCGGTTCCCCGGTCATTGTGCGGATGAATGGAAAGGATGATGCTCTCTCGGTTGTTCAGGTTCTTGTTCATCCATTCGATCTGGTCCGCATAGACATTCGGTGTGTTCATCTCCACGGTTGCCGGAAGGTTGATGATCACCTTGTTCTCCGGTGTCGCCCCCCACTCAGCGACCACCGCATCACAGACCTCCTTCGCATAATCGAGTTCGGTTCCGGTAAAGCTCTCCGGAGAATACTCCAGAATCACCTTTCCGCTGTACGTGTCCATATAGCGCTGTACCATCTTTACACCGTCGATTGCGATCTTCTTGATCTCTTCTTTGGAATCATGGAAGACAACCTCTCTCTGAAGGGTAGATGTGGAATTATAGATGTGAACGATTGCTTTCGGAATTCCCTGAATCGCCTCAAATGTTCTCTTGATCAGATGATCACGGCACTGTGTGAGCACCTGAACGGTGACATCGTCCGGAATCATTTTCCGCTCCACCAGCTGACGAAGGAAGTCAAACTCGATCTGGGATGCCGCCGGGAATCCGATCTCGATCTCCTTGAAGCCCATTTTTACCAGCATGTTGAACATTTCAACCTTTTCTTCCACAACCATCGGCTCAACAAGCGCCTGATTGCCGTCGCGCAAATCCACGCTGACCCAGATCGGAGCCTTCTCGATTTCCTTATTCGGCCACTCCCTCTCCGGAAAATTGACGACCGGAACGCGCTTGTACTTCTTGAAATTCATCATGCTGATTACCCCCTGCAAATTTCCTTTCGATAACTTCCTGTGCGGAGCCATATACGAGATCGGCCTGTTCATGCATATCTCTGATGACTTATTTTCATATTATACACGAACAAAAGTACACAGGCAATCAATATGTTTCATATCTCCATCATTTCTTTCGTTTCAAAAGTTATAGAGAGTCTAATGCAAAGGAATTGCTATGTCAATTATTTCTGATATTCCATTTTTATATTACTTCAAATTATGGTAATCTTTGTGATCAAAGCAGTCGCCAAAGCCTCCCGCAAACATGGGCCTGAACCTATTGTTCACGTAAATGTCTGCTCCAAAAACACGGCAGCGGCGTGCGCATCCTCCCGGAACGTTTCTGTGTCACGGGAAATTTCCGGGAACCTTCCTGTAACGGAACAAAGTCCGCAAGCGGACTTTGCGCGCCGCCGCTGGTCACCGTTAGGTGACAGCTTCCTTACAGCGGCGTGCGCATCCTCGCGGAGCGTT
>NZ_FOIL01000040.1 GCF_900101295.1 [Clostridium] aminophilum | reverse complement strand
AGCGAATTTTTCAGTAGCCGCTCACATGTGTAGACTTTTCTATCAAGGAAAAACAACATCACCTAATTTAGAAACCATTATTGCAAGAAATATTATACCGATTAGACCCGACAGGCACCGGGAACGAAAGCTAGCAGTAAAAATATTTCATGGTTTCCTCTACAGAGTAGCATAAAACAGATAAAATGAATATTTATTTTAGGCAGATATGAATCTGTCTTATTTGTGTGTCATAAATCAAGAAAAAGCAGGAAAGTCATTCACTTTCCTGCTAGTTTTTCTTTAGAGACGTCCAATAGCCAATGTTAACTTAATGACATTGGCCATGCGCCTCAGGTCCTTTTTTTTCATAGGAAATTTCTCCGAAATTCCAATACCGCAAAATGCGTTCCGCGGACTTTACTTTATGCTGAAACATGAATAATTCCAATGGTTGGATGAAAGCAAGATATTAGACTTTATGGTGCCCATAAGGTACTATTCAGGTAGTTGATATGAACAAAAAACTGCCGACAAAAAGTGCTTATCCGTAATAAATTCACAAAACCAAACCATTGCTGAATACAATTCATATCGTGGATTGAGGGATATGTACAAACAGGAGTTTTCTGTAATCCGGAGTAACTTCCGGGCTTTCGGGATGAATGAAAACCGTTCTTCTTAAGAAACGGAAGAACATCCGAAAAACTGTAATTAGCTGTTCAAAAGAAATGGAGGAGGAATCAAATGGCTAAGAAGCTTGTTTCTGATCTCATGGTTGACTATCTGGTTCGCCGTGGTGAGAAGTACGTATTTGGTCTCTGCGGACATACCGTAATCGGTATGCTCGACGCACTTTCCCGCAGAGAGAAGGACATCACTTATATTTCCAACCGTCACGAGTCTGTTGCATCCACCGCGGCAGATGGATACGCTCGTCTGACACATAAGGCATCCGTTGTTATGTGTCACCTTGGTCCGGGCCTCACAAACGTTCTGACCGGTGTTGCCAATGCTTCTTTTGATTCGATTCCGATGGTTGTCATCGCAGGCGATGTGCCGAGCTACTATTACGGCCGTGATCCGCATCAGGAAGTTAACATGCATGAGGACGGATCCCAGTACAAGATTCTTGAGCCGGTTGTAAAGAGAGCATGGAGAATCGATGATCCGGAAGCTCTTCCGTACATCATGGACAAGGCATTCCGTCTGGCAGAGTCCGGCAGACCGGGCCCGGTTCTCATCGATATGCCGATGGATATGTTCTCCCGCGAGGTTGAAGAAGAACTCTGGTCCCGGACCTACAAGGACAGCCAGTTCACCTACAGACCGGCGATCGATCCGACCGCAGCAAAGACCATTGCGGAGAAGCTGGTAAATGCGAAGGCTCCGGTTCTTCACGCAGGCGGCGGAATCCTTCTTTCTCAGGCGTCCGAAGAGCTTGCAGCTCTGGCCGAGTTTATGGATTTCCCGGTAAGCCGTACACTGGCAGGACAGGGATGTATCTCCGATCAGCATCCGCTGATGATCGGTCAGACCGGTTTCTGGGGACTGGAATTCACCCACAAGCTGACAAACAATGCGGATGTAATCCTTGGTCTTGGTACAAGATTTGCAGAGGCAGATTCCTCTTCCTGGTATCAGGGTGTAACCTTCAATCCGGATACCACAGAGTTTATGCAGGTTGACATCGATCCGTACCAGATCGGTAAGAACTATCCGGTATCGGTAGGCGCTGTCGGTGATCTCAAGATTGCGCTCACACAGATTTTGGATGAAATTAAGAAGATCTGCCCGGAGGGCAGAAAGAACCCGGCTCTTCGCGACGAGATTGCGAAGGCAAAGGCGGACTTCAAGAAGTCCAACGAGGCGATTTCCAACGACAGCAGATTCCCGATGACTCCGCAGAGAATTCTTCGCGATGTCAAGGAAGCTCTTCCGGAAGATGCGGTAATCTTCACCGATGTAGGCTGGAACAAGAACGGTGTTGCTCAGGAGTACGACATCACTATCCCGGGCACAATTCATCACTCATCCGGTCTGGCTACCATGGGCTTCGGTTCTTCCGCAGTTCTCGGCGGTAAGCTGGCTGCTCCGGATAAGATCTGCGTAACACTGACCGGTGACGGCGGCTTCGGCGTTAACCCGACCTGCCTTGCCACTGCAGTAGAGCAGGGCATCGCCTGCACATGGGTTGTTATGAACAACTCCGCATTCGGCACCATCGCAGGACTGGAAAATGGTTCCTACGGCACATTCTTTGGAACAAAGTTCAAGACACCGAGCGGCGAGAGCTATTCTCCGAGCTGGGCAGGCGTAGCGAAAGCTTACGGCGTAGATTCTGTCTGCGTACAGAGCGCAGAAGAGTTCCTTCCGGCAATGAAGAAGGCGATTGAGGCCAACAAGGCCGGCAAACCGTTCCTGGTAGAGGCTCCGATGGAGAACATTGTCGTTCCGACTCCGGGATGCTGGAACATCAACGATATCTACAAACCGAATGAGTTCGTTAAGGAAGGTAAGCTGGTAGAGAAGAAGGATGGCCAGTGGGTTGCTCCGAGCCACTCCAAGTCCCACAAGGGCTGATTGACATCCGACATTCATCTAAAAGAGACGAATATCATAGCACGGGGCTGCGCGGGTATCCGCGCAGCCCTATCTAAGCTGGAAAGCGAGGTAATTATTATGGGAAGTGCAAGTGCAGCAAGAAAGAGACTGCGTAAGCTGCTCTGGGAGAGAAAGTATCTTGTGGCCCCGTGCGGATATGACGCACTGAGCGCGAAGGCGATTCAGGCAGCAGGTTTTGACATCATGGGAACAACCGGTTACGGAATGCACGGCGTAATCCTCGGCACACCGGACACCGGCCTTCTCGCGATCAACGAGGAAGTTACCATGCTGAAGAACATGTGCGCAGCGGTGGACATTCCGATTCTGGCAGACGCCGAGGGCGGATACGGAAATGCGCTGAATGTAATCCGGACCATTCGTGAGTATGAGAATGCGGGAGTTGCCGGTCTGTTCATCGAAGACCAGAAGCAGCCGCCGAACTGCCCGTTCATCAAAAAGGCAGAGGTCATCTCCAAGGAGGAGATGATCGGCAAGATCCATGCGGCAGTGGATACCAGAACCGATGAGGACATGCTGATCATCGCCCGCACCGATGCGCCGTTCGAGGAAGGCGTGGAGCGATGCAATGCATATCTTGAGGCGGGAGCGGATATGGTCAAGATTCTTCCGAAGTCCAAGGAAGAGCTTCTCAAGGCGCCGAAGCTGATCAACGGCCCGATCCACCTGGGACTTTACGTCAACAAGGGAATCAATGACGGCATGACCGCGAAAGACTGCGGTGAACTCGGGTATAAGATCATGACCTATCCGGTCAGTTCCCTGTTTGCCCAGACCTATGCGCTTCAGCACTACTTCAAGTATCTGAAGGAAAATGAGACCGACGAGGGTTATGACGGCAACATGATCTCCTTCGATGAGTACCTGAAGTTCATCGGAGTGGATGAGATCAAGGCAATGGGTGAGAAATACGGTCTGAACGATTGAGAAGAGACAGGAGAAGAATATGAAGGACACAAGATTAAAACTCCGCAAACTTCTCTCCACCAAGAAGTATGTTTTTGCGCCGGGAGCCTATGACTGCCTCAGCGCAAAAGTAATCGAGTCCACCGGATTTGAAGCCATCACCATGTCGCATACCGGCAAGCACGGAGTGATCCTCGGACAGCCGGATACGGGACTTCTGGATATCAATGAGGTGACGACGAATCTGAAAAATGTCTGCCATGCGGTAAACATTCCGGTCATCGGTGACGCTGAAGGCGGTTTTGGAAACGCCCTGAATGTGGTTCGCACGATCCGCCAGTTTGAGCAGGCAGGCTGTGCCGGGGTATTTTTGAAGGATCAGCAGCAGCCGACCACCTGCTCCTATGTGAGAAAGCCGGAAGTGATCACAGCCAGGGAGATGGTGGGGAAGATCCACGCCGCTCTGGATGCCCGCACCGATGAAGATATGATTCTCATCGCCCGCACCGACGCGCCCTATGAGGAGGCGCTGGAACGCGCGGAAATGTATCTTGAGGCAGGCGCGGACATGGTTAAGATCGCGCCGAAGACCCATGAGCAGCTGGTGGAAATTCCGAAAAAAGTCAACGGACAGCTTCACCTCGGTATGCTGCCGCATACCGGCATTGCGGATGGACTCAACGCAAAGGACTTCGGAGATCTCGGATATAAGATCGTCTCTTATCCGGTGAGCTGTCTTCTGGCGCATACTGCGGCGATTATGGATTATTTCCGGTATCTGAAGGAGCATGATACGGACGAGGGATTTCCGGGCAACTTCATTGAGTTCAACGACTATCTCGATTTCATCGGAGTGGAGGAAATCAAGAAAGCCAGTCTGAAATACGGATTGGATAAAGTCTGATCAATACAATATTTTTAAGGAGAAATTCATGTTAAATTTACCGAGCAAAGTTCGCATCTGTGAGGTCGGTCTCCGCGACGGACTTCAGAATGAGCAGCAGATCATTTCCACGGAAGATAAGATTGCGCTGATGGAGGATCTGGTAGAAGCGGGATTTCCGGTCATTGAGGTCGGATCTTTCATGCATCCGAAGAGAATGCCGCAGATGGCAGATACCGACGAGGTGTTCAAGGCCATTGCCGCGAAATATCCGAATGTGGAGCTCCGCGCTCTGATTCCGAATCTTCGCGGTGTACAGCGTGCGGTAGACTGCGGATGCAAGAAGGTGAAACTGAACGTATCTGCCAGCCGCATGCACAATCTGAAGAATCTGAACAGAACGCCGGAAGAGACGGTGGCAGGTTTTGCAGACTGTGTGGCAGCAGCCAGGGAGAACAATATCGAGATCTCCGGATCCATCTCCATGCCCTTCGGATCCCCGTGGGAGGGTGAGATTCCGCAGGATCAGATTGATGCGATCATCGACGCATATATTGCCGTCGGCATTACCGAGATCTCTCTCAGCGATACCTCCGGCATGGGCACACCGAAGATGGTCAACACCATGTGCGAGCATGTTCTGAAAAAGTATCCGCAGGTATCCTGGTGGCTTCATTTCCATAACACCAGAGGCACCGCCATCGCAAATATTTTTGCGGCAATGCAGGCCGGGATGACACAGTTTGATTCTTCCATCGGCGGACTCGGCGGCTGCCCGTTCGTTCCGAACGCGGCAGGCAACATTTCTACCGAAGATGTCCTGAATATGCTGAATGAGTGCGGCGTGGAGACCGGCATCGACATTAAGAAGGCCATCGCGGCATCCAGAAAGCTTCTGGAGATCCTGTCCAAGGGCGGCGACAGCTACATCCTGAAGGCGGGAACCAATGACGATCTGATCGCGAATATGGCGGAGAAGGAAGCATAAGTCTGCAGGCTTAGATACGGAATGTGCGGCGGCATTCATAATTATGACGCAAGCGGGGACTCGGAATGAGTCCGGTCAATGAATTCTATAGTAAAAGAGCGGGAACCGGTATCGGGATCATTTTTCAGTGGATCCGATACGGTTCCTGTTTTTTTATTTCATTGGAAATTTCTACGAAATTCCCTATGAAATAAAAACGCTCCGCGGACTTTGTTCCGGGGAAAGTCGGAGTCCGCAGGCAGACTTTGTTCTGTCTGCTTGCACATATATAAATTTATATGATAGAATAAGCCGAATGATAGAGAAAAATCTATGAACGATCTTGATAGATAACCGGATATCTATCAATTCCAATCAACATAAACGCTGCACTACAGAGGTGGAACGAAAATGACATTATTACAGCTTCAGTATTTTCAGACTCTTGCGCATACACTTCACTATACGAAGACCGCAGAGGAACTCCATATCTCGCAGCCGAGTCTCAGTTATGCCATCAGCGGGCTGGAGAGTGAGTTGGGGGTAAAACTGTTTGAAAAGAAAAACAAGAAGACAGAACTGACGATCTTCGGCCAGCAGTTTCTTCCCTACGTGGAGAATGCCCTGAGTTCTCTGGAGGACGGAAAAGTCGTGCTGGAGAAACTGAACAAGAATGCCAGTCAGATTGTCCATATGGGATATTTCCAGAGCATCTCTTCCTCACTGATTCCGGCTATTATGGAGAGCTTTTACGAGAATACGGAAAATCGGGAAATCCGTTTTGACTTTGCGGAGGAACCGGGCTTTGATGTGTTCAGCAAGATCCGGAAGGGAGAACTGGACCTTGGATTCTGTCTTCATACGGCTGACTGGGCGGAATCCGTCTGCGTTATGCGTCAGCCGCTGTATCTGGCTGTGCCGGCAGAACATCCCCTCGCCGGCAGAATGTCGGTAAGCCTTGCGGATTTTGCGGATGAACCGCTGATCATGCTGGAGCAGTCTTCCATCCTTCGCCAGCAGCTGGATCGGAACTATGCAGAGATCAACAAGGTGCCGAATATTGTCTTCGAGGTCCGGGAGTGCAATGCGGCTCTCCAGTATGTAAACCTGAAGTTCGGCGTGTCCGTTCTGCCCACCGTGCATCTGACCGAGAGCGACAGGGTGGTGTTTATCCCGATCTCGGATGAGGACAGAGAGTATGTCCGGACCATCTATCTGACCAGAGTAAAGGGAAAAATGCTCACGGTGGCGGCCCAGAAGGTCTGGGATCATATTGTGACGAATTTTGCTCTGCCCAAGGCAAGAGCGTAAACGGCGGTGCGAAAAGTGTGGCTGTTAGAGAGGAATTAACTCTGACAGCTGCACTTATTTTTTTATAAAAAGAGAAACACCGGACTCAGCCCGCCTGAGGATTCTGTTCCTGCGGGAGGAACGTACGGATGCAGGTGCAATTGTGCAAAAATGAAGCGAAAAACCGGCATGACGTGAAGGATATCGATGAACTTATGTGCAAAATGACATAGATAAAGGTATAAAAACACTTAAATAGAGAAAACTTTATTAAAATGATTAAAACTACTGATTTGATAATTGGTAATATCTGAATTATAGTTAAGACAACGCAAGATGCATTGACGCGACAGGCGCCAACAAGAAAGGATGGGATTTGAAATGGCACATGAAGTAACACCAGAGCAGATCGCAGCACTCGACGAGCAGGTAGCTCGCGCAAGAAAAGCAGCAGCGATTATCGCTACATATGATCAGAAGACTGTAGACAGACTTTGCCAGGCCGTTACTGCGGCAATCGCAAACGCTACCACATGGGCAGAGCTTTGCGACGAGGCTGTTGATGAGACAAGACTCGGCGATAAGGTTACAAAGAGAAATAAGAGAACAAAACTGAAACTGATCCTTCGTGAGTGTATGAGACAGAAATCTGTCGGTATGATCGAGTACGATCCGGTTAAGGGCATTTCCAAGTATGCGAAGCCGGTCGGCGTTATCGCTTCCCTGGTTCCGACAACCAACCCGTGCCTTACACCGGCAGGACAGGTAATCTACGCGATCAAGGCGAGAGACGTAATCATCTGCTCCCCGCATCCGCGTGCAAAGGTTGTAACAAACAAGTGCATCAATATCATCCGTGAGGCTCTCGTGAAGGAAGGCGCTCCGGCAGATATCATTCAGGGTATCGAGGAGCCGTCCATCAGCCTTACTCAGGAGCTGATGAAGAGATGTGACCTCGTTATCGCAACCGGCGGCCGTCCGATGGTTAAGTCCGCATACTCCTCCGGAGTTCCGGCTTACGGTTCCGGTGCCGGCAACGCAACGGTTATCTACGATGACACCTGCAATACTCCGGAGTTCCTGCACGAGGCTGCAGAGAACACCATGATCTCCAAGACTGCTGACTTCGGTTCCGGCTGCTCCTGCGACGGAAACCTTGTTATTGCCGACACCATCTATGATGGCGCTGTAAAGGCCCTTCAGGAGGTTGGCGGATACCTCATCACAAGCAAGGATGACGAAGAGAAGATCAAGAATGTTCTTTGGGATGAGACCGGTCATCGTCTTCCGGATACCGTTGCAATCTGCCCGCAGAAGATCGGTGAGCTTGCAGGCGTTGCGATTCCGGATGATGCGAAGTTCATCATGGTTACCGGCGGCGGTATGGATGACATCGGTGCAGATCACTTCTTCTCCAAGGAGAAGCTGACCACACTCGTTTCCCTCTTCAAATATGATGCATCGGATTTCCAGAACGCAATTGATATGGCGCTGAAGATTTTCTACACAGCAGGCGGTCTGGGCCACAGCTGCGGTATCTACTCCTGGAGTGATGAGCACATCGATGCTCTTGCAAAGGTTGCACCGGTTTCCCGTATGATGGTTCGTCAGCCGAACAACAAGGGTAACTCCGGTTCTCCGTTCAATGGTATGCCGCCGACATCTTCCATGTCCTGCGGTACATGGGGCGGAAACATCATCACAGAGAACATTACTCTGAAGCACTACATGAACATCACCTGGGTTGCACGCCCGATCATGAAGGACCTGCCGTCTTCTGAGGACCTTCTTGGTGAGTTCTACACACCGGACTTTGATGTAGAGAAGAAGTAATTCTTCGAACAGGTTACTCCCCAGTCTAAATGACTGTACAGAGGCACTGTCAACGCGGTTTCCGCGCCGGCGGTGCCTCTTTTATTTACGCGAGCAACGAGCCAATGCCTGTGCTTGCACGCGGCCTTGGAGACTGCTGCTAAACGTTCGAAACTCGCGAAGCGTGTTTCATTTTTGCGGCGGATCGGATACACTGTTTTATGACGGATTGATACGGATGCAGAAATGCTGCATTGCCGATAGAGAACAGGAGAAAGAAAATGAATCATCAGACATTTCAGGGCAGCGAGACCTATGTTGCCTCTCAGGAACTGCTGAGTGCAGTAAACATTTCCATGGCACTGGAGAAGCCGCTGCTGATCAAGGGCGAACCGGGCACCGGAAAGACGGAACTGGCGAAGTCCATCGCCGAAGCTTTCGGAGCGAAGCTTCTGATCTGGAGCATCAAGTCTACTACCAAGGCACAGGATGGCCTCTACGTCTATGATGTCGTTCAGAGACTCTATGATTCCCAGTTCGGAGGAAAAGCGGTGGATAACATCGAACAGTATGTGCATCTCGGACAGGTGGGCGCGGCCTTTGAGTCGGAGGAGAGATGTGTTCTCCTGATTGATGAGATCGACAAGGCGGATCTGGAGTTTCCGAACGATCTTCTCTGGGAACTGGATCAGATGGAATTCACAATTCCGCAGACCGGAAAGACGATCCGGGCAAAGCACCGTCCGATTATTATTATCACGTCCAATGCGGAAAAAGAGCTTCCGGATGCATTTCTCAGAAGATGCATTTTCCATTATATCTCTTTCCCGGATGAGGAACTGATGCGCCGCATCATCTCCGTGCACTATCCGAAGCTGGAGCAGGATCTCATCGACCAGACCATCGCGGCGTTCTATTGGGTCAGAAGTCTGCCGGCAGTGCAGAAAAAGCCCAGCACCTCCGAACTGATCGACTGGATCCGGGCCCTGACCTACAGCGGCATTCCGTATCCGGATATCCTGCGGAAGATTCCCTTTGCCGGGGTTCTTCTGAAAAAGAATGAGGATCTGGACGCTCTGGAGGCGGCGAAGGCAAGACGTGACCGCGGATATTGATCCCGGAGAAGAGAGGTGCCATGTTTACGGAATTTTTCTTTTATCTCAGAGCCCATGGGCTGAAGGTTTCCCTGAATGAGTGGATGATGCTCTGCGAGGCGCTGGACAAGGGACTTGCCGGGGCGACATTTACCGGCTTCTATCAGCTCTGCCGGGCCGTGCTGGTGAAGAGTGAGGCGGATTACGATAAGTTTGACCGGATCTTTGTGGACTATTTTGAAGCCATCGCAAAGGCCGGTGATCGGATTCCGCAGAGCCTTCAGGACTGGCTGGATCATCCGGGCTGGAAGCCGGACAACTGGGATCCGGAGAGCGCCGAATTTGCGGAGAACCTGACTCCGGAGGAGATCGAGGATATGCTGAGGGTGCGGATGCAGGAGCAGGATTCCGAGCACAACGGCGGAAACTACTGGATCGGAACCGGCGGTATGTCTGCATTCGGCAACGACGGCAATACTCCGCAGGGGATCCGTGTGGGCGGCACCGGCCATTATCACCGGGCTCTGCGGGTGGCCGGGGAGCGGCGGTTCCGCGACTTTACCCGGGACAGAGCGCTGGATCTGCGTCAGTTTCAGGTGGCGTTCTGGTATCTCCGCCAGTATTCCAGCCGGACCGATGAACAGAAGACCGTCCTGAATGCGGAGAAGACGGCGCAGGCTACCGGCGAGAACGGCGGCGTCCTGGATCTCGTCTACGAGCGGCCGCGCAGAAATCAGGTCAAAGTGGTAATGATGATGGACTCCGGCGGCAGCATGGAGTATTACAGCCGCCTCTGCTCCACCCTGTTTCAGGCGGTCAGCAAGTCGAACCGCTTCAAGGACCTGAAGATATACTATTTTCACAACTGCATTTATAAATACCTCTATACCAGACCGCAGTGCAGAGACGATTCCGCGGTGCTGACCGAGCAGGTGCTCCGCACGCTGGACCGGGACTACAAGCTGATCATCGTCGGAGATGCGGAGATGGCGCCCTATGAGCTGATGACTGCCCGTTACCCCAAGGCGGCCGGAAGACGGGGAATTGACTGGATGCGCGATGTGCGGGATCATTTCTCCCATTCGGTATGGCTGAACCCGGGAGAGGGCGGAAACTACTGGGATATCCCGGAGAGTTACACGACGCTGAAGAGAGAATTCGATATGTATTATCTGACGGTGGATAATCTTGTGAAGGCAATGAAGAAGCTGATTGCGGCCAGATAATTATCCGGGGAAATGTGCCGGAACATGTCTTACGGTGCTGTTTCGGCGCTTTTGAACTGGCGGACGGCGGTTTTTGCCCCCCAGGGGCCGACAGTTGTGCGAGACCTTCCCTTCGGGTATAATGTGCAGTGCAGCATATGAAGCGCAAACCGGAGGGTGAGTTTGGGAGAATACTCAGACTGTCACGGGCGGTTCAATGAACCGGCAGGCATGTCTGTCTGAGGCTGGAGGAACGAAAGATGAGATTGGATAAATATTTAAAGGTTTCCCGTCTGATCAAGCGCCGCACGGTGGCCAATGAGGCCTGCGATGCCGGACGTGTTATGGTCAACGATAAAGTGCAGAGAGCATCCTACGATGTCAGGGTCGGGGATGTCATCGAGATTGCCTTCGGAACAAAAGCCGTGAAGGTGGAGGTTCTGGAGGTTCAGGAGACCGTCCGCAAGGAAAATGCGAAGGACATGTTCCGCTATCTGTGAAGAACCGGGGGATGCGGAAGAGGGGGAGTCTTTTGCCCATAAAGCCCTTTATGAAAAATGCCAAAAACATCTCTTATCATCAGGCAGATTGAAAGAAATTTGTACGGTTCTGCAAGTTGAAAAGGGCACACAGATACGCTATTATTAAACTGTGCGATCCATCAAGGCGGTTCCTGTCCGGAACCGTGGGATCATTCGGACCGGGAAGGCGGCTTCCCGGCAGAATCCGAATGCGGGGATGCAGAGTAAGGGGGGATGTTCTTTGTCGAGAAAAAAGACCGGCAGACGAAGAGAAGCGCTGAATAACAGGGCTGCTCTGATTGCGGTCACAGGCGTTGTGTTCAGTCTTGCCGTGGCTGTCGAAGTGAAGGGTACGCAGCTTCGCGCGACCGAGAGAGAGCTTCTTGCACAGGAACAGACACTTATGATGCAGCTCAATGACGAGAAAAACCGGGCACAGGACCTCGAGGAGGAGAGGGTATACGTCCAGACCAAGGAGTATATCGAAAAAGTGGCAAAGGAGAAACTCGGATTGGTGAACCCGGGAGAAACACTGCTCAAACCTTCCGAAAAGAAATAAAAAAACAACCCTCTGGCGCTGCGCGTCAGGGGGTTCTATTGTATATGGGAGAAAAATGCCAATCAATGAAAATCATCCGCTGGAGAAGCGGGTATATGACCGGGTCCGGGAACAGAACATGATCCTGCCGGGGGACGGTGTGATCGTCGGACTGTCGGCGGGACCGGATTCCGCCTGCCTTCTCTCGGCGCTCTGCGCGCTGAGAAAACGGCTGAATACAGAAGTTCGCGCAGTTCATGTCCATCACGGACTCCGCGGGGAAGAAGCGGACCGGGATGCGGAGGCGGCGGAAAAACTTGCCGATTCCTTTGGCGTCCGGTGCCGGATTGTTCAGATCGACGCGGCAAAAGAGGCGCGGGAAACCGGAACAACGGTGGAGGAGGCCGGCCGGAACGCAAGATACCGCATTTTCCGTGAGGAGAAGGAGCTATGGGAAGCGGAGCGGGGGATGCCGGCCGGGAAAAAGGGAAAAACGGGGAAATCCGACGGAGGGATTGATCCGGAAGAAGGGCCGGAGAAACATACCGGAAGAATCCGCATCGCCACGGCGCATCACGCCGATGACAGCAGCGAGACGGTGCTGATGAATCTTTTCCGCGGAACCGGACTCCGTGGGCTGACCGGAATTCCGGCGGTGACCGGGGACATCATCCGGCCGCTGATCGGAGAATACCGGGAGGATATCCTGGCATATCTGAAGGAAAAGTCTGTTCCATGGGTGACGGATTCCACCAATCTGGATACGGAGATCACCCGGAACTATATCCGGCACGAGGTTCTGCCGGGGGTACGGGAAAACGTCAATGCGAGGGCAGCGGAACACATTCTGCTTGCAGCGGAGGATATCGCGCAGGCGGATGCGTATTTCCGGGAACTGGCGGAATGGCACTGCGTCCGCCTGATCGGAGAGGACGATCCGGATCGGAAAGAAGCCGCGGCATGTTCCGGAAGGAAGCTGCTTAAGATTCATTGTCCCGATCTTCCGGCAAAGCCGGAAATACTCAGAACGTACCTTGTCCGGGAGATTCTTCGGCGTCTCGGCTGTCCGGCGAAGGATATCGGCCGGAATCATATCCGGAGCATTCTGGATATCATGGACGGCGGAACCGGCCGGAAGGTGATGCTCCCGTACGGAGTGAACGTTGAGAAAGAGTATGAGGATGCGGTCTTTTATGCGGCCGGTGAAGAACAGAGACCGCAGAGGAAGCCGGATACGGATTTTGCGGATGCAGGGAAGGCCTGCCCGGAAGGAATGCGGGCACAGGGGACTGTGACGGGCGGACCGGAGAGGGAGCGGCTGCCGGAGGAGCTGCTGAAGGCCTCTTTCCGGACCGAGATTATTTCGGCAGAGGAAGCGGCGAAAAATCCGGATACGACATATACGAAATGCTTTGACTATGATAAAATACAAGGTAATCTGTCATTTCGTTACCGGACAGAGGGTGACCGCATCCGGCTGTCGGAGCAGATGTCAAAATCGCTTCACCGCCTGATGATTGACGAAAAAGTTCCGCGGCAGGAACGAAACCGGATTCCGATCGTATCCGACGGGGCCGGAGTGTTGTGGGCCGTGGGATATCGGACGGGCTGGAATGCCCGTGTGACGGAACAAACAGACACGATATTACGAATAACATATAATGGAGGAAAAGACGGTGGCTGACAAGATCAGAGTACTGCTTACAGAAGAAGAGGTTGACCAGAAGATCCGAGAGATCGCGGAGGAGATTAACAAGGCTTATGAGGGCCAGTCGGTAAAGCTGATATGCATTCTCAAGGGAGGCGTCTTCTTTACCTGCGAACTTGCAAAGCATCTGACGGTTCCGGTTTCCATGGATTTTATGTCGGTTTCCAGCTACGGCTCCGGTACAACATCCAGCGGCGTCGTAAAGATCATCAAGGACCTGGATGAGCCCATCGAGGGTGAAAACATTCTGATCTGTGAGGATATCATTGATACCGGCCGCACGCTGGCATATCTGATCGAAGTGCTGAAGCAGAGACATCCGAACAGCATTCACCTCTGCACGCTTCTGAACAAGCCGGAGCGCAGAGTAAAGAAGCAGGTTCATGTCGATTATACCTGCTTCACCATTCCGGATCAGTTTGTCGTTGGCTTCGGTCTGGACTACGATCAGAAATATCGCAATCTTCCGTATATCGGAGTGGTAGAGCTTTAACGCGGCAAGGGAAATCTCCTGCCTCCAGGTGATGGTGAAGGCTGGTGAATGACATCAATTCGCGGCTGCCCCCGCCAGGCCCATGCCTGCATGAGGCCCCGGCGACTGCCGCGATAACGAGCGAAACCCGCGAAGCGTGTTTCGCCTCGTTGGAGGAGACTTGAACGGTGGCTGTGAAGCAGCGGATGTGAGCTCTCCGGATAAGCGGGAATCTCTGCGTTTATCCGAGGCAGTGCTGCTGAACAGATGCACAGATGGGAGGAGAACGTGAGACAGAGACAGACACTTGGAGGAAGCGTAGGCCTCCTGATTCTTGTGATGATGCTGTTCATGCTGTTCAGCATGAGAATGCAGAAGAATTCACAGGTCACAGAGATTAATTATCCGCAGTTTGAACAGTATGTGGACGACGGAAAGGTTAATTCCGCCGTAATCCGTCCGAACCGGGAGACACCGACCGGTGATGTGGAGTTTGAGATGAACGACGGCAGCCGCGGCAGTTTCAGCACACTGGATGTGACGGAGACGGAAAAACTGCTGCGGGAAAAGAAAATCAGCTATTACACGGCATCGATCCGTCAGGATAACTACATGATGACGGTGATTCTGCCGGTTCTCCTCTCTGCGGGAATCCTCATCGCGTTCTTTGCGTTTATGAACGCCCGCAATTCGGGCGGCGCCAATGCCAAAATGATGAATTTCGGCCGCAGCCGCGCCAAAATGACCCGGACCAGCAATGTGAATTTCACCAATGTGGCCGGACTGGAAGAGGAGAAGGAGGAACTGGAGGAGATCGTTGATTTCCTGCGGGATCCGCAGAAATACACCCGCCTCGGAGCGAGAATTCCGAAGGGTGTGATTCTGGTGGGACCTCCGGGAACCGGTAAGACGCTGCTGGCGAGAGCGGTTGCCGGAGAGGCGGGCGTTCCGTTTTTCAGCATTTCCGGATCGGATTTCGTGGAAATGTTTGTCGGCGTCGGTGCGTCCAGAGTGAGAGACCTCTTTGATGACGCGAAGAAAAACGCGCCGTGCATCGTCTTTATCGATGAGATCGATGCAGTTGCCCGTCAGAGAGGCACCGGTCTCGGCGGCGGACATGATGAGAGAGAGCAGACGCTCAACCAGCTTCTGGTTGAGATGGACGGATTCGGCGTCAATGAGGGCATCATCGTTATGGCGGCGACGAACCGCGTGGACATTCTGGATCCGGCGATTCTTCGTCCGGGCCGTTTTGACCGCCGCGTTGCGGTCGGAAAGCCGGATGTTCGCGGAAGAGAAGAGATTCTTGGCGTACATGTCAAAGGGAAACCTCTCGGTGACGATGTGGATCTTCACCGTGTCGCACAGACGACATCCGGATTTACCGGAGCGGATCTGGAAAACCTCATGAATGAGGCGGCGATCAATGCGGCAAAGGCAGAGCGCAGATATATCACGCAGCAGGATATCGACCGGTCCTTTATCAAGACGAGCATCGGTGAGGAGAAGCGGAGCAAGGTTGTGAGCGAGCGCGATAAAAAGATTACCGCGTATCACGAGTCCGGCCATGCGATTCTCTTCCATGTACTTCCGAATGTGGGGCCGGTTCACACCGTATCCATCATTCCGACGGGCCTCGGCGCGGGAGGATACACCATGCCGCTTCCGGCAGCCGATGAGAGCTATCTGACCAGAACAAAGATGCTGGAGGAGATCATGGTTTCTCTCGGAGGAAGAATTGCGGAAGACATCATTTTCCATGATGTGACGACCGGCGCAAGCCAGGATATCCGCCGCGCCACCGCAATCGCGCGTTCGATGGTTACCGAGTACGGAATGTCGGACAAGGTCGGCATGATCAATTACTCGAACGATTCCGGACAGGTCTTCATCGGAAAAGATCTGGCGCATCAGCGGAGCTTCGGTGAAGATGTTCAGCAGTCGATCGATGTCGAGGTCAAGCGGATCATTGACAGCTGCTACACAAAGGCGAAGGAAATCATTCTGGAGCACGAGGATGTGCTTCATAAGAGTGCGGAGCTTCTTCTGGAAAAGGAGAAGATCGGACAGGACGAGTTCGAGGCGCTTTTTGAAAAGATGTAACTATCCGACGGCGTGCGGAAATGCAGAATGGAGCGTTCGTGATGAATGGGATTTATTCTGAAATGACCGATACCGAGGCATTATTTTGTGATGAAACGGAAGGATACCGCACCCCGTTTTCTGCGGAGCCGGGAGAGGAGATCACACTTTGGTTCCGGACCGCGGCAGATGGGGCGGATATCGTTCTTCTGCGCAGCGCGGACAAACCGTCGGTTGCTTCCGATTCCGACGGCGATGTGGCGTTGTGCTTTATGAAGCGGGCCGCAAGAAGCGGCCGCTTTGACTATTGGCAGGCACATCTTCGCCTGCCGGAGAAAAAAATCTATTATTCTTTTGAAGTCCGGCGCGGGCGGGAAGCCTGTCTTTACGGAAAGACAGGTGTGGAACCCGGCTGCGCTTTGGACAATCTTATGACATGGCATCCGTTTTCCATGATCCCGGGATTCCGCGTTCCGGAATGGAGCCGCGGAGCAGTCATGTATCAGATTTTTGTCGACCGTTTCCGGAACGGGGATCCGTCCAATGATGTGATCAACGGGGAATATCTCTATCTCGGAGAGCGGGTGCGCCATGCCGAGTGGGACAGTCTTCCGGAGAAGCTGGATGTGGGCCGATTCTACGGAGGCGACCTGGAGGGCGTGCGGCAGGAACTGGATCATCTGAAGGATCTCGGCGTCGAGGCCATATATCTGAACCCGATTTTTGTATCACCATCCAACCACAAATATGACTGCCAGGATTATTTCCATGTCGATCCCCATCTGACGCTGATTCCGAAGGATGTCGGAAAACTCGTGCAGCAGGGCGAACCGGACAACCGGAAGGCGGAGCGTTATATCAACCGCACAGCGGATCCGGTCAACCTCGGAATGAGCGACTGGGTATTCGCGAATTTTGTCAACGATGCGCACGATATGGGCATCCGGGTGATCATCGACGGAGTCTTCAACCATTGCGGTTCTTTTCACCGATGGATGGACCGGGAAAACATCTATGGCCATCAGGGAGGATATCCGATCGGCGCCTTTAGAACCAAGGACAGCCCGTACAGCCATTATTTTCGTTTTTCGACGAATGAATGGCCGGACAATGATTCCTATGAGGGCTGGTGGGGGGTCGAGACGCTGCCAAAGCTCAATTATGAGGAAGCGCCGAATCTGGTCCGTGCTGTGATGGATATCGGGCAGAAATGGGTCTCTCCGCCGTACGGGGCAGACGGATGGCGGCTGGACGTGGCGGCGGATCTCGGCCACAGTGAAGAGTACAATCACGAATTCTGGAAACTGTTTCGGAAACGCGTGAAGGAAGCAAACCCGGACGCGGTGATTCTGGCGGAGCATTACGGAGATCCTTCCTCGTGGCTCGGCGGCGATCAGTGGGATTCCGTTATGAACTATGATGCGTTTATGGAGCCGGTCTCCTGGTTTTTGACCGGTATGGAAAAACACAGTGACCGCTCAGAGCCGTATCTGTTCGGAAACGGTCCGGAATTTTTCCGTACCATGCGGGAAAATATGAGCCGTTTTTCGCAGCAGTCATTGGAATGTGCCATGAATCAGCTGGATAATCACGATCATTCCCGGTTTATGACCAGAACGAACCGGACGGTGGGACGGCTGGATTCGCTGGGAGCGGATGCGGCGTCCATGGGAACGAACCGCGGCATTTTCCGTCAGGGAATTGTGATGCTGATGACATGGCCGGGGGCGCCGACCTACTACTACGGCGATGAGATTGCACTCTGCGGATGGACGGACCCGGACAGCCGGAGAAGTTATCCGTGGGAACATCAGGATCTGGAAATGATTGAGTTCTGCTGCTGTGCGGCCCGGATGCGGCGGGAACTTCCTGCGCTTCGAAGGGGCTCCGTGATCGAGCTCTCTGCCGGAGACGGATTTATTGTCTACGGCCGCATGGGCCGGGGGGCGGAATCGAACCGGGTGGTGATCTGCATCAATACTTCACACGAAGAAGCCATTGTCCATGTTCCGGTCTGGAAACTGGATGTCCGGGACGAAGAGGTCATGCGGCGCTACATGCTGACTACAGAAAAAAATTATAATGTCGGCGTTCTGGAATTTCCGATTCGCAACGGCATGTTCCGCGTGGCGCTTCCGCCGGTATCGTCATCGGTTTTTGCGGTCGGTGAGCGGACGAGGGGTACATACGATGACGCGGTGCCGGGAGACCCCTCCTGGGCAATGTGAAAAATCAATAAACATAACCTTGAATTATATTTACTATTCGAAAATTGCGATGCCATCGGATTGTCTTGAATCTCAGATAACATACAATTATAATGTGTCCAAACACTATAAACGAGGCGAAACACGCTTCGGGGGTTCCGCTCGTTGTCCGTGTAATAAATGACTTGCAGCGCCGGCCTGAACCGACCGTATGGAAGAGATAGGAGCGATCTTATGGAAAAGAAAAACATTGACTGGGCAAATCTTTCCTTTGGCTATATGCCGACGGATTATCGTTATGTATCGAAATTTAAGGACGGCAAGTGGGATGACGGGGAGCTGATTACCGATCCGAATGTGGTCATGAGCGAGTGCGCCGGTGTGCTTCAGTATTCTCAGAGCTGCTTTGAGGGTTTGAAGGCATACACCACAGAGAAGGGACAGATCGTGATTTTCCGCCCGGATCTGAATGCGAGCCGTATGGCGGACTCTGCGGCAAGACTGGAGATGCCGGTATTTCCGGAGGAAAAGTTTATCGATGCGGTAGTCAGGACCGTCAGGGCCAATGCGGCGTGGGTTCCGCCGTTCGGCACAGGCGCTACATTCTATATCCGTCCGTATATGTTCGGATGGTCCCCGGTTATCGGCGTTAAGCCGGCGGATGAGTATCAGTTCCGCGTATTCGGAACCCCGGTCGGACCGTATTTCAAGGACGGTGTAAAGCCGATCGTGGTAAGAATCAGCGATTACGATCGTGCGGCGCCGCACGGAACCGGACATGTCAAAGCCGGCCTGAACTATGCGATGAGTCTTCACGCAATCGTGGAAGCGCATGATCAGGGCTTTGCGGAGAACATTTATCTGGATCCGGCAACCAGAACGAAGATCGAGGAGACCGGCGGTGCGAACATCCTGTTTGTAAAGGGCAATAAGCTTGTGACGCCGAAATCTCCGAGCATTCTTCCGTCCATCACCAGAAGATCTCTCCTGTATGTGGCAGAGCATTATCTCGGTATGGAGGTTGAGGAGAGAGAAGTTCTGTTCAGTGAGGTCGGTGATTTTGAGGAGATCGGCCTTTGCGGAACGGCTGCGGTTATCGCGCCGATCGGTAAGATCAATGATCACGGCAGGGAGATCTGCGTTCCGTCCGGCATGGAAGAGATGGGACCGAAGCTGAAGAAGCTCCGCGACACTCTGACGGATATTCAGGCGTGCAATATTGAGGCGCCGGAGGGCTGGATCCGGGTGATCGAGTAAGTTTGAATGGTTTGGGCCTGCGCAGGAATGCGCGGGCCCTTTTTAACGGGAGCGTGCCGAATGGATCCGCTGTGGAAGGAACGTAAGCGCCCCTGCCGGTCGAAGTACTGCTGGCCGCAATGCAATTCGTCATAAATCGTAAAAATCCGGGAGGTGTGGTACACTATAGGAAAATACGATTGGAAACGGTGCGGAGAAGAATATGGCAGATGACGGAAAGATGACGAAGATTCAGACAGCAGGGAAGGCTGCATCCAGGCTTACGGATGAGGAATATTTCATGCGTGAGGCGATCCGGCAGGCGCGGCGTGCGAAACGGATCGGAGATGTGCCGATCGGCTGTGTGATCGTCCATGACGGGACCATTATCGGAAGAGGATATAACCGTCGGGTGGCAGACGGAAATGTGCTGGCTCACGCAGAGATCATCGCGATGCGGAAGGCCTGCCGGGAGATGGGCGACTGGCGGCTGGAGGAGTGTACGATGTATGTGACTCTGGAGCCGTGTCCGATGTGCGCCGGTGCCATTGTTCAGGCGAGGATTCCGAAGGTCGTGATCGGAGCGATGAATCCGAAGGCGGGCTGTGCGGGATCGGTTATGAATCTTCTGGATGAACCGGGATTCAATCACCAGTGCGAGGTGGAGATTGGAGTTCGCGGAGAGGAATGCTCGATGCTCCTGAAGGAGTTTTTCCGCGACCTGAGAACAAAATCAAAGAAAGCCGCGGAGGAGAAGGCGTCCCTCAGCCGAAATGGCGATAATTGAGGGGGGACATTCCGAAGGATTCTTTAAAAGTTTTGGAAAAATGTCCGACACTGCTGTAGCCGACCGCTGCCGCGATGGAGGATACCGAAGAAGACGTCGATGACAAAAGTTCTGCTGCCTTTGCCATGCGTCTTTTTTTGATATATACCGAAATATGGGTCTGGTAGACGTTATAAAAGAGTCTTTTCAGTGTGGTGGGACTGATTCCGAGTTTTGCAGCCGCCTCCGCGATGGGGACGGGCTGGGAGAGATCCCGTGTCAGGATGTGTTCGGCGGCATGGGCAATTTCGATCTTCTCCTTCATAAGATGCGGATGGGCGGCCGGCTCTTTTAACAGCACGTCATGTGTCAGGAGGAAGAACAGTCCGAGCGTCAGTGTCCGGAGGCGTGGAAGAAGGAACTCATTTTCCTGTTCCATGCTCTGATACAGGTCGTTCAGCGTGTGCTCGATTTTCAGCGGAACGGCGGAGATCAGTGTATCCCGGCCGGATAAAAAACGATGATTTAGCGAGGAAAAACTGATGTCCAGGAGATCAAAAATTTCCCGGTGCCGGTCTATCTCATTAATGGAAAGGAAAAACTCAATCCCGGTATAGGTTTTGGACGGATATCGGAATCGGCTTTTGGTCTGTTCGGTGGAGAAGGAAATCTCATTGGACTTCAGATAGATGAAATTATTGTTTTCGGTGATCATTTCGCAGCGTCCGCTGCGGCACCAGTTGAGTTTGATCACACGGTTTTTGACCAAAGCATGCTTTGGCGGCTTCGGCATCCGGAGATTCTGCGGATCGATCTGGATCCGGGAAAGAACGATTCCGGGAAACAGGGGATACATGACAATGGTTCCGCCGGCGGACAGATCTGTGCGAAAAAAGATACTGCTTTCCCGGTAGGTACCATCGGATATGTTTTGAAGTTTATCTCGAAGCGTTTTTTCAATATTCATAAGTAAGGTCCTTTCGGGTACCGCAGGCGGCAAAACAATGCTCGATGTATTACGCGCCGGGGATAATCTGCCGGCCATATTCGCGGCGTTGGACGTACAAGGTTTTACACAGCTATAATAACATAAAATAGACAAAAACATAAAAATGGATATTTAAATAAAAACCTGGATTCAAAATATGCTATATTAAAACATCGGAATCAAAATGGAATGATTTGCGGACAGCGGCGCTGTTTGCAAATGCATAATTGAAATGGAGGAAAATCAAATGATCGGTTGGAAGAAAGTTGCATGTTTTGCAGGAGGAGTTCTGTTTGGTACGGCAGGCGTCAGCATTCTGAAGAGCAATGACCTGAAAAAGGCTTATACTCACTGCACCGCCGCGGTACTGAGATGCAAGGACACGGTTATGAAGACCGGAACCACAATCCGTGAGAACTGTGATGATATCTATGCAGATGCGTTGGACATCAATGAAAAGCGCGCAAAGGAAGCTGAGGCAAAGGCGATCATTGACGCAAAGGAGAAGATCGCACAGGCGAAGGCTCACCTTGAGGAACTGGAAGCGGCAAAGAAGGCAGATGAAGTTGATATGGCGGACGCTCAGGCCTGAAGGGAATTCTGAGCCCGGAAGGAGGATTGGGAAAGAATGAAATGCAGAATTTTACATGAATCCTCCGGTCGTATGCGCGTCCATATCGACCAGTTTCGTATGACGCTGCAGCAGGCAGACCTGATTGAGTATGCGATCCGCAGTCTGGACTGCGTGGAGAACGTCCGGGTATATGAGCGGACCGGCAATGCGATCATTTCTTACCGGCGCGGAAACCGTCGGGCGGTCGTAGAGGCGCTCTCTGAGCTCAATTATGAGGATGAGAAATTTCAGGCTCTCGTTCCGGAGCACAGCGGAAGAGAGATGCGCAACAAATATGAGGAAAAACTGCTGTTCAGCGTGCTGAACAAGGGCTTCCGCACATTGTTTTTTCCGAGTGCTCTGAATACGGCGGTTACCGTGGCGAGGGCGATTCCTTACTTTGTGAAGGGTGCGAGTGCGCTTCTTCGTGGAAAGATCGAGGTTTCGGTACTGGATGCGGCGGCCATCGGCGCATCTCTTCTCAGAGGAGACCCGGATACGGCGGGAAATGTCATTTTCCTGCAGAATCTTGGCGACATTCTGGAGGATTGGACCCGCGAAAAATCCGTGGATGATCTGGCGGAAATGATGAGTCTCCATGCGGACCGGGTGTGGATCAAATGTCCGGATGGCGAGGAGGTATTGATGAATACCGACGAGGTTCAGGCCGGAGATCTGGTCATTGTCCGGACTTCCAATGTCATTCCGCTGGACGGAATCGTTGTTTCCGGAGAGGCAAGCGTCAATCAGGCATCGATGACCGGAGAGGCGGCCCCCGTCTTCAAGACGGAGGGGGCTTCGGTCTTTGCGGGTACGGTGCCCAACGAAGGCGAGCTGGTATACCGGGTGACGCAGAAGGCCGGAAAGGGAAAGTACGATCAGATTGTAAAGATGATCGAGGAATCCGAAAAACTGAAGAGTAACACGGTTACTGCGGCATATCATCTGGCAGATCAGCTGGTGACGGGAGCTTTTGCCGGCATGGGACTGACATATCTGCTGACCAGGAATATTACCCGGGCGATGTCATTTCTGATGGTCGACTTCTCCTGTGCATTGAAATTGTCCATGCCGTTGGCGGTGATGTCCGCGATGCGGGATGCCGGAAAGTATGAGATATCCGTCAAAGGAGGAAAATTCCTGGAGGCGGTTTCGGAGGCGGAAACGATCGTGTTCGATAAGACGGGAACGCTGACCTATGCGACACCGAAGGTGGCGGATATTGTCACGTTTGACGGCTGGTCCGAGACGGAAGCGCTTCGATTGGCTGCCTGCATGGAGGAACATTTCCCGCATTCGATCGCCAATGCCGTCGTCAGGGAAGCGGCGGACCGGAAGATCAGTCATGAGGAGTGCCACACAAAGGTGGAGTATATCGTGGCACACGGAATCGCGACGACGATCAACGGAAAACGGGCGGTCATCGGAAGCCATCATTTTGTGATGGAAGATGAAAAGATCTGCGTCAGTGATGCAGAACGGGAAAAGTACAATGCGATCCCGGCGAATTATTCACCGCTCTATCTGGCGGTGGACGGAAAGCTTGCGGCGGTTCTCTGCATCTCGGATCCGATCCGGGAGGAGGCGGCCGGGGTGATCCGACAGCTTCACCGGATGGGGCTGAAGAAGATCTGTATGATGACCGGAGACAACAGCACAACCGCAGGGGAAGTCGCAAAGAAGCTTTGCCTGGATGAGTTCCACGCCGAGGTTCTTCCGGAAGACAAGGCGGCATTTGTCCGGTCGGAACATGCCTGCGGACGAAAAGTCATCATGGTTGGCGACGGGATCAATGATACGCCGGCGCTCTCAGAAGCGGATGTCGGCCTTGCGGTTTCGAACGGGGCGCCGATCGCGCAGGAGGTTGCGGACATTGTGATCTCCAACGGATCGCTTCAGGAGATTGTCCGGATGCGGCAGATCGCGGAAGCGCTGATGAAGCGGATTCACGGGAATTACCGGAATATCATGGGCTTTAACAGCGTGCTGATCGGTCTCGGCGCGATGGGGCTTCTCATGCCGGCAACGGCATCGCTCCTGCACAACATGTCGACGATTGGGATCGGGCTCTACAGCATGACGCCCCTGATCAGGGAGGAATAAATGAATTATTTCAAATGGCATAAATGGAGTGCGGTTTTGATGATGATTTCCGGAGTGATCTGCCTTTGGAGCGGACATAAGATGGTGTCAAAACCAAAACAGTCAAAGCAGAATGGCGAAGAGTAAAGAGAGAGTTCGCGAGAGGATTGTTTCTTCTTTCAGGCCATTCTTTTCGAAGGAGCCTGAAGGAAGAATGACGGAATGACCGGAAGACGAAAAAAGGGTGCTGCCGCAATGAGCGACAGCACCCTTATGATAGTGCGCCTAGCGGCGCACGTTTCTAACGGGTTAAAGTCCCGAATCCGCCCGGTAGTGGGAAGGATATAGCCGAAAGCAAGGGCGTCCGTCGCGAGACGGAATCTGAAGGAAGCTGGATGTGGGGAACATACTAACCCACGGGCAAATCTCTGGTCTGACGAACAGAAATCTCATATGAGGTTATGCATGAGGGTAAGGCTGCTATACAAGTCGAAGCCCAATAACTACACGGAATCATGCATGATAAATGAGGCAGATGGATGGAGAGGAAGAAATGTGTGGTACCTAGGGAGGTCTGCGTGAAACGCTCTGAAAGGAGTAACCAC
>NZ_FOIL01000020.1 GCF_900101295.1 [Clostridium] aminophilum | reverse complement strand
ATGTTGTATCGTCTTTGCCGCGTCCGTGAGATCTCCCCGGGTACCCACACGTTCTTTCACACTTATACCTGTCCCGTCTACTGTTGGCGTTCCGTGCAGTTTTTGGACTTTGGCTTGTTTGGCAGCCTCATCCACGCTTCACAGCCTGTTCGGGATTCCTGTTCGTCAGGCCAGCGCTTTGCCTCGGGCTTCCTTCAGACCCACACCTCACGGTGGAGCCCTTGCCTCTGGCTGCATCCTTCCCACTGCCGGGCGGATCAGGGACTTTCACCCCTTAGAACGTGCGCCCGCCGGGCGCACCAAAAAGCCCGGGCGGATTTCCTCCGCCCGGGATTCTGCTGTTCGTTATTCTTTTTTTGCCGGTTTCCGGTATTTGCGGATCTCCTCAGCGGTAAAAGCCGTCAATTCGTCAAAGATCCGGATCTTGCGGATCCCCTTGTTGCGGATCGTATCACACACAAACTGGTATATACCGTCACCTTCCGGCCCGTTCTGAATCTTTACAAAATTGTAGTTCGGAGATTTATACCGGCGTTTCGCGCGGTACATATGGGTCTCCGGAAAGAGGATGATATCCCGCAGAAGGTTTCCGTATTTGTCCGAACCTTCGTCAAAGGATTCCTGGAACATATAAGGTTCGCCGGTATTCTTGCCGAAAATGCAGTACACATAATCCATCGCAAACAGTTTGTGCATGGTAAGTCTCCGCACATGTTTGCGCCGGTACTGGAGTTTCAGAACATCCAGTTTGTCACTGCGCACATCATCTTTATAAAAGCAGTGAAAATAATACCAGATCTCCCTGGCATCGCTGAGGCTGAATCGCTCCTGCTCTTCCTGTGACAGATTCAGGTCTCTCCGGACCACGTACTCGGCGCCGATGGAATTCAGATACTCCGTAAAGATCTCCTGCGGCGTCACTTCGCCGAGGTACACCACCGCACCGACGCGAAGATCGATGTCCGGATCATATTCCTGCTCACTGTCGATGCACTTCATGCTGATCTCAATCTGATGATTTTCCGCCGCTTCGTTCTCTATCCCGTTCACCCAGATACCGGTCACTTTCATCCGGATCGGCTCAAAAAACCGTTTTCCCGGATCCGTCAGATAACATTTATCTCCGATCTTGACTTTTCCGCGGATATAACCGAGAATCGTCGTCTCGCTCTCCTTCTCGGCCCGGAACACGCCCGAAATTCCCAGACAGAAGCTTCGCCGTTTCTCGCGGATCACATCTCCCAGCTGCTCCCTCAGACTGGACTTTTTGTCTTTCTTCTCCGTCTTTTCGGCCTCGGGATTCTCACCCGTATCCTTCTTCCTCCTGCCGAGAAGACCGTCGAATTCAATATCGTACAAATTCATGTTCTTCCTATACTTCCTGTAGCCTTTTTCCACCCCGGGCATGTCCGAAAACCGGTGCCCGTTTTTCCTTTCATAGTCCCGTTCTGATTAATATCGACAGGATTATATCAATTACTAAGAAAAATCATACACAGAACTGTCATTAATAGTCAGAAATGATCAATTCTTTTCCACAAGAGCGCACTGTACGACATATCGCATGGTGTGGGATGAACCCGTACAGGTCGAAAGGGAGAGAAGCTTTGGCCTTTCTGCAAAATCCACCTCATCGTTCTCCGGCATGGAATACGCGCTCAGATTCCGCGCCATCCGGATGTATGCATCATACCCTTCCCCGTCCCGGAATCCGAGATAAATGCTGTGCGAAGCCTCCACCTCACTGCAGGCAAAAATCCGATACCGGAAGGTTCCTTCCGGCGTATAGAGAAAGACATACGGGAAACGGTCCACAGCCCCGGATTCCCGGAATTCTTTCAGTTTGCCGAACATCGATCCGTTCTTCATATTGTGGCCGTACACAAACGTATTCTGCGCCGAGAGATCCGCCGGCGCATCTTTGTCCAGAAAAATGCAGCCGGCCGCATTTTGGGTTCCGTCAAAGGTCCGGTGAAGATACTCTTCGTTGTCGTGACTTTTCACAACCGGATACCGGATCTCCAGTGCCGGAATATCGATCACGCCGACGAAGTCCGGATTCTTTTCGGAGAGAGCATTCAGATCAACGTGAAGCGGTTCATAGAAAAAATCGAAGGGCAATGCCCACGAAGGTACTGTGCTCCGGTTTTTCTGCGAGTTCCCGTCCGCCGCGTTATCCGCTCCGGTTCCGCCGTTTTCGGAATTTTGGCCGTCCGGATTTCCCGATCCGTCCGCCGTCATATACCGGTTCAGTGCCGCGTATTCATCGTCCGCCTGCCGGTAACTGAGATAATCCCGAAGAAACATCCCCGATGAGATCAGAAAAACCGCGATCAGCACAATCGGAATCAGCCGGTCACATATTTTTTGCTTCTTCCTCATCGATGATGTCCTCATCACCATTCTCGGTGATAATCTCGTTGAACGCCGCACTTACGGTATCATATTCCTCATCCGTCTCGATATTGTCGAGCTGCGGTTCACCATTCTCATCCTCAAAATAGCGATACAGGAAAACAGTGCTCTCCTGCTCATCCGCCGTCTCTTCCGGAAGAAGTGCAATGTATTCTCCGTCGCCCGCCTCAAAGATCATGAGGACGACGCACTCCAGTTCCGTTCCGTCATCGAGCATTACCGTCACAGTATCTCTCTGCTGCTCTTCCTGCTCCATGCCCGCATTTCCGTTTTTATTCTCTGCCATCTGTTTTTCCGTTGCGCGGGATGCGCCCGGTTCTCCTTTCCGTTATCACTGTTGTTGCGTGTTGCTGTTAAACACTATATTCACTCTATCAGACCGTCCATGAAAAAAGCAACATTTTTCTCCGGCCGAAGAAGAGAAATACCCAATTCAGTATTCCACACCGTTCCGCGCCCGGATTCCGCGGTCATACGGGTGCTTTCTCTTCCGGAACTCGGTCATGTAATCCGCCCGGACGACGAGTTCTTCCGCCGGATTCCGCCCGGTCAGAACCACCTCCAGCCCCGCCGGCCGGCGATCCAGAAATCCGGTCAGTTCCTCCAGCGGGATCATACCGGTATTGACAGCGGCGCACGCCTCATCCAGAACAAGAAGCACCTCCGCCGAAAGGTCATCCCGGCCCGTGAGGGCGTCATCCACAGCATTTTCGGACCGATCCACTTTTTGGAGAAGGGAATCCACCGTTTCCACCGCGTTTCGAAACATGGAACGATTGGCTCTCGCAGCCTCTGCTTTGACCTCCGGTGTCATATTCCAGGTAAAGCCAAAATCACCGGCTGCCGGAATCACCACGACGTTTTCCGTCCGGCTCAGCGCCTCCGCTTCCCCGGAGCAGTCATTTTTCAAAAAACGGCAGATCACCGCCTGCTTGCCGCAGCCGGCCATACGCAGTGCCAGTCCCGCTGCTGCCGTCGATTTTCCTTTTCCGTCTCCACAGTAAAGATGAACCAGCCCCATGTTTACCTCCCGTCATAGGTGTCGGACCGCACGCCGAATCCGTTCCGTGCCCGAAAATGTTCTCCGCTGGAATCCGCAGCCGATGCCGCCCGTCCCGGGAATCCTCCGCCTGTTTTTCCGGTTCTCAGCCGGGATCCGGCATTTCCCTGATTCCCGGATCCCCCCGGAATTCCACGGTATGAGCCCGGGGTCTCAGCGTTCCCACCGGCGGTTCCCTTTCCGGTCATCGCCTCCGGCATGCCGCCGTAGTCCGCGACAAACCGGGACACTTCCACCGGTTTTTTAAACCGTTCCCTCACGGCGCATACCGTCAGTCTGGACTTCGCTCTCGTCATGCCGACATAAAAGAGTCTCCGCTCTTCCTCGATGTCGTCATCCAGAAGCGCCTTGTTATGCGGGACTACACCTTCATTCGCATCCAGAATGAAGACCATCTGAAACTCCAGTCCTTTTGCGCCGTGCATCGTTGCCAGCGTGACCGCATCCGTATTCAGCCGGCCCTGCTGTGCCTGATTGCGGAGTTCTTCCCGATACGCCTCCATATGGTCGAACCATTCCTCAAAGGTCCTGTAATTCGCCGCACTGTCCCGAAGTTCGTCCGCCGTCTCCATGAGATCTTCCAGCCGCGCATGCCGCGTCTCGGCATATTCCTTGAGAAATGCGTCATATCCCACCCCTTGACGGATATAATTGACCGCTGCAAGCGGCGACATCCGGGAGATGGCTTTCAGATCGTACTGCAGATCCTCAATTTTCTGAATCATCCAGTCCTTATCTTTGTAGTATTCTTTCAGATCAAACCACGACACCGTCTCCGACATCAGACTTGCCCGGCTGATGTACCGTTTCGGCCGGTTCATAATCCGGAGAAAACCGCTCCGGCTCATATCCCCCATCGCCATCCGGATGTAGGCAATGATATTCTGTGAAATCCAGTGGTCGTAAAGATTCGGAACACGGTCCCGTGTCCGGAACGGGATATTGTCTCCCATCAGCGCTTCCATCAGCGTTCTCGGTCCGGAATTTGTCCGGTAGAGAACCGCGATCTCTTTTGCCGGCACGCCGGAACGGATGTACTCTCCGATCGCCGAAGCCAGAAAAGCGGCTTCCTCTCTCGGATCCTCAAACACTTTGGTCATGACTGACCTGCCGTGGGAACCGGCTGACCGGATCGCCTTCGGAAAACGCTTCCGGTTGTGATCGATCAGCCGGAGCGCCGCCGTCACGATCTCATCCGTACAGCGGTAGTTGACGTCAAGGAGCACCCGCTTCGCTGTCGGATAATCCTTCTCAAATCCAAGCATAATCTCCGGTCTCGCGCCGCGGAACCGGTAAATTGACTGGTCATCGTCACCGACAATAAACAGATTGTCTTCCGGCCCGGCCAGCATCCGCATGATCTCGTACTGAAGGCGGTTGATGTCCTGAAACTCATCGATCAGAATGTAGCGGTATTTCCGCTGCCATGCGGCAAGGATATCCCCGCGCTGCTGAAAGAGTTCCAGACACATGACCATCATGTCGTCAAAATCGATGAGACCCGCTCGCCGCATCCATTCATCATATCCGCTGTAAATCCCGCGGAACACCTCATCCGGACAGCTCGTGGAATAATAATTCCGAAGCGACATCCGCTCGGATTTCACCATGCTGATCTCGGAGAGAACCTGGGAGGTGAATTCGTTGACATCCTCCGGTTCCATTCCAGCCCGTTCGGACAGCTCCCGGATCACCTGACGCTGCTGTTCTTCCCGCACAATATTGTCCGCGGAATAGTTATACGCCAGCTTCAGGATCCGGAAAAAGACCGAGTGGAACGTTCCGAACGTCACCCGGGACGGTTTTCCGGTAAGTTTTCCATAGCGTTCCTTCATCTCCAGCGCTGCGGCACGGGTGAAGGTAATCACCAGAATTGATCCCGGATCCGCACCGTACTGCTCCGTCAGATATTTCACGCGGTGCGTAATAACCGTGGTCTTTCCGGATCCCGGTCCGGCCAGAACGATCATCGGCCCTTCGCCGTGGGTGATCGCCTGCTGCTGCGCTTCGCTGAATGCCATGAATTCTCCTTCCCAAGTAACTTTTATCAGGAAAACGCGGATCAAAGCGTTTTTCCTGAACGGATTTTCGCTGCAAAGCAGCAATTTCCATTAAAAATCCGTACCCTCTGCCGACGGCTCTGAGAAAACACTGACAGAATCAGTCTTTCCTTAGAAAAAGAGGGCTCGAAAAAGCCCTCTTTCGGATTCATTCTTTCGTATTGCAGAAGGATATTACGCTTCGAGAAGCGCGATACCTTTCTTCAGTCTCTCGAGAGACTCTTCCTTGCCAAATACCTCCAGAAGTTCGGTTGCACCGGCCGGTGTGGTCTGCTTGCCGGAGAGAGCGGTACGGATCGGCCACATGATATAACCGGTCTTGTATCCCTTCTCCTCACCGAATTTCTTCAGAGTCTCAAACAGGGCGTCATTGCTCCAGTCTTCCTGACCCTCGAGGATCGGCATCACTTCCTTCAGAAGTTCCAGAGAATTCTCTTTCGTAGTCTTCATCTTCTTGTGAATGTAAAGATCCGTGGAATACTCCGGAAGTTCCTCGAAGAAATCAATCATCTCCGGGATATCCGGATAGATCTCTATTCTGGATTTCACCATCGCTGCAATGCGTTTCAGATCCAGCGGCTTCGTGATCACCTTTTTGATGTACGGAAGCGCATTCTCATAGAACTTGTCCTCATCCATCGCCTTGACATACTCACTGTTCATCCAGCGGAGCTTCTGCATGTCGAAGACCGCCGGGTTCTTCGCGATATGCATATAATCAAAGGCATGGATCAGCTCGTCCAGCGAGAAGATCTCGGTATTGTCGGTCGGAGACCATCCGAGGAGAGCCACAAAGTTGACAACTGCCTCCGGGATGAAACCTGCCTCGATCAGATCCTCATAAGAAGCGTGTCCGCTTCTCTTGGAAAGCTTCTTGTGCTCTTCGTTGGTGATGGTCGGGCAGTGGATGTACTTCGGAATCTCCCATCCGAACGCTTCATACAGACGGTTGTACTTCGGAGAGGAAGACAGATACTCTGCGCCTCTGACAACGTGGGTGATCCCCATCAGATGATCATCGATAACATTGGCAAAATTGTACGTCGGGAAACCGTCGGACTTGATGAGAACCATATCGTCCAGTTCGGAGTTATCTACCGAAATATCTCCGTACAGCTCATCGTGGAACGTTGTGGTTCCCTCGGACGGATTGTTCTGACGGATGACAAACGGCTTTCCGGCAGCGAGATTTGCCTCGATCTCCTCTTTGGAAAGATGCAGGCAGTGCTTATCGTAGGTCATGATACGCTCGCCGTTGACTTCTCTTGCCAGAGACTCCAGTCTCTCCTTATCACAGAAGCAGTAGTATGCTTCGCCCTTCTCGACGAGCTCCTTCGCATACTTCATATAAATGCCTTCTCTGACACGGTCACTCTGAACATACGGACCGACCGGGCCGCCGATATCCGGTCCCTCATCGTGGATCAGTCCGGTGCCCTTCAGGGTATCATAGATAATCTCGGTCGCACCTTCGACAAAACGTCCCTGATCGGTATCCTCGATTCGAAGGATGTAATCTCCGCCCTCATGCTTTGCAATCAGATATGCATAAAGCGCGGTTCTCAGGTTTCCGACATGCATTCTTCCGGTCGGGCTCGGCGCGTATCTCGTTCTGATTTTCATATTCTTATTTACCCCTCATTCTCTGAAATTTTTGGAACAATTTCATTCTGAAAATTATATTATATCTTACCACATTTCAGCATCTATGTCCAAAAGCTTGAAAAAACCTCCGCAGACCGGTCAGTTGTTCATCAATCCGAGGATTCTGCTTGCAAATGTGAAATAAATCATCAGGCTGGCCGCATCAACTACCGTCGTCAGCATCGGGGATGCGACGAGCGCCGGATCCAGATGAATCGCCTTCGCCAGCATCGGCAGCATGCTTCCGATGCTCTTCGCGATGATCACCGTGCAGAATACACTCAGCACAACGACAAAGCTGATCATTGTGTGTCCCGGATACTGGATCATTAAGCGGACGAAATTCGCGGACGCGAGGATGAAACCGCAGATCATGCCAACCCGGATCTCCTTCCAGAGAACCTTCGCCGCATCCGGCAGTTCAATATCTCCAACCGCCATACCGCGGATGATCATGGTACTTGCCTGACTTCCGGAGTTTCCGCCCGTATCCATCAGCATCGGCACAAATGTCACCAGAAGCGGAACCGCCGCAAAGGCATTCTCATATTTCAGAAGAATCGCTCCGGTAAAAAGGCTCGAAAACATCAGGACCAGAAGCCACGGAATACGGTTTCGGGCAAGTGTCAGAACATCCGTCTTCAGATAGGGTTTTTCCGACGGAATGATCGCCGCCATCTTCTGGATATCCTCAGTTGCCTCTTCCTCCATGACATCCATGACGTCATCGACCGTGATAATGCCCACCAGACGGTCCTCGTTATCCACAACCGGAAGGGACAGAAGATCATAATCGTTGAAGATCATTGCCACATTTTCCTGGTCTTCCGTGGTCGTGACCTTGATCACATTATCATCCATGATATCGCCGATGACCGTCTCGTACGGATTCATCAGAAGATCCTTGACCGTGATAACGCCCTCGAGGCATCTTGTATCGTCGGTCACATAGCAGGTGTAAATGGTCTCTTTGTCGACACCGTTTTCCCGGATATATTCGAAGGCATCCCGAACCGTCATGGTCTTGCGAAGTCCGATATACTCCGCCGTCATGACACTTCCCGCGCTGTCGTCCGGATAATTCAGAAACTGATTGATCAGCTTCCGGGTATCCGGACTGGAGTTCTTGAGAACACGCTTTACAACGTTCGCCGGGAGTTCTTCCAGCATGTCAACCGCATCATCGACGTAGAGGTCGTTGACGATGACGCTGAGCTCGTTATCGGTAATGCTGGTGATGATCTGCTGCTGATTCTCGACCGGAAGCGCGGCAAACACATCCGTGGCCAGCTCCTTCGGAAGCATACGGAATACCACCACCGTCTGCTCCGAATTCAGATCTTCCATAAAGTTTGCAATGTCGACCTCGTTCATCTCGATGAGCTCGGCCTTCAGTTCGCGGTATTTTTTCTCTTTCACGAGCGCGTTCAGTTTATCGAACAGCTCGTCCATTTCCATGTTATCCACCGGTTCTTTCTCCTTTCTAAACACCGGTCCCCTTCCGTTTCCCAACAGGCGGGACCTTCCCGCAGAATGATATCTGCGTTTTTCTCGATCATGATCGACAGTTTAGATCAGCAGAAAGACAGCTTTTCCGGACGATTTACGTTGCAGCAGGGCACACCAAAAAAACCTTGAGGCACAACCGTGCCGCGGGTCTGTTCCCTGCAGATTCTTTGGTTTTTCGTCCCGGAATATCCTTCTCTGTCATTTTCGCACGCTAAAAACCGCGGGCAGGAAAACTCATGCCCGGATACGAACTCCCGTCCATACGGCCGGGATGACAGATATAATAATCAGATGGCAGTGCGCGCAGCGGTCAGATTCCGCCCGGCATGCTTGTCACATATGAATATGTCAGATGCTTCAGAGGCACACACTGCCTTCCGTTCAGGATGACTGCCGTCTGAATCTGCTCTGCTCGTTCGACCTTCCACTGCGTTCACTCCTTTCTAAAGAAATGCTCAATCATTGATATGTCTCAGATCCGGAATTGATTTGTTCGGAATCGTGTCAGAAACAACAACAATTCCAAAATTCGTCAATCTCCGTACCTTTCATTATAAATTCCAAATGCGTTTTGCGCAATTCTTTTCACGGCATAATATGCATATTTTTTTGATCACAACCACCTCGCCGCTTTCAGCCTGTATCGCGGCAGTCCCCTGTGTCCTGTTCCTGCTCAGGCTTCGGCCCGCTGTCACGCCAATTTAACAGCAGGGCCTCCGCTTTCGCGGAGACCCTGCCCTCGGTCCGGTTCATGGCCGGATTCTTATGTTTTTTTACCGCAATTACCGGTTGGTACCCAGATCAGACGGCTTCATGCTCAGGTTGATGCGGCCCATCTTGTCGACTTCAATAACCTTTACGGTTACTTCGTCGCCGATGTTGACAACATCTTCCACATTTTCCACTCTCTTCTCGGAGAGCTTGGAGATGTGAACCATACCGTCCTTGTTCGGAGCGAGCTGAACGAACGCACCAAAGTTCATGATCCGAACAACCTTACCGGTGTAAACCTGACCCGGTTCGATGTCGGTGACAATGCTGTGGATGATGGCCTTTGCCTTGTCGATCATCTCCTGATCGGTGCCGCAAATGGAAACCTGACCGTCATCGTTGATGTCGATCTTTACGCCGGTCTCTTCAATGATGCCATTGATAACCTTACCCTGCTTTCCGACAACATCGCCGATCTTCTTCGGATCGATCATCATCATATCGATCTTCGGAGCATACTCGGAGAGCTGTTTTCTCGGCTCGGAGATGCACGGTGCCATGACATCATCCATGATGTGAAGTCTTGCCTGTCTGGTTCTGCGGATCGCTTCCTCAACGATCGGGCGAGTCAGACCGTGGATCTTGATATCCATCTGGATGGCAGTGATACCCTTGTGTGTACCTGCCACCTTGAAGTCCATATCGCCGAAGAAGTCCTCGATACCCTGAATATCGGTCAGGACAATGTAATCGTCATCGGTGTCGCCGGTAACCAGACCGCAGGAGATACCTGCAACCATGGACTTGATCGGAACGCCGGTTGCCATAAGTGCCATACAGGAAGCACAGATACTTGCCTGAGAGGTGGAACCGTTGGACTCCATGGTCTCGGATACGGCACGGATGGCGTACGGGAACTCTTCCTCGGTCGGAAGAACCGGAACCAGTGCTCTCTCCGCAAGTGCACCGTGACCGATCTCACGGCGGCCCGGACCTCTGGACGGCTTTGTTTCACCGACAGAGTAGGACGGGAAGTTATACTGATGGAGATATCTCTTATATGTGATGTTGGTGTCAAGGCCTTCCAGCTTCTGAACCTCGGAAAGCGGAGCCAGTGTGACAACATCGAGAATCTGTGTCTGACCACGGGTAAACATTGCGGAACCGTGAACTCTCGGAAGAAGGTCAACTTCCGCAGCCAGCGGACGGATCTCGTCAATCTGTCTGCCGTCCGGACGCTTGCGGTCCTTCAGGATCATCTTGCGGACAGTCTTCTTCTCGTACTGATACATGGCATCCGGAAGCTGTGCAACCCACTCCGGCTTCTCCGCATACTCTTCTGCAAGCTTATCGGTCAGAGCGGCGATTCTCTCGTCGCGAACCATCTTGTCATCGGTGAAGACAGCCTTCTCCATCTCTTCGGACGGAATCTTTGTCATGAGATCCTGAACCAGATCTGCGTCTACGCCGAAGCTCTGGTACTGCATCTTCTCTTTTCCGCACTCTGCAACGATGCGGTCGATGAACTTGATGATCTCCTGGTTTACTTCATGGCACTTGTAGATTGCCTCGATCATGGTGTCTTCCGGAATCTCGTTTGCACCGGCCTCGATCATGATAACCTTTTCTCTGGTGGATGCAACGGTCAGAGCCAGATCGGAAACCAGCTTCTGGTCATTGGTCGGGTTGACAATGAACTCGCCCTCGATCATTCCGAGCTGTGTGGTTGCGCACGGACCGTCAAACGGAATATCGGAAATGCTGGTTGCGATCGCGGAACCGAGCATTGCGGTCAGCTCCGGGCTGCAGTCCGGATCGACGGACATAACCAGGTTGTCGAGAAGAACATCATTTCGGAAATCCTTCGGGAACAGCGGTCTCATCGGACGGTCGATAACGCGGTCGATCAGAACCGCATTGTCGCTTGCCTTACCCTCGCGCTTCTTGAATCCGCCCGGAAACTTTCCGATGGAATACATTTTCTCCTCGTACTCAACGCTGAGCGGGAAGAAATCAACACCGTCTCTCGGCTTTGCGGATGCAGTTGCCGTGGATACCACTACGGTATCGCCGTAGTGCATGAATGCTGCGCCATTTGCCTGTGCCGCAACTCTGCCGACGTCAACCGTCAGCGTTCTGCCGCCAAGCTCCATTGAAAAACTCTTGAACATATTGTCTCCTTTTCTCCTCTTTCCCGACTCTGGTCCGTGACTACTGCTCTGCATGCAAGGTTCTCCGGAACAGGGGCCGCAGGCGGGCTTCTGCTCCGCTTTCACACCATTCCTCACGAAGCCTTCGCTGATTCGGCTCCGTCCTCATCCCTGAGGGGATACCTGCGGTTCCTCACATGTACAGCAGCGGTCCCGGAAGTAGTCAGAAGGATAAAATAATATTGGTTGCAGATCGGACAGGGACATTCATCCACCGACCCGATTGTGAAAAAGGGGCAGAGACCGCAAAATCTCTGCCCCCGAGCACTCGAAGCGAATTACTTTCTCAGACCGAGCTTCTCGATCAGCGCACGATAACCCTCAAGATCTGTCTTCTTCAGGTAATCAAGAAGTCCTCTTCTCTTACCTACCATCTTCAGAAGACCTCTTCTGGAGTGGTGATCCTTCTGGTTGTTTGCAAGATGAGCGTTAAGCTCCTGGATGCGCTCTGTAAGAAGTGCGATCTGAACCTCCGGTGAACCTGTGTCACCAGCTTTTCTGCCGTACTGGTTGATGATTTCTGTCTTTTTCTCTTTTGTGATCATGATAGATCCTCCTTAAATTTCTACGGACCGTATACGAAGTTTACGTCAGGAGTACATCGGATAAACTGCGTATCGGCGATTTGATACCTCGCGTATTATATCATGTCGGCCCAAAACTGTAAATAATAATTTAAGTTTTTATGCCGCTCCCGGTCCGACCGCAGCACCGACGTTCCGATCCGATCCCGGTCCGGAAACGGCTGCCGTCTCCTGCTTGGCCGCTTCGGTCTTCGTCTGCGCCGGCTGACCGGCTCTCGGCCCGTCCGCCTGCGTCTCGGCCGGCTTTGCTGCTGCGGTCCCGGCCGGCTTTGCCGCAGAGGTTTCGGGCTGGGCCGCCGCAGAAGTCGGTGTCGCCGCACCGCCCGGGCCGACCTGTGTGTTCGCCGGTTCGGTCTTCTGTTTGTTCTCGGCTGTCTGTCCGGCCTGTGCTGTCGGTGCACTCTCCGATGCCTGGGCGGATGTCTCTGCCGCCGCTTCCGTTCCGGACGGTCTTCCGTCTCTGCTGGTCTTTTTGCTCTCGGTACCCGCCGCGCCGTAGCAGACGACAATGCATCCCGTGTCAATATTCTCAAACAGCTTTTTTGCCATCGACGGCGGCATATTGATGCAGCCGTGGGAACCGTTTGTCTTGTAAATCGTGCCGCCAAACGAGCCTCTCCAGTTGGCATCGTGGAATCCGATACCGTTGTTGAACGGCATCCAGTAGCTGACCGGCGTCCGATAGTTTTCTCCCTTCAATACGGCATTTTTCTGCTTATACGCCACGGTATATACTCCGTTGGGCGTGCCGTGGCCCTTGGAAAGATTTCCCGACACGAAATCGGTATCCAGCACCAGTGTTCCGTTCTTGTAATAGTATAAATGCTGCCCGGTCAGATTGACTTCCACATAGGTGTCGCCGATGCCGCCGTTTGATCTGGATTTTCCGGATTTCGCATAAGCCGGTTCTTTCTCCGCGCTCTCCCCTTCCCGGACCGCTGCCAGAAGGTTTGCGGTCTCGGTCGCTGTGTCAATCTTCCAACCGTAGGTTCCGCCATTGACATCCACGGTTGTTCCGTAGCTTGTCCGGAAGCCTCTTGTTCTGCCGACCGTATCGTATTTCTGCGCAAGCGAGCTGACATACGCCGCGGCCTCTCCCTCATTCACCCGCATGGATCCGTCTTCGCCAACCGAAAGCCAGGTACGAATCGTATCACCGTTCAGCACCTCCTTTTCATCGCCGAACCGATAAATGACGGACATCTCCGCAGCTTTGTTCAGGTGGTCCAGTGTCGAAAGAAGTGTCTCGTTATCATCATCGATTGTCGGATGAAGATAGAGATCCTCTTTCTCCAGATCCAGCTCCGTCTGAAGGTTCTTCATGGCATCCCGCACGGCTTCGTGAAGCTTGTCCGAGTCCGCAAGCGTTCCCTTCTTCGCCGGAACCAGAGAATACCCTTTTCCGTCAGCATACTCCGAAACGGAAGCATTTTCCGGCCGGGTCTGTGTTTTGCGATCCAGACATTCCAGATCGTCCACCAGTTTTTCGAGTTTTTTCTCGTCAAATGTTACCGCCGTATCGATGGTGAACTTTTTCTGTTTTCCGAGATTCAGTCCCCATTTCCAGATATTCTGATCCTCGAGGAGCTTCTCGATGCTGCCGTCGAACTCCGGCTTCATATCGACGGACTGTCCGGCAATGCTTTCCGACTTTCCTTCCCGCTCTGCAATCGTCAGGGTATAATTCCGCGTATCGTGCTCGATTTCCTGCTCGACCTCCTGCGGCGTCTTTCCGGATGCATCGACCCCGTTGATGATCGTCTGCGGAAAGAATGCATTCCGGTAGGTCTGCGCTTTTACCGCATATCCGCCGGCACCGCAAAAGAGAACCGCCGCCGCGGCCGCCGCGGCGATCATTGCTTTCTTTTTGCCCGGCACATCCCCCTCCGCTGTGAGATCCCGGTTGTTCTTTTCCGCACGGCTTCTTCCCCGCTTTTTCGGTTCTTCCGCGGCAGATGATTCGGTCGGTTCCTCCGGGAATGCATCCGCTCCGAAAGCATTCATTTTTTCCGGTTCATTATGTTCATCCGATGTCTCCGCTGCCTCGTTTTCCGGGCGGTCAGACTCCTCTGCCGAAGCACGAGGATTTTCTTTCTTTTTTTCTGCCCGGATCTCTTCCGGTTCTTCTGCCGGAGCTTTTTTCCGGTCTTCCGCCCGGTTCTCTTCCGGTTCTTCTGCCCGGATCTCCTTCGGTTCTTCCGCCCAAGCTTCGATCCGTTCATTCTTTTTCGCATATTTCGACCGGCTTCTTCCTCGTTTCGGAAGAGACTCCGGCGTATTCATTTTATCTTTCTTACTCATTCCATCTATCTCCGTCAAAGGCGTTCCCGCCCCCATCATAGTCTTTGTCTATTCTATAGTAATCCGGGGTACAGCGTCAAATGTCATTCCTCTGACATTACCATAAAGTCTTCCCGCCGTTTTCGTAAGATTTAACACTTCTGAAATATAGCAGTGCCCTCTGATCATATTGCTGTAACATTTTGCGGAAGCCGCCGGAGTCTCTTACCGTCGCGTTTTTCGACAGGTCAACCCTTCAGCTTCCTTACAGCGGCGTGTGCATCCTCGCGGAGCGTTTTGTTTCATAGGGAATTTCGAAGAAATTTCCTATGAAACAAAAACAGGGCGAAAGAAGACCGTTTCGGCTGCAGTCTCTTCTGCCCTGTTCCATCCTTGATTCTCTTTTTCTCTTATGCTCTTCTCTTAATCCGCCGGAAAATTATTTCCCGAAAAATCCCTTTTTCTTCTTCTCTTCCGGCTCAATGCCATGCATCGCGTCATCGAACGCCTTCAGTGCTTCCTTCTGCTTTGCGTTCAGCGACTGCGGAACCTGTACCACGAGAGTAATGTACTGATCGCCGCGAACGTTGCGGTTCCGGAGTGACGGAACACCTTTTCCCTTCAGGCGGATCTTCGTATCCGTCGGAGTGCCGGCCTTCACTTCATACTCTTCCTCTCCGTCCACCGTGCGGATCTTGATGGTTCCGCCCAGTGCCGCCGTGGCAAACGAAATCGGAACGGTGGAAAAGATCGTGGTGTCCTGTCTGCGGAAGATCGGATGCGGTGCAACGATTACTTCCACAAGGAGATCTCCCCGCGGTCCGCCGTTGATGCCCGGATCGCCGTTGCCCTGATCACGAAGCTTCATTCCGTTGTCGATGCCGGCCGGAATCTTGACCTTGATGGTCTTCAGGCGGGATACATATCCGGAGCCGTAGCAGTCCGGGCATTTCTCCCGGATCACCTTTCCGGTTCCGCCGCATTCCGGACAGCTCTGCACATTCTGTACGGTGCCGAACAGGGACTGCTGTGTGTAAACAATCTTTCCGCGGCCGCCGCACTTCGGGCAGGTCTCCGGTTTGGTCCCCGGCTTTGCACCGGTTCCGCCGCACTTCGAACAGGTCTCTTTCAGATTGACCTTGATCTCCTTTTCGCAGCCGTGAATTGCTTCCTCGAATGAAATCCGGACGCTGGAATGAACGTTTGCCCCCTTCATCGGAGCATTGGCGTTCCGGGATGATCTGCGGCCGCCGCCGAAGATATCGCCGAAGATATCGCCGAAAATATCGCCCATATCCGCACCGTTGAAATCAAATCCGCCGAAGCCGCCGGCTCCTGCACCGCCCTGGCTGAATGCATCCGGTCCGAACTGATCATACTGTCTTCTCTTTTCCGGATCGCTCAGCACGCTGTACGCTTCGGACGCTTCCTTAAACTTCTCCGCCGCCTCTTCATTGCCCGGATTGGCATCCGGATGGTATTTCTTTGCCAGTTTACGATAGGCTTTCTTCAGCGCCGCATCATCCGCGTCCTTGGAAACGCCTAACACTTCATAATAATCTCTTTTGGACTCTGCCATGTTATTCCTCCAGTCAGAAATGCCGTATCCGGTCTTTCTGTGCCCGCTTCTCCTCGGGTATGTTTTGCCAGGATATCCCGCAAGCGGCATTCCTGCTACGAATTCAATGTCTTTATGGCACACATGATGGGGCTCAGGCCGAAGCCCGATCCCCATCACGCTCAAAGTGCTATTTCATCAGATCATCAAACCCGACCTTTTCGTGCCGGTTCTCTCTATGTGTTCTGACGGAACCCGCACCGTTTTTTTATCAGACTTCCTTGAAGTCGCCGTCTACGACATCGTCGTCAGCGCCGCCCTGTGCCTGGCCTGCGCTCTGAGCTCCGGCATCCGCACCTGCGCCTGCTGCCTGTGCCTGCTCGTAAACTTTTGCCATAATCGGCTGGCTGTCGTTCATCAGTTTCTCTTTTGCTTCCTTGATCTTTGCAGTCTGATCCTCTGTCGGCTCGCCGTTCTGAACCTCAGCCAGAACATCCTTCAGAGCTTTCAGATCCGCCTCAACGGTAGCCTTGTCAGACTCAGAAACCTTATCGGCAACCTTGGAAAGTGCATCCTCCATCTGGAATACCAGAGAATCTGCCTCGTTCTTTGCGTCGATTGCTTCCTTTCTCTTCTTATCCTGAGCCTCATACTCAGCCGCTTCCTTTACAGCCTTATCGATATCGGCATCGCTCATATTGGATCCGGAAGTGATGGTGATGTGCTGCTCTTTGCCGGTGCCGAGATCCTTTGCGGATACATTTACGATACCGTTTGCATCGATATCAAAGGTAACCTCGATCTTCGGGATGCCTCTTCTTGCCGGAAGAATTCCGTCCAGTCTGAAGTTTCCGAGAGTCTTGTTATCTCTTGCAAACTGTCTCTCACCCTGAACAACGTGGATATCTACTGCAGTCTGGTTATCCTCTGCAGTGGAGAAGATCTGACTCTTCTTGGTCGGGATGGTGGTGTTTCTCTCGATCAGCTTGGTCGCTACGCCGCCCATGGTCTCGATGGACAGTGAAAGCGGAGTAACATCGAGAAGAAGGATATCTCCTGCACCCTCTTCGCCGGAAAGCTTACCGCCCTGGATGGCAGCACCGATTGCCACGCACTCATCCGGGTTCAGGCTCTTGCTCGGCTCCTTGCCGGTGAGTTCCTTAACCTTATCCTGAGCAGACAGCATACGTGTGGAACCGCCGACAAGAAGAACCTTTCCAAGTTCGGAAGCGGTAAGACCTGCATCGCGGAGTGCATTCTGTACCGGAATTGCGGTTCTCTCGATGAGATCTCTTGTGAGCTCGTTGAACTTCGCTCTTGTGAGGTTGAGATCCAGATGCTTCGGTCCCTCAGCGGTTGCTGTGATGAACGGAAGGTTGATGTTGGTTGTGGTAGCGGAGCTCAGCTCTTTCTTTGCCTTCTCAGCCGCCTCTTTCAGACGCTGCATTGCCATCTTGTCGCCGGAAAGATCAACGCCCTCTGCCTTCTTGAACTCATCGATCATCCAGTTGGTGATCGCGTTATCGAAATCATCACCGCCGAGGTGAGTATCACCGTTGGTTGCCAGAACCTCGATGACGCCGTCACCGATCTCAATGATGGAGACATCGAATGTACCGCCGCCGAGATCGTATACCATGATCTTCTGCTCGGACTCGTTGTCCAGACCGTAAGCAAGGGCTGCCGCCGTCGGCTCGTTGATGATTCTCTTTACTTCAAGACCTGCGATCTTGCCGGCATCCTTGGTTGCCTGTCTCTGTGCATCGTTGAAGTAAGCCGGAACAGTGATAACCGCCTCGGTTACCTTCTCGCCGAGATAAGCCTCTGCATCAGCCTTCAGCTTCTGAAGGATCATCGCGGAGATCTCCTGCGGTGTGTATGCCTTGTCATCGATGCTTACTTTATAATCACTTCCCATGTGTCTCTTGATGGAAGCAATGGTTCTGTCCGCGTTGGTTACGGCCTGACGCTTCGCCGGCTCGCCGACCAGTCTCTCACCGGTCTTGGAAAATGCGACAACAGACGGAGTGGTACGGATACCTTCCGCATTTGCGATAACGGTCGGCTTTCCACCTTCCATAACTGCTACACAGCTGTTTGTTGTACCCAGATCAATACCAATGATTTTTCCCATGATGTATCTCCTTTTTATGATGTCCGGAGCGGAAATGTTTCCGGCCTCCGGAATGTGGTTTGTGTTATTGTCTCAGTTTTTTTGCCGGACATTCCCGGCATCCGTTCCGGTGAAAATTATTTCTTCACCTTCACCATCGAGTGTCTTACCACCTGACCCTTGAAGGTATATCCCTTCTGCAGATCCATGGTTATGGTATCCTCCTCGGCATCGCTCTCCTCATCGGTCATAACCGCGTTATGAAGGTTCGGGTCAAACTTCTGGCCGAGTGCCTCGATCGGCTTCACATCCATATCGTCAAACATTTTTTCAATCTGACGATAAATACCGTCGACGCCTTTTACGAACGAACTCTCTTTTTCCTCGTCGGAGAGGCTTCCGAGAGCTCTCTCAAAGTTATCGACCACCGGAAGAATTTTTTCAATCACGCTCTTTGAACCCATGTCAAACATCTGCGCTTTTTCCTTCTCGGTGCGTTTGCGGAAGTTGTCAAACTCCGCCATCGTTCTCTGAAGACGGTCGGTGAGTTCGGCGATTTTCTCGTCTTTCTCATCCTTTTTGTCCTTCTTAAAGAACCGGAAGCCTTTTTTATCTTCATCTGCGGCTGCGCCGTCCTCCGGACAGCACTCCGCATCACATTTTTCTTCCTCTCCGGAATTCATTTCCTGTTCGGGCTCCTCCTGCTTCTCGCCTGCTTCCGCAGCTCCAGCGTCGACATTTCCGGTTGTCTCCGCTTCCTCAGCATGTTCAGCAAACTCTTCAGCATTCAGATTTTCTTTCATTTCTTCATTTTTCACTTCTCAGCACACCTTTCTGTTGAAATGTTTCAGCCCGTTCCACTGCCGTTCTTTTTGTCATTGAACGTATTCTGCAGCTGGCTCATGAGCGTCCGCAGGGTTCCCACGACCTTCTCATAATCCATTCGCTTCGGCCCGACAATGCCGACCGTTCCGCGCAATCCGTTGCCCAAATCATAATTTGCGGTAACGACGCTGCAGTCTTTCATGGACTGTACCTGATTCTCCTGACCGATATAGACCTGAATTCCATTCTTCTTACCTTCGGAAGCCGCTTCTTCCATGGCCGCGCTCTCGGCAAGGAACTCTTTGAGTTCATCCTTCTTTTCAAAGGTATGAAGGAGTTCACTGGCCTGCTGGCGGTCGGACAGCTCCGGATACTTGAAGATGTTCGTCGCACCTTCGGTATAAATGTTCAGGTCTTCCTCGTTGGTCCGGATCGCCTCCGCAATCTCATTCAGGACCATGTCGACCACCTCACGCTGTTCTCCAGCCTGCTGTTTCATCTTGGAGATGACATCCAGATTGATCTGCTCCATCGTAAGGCCGGTCAGATTGTTGTTCAGAAGAATATTGAGATTCAGCAGTTCCTGATCATCCAGCGTCTCTGCGGTATCCACCATCGAGTTCTTGATGATGTTCCCCTCGAGGACGGTTACAATCAGGAGCTTGCCGGTTTCCACTCTGGAAAGCTGGACAAATTTCAGTTTTGTCCGGTTGTACTGCGGACCGCTGATCATTGCCGCGTAGTTGGTACTCACCGCAAGGATCCTTGCCATCTGCTTCAGCAGATCTTCCAGTCGGTCCACCCGGCTGATCATGAGGCTGTTTTCGGACTGTTTCTCTTCCGTCACCTCTGCGAGTTCCGCCTTCTCGGCGTCTCTCTCTTTCAGGGCGGCATCTTTCTCTTTCACGATCTCATCGACATAGAAGCGGTATCCCTTATCGGAAGGGATCCGTCCGGATGAGGTGTGCGGCTGAAGGATGTAACCCATCTGCTCCAGATCCGACATCTCGTTTCGGATCGTCGCACTGCTCAGCTTGAGGTCGGAACTTCTTGAGATCGTGCGGGAACCGACCGGTTCTCCCGTCTCAAGGTAGGTCTGGATTATCGTCTTCAGAATCGTGATCTTTCTCGCATCCAGTTCCATTCGCTGCTCCTCCCTGTCTGTAATTTGTTAGCACTCATTTTTGTGGAGTGCTAATATCTACAGTTCATAATATAGTGCGGCGGAAAGTCTTTGTCAATAGATTTTTCCGGATTCTGCCGCTGATTCCTGTCTGCATTTTCGTCACCGCAAGATAGGCTTTTTTGACGGTCTTCCACCACAAGATGGCCTAAAACCGCGGTTTCCGGGCCCTTTCTTCTCCACCGGGCTTGACATTTAACATTTCTGTAATATAATGAACACGAAACTGCAAAATCTGACATTAAAGATATGACAGGAAAATTTGATTTTTCACAATCATCTCCTAACACCAACACAACGACCCGAACGATATCTTTACTGCCAGCCCAAAAGTGAGGTTTTATGAAGAATTCACAGATGATCACTGCTGTGACCGCATGTTTTATCGCGGCCGCTTCGACATTTACCTCCTTCGCAGCGGAAGCTGCCACCGGTCCCGCTCTTCAGGCGGAACAGAAGGACATTCAGTCGGAAATACAGCAGACAACAGATGAAGCAGGACACCCGCTGATCATGCAGGCGCCGGACGGCACCATCGCATCCTATGCCGGAGAATTCCGTGCAAGCGCTTACAGTGCTGAGGAGTATGGATCCAGTCTCACCGCAAGCGGTGTCTATGCAAAGGCAAATCACACAATCGCAGCAGACCGCAATGTGTTCCCGATGGGAACAAAGCTTCTGATCGATGGAACTGTATACACCGTGGAAGACACCGGATCCGCCATCCGCGGAAACAAGCTGGACATCTTCTTCAACACCAACCGCGAGTGCTATAACTACGGCGTTCGCACTGTATCCGTGTACCGCTTGCCGTAACGAACTGATCATTCTGAATTTCAATACTGATAGGATGAAAATTGATAAAAGCTTTGAAAGGTGCTGTCACATTCGTTGATTGATCAATCAACCAGTGCGACAGCACCTTTTTCGATATGTCTTCTTTCATTTATGCAGGGACGTATCACAAAAGCTGCCTGCGCACAAGCTCTGCGAATTTTCCGTTTCGCTCCATTAATTCAGAATATTTGCCCTCTTCCGCAATCTTTCCATTTTCAATCATGATAATCCGGTCAAACTGTTCCACGGTAGAAAGGCGGTGCGCCACCATGATCACCGTTGCTTTCATCCGGCGAACATGCTCCAGTACCGCCCGCTGGCTTTCATTGTCCAGCGCGGAAGTTGCCTCATCCAGCAAAAGAATTCTGGGATTTGCCAGAAAAGCCCGCGCCAGAAGAAGTCTCTGACGCTGTCCGCCGGAAAAACCTCCCGAGTTGGATTCCGAAATCTCCGTATTCATCTGAAGCGGCAGTGACCGGATATCATCTCCGATGACCGCAGCATCCGCAGCCGCCCAGATCTGCCCCATGTCCGCATATTCCTCTTTTCCGAACGCAATGTTTTCCGCAATGGTTCCCGGAAACAGACGGCTGAACTGAAAAACAGATCCGATGCATTTCCTGAGCGATTTCTGATTCAGACCGCTGATCGATTTCTCATCGTAAAAAACATTTCCGGAATCCGGTTTTTCCAGTCCGAGAAGAATCTTCAGAAGTGTGCTTTTCCCGCATCCGCTCTCCCCTACAATGGCCAGTTTTTCTCCGCTTTTTATCTCGGCGGAAAACCCGTCCAGACAGGGCCGGCTTCCCTTTTCATAGGAAAATGTGACATCTTCCAGTCGGATATTTCCCTGAAGACTCCGCACATATTCCAGGCTCTCCGTCTCTTCAGCCGGCATTTCAAGGATCGGCGCGATGTTCCTGCATAAAAGAACGGTCAGGAACATATTTTTCATAATATCCGTGATCCGGTCGACTACCGTCATAATCAGTGCGAATGACGATAGAAAGGTAAGATACTGGGTATTGCGCAAACCTGCATTCAGCGCCGCCATGAGAAAAACCATCGTGGTCAGAAGCCTGATTCCGGCCATGATTTCATTGCTGTATTTCAGAAGAAACGGCTGCCGGTAGGTAAGCGCCAACCGCTTTCGGTACATTTCTGCCCATCTGGCATAGACGAAAACACCGGCGCCCAGGCCCTTGATCTTCTGAATTCCCCTGATGGCCGAAAACAGAAAATCCGTATACTCCATGTCCAGATCCAGAAGACGGGCTTCCTTTCTCATGTTCATCCATGCACTGAGCACAGATAACAGGATGTACGCGGAAAGCATTATCATCGCCGGCCCGAACATATCCGCGCTGAAAGAATGCAGCTGGACCAGATAGGCCGCGGAAAAACTGAGATTCAGCAGGACATCCATAATGATGTCCAGAATAATGTCCGACAGGCGGTTGCAGCTGTTAATTCTGCGCGATATCTTTCCGGCAGAGGTATCTTTAAAAAAGGCATATGGCAAATGAAGAAGCTTTGCCATGACACTGGATTCGACCTCAATCGACGCACGGATCTTGGTTTCCGAGAGCAGCAGCGTCTTGACCGTCGTGATCAGTGCACGGATCAGAACAACCAGAAGGTAGATGAAAACCGCGATGGCAAAACCGCCGGCAGAATGCTCTGACGGAATGTAGTTCTGATAAATATACCTGCTGACCGCCGGAATCCCCAGGCCCAGCGCGGCGGACAGACCGGTTGCCAGAGCAAGCCGGGCAACATCCGACAGTCTCAGACTGTATATGGCATGGACGCAAAAAGTCCGCAGGATTGTTTTTCGCACGGTCAGCGGTCGGTGAAAAATATAGCATCCCTTTTTCAGACCTTCGCAGAACGCGGCGGACGCATATCCTTCCGACGCATCACCGGGGCAGTAATACCGGTATCCCATTCCGGTCGGGATGACGGCGACCGCTTTGTTGTCCGCGCGGAAAGCCAGAATAAAATCCGTTTTTTTCCTGCAGACCGCCTGCGTATCTTCATAATAATCGTACATCATCCCCAGCGGATCCAGCATCGTGTCCAGAAGCGGCGAAATACTGTGAAATCCGTACAGCCGGTCTGCATCAATGCCGAAACGTCCCAGAATATAGAGCACTGTGGTCTGGACGTCCTCCATCTCATCTTCAATGAGCCGGACCGGTCTGTCCTGCAGAAGCGCTGCGTCCGCGTTCTGCTCCATCCGGGCATTGTTTTCTTCCCTCTTTTTGATGATTTCTCCGTAAAGCCCCATTCTTATTCCCTTATCCGATTAACGTTCTGTAAAGACCTTCCTGCGCGTACAGTTCCTCATGTGTTCCCTGCTGCACGATCCGGCCGTGTTCCATCACATAGATCCGGTCACAGTCCACGATGGTGGAAAGCCGGTGCGCTACAATCACGCAGGTGGTTCCCTTTTCCCGAAGCGCTTTCATCGCCCTGTCCTCTGTACGCGCATCCAGCGCGGATGTAAACTCATCCAGAAAAAGCATTGTCGGCTCATGCGCCAGCGCTCTCGCCAGCTCGATCCGCTGGAGTTCCCCTCCGGAGAAATTCCGTCCGTTTTCTTTCATCCGGACGCTGTAATTCTTCTTTTCCCGGCTGATCCGTTCATGAATCTGAGCATCTCTCGCCGCCAGAATCACTTCATAATCCTGAATGGTACTGTCCCACATCTTGATATTGTTATAGACGGAATCCTCAAACATCATCGTTTCCTGATCCACGCCGGACACAGAGGAATAAAAAACTTCGTCCGGAATCTCCTCCCGGCGTCGGCCTGAATAGAAAATCTCGCCGGACTCGGGCTGATAGAGGTCTGACAGAACTTTGATGAGGGTGCTTTTTCCGCACCCGCTCTCCCCGACAATCGCCACCATTTGCCCCGGACGAACCTCAATGCTGACATGATCCAGTGCCAGCCGGTCCCCGGCATGATAACGGTAACAGATATCCCTCGCCGAAAGTCCGCCCTCGAGTTTATCGACATTTTCCATCGTATCCGTCCGCGGGGACAGGCGGGGTCTTGTCGCCCGGCTGTTGATGTCATCGATCCGCTCAATATTGGTCCGCATGGTCTGAAGCATATCGACCGAACCCACACAGCGGTTGACCGATGTGATCATGTTTCCTAAAATTCCCTGAAACAGCGACATCCCGCCAAGGGTAATGTTTCCGTGAACCACAAAATACGCCCCCATAAAGAGTAATACAGCCTGAAGAAGGTTCTGGGAGAGCATGCTGATCAAATTGGACACAGCAGAATACCGGAACTGAACCATACGGTTTTTCTGATAACGGTACTGCGACCGGTACCACATATTGTAAAACGAGTGCTCCGCCCCGGACGCCTGAATCGTGTCAATCATATTCATCCCGTTCAGCAGTGATGCATTGACGGAGTTCCCGTTCGTGACCATGCTTCTGGACGCAATCGCCCTCTTATTCTGAACCAGCGTGCTCGAAAAGACCGATCCCGCCACAAGAAGCGCACAGATTCCGGCAATAAACGGTTGATAGCGGAACAGATATATGAGATAGACGATCGACATCATCATATCGATGCTTCTCGGAACCACGGCTTTCAGAATCGAGTTGTCCAATGTGATATTGTTCTCCATTCTCGAGATCAGATCATAGGCACTGTGTTCCTCAAAAAAACGGAGCGGCTGGCGGAAAATATTTTTGAACAGGCGGATCCCGGAAACGGCGGAAGCCTTCCGGCTGGACCGGTCGACATGACGGGTTTTGAGAATACTGAACATCACATAGAGTACCATGGCCGCCGCATAATACCGGATCAGCCCCTCTGCGCCATCCGAAACCACCGCCGTTCTGCTGCCCATGTGCCGGTCCAGAATCTGTTTTTCCAGATTCATCATAAAAACGTTCAGTGCAATACATCCGGCGGTATAGACCAGCATCACGGCCATCGGCCCACGGAGCGTTTTCAGCCGGCTGCTGATCTGGCTGAACAGCGTTTCTCTTCTTCCACCGGCCTGAAATTCCTTCGTCTTCCGGAATACCAGCACGGTTCCGGAAAAAAGCTGTTCAAACTTTTCCAGCCGGATTCCGTACGTCCCCCGGGCCGGATCGACGATACGGACCAGATCTCCCCGGATCGATTCGATCAGACAGTAATAACGCCTTTTCCACCGGACCATAACCGGAAACTCCTGATTTCGCAGCTCCAGGATCGTCATGTTCCGGATTTCTGTCTCCAATCCATAGACAAGAGCCGCGTCGGCGATCTGCTGCGGGCTGGACCCGTTCCGGGAAGACACGCAAACTTCCCGCATGTCACAAATCGGAACAAAATGCCCGAAATATCCCAGCATCATACACAAAGCGGTTGCCGCATTTTCACCGTTCTGCATCTGAATCATAACCGGTATCTTCACGTCTGTTTTCCTTCCCTCCTGATCCTGGATACAACAAAAGAGAAGGGGTATTTTGCCTGGCTGGACAAAACCGGCTTGTGCTCACAGCCGTTCTCAAAGCTTTTCATGTGAGCATGTCCGGTTCTCTGAGAACACGATTTCCGCACCCTTCTCTCATCTGAAATTATAATCCACGTCAGCCGTCAATACAACGGTATTCCATAGAATGGAGTTGACTTTTTTCAGCAATCCGTACATATTGTAATCGAAATCAAAAAACCGACCGTGTCATTTCTGTACACGGACATTCTGAAATTGAGATGAATATCTGGATAAAATGAAAAATAACGCGAATGGAATCTTTGACCGGGCTGCCGCTGTCGAAATCCGAGAGGATTTTCTGTCTTCCCGTCAGAAACAAAATAATTCAAAGCCCGAAGAATATGATGAAATGGCTTCTTATATACGAAGCAGCGCTGTAGAAAATGATCTGAACCGGTTAAAGCGCGGAGAATTTTTCTTTTCCGCGCCGCAGCATTTTCGAATTCCCAAAGATTTCAGCCAGCGCAAACGGGACATCTATGTATGGTACGGTACGGAAAAATATCTCCTGAGTCTGCTCTGCTATCTTCTGCGGGATTATGACTCGATCTTTTCCCCCTGTCTCTATTCTTTCCGTTCCAAAATGAATGCACACGATTTTATCCGAAAGCTGCTGCGTTGTCCGGACACCCGGAAGTATTACATCGTCAAGGCAGATATCTCCAGTTATGCGTCTTCCATTGTCCCGGAACAGATTCTTCCGCAGTTAAAAAAGATCTTTCAAAATGATCCCGGAATGTATTCCCTCTATGAGTTTTTACTGCTCCGGCGGGAGTGTATCGAAAGAGACGGTTCCCTTGTAAAATGCGAACCAGGAATTCTCGGCGGCAATCCGCTCTCCAATTTTCTGATGAATGTTTGTCTCATGGATCTGGATACGTATTATGAATGCCACTCTCCGCTCTACTGCCGTTATTCGGATGATCTGATCATCTTTGCCGAAAACCGCGCAGAGGCAGAGCGGTATATCTCTTTTTTTCAATCCGTCCTGAAGGAAAAACATCTGACGGTCAATCCGGAAAAAATGCGTCTCATTGAACCGGGAGAACAGGTGGACATTCTCGGTTATTCCCTGAATCAGGGAATCCTCGACATTGCCGATCATTCCAGGCAAAAACTTCTGCGCAAAATCCGCATGCACAGCAAGCGGCTGATTCTCGCAAAAAAAGAACGGCATCTGACCGACCGGGAAGCGGCTGTTCAGATGACCGTCTATTGCAATAATCTTTTTTTCGGCAAAGCGGGAAGCAATGAACTCAGCTGGAGCAGATGGATTTTCCCGGTCATTAACACCATCGCATCCTTAAAGGAAATGGACCACTACGCACAGGAGGCAATCCGCTATGTATACTGCGGTTCCTTTTCCGCAAAGCGCTATCGGCTCCGCTACCGGGACCTCCAGAAAATGGGGTACCGAAGTCTGGTCCATGAATACTACCATTTCGAACGCTGAACGGGATCTGCTTACGCCTTTTTGTTCACCATAAGCTCCGCCGCGGAAGAACCGTTTACCATATATTTCAGCTGATACTGACGGATCGTCATCTCGATCCGGGAATCCGTCTTTATCTCCTCCGGAAGCTGTTTCAGAATGGTCTTCATATCCTCCATCAGGAGGGAAATGTTCGTATTCTGGGTAAGAATCACCTGCGCCATGCTCTTCATGATTCCGAGTGTGTTGCCCCGGTTATCGATCAGAAACTGCTCCAGCTGCGCCTCTCCCACTTTCAGAATCAGAGAATCCTCAATGGCGACCGCGGTATAAACCTGCGGTTTGCCGGTGAGCATGGAAACCTCACCGAAAAATTTATCCGTGCCCAGAATTCCGAGAATATTTTCCTGCTCCTCTTCATAATTGACATAGAGCGCAACTTTCCCTTTCAGCACTTTATACATATACGGATTGATTTCATTCTCGCGGAAAATCACTTCTCCGTCGCAAAATTTCCGCATATTTCCGCCTGTTGCTTCCTGACCCATATCGTTTCTCCCATCCGCCGATTCGCTCCGGAATCTCCGGTCCGTCCCGGAATTCCTTTGCCGTTTTTGCTGTTTTTCCCGTTTTTGCTGTTTTTCCCGTTTCTTCTGTTCGCCCGCTTTGTTACTCTCCCTGCTCCACCTGTTTGATCTCGCTCTCGGACGCGTTCTTCAGAGAATATGTGTCAAACACCGGCTCGTCCGGGAGTTTCAGTTCGATGGAATTAATCTTATCCAGAAATGCCGTACCACGCTTCATTGCAATCTCAAAGACATGTCCGCCGCATTTCCGGTCATCCGACACAAAGTGAAAATGCCAGCCGGCCGCATTGATCCCGTCCATATAATCCGGATAATACACACAGACCAGAGATCCCTTCACATTCTCAAAGCAGAAGGATTTCTGCGTTTTGGACAAAATCGTCTTCAGCGACACATGCATGGAACGGTAAGATGACTCCGACCTCGCGTCAATCATCGGGAACTCTCCATCAATCCGGATCACATGCATACTGTTGAGTCCGAATCCCTCTTCGATCCGGTTGTTAAGCTCCGACTTCAGTTCAGCGGCGCACCGGGCCTCTCCCATCTCGAAGGTGCGGCTCCGGTTCATATGACAGACCGCCGAAAACGGAACACCCTTTGCGGAATCCGCGACCACAACCGTTCCGTCTTCGGTTGCCCGGTAGCAGACGCCGTCCAGAACGATCATTTCCCCGTCCACGTCCTCAAAAGTCCCAAGGCCCGTATCACCGTGCTTCAACAGCTCTTCCACGGTGATCACCGGTCTGGAATATCCCAGCATCAGCGCCTGAAGTGTGGAAACCTGAAACATTTTGATTGCGTTCATATGTCCTCCTCTTTTATCATCCGTCTGTTGCGATGGAAATGATACTTCGATGATGTGCATAACGATGCGTAATTCCTTTGGAAATCCTGAGATTCAACAGCCATAATAAATCTCGTTTCTATTACGGGATTATTCCGGGAGAATATGTTTTACCCTTCATTCTGTCCAGATGGCAAATTCTCAATGTATCTGCATTTGGGATAACTGGAGCAGCCCCAGAAATGATTTCCCTGATAACTGCCTCGTTTTGCGGTCCTCATCACAAGCCGATTGCCGCATCTTGGACAGATTCTGACGGCGTCTGCATTCTTTGCAATATCTCTTTCCAAAACATTTCCCTCGAGGGACGATGGCTGCAATACATTACTGCCGGAATCCGGATTTGAGTGCTCATCTGCCTCTGCTGCCCCGCACGCAGTAGCGTCGTATTCTTCGGACTCCGTTTCTGCCGCTACAGTCTTTAATTCCCCCGTTTCTGCCCCATCTATCTTTGTGACTTCGTTTTCTATCCCCCCGGACGGTATCTTTCCGTTCGCGGATACTTCGATTCCTGTCACTTCGCTCTCTGAGCCGTTATGCTCTGCTGTATTTTCTATCTCTCCGTCCACCGAACGTGATTTTATAATTTCTTCCGCTTCCTGATTCGTGGGATCATGCTCCACAGCGTTTTTGAGCTCAACGAATTTCGCAAGATAATCCGTCCGGTCTGCCCGATTCATCTCCAGAATACTGTTGCCAAAGTCCAACAATTCCTTTTTTTTGGATTTTACATCCGATTTCATCTGCCTAAGCGTATTGATCAGCTGATCCGCCCGGATCACTTTTCCGTCAAGTTCTCTCGGAGCATAGCGGTCATTAATCAGGCTCTTCGGATTTGCCAGTACAACCAGCGATTTATTGTAGCGCTGAAAGTAAAATTCAAATCCCCAGCGTACAAACTTGCCTTTATTAGCCGACCGACAGTTTTTATACACCAGCATATGGCGTTCGTTCTGTGTGACCGGATTGTAGATACCTTCTTTGAATCTGTGACCATTATAGGAAAAGGTTCGAATGAAATCCCCTCTTGAGTTGATCTCAATATCTCCATAAAGATTCTTACATTCAATAAAGACCGTTACGTACGGAGTCAGTACAATGAAATCAATCTGTGCTGTATTTCCCTCCGGATCGACCAGACATATATCATGAAGAACCACCAGATTCATACCGCTGTTCTTCAGTTCAAACATAATTCTGTCTTCTCCAGCGATTCCGGCCTTTACGACAGCTATTTCCTTTTCAATTTTCTTATATAACGGAGTGTCCTTCTGTACCTCGTTTTGTAAATCCAACAGTTTTTCAAGGTACTCTTTTGCATCACTTGATTCTTTGAGAATCACCACTTCTGGACGTTCAAATAATGCCATTGTTCTGTTCCTCCGGTCCATCATATATTTCAAGTATAACACAGAACAATGGTGATATTCATGAAAAGAGCCCGAAAGTGCTGCATGCACTTTCAGACTCTTTTCACCGTCATATATATCACTTCTCGTCGCTTACCTCAAAGATATAGAACTTCAGATAATACGAATCACCCGCGCCCCAGAGGATCGGATGATCCGGTCCCTGTGTGTTGAACTGGAGCTGGCGAAGGCGCTTGTGTGCGCTTCTTGCCGCCTCGGCGATGGTCTTTGTGAAGAGTTCCTGCGTCATGAAATGTGAGCAGGAGCAGGTTGCAAGAATGCCGCCGTCCTTCACGAGTTTCAGTCCTCTCATGTTGATCTCGCGGTAGCCGCGGATCGCATTCTTGGTCGCCTCTCTGGATTTGGTAAATGCCGGCGGATCGAGAATTACGACATCATACTTCTCTCCCTTTTTTTCCAGTTCCGGAAGATAATCCAGAACATTCGCACATACAAATTTCACCGTCTGATCCAGACCGTTCAGCTTCGCGTTCCGCTCCGCCTCTTTCACCGCGAACTCAGAGATATCCACCCCGGTGACTTCCCTTGCACCGCCGAGTCCGGCATTCAGGGCAAAGGTTCCCATATGGGTAAAGCAATCCAGAACCTTCGCTCCCCTGCAGAGCGGCTGCATCGCCAGACGGTTCATCTTCTGATCCAGGAAAAATCCGGTTTTCTGTCCGTTTGCGACATCAACGATATACTTCACACCGTTTTCGCAGATTTCCACATTCGGATCAAATTCCTCCCCGATGAATCCCTTCACCGGAGCAAGTCCCTCTTTCCGGCGGACCGGCGCATCGCTTCTCTCATAAATACCGCGGATTCGGATTCCGTCTTCCGCAAGGCATTCTTTCAGATCGTCCAGAATCATCATCTTCAGACGGTCAATGCCGAGAGCCAGGGACTCGACCACAAGGACATCCTCGTACTTATCAACCACAATTCCCGGAAGCCAGTCTGCCTCGCCGAAGATCACACGGCAGGAGGAGGTGTCAATCACTTTTTTGCGGTAATCCCATGCTTTTCTCACTCTCTCCCGGATGAAGTCCGCGTCGATCGGCTCCTTTCTCCAGCGTGAGAGCATCCGCACACGGATCTTGGACCGGCTGTTGATAAAACCGTATCCAAGGAAGAAGCCATCGAAATCTTCTACTTGGATAATATCACCATCCTCAAAGTTTCCTTCCATGGATGCGATCTCGTTGTCAAACACCCATGCACCGCCTGACTTGATGGTTCTTCCTTCACCTTTCTTCAGAATCACCTTTCCGTCTTTTACCAAAGATTCTGCCATATTCATTCTTCAATGGTGCTTTTTGTGACAAAATCACCATATTCCTTTCTTTCCGTATTTGTCTCCGGATTTTTACCAATCCTCTTCACACTCCGGCATTTCGGTTTCTGAATCTGTGCCATACGCGAAGCATCTTCCCATTCGTAAAAACCGGCATTCATTCCATAGAGTTTACTACATCTGTGCCTTTTCTGCAAAACAATCTCATCACAGGTTCATACATTGTGCTTTGTAAGAACAAGATACAGCACGCTTGGCGAATTTCGGAGAAATTTCCTATGAAATAAAAACAGCCCGGCCGGTGCATTTCTGCACCGACCGGACTGGTCTTATCTTTTCTATCGCGGTTCCCGCTGCTTATTTCTTTCCGCTGAGCATCTCATCGATTCCCTTCGCGCCCGCTCTGCCGGCCTGCATCGCCAGAATAACGGTTGCCGCGCCGGTTACCGCGTCACCGCCGGCAAATACGCCCTTGCGGCTGGTCGCGCCGGTCTCTTCCTCGGCAACGATGCACTTTCTGCGGTTGATCTCCAGACCCTTAGTGGTCTTGGAGATCAGCGGATTCGGAGAAGTACCGAGGGACATGATGACCGCATCGCACTCAATCTCGTACTCGGATCCCGGAACCTCCACCGGTCTTCTTCTTCCGGACTCATCCGGCTCGCCGAGTTCCATCCTGATGACACGGATTCCGCGAACCCAGCCCTTCTCGTCAGTCAGGATCTCCACCGGATTGGTCAGAAGCTGAAAAATAATGCCTTCCTGCTTTGCGTGATGAACCTCCTCGACTCTCGCCGGAAGCTCTGCCTCACTTCTGCGGTATACGATATGTGTCTCCGCACCAAGACGAAGAGCGGTTCTCGCCGCATCCATCGCCACGTTTCCGCCGCCGACGACAACACACTTCTTCGGCATCATGATCGGAGTATCGTACTCATCCAGATATGCACGCATGAGGTTGTTTCTGGTCAGGAACTCGTTTGCGGAGAATACGCCGAGGGCGTTCTCACCCGGAATTCCCATGAACTTCGGAAGGCCTGCGCCGGATCCGATAAATACCGCGTCATATCCTCTCTCTTCAAGAAGTTCGTCAATCGTGACGGACTTGCCGATGATCACATCAGTCTCAATCTTTACGCCAAGCTTTGTCACTTCCTCGATCTCCGGAAGAACGACTCTTGACTTCGGCAGACGGAACTCCGGAATACCGTAGGTCAGTACGCCGCCCGGCTGATGGAGTGCCTCAAAGATCGTCACGTCATACCCCTTCTTTGCCAGGTCGCCGGCACAGGAAAGGCCGGACGGGCCGGCACCGATGACTGCAACTTTCTTTCCGTTGGCCGGAGCCTTTGCCGCCTCAACACCGCCGTTTGCGCGATTGGTATCCGCAACGAAACGCTCCAGCTTTCCGATGGAAACAGCCTCGCCCTTGATTCCGCGGACGCAGACGCCCTCACACTGGGTCTCCTGCGGACATACACGACCACATACTGCCGGAAGACAGGAGGACTCTGCGATGACACGGCCGGCTGCCGCAATGTCGCCGTTTTTGATCTCACGGATAAATCCCGGAATGTCGATGTTCACCGGGCATCCCTGAACACAGCGCGGATTCTTGCAGTCAAGACATCTCTCCGCCTCTGCCTTTGCTTCTTCTTCATTGTATCCGAGGCAGACCTCTTCAAAATTCTTTGCGCGCACCAGCGGGTCCTGCTCACGTACCGGTACTTTCTTCATCATATCTGCCATTAGTCTTCACCTCCGCACTGTCCGCAGCCGCCGTGATGGGTATCGCCTTCCTTCAGCTTGAGCATCGCTCTTCCCTCCTGGGTCTTATAGAGCTGCTGACGCTCCATTGCCTCATCCCAGTTCACTTTATGGCCGTCAAACTCCGGTCCGTCCACGCATGCGAACTTCACGTCGTCACCGACGGTGAGACGACAGGCACCGCACATTCCGGTTCCGTCCACCATAATCGGGTTCATGCTGACAATGGTCGGGATTTCGAGTTTTTCGGTTGTCATGCAGCAGAACTTCATCATGATCATCGGACCGATCGCAACGCACACATCATAGTGTTTTCCCTGATTCTTCACAAGATCCTCGATCAGTGCGGTAACCATTCCCTTGAAGCCCTCGGAGCCGTCATCCGTCGCAATATAGAGGTTTGCGACCGACTTCATTTCCTCTGTATAAATCAGGAGATCCTTATTCTTTGCGCCGATGATGACATCACACTCAATGCCGTGATCGTGCATCCATTTTGCCTGCGGATAAACCGGAGCGGTTCCGAGACCGCCTGCCACAAAGAGATACCGTCTCTTTTTCACTTCCTCGATATCCTCCGTCACAAAGTCGGACGGATTGCCGAGCGGACCTACGATGTCTGCGAAATGATCACCGGCCTTGTATCTGCTCATCTTCTCGCTGGTCGCGCCGACCGTCTGGATAACCAGAGTCAGTGTCTCCGCCTCACGATCGAAATCGCAGATCGTAAACGGAACACGCTCCCCCTTCTCATCCGGTCTGACAATGACAAATTCTCCCGGCTGACATGCATGAGTGACATTCGGTGCTTTGACTACGAGACGAAAGATTCGCTCGGCCAGCTTTTCCGCCTTAAGAATCTCAAACATTGATTTTCCTCCTGTTTTTCGGATGCATCGTTTCCTCTCCGTAGAGTTTCCAGCCGCCTTTCCCCGTTTTCTGCGTTTTCCGGAAAACAATCCGCGGATTTTTGCCCCGCGCGGTATTTCCTTCGAACGCATTTTCCCCTATAATAGTGAACGGCAAAATGCTTCCTAATCCAAGTGATTATAGATAACGTCGCTATTATAACACAGTTTTGTGAAATCCGACAGAATCTTATCATTCCTCATTTCTATATCATATAACGTTTTGGTTATGGAAGAATATTGTCCGACGATTATTAATTCCCGGAAAGAAAGAGGTTCAGACCATGTTTAAAAATATTGATTCCACAGGAAAAACGGGCCGTCATTTTGCGATGATCGCCTGCGTTGACCAGCAATGGGGTATCGGCAAGGACGGGCGCCAGCTCGTCACCATACCGGAAGATATGCAGATGTTCCGTCGCGCCACCATGGGGCGGATCGTGGTCATGGGCCGCAAGACCTTTCAGACCTTCGGGGCCATGCGTCCTCTCGAGGGCCGACTCAATGTCATTCTCAGCCAGAATCCTTCCTTCAATCCGAAAGACGCCTATGTTGTATCGGATCTCGAAGAAGCGCTGGACATCATTGACCGGCTGAAAAAGGAAAATGATCTCGGCGACGAGGACGTCGTCATCATCGGCGGCGGCGAGATCTACCGTCAGTTTCTTCCGTACTGCGACCAGGCGCTGATCACCCGGGTCGAATACACCTATGACGCCGACACCTTCATGGTGGATCTGGAAAAAGAGGGCTGGAAGCTGGAAAATGAATCCGACGAGCAGACCGCATTTGATCTGATCTACCACTACCGGCTGTATGTTAAACCGGAGGAGGAGTAAAGTTTGAAAGAAAACTTTCAAACTTTGATTGACGGCTCAAATAGACAAGCAAGCTTGTCTGCTTGAGCCTGGAGGACAAAAATATGAATCGCTCTCCTTACTGGGATATCGTAAAGGGAATCGGCATCCTTGCCATCGTAATCGGCCATACAGGGCTCGCCCACCGGTTCCTCTATCTCTTCCATGTGGCTCTCTTCTTTTTTATAACCGGCTTTCTATACAACGAAAAAAAATATGCCGGTAATCCCTGGGGATATTTTGCGGCCCGCGTCCGCGGCGTCTGGCCAAGATACATGGTATACACGGCATTTTTCGCCCTGATCCATAACTTCTGCGTGACCCACGGGATTTATCGGGATCAGCCGATCTATTCCCTCCCGCAGATACTGGGTTCCATATTCACCTCCGTCACCTTCCAGTGCCCGGAACCGCTTCACGGTGCCCTGTGGTTTGTCCCGGTCTGGATCACCTCCGCGGCACTCTTCGGCGGCTGCGTGTGGGCGGGAAATGCGCTGTCTGCCAAGTTTAACCGCGCTCCTTCCGCGAATGACTGTGCTCCGGCAAGAGACAGGGCGGAGACCTGTTCTGATTTTGCCGCGGAGAAACCGGCCAAACTCCGATGCTGTGCATCCTTGTCCGCCGGCATTTTCGCAATGTTCTTCGGTCTTCTCGGTCTTCTGCTTGCAGCGGGAGCTGTCACTCTGCCTCTGAATATGCATGCCGCGGCTCTTGCCGTCCCGCTCTACTGGATGGCATGGATGGTTCAAAAATATCGGCCGGACTATCGGAAATTCATGTTCCTCCCCGGATGGATTGTCAGCGGCGTTTTCCTTGAAATCATGCAGAGAATCGGCTGCCGGGTCAATATCGCCGTTCTGAACATTCCGGGCGTACTCTACTATCTCTTTTCGCTGGTGGGTGCCTATCACGTTCTCAGCCTTGCCGACTTTCTTGAGAAGCACCGTCTTCTCCGGCCTCTGTCCAACATGATGGCAGCGTTCGGGAAGTACTCCTTCGATATCATGGCGCTGCATTTTGCTGTATTTAAGATGATCGATCTTCTTTACTGCAGACTGATTCTGCATGCGTCACCGGATGGTCTTTCCAGCCTGCCCGTCGGCTTTCATTTTCTCACTCCGGTCTACATTGTTGCAGGCGTACTGATCCCGACACTGTCCGGAACAGTGCTTGACCAAATAAAAAAGAAATACCATTAACCCAATATTTCTTCCAAACGAATCTTTCGACATACCATCTCGTTCTCCGAACATACCGCCAGCGCGCAGTGCTGAAATCTCCGTGACATCACCCGAAGTTCCTCCGCCTCCTGCCATCTTCCGTCACATCGAATTCCGCTAAAATCCGTCCTTTCCGCCGGATACTGCAGTCCCACGCCCAGATATTTTCCGTATGCCTCCTTCAGGCTCCACATCCTCGCCAGTTCTTTGCATTTCAACTCTTCCTCCCGGATCGATTCGGCTTCCTCCTTCTCCCTCTGCGTCAAAAACCGGCCTGTCACCCCATGAAGGAGCGGCGAAAAATCCTGCACATCCACGCCGATTTCTTTCCGGTCTACCCCACAGGCCACTGCGGTATCACAATGGGACAGATTGAACCGGATCTCTGAACCGGATAACTTTGGTTTTCCGTATTCGGAATATTCAAACTCCGGCATTTCCGTGATCCTATACTCCTTCTTCAGAGAAAATCGCAAGAGAAGCCAGGAGAAGACACACAGCGCCCGGTCCTTATAGAACCGGTACTGCATCGCCTTCTCCTGTCTCTGCGGATTCAGAAGCGGCATCCATTCCTCCAGAGAAATATTCAGATGCGCAAAGTCTGCCTCCACCACATATATCATTTACTTGCCGCCTTGATCTACACCGCACTGATTACGTTATTCCGTCGCCCTGATCACACCTGTCGGCCATGTTACTCTGCCGCCTTGATCTCTTCCACCAGATTCAGTTTCCGGATCCGCCCGGAGAACAGCTGATTGATCATCACCGACACGGTAAAGGTGATTGCAAACGCCAGGAAAATGTATCCGGGGCTGCACTTTGTCGGAATATCCATGGAGTCACCCAGAGAATTCACCAGCGCAGACAGCATCATTTTCCCCAATGGTATACCCAGAAGCGCTCCAATGAGTGCCACATAGATGTTCTGCTGCAGCATCAGCCTGCCAAGGCTCCGGGAGGAAAGTCCCAACACCTTCAGTGTCGCAATCTCCTTTTCTCTCTCTTCAAAACTCAGAAGCCCAAGGCTGTAGAGAACCACAAACACCAGAAGAAGGGCAAACACCAGCATAAACGCCATCACCATGTTCACCAGTTCCATATAATGATCCAACGCCGACGATAAGCCTTCTCTCGTGGTAACATCCGCAATGTACGGCGATTCCGCCTTCAGAGCTTCCGTCACATCCTCCTGTGTCAGGAGTCTTGTGGGCGTAAAGGAATATCCCGCCGCCTCCACTGCTTTTCTTCCTGCCACAATTCCCTGCTCAAAGGGCGCTCTCGTGATGGCAGTCACCCGGCTCGTTTTCCATCCGGCAGAACCGTAAATGTGCCACTCCACAGTGTCGCCGACGGAAACGCCAAGGCTTTCTGCCGCCTTATAGGTCAGAGTAAAATCTTCACTGCCGATCTTTGACGTCCGGAAGTCGAGATCCAGAACATTACAGATCCGGCCATCTTCATAGACATTCATATGGAATGTTCTCCTGTCCGCACTCTCCGACGTGCGAAGCTCAACCGTATCGGACATGACCAGTTCCCCGTTCACCTTATCACGAAGCCGTTCCGACTCCCGGATATCGGTATCTTTTTCCAGTGTGATCATGGCCGAATTGTTCATCAGTTTTTTTACATACAGGTCTTCGATCGCGCCCTTGAAATCCGCTCTGGACGCAAAGGCACACAGAAGAAGTGCCATACAGGAGAAGGTTCCGGCGATTCCGAAGAGGGTTCTCACCTTATTTCGGGAGACGTCTCTCAGATTATACCGGGTTGTAAAACTGAGTTTTTTCCAGAAGTACATTCTTTCCAGCAACATTTTCTTTGCGCTCTTCGGCTGCGCCGGCCTCAAGGCCTGCGCAGGCCTTATGGCAAGGATCTTCCGGCAGCTGAGCCAGGTGGCTGTCACGCAGGCAAGAACCATCAGTGCACCGAATACCGGAAAATACCACGGGATCACCAGCGGGAACTCCGGAAGCATGTATTCGGTAGACGAATCCATGTAAAACTTCATTGCAAAGAGGTCCGGAGAAAGCGATACCGGTCCCACGATCAGTCCGAGAAGCGTTCCGATCAGGGATGGAACCAGACCATATCCGAGATAATGCATATAAATCTTCCGCTCTTTCAATCCCAAAGCTTTCATGGTTCCGATCTGGGTGCGCTGCCGGTCTACAATTCTCGACATGGTAGCCACCGTCGTGAGTATCGCGATGACCGCAAAAAATGCCGGAAACATCACGGACATCATCCGGTGCTGACGGATCTCGTCATCCAGCATGGTGAGATTGGTGATGCCGCTTCGGTCCAGCAAAACATTATACCGGTCTCCGAGAACGCTCCGGATATCCTTTTCCAGCATGCTGACTTTTTCCGCATCGCTTCTAAAAACAATCTGGTTGAAGGCTGTTTCTTCCGAAAGCACCTTCATGGAAGCGAAGGCATATCCCGTGTCATGATAATCCGGTTCAAGATCTACTTCATTTTTATAGTACTCATATTCCGGCTGCCAGATGAGGCCTTTCACCCGAAGACGGAGTTCCTTTCCTTCCGCTGATACCGAATAGTCATCTCCGACGTGAATTCCCTGTTCCGCCGCAAATCTTGCGGAAAGCCAGATTCCCTCGGAATCCTCCGGATCATATGCTTCGCCTTCCAGCACCAGCGGCCTGTTGATAAGATCAGCATGCTGGAAATAGAGATAGAGAAGGGTGTCGTCACTTCCATGGATCTCCTCATATCGTCTTCCCTGGGCGTTGCTGATCCCGTGGATCTCATTTAGTTTTCCGAGATCACCGGATGTAAAATCATCCCCGAAGATCCAGCCATTCCCCAGTTCTGCCTCGGATTCAAATCTTGTTCTGGCCGCTTCCACACCTTCGACTTCGCTGGCAACGCCGGAGAAGAAACTCATCGCAATAAATGTAAGAATAATGATGGACAGGAACTGACCGGCATGGCCCCTGAAATCCCGAAGCATTTTTCTGAAAAGCATCAGAGTTCCACCTCCCCGGCGTCCATGGGATGCTCGTTTACTTCAATCGAAACGATCTTTCCGTCTTTCATCCGAAAAACTTTATCCGCGCACTTTGAAATGTTCTCATTGTGTGTAACAAGAATTGTCGTCTTGTTCTTTTCTCTGCACATTTTCTGGATCAATCTCAGTACTTCTTTTCCGGTCTCGCTGTCCAGCGCTCCGGTGGGCTCATCCCCCAAAATAAATTTTGGGTTTTTGGCAAGGGCCCGGGCAATGGAAACTCTCTGCTGCTCGCCGCCGGACATCTGCGTCGGAAATTTATTCCTTTTTTCTTCCAGTCCCACAAGTTTCAGCATCTCCTCCGGATTCAGGGCTTCCGGAACGATATCTCTCGTCAGCGCCACATTCTCATATGCCGTCATCGAGGTGATCAGATTGTAAAACTGGAAAATGAAGCCGATATCCGTCGCACGGTAATCCGAGAGTGCCTTATCCTTCATTCCGGAAATAACTCTGCCATCCACACGGATTTCTCCCGACGTGGGGCTGTCCATACCGCCAAGCATATTCAGCACGGTGGACTTTCCGGCTCCCGACTGTCCGAGGATCACCGCAAACTCGCCTTCATTCAGACTGAAACTCACGTGATTCACGGCATACTGTCTGTTCTCTTCACTGCCGTACACTTTGACAACATCTTTAAACTCAATAAAACTCATGCTGCAAACTCCTTACAAAACAACCATCTCTTCATCCTCTTCCTCCGGCATGACGCAGGGATCCTCTGTTTTTTCGTGAATATGCCGAAGAAGCCCGACAATAGTCGGATACTTTACCAGTTCCGCCGCACTGACATTCACTCCCAGTGTGAGACGGATCTTATCCAGCACTGACGGAACTTTCAGGGAATTTCCTCCCAGAGAGAAAAAATCGTCCTCCAGCGATATGAAATTTTTATCCATGTCGAGAACATCCGAATAGATAAACAGAAGAAGATTCTCCTCATCACTCAGTTTCCGCCCCTTCCACCGTTCCGGAATCTTCTCAGTAGCGATATCGTAGATTCCGTCGGCATAATTTTTCCTCAGAGTCTTTCCATCGATCTTTCCGATGGATGACACAGGGAATTCCTCTTTTTCCAGCCAGAGAATCCGCTGAAAGGAAAAACCGTATACCCGGGACATCCCGGAGCGGATCGCTTCTTCTGCCGTCTCCCTCCGGTCCTGATCCTCTTCATCCGTTTTGGAAATGAACAGGATCAGTTCATCTGCGGCATTTTTCTGATTCTTCACCGTCAGAACTTTGAGGATGCACTGCGGATCATCCCGGTCGGATTCCGCCAGAAAATCTCTCACACTGTTTTCAATCGCACCGATACTATAGTTTTCTCCGTTCAGGATATAGATATCCGATTCCCTCCCGGTAATAATGAGTTCTCCGTCCCTTCGCTCTGCCAGATCTCCCGTGATAAACCATTCCCCGTCAAAATGCTTCCGGTGTTCCTCGTCCGTTTCTCCCAGATAAGAAGTCAGCACCCACTGTCCCCGAACCTGAAGCATGCCTTCGACGCCATCGCCGATTACATTTTCGCCGTCCTTTACGATCCGGACTTCCAGCCCGTCCACCGGTCTTCCGATGGAGACAAGGCTCCCTTTTTTCACCTTTCCGAAATCAGGATTATAGATCGCACCGTTACAAAGTTCCGTCATGCCCCAGCCCGGAATCAGCGCCGATCTCCGTAAACCTTTCCGGTTTAACAGCACAAGGCACTGTTCCGTCATTTTCCCGTCAATGGCCTCTCCGCCATCGATCAGGCATTCCATCCTTTTGAGGGAAAGATCCTCCGCTTCAATTTCTCTTTCCTTCTCCAGAAGCAGCCGGAAGAAAAAATTCGGTGCAAAACTCATGCTCACCCGGTATTTGGAAAAATATTCCAAAAGCCGTTTTGGGTCAGAAAGAACATAGGTGGTATTGACATGGATCTGCTCCGCGCCCAGAACACCGGCCCCCATATGAAGCAGCATCAGCGACGCGATATGTTCTAACGGAAGCCAATTGAGAAATACCGTTTCGTTTGTCAGTCCGAAAAAGCGAATATTTTCCATGCAGCTTTCCATCACCATCCGATGGGTCATTTCGACGCCTTTGGGTTTTCCCGTGCTGCCGGAGGTGAACAGAATCAGGGCCGGATCGTCCGCACGGATATCCGCGGCATGCGGCATCACGTCCTGCGGAACCGATTCCTTTAACATCCCATTCTTCCTTCCGGCACCGCTCCATCCGGACCCGGTTCCGGGAGCGAAAACCATCCGAACACGCCGGCTGACGTAAGGAGAAATGCTTCTGTTTTCCTCCTCACCGGTCAAAAGATACTCCGCTCGGCTGATATCCAAAACATCCTTTAAGCGCTGCGTTTCCTGTCTTCCCTCGATATACTCTCCCACTTGCGGGAACGCCAGCGGAACCGCACATCCTCCCGAAAGAATCACTCCCCAGATTCCTGCAAGCTGACCGATGCTGTCCCGGAAATCCACAATGACTCTTTCGCCTTTCTTAAGTCCGCTCCGTCTCAGTTCGCCGGCGACTGACTCCGCCCTTTCCGCCAATGTACGATAAGTGATTTCCCTGACTGTTCCGTCATGTCCGATACTGCGGATCCGTTTATCGTTATCACGCCAGTTCCCCATACAATGGATCAGCGTGTCAAACCTCTCGTTCATAAACCTTTTCCTTTATGCTGAACAACTTTCCATTTCTCTTGAAACAATCTCCCCGATCCGCCTGGATTCCTCTCTGATAAAAAAATGATTTCCGCTCATCGGATACAGTTCAAATTTCGGTGCAAAGTACTTCAGCAGTCTGATATTGCGATATTTAACCTCCCGGTCTTCCCGGGAGGCAAATGCGACAATCCCACACTGCACCTTGTGATACGAAAACCGATAATTCTCGATAAGCTTGTAATCATTGACAATGATCGGCTCATAATTCTTCCATAGGAACTCATCCGCAATCACACGCTCCGGCACACCATTGGACTTTCTCATATAGGTCACCAGCTGATGCTCATTCATGCTGCTGACCTCCACCGGCTTTTTTTCCCGAAAAATGGAGGAGGCCGCCATAAACAGTCTCACCGGCTTTACATGAAACCGTTCGTAGAGTTTTGCAGTCAGCTCATAGGCAAGAATTCCGCCCATGCTGTACCCGAAAATTCCGAAGGGCTTATCCAACAGATCCTTCATGGCATCACAGAGTTCAGAAATGATCTTCTCCACATCCGAGCAAAGAGACTCATTCCTGCGATTTTCCCTCCCCGGAAGCTGAATGGGGCAGACCTCGATCTCTTCGTCGATATATTTGCCAAGCCCCGCGTACATGGACGCCCCGCTTCCCGCATAGGGGAAACAAAAGAGTCTGTATCTGGCATTTCCGGCCCCCGTACTTCTGTACATCCATTTATCTTTTGCGGACATTTTGTGTCCCTCCCGAACGTGAAATGAAATAGCAGCTCCCCCTGAGCCTTCCGTCACGAAACATAATAAACTTCATTCGGTTTTCGATAGAATTCCGGCGGTTCCTCAGACGGAATTCCCACTGCCATCACGGCCCATACAATGTGGTTTTTCGGAATCGTGTATTCATCCAGGAGCTGCCTTATCTCCGGTTCATCCGAGATATCCATGAGCGGATTCAGCCATACACTGCCAAACCCACAGGACTCTGCTGCAATCATGATATTTTCTGCCGCAACGCCCACATCCTGCACCCCGTCCCGGTTCCTTCTGTCATTGGAGATCAGGATGAGGAGCGGCGGATTTTCAAAACCATGAAAGGATGTATGCTTTCTTTCCGCTGTTTCCCCGCATATTTTCTTCAGTCTCTGAATCTCCAGCGGATTCCGGATCACGGTAAATCTTCTGGTCTGAAGATTCTTTCCGGAAGGAGCTGATTTTCCCACCCGGACCAGCATATCGATGACGTCTTCCGGAACCTTCTCCTCTGTGAATTTCCGTCTGCTCTTTCTCCCCAGAATCGTCCGGATGACGGAATTGTTCAGATCATACGCCTGACCTCCGGCACCGTCAAAACCGTTTTTCCGATCCGCTTTCTCTCCTTTTCTTTCTGCCACGCCGGAAGCGGTGTTCGCCGCGTTTTCCGCATAGGATCTGCAAAAACCGGCAATCCCCTCCACACCGTTTTCTCTGTATGCTTTCTTCAGTCCCCTGCGGTCCGTCTTCTTCATGTAATTTTTCGGAATGCTCTTTACTTCAAGATACTTTTTGGGAGCCCGGAACACGCCCACCTTGCCGGTAACCAGCCGGTTAATGGTCTCTTCATCCATATGCGCCCCATCGGAAAGTACATACAAAAGCATTGGAACCTCACCGAGAACTCCCTCCTCATCCGGTATTCCGATGCAGGCACATCCATTGATTTCCCCGCAGTCAAACAGCGCATTTTCTATCTCGGAGGGGGCCACCTTCTCACCGCCCATGTTGATCACGTCATCTGCTCTGCCGAGAATGTAGTAGTAACCGTCTTCATCCCGGTAAACCAGATCCTGCGTGATCAGCCATCCATTCTGAACCGACTCCCGATAAACATCATCCTGTCCAAAATACCCCTTAAAGATCATCTCGCCCCGGATGGCAAGTCTGCCGGTATTCTTCTCGCCAACGCCGTCCAGATATGTTTCCTCCTCATCGGAATAGATGCCAAGCTCAATGTGATCCAGAGCCTTTCCCGCCGCATGAATCTTTTCCGGATGATCATGAAGGTTGAGGAAAAGACAACCGCCGGTCTCGGAAGATCCCCAAGTGTTGTGAATCTCGGTGTCCGGCAGAAGTTCCAGAAGTTTTTCTCTCATGCTTACCGGAACCGCTCCCGCACTGAACTCAATGTAACGAAGTCCTCCGAAAACTTCTCTGACGCCTTCCTCTCCGATCTCCCGAAGCACGGACTCCATGGTTGCCGATACGCATGCCATGGCATTACAGCCGAAGGACCGGATACTGTTTTTCAGTGAATCCGCAAAGATGGCACCGCTCTGAAGAACCACGGTAGCGCCGACCCAAAGAGCCGATCTCAACACACGCATTCCGAAAGAATGGTTCAGGGGAAGCGGCAGGAGAACAACATCCTCCTCCCGCATTCCGATTCCATTCACCGTGTTTCCTGTATTGCAGATCATTCCGGAAATGGAATGCATGGCTGCTTTCGGCTTTCCGGTGGTACCGGTGGTAAAAATGATCTCACTGATGAAGTCGTCTTCCGGCCGTTCATACGAAACGGCACAGTTCCACTTTGCCGCCTCCTTTCGCATCTCCTCATAATATCTGCGCTTTCCTTTCACCGTTCTCCTATCGTTTTTGGAAAAGTACATCGAGGCGTCCAGGAGATCTGCGAGGTAATCGAGTGTCTCTGTCTTTATTCCCCGCTCCACCGGCGCGGTTACGGCGCCGATCCGCTGAAGCGCCAGATAGAACAGGATATAGGACGGCTCAGACACCGCTTCCAGAAGGATCCGGTCTCCTTTTCGGACTCCAATGGTGCGTAGATATCCTGCCAGAACCGGCACTTCTTCGCAGAGTTCTCCGTAGGTCACGGTCTCTTTTTTGGTCCGGATGGCCACCTTATCTTTTCTGTCGTGAAATGTTTCCGTTAAAACCTCTGTCAATGTCTTCATCAGACTGCCTCCAGGATCTTTACTGCCAGTTTCTCGATGGTCTCATAATCGTAGATTTCAAATATGTCGAACTTTTTATGAAAATGCTCATTGATCTCATCCGACATGGACTGCATGATCAGGGAATTCCCGCCCAATGAGAAGAAGTCTTCGTCATGTCCGATGCTGCCGTCAAGATTAAACGCCTTCCTCCAGGCTTCCTCCAGAAACTCCTCCGCACTGAGAACTTCCGCACTTTTTTTCTTTGATGCCGGCTTCCCGTCTTCACCGGTAAGGTCCGCAGATGCGGTACCTGTGATGCCAGGCACAGATTTCTTTTTGACTCCTTCGCTCCACGGAACCGCCGGGGCCAGAATCTCAGCGGAGTACGCACTCTGCACGGTTACCGGAACAAATTCATTCTCTGTTCCAATTCCTTTTACCGGAACCATCCAGTCCGGGTGTTCCAGATAGTTTTGCAGTTCATTCTCATTCCGCAGTGTTACGATTCTCACCGCCCCCCGGAATACATGCCCTTTCAGGGTTCCGTCACCGAAATCAAAGACCGTTACGGCGCTGTCTTTTGCCAGTTCTTCGATTGCACGGATCGCCTTCGAATCATCTTCTCCGGAAGGTTCCGCTGATCCCGCAAGGTTCGCCCGGAAACGCGATTCACTGATTCTTCCCTGTTTGAGGCCAAGAATGGAACGTCCGTTTTTATCCGCCACGATCACATCCGGAACGATATGCTTTTTCTCAACAAACTTAAGCATGGCAAGTTTATAATCGGCATCAATGTCTCCCGAAACCGGGGTAAAACTCTCCCGGAACGACGAATCGATGTACGGAAAGAGATTCAGATCCACGTCGGCATTTTTTGCCGATTTCAGAAGGAAAACCTTTTTCTGCGGCAGGAACGTCTGCGGTGCGTCCGCCGGCACACCCGGCACAGCGATTGCCGGCCCCGCCGGAGCGGCAACACCCTGCACATTCAACGATGCTGCAGCCGCATTCACCGGCTGTTCTTCGGTTTTCATTTCCGCCCAGTGTCTTCTGTCCTCAAATGGGTATCCGGGAGCGGATACTCTTCGACAGCCGAATCCCTCATAACAGCCTTCCCAGTTTACGGAATGCCCGGTCTCGTACCAGAATTTCACAAGACGGCCAAGTTCCTCTCTTTCCGAGACAAAGAACACATCGATATTGTCTTCCGACTCAAAAACGGACATTCCCCTGTCATCGGTAAAATCGATCAGGAGAAGCTTATTTCCCCTGTTTTTGCTTCGGATCTGCTGATAGAATTTCTCATAACCGGTCTGGTAGTCCGCCTCACGGCGAATTGTCGCAAACTCTTCCGTCCCGATCTTTCCTTCCTCGTGCTTCACCGCTGCGGCAAACACCTTATCCACAAGGAGCGTGCTGCTCTTGATTCCCATGGCAAGAAGTTTTTTGTAAATATCCAGTTTCCTTTGGATATCGGAATCAGCGCAGGTCTTTACCACGAAAATCACTTTGCATTTTCCCTCTGAAACCTTCACCGGTTTTGCATTCTCGATCCGGTTTTTCAGATCGGTCACATCATGGAACGGAACCACTGAACGGAAACCATAATCGTCTCTTCCGGCATTCAGTGTATAGATCATATCCGTCAGCCGGGCTGTATCATCCAGCGCATCGACGATATTTCTCTTCATCTTTTCAAAGGCAGCTTCCGTTCTGGCCGATATCTTAAGGACCGCCGGCGGGTTGACATCGGATCTCTTTTCAATTCTTTCCTCATCGACATAATTTCTCACGACCAGATGCGCATTGCAGCCACTCAGCCCAAAGGAACTGATTCCGGTCATTCTCGGTGTATTTTTCTCCCAGTGATACACCTCCTGTTCCGGCATCAGAGAAGTTTCATCAAACCGGATCAGTGGATTGAGTTTTCTCAGCCCGGCGATGGGATACGTCTCCTGATGCTCGTATCCTGTCATGACCTTGATGATGGAAGCCATTCCGGACTGGGAGAAGAGATGTCCGATATTCGCTTTTGCGGTACTGAGACGAATCGTTTTTTTGTCCAGTCCTTTTTCCTTCAGGGCATCGGTAATGCTCTCGATCTCCACCGCATCCCCTACCGGCGCCCCGATTCCATGGGCCTCCAGTTCCGTCAGCTGATCCGCATCAACGCTGTCCCACGCCTTCAGGAGAACGTTTTTCTGCTGTTCCATGCTCGGCATGGAAACGCTGGTGCAGAGCGCACCGTCGCCATTTACCGCACCGCCCAGGATCACGCCGTAGATATGGTCACCGTCCTCTCTGGCTTTTTCCAATGGTTTCAGCAAAATGTAACCCCCGCCTTCTCCGCAGACAGTGCCGTTGGCACCTTCTCCGAAAGATCGGATGGTATAATCCGGCGACATGATACCCAGCGTGTCATACATATTGTTTCTGGCTTTCGGAACATCCACATACAGGATCACGCCTCCGACAATCGCGCTGTCAATTTCCCCAAGGGTCATTTTCTCGCAGGCGTTATGGATGGCGATCAGCGCGGAAGAACAACCGGAACTGATGGAGACGTTCTCTCCCTGAAGGCCGAGGTGGTATCCGATCTGCCCGCTCAGCATAAAACTCTGACTTCCGATAACCGAAGCGGATGACTGCTTCTTTACAAACCGGTTATAGTCACTTTCTCCGTCTGCGACAAATACCCCGCAGTTCTTTCCCCGGAAACTCTGAAGAGAATATCCGGCATCCAGGATCGCTCCCGCTGCCATTTCAAGGGACAGCCTCTGTTCGGGGCTCATCAGTCTCGCTTCTCTGTCCGTCACGCCGAAAAACTCATTGTCGAATTTATCAATATCTCTGATGTAACCGCATTTCATGTAATGCGCTTCATGATCTGCGTTCATAAGATCCAGTCTTGCAATCTCCGGTTCCCTGATGGCACAGGTTTTTCTCTTCAGGATTTCTCTGTATTCAGAAAGATCGGATGCAAAAGCAAATCTTCCGCTCATGCCGATCACCGCAATGTCTTTATACCGCATCTTCTTCGTCCCCCTTAAATCGCGATCAGCTCATATCCTTCTTCCTGATCAAGAAGTTCCATGGTATCCAGCGTAACGTCCTTTCGCATATAGTCACCAAAGGTCCTGTCCGGATAATTTTTCAGGAACCGGAACGCAAGCTGCGCGTTGCGCAAAAACGTTTCGGCATGTTCTCCGAATCTTGCAACATCCGTGATGACTCCGATGGAAAGCTTATCAAATCCGATGGGAATGAGAAGAATGCAGAGGAATTCCATAGTTCTCGCAATGTGTACATAATCCATCTGAACCGGCTCCCCGTTAAAATAAGGCAGTACATCCAGATCATCCAGGTCCTCATATGCGACAACATACGGAATAGAGCCAAGCGGCGTCTTTCCTGCCACATGCCGATTCTGATATCCGTCGCCGATTTTTTTTCTCATCAGCTTGTTGAGCTCACCGACCGTCATGTCATCATCGAAGATTGCCCGGTTGGTCAGCATTCTCGTAATACAGCCGAGAGTATAACGGTATTCCGCGTCCGGACGGTTGGAAATTGCATACTGGGTCATGGTATCATTCGAATCATTGGTCTTCGCAATCGCCATATGCGCAATGAGCATCATGATGTTGAACACGCTGGTCCGGAATTTTTCCGCCATTTCTTTCAGTTCGGACTTTTCAAAGATAATCATGAGATCGTCCGGGTTGATATCCGTTCTTGTCTGAACCGGAAGTTTACTGAAATCAACCGGTTTTGCGCCCTGCAGTTCTTTTGCCCAGTAAGCATCCTCATGAGCTGCCCCCTCAGACTTGAGAAACTCAATTTCTTCTCCCATAAATTTCGAGAATTCCGAACTCCCCTCGAACAGAACTTCTCCGCCGTTGTAAACAGAATACAGAGATTTAAGAGCGATCATGATCGAACCAAAATCAAGAAAGGCGTGATGTACGGACATATACAGGATGTGGTAATCCTCCTGCAGATTATAGACTTTAAAGAAATATTGTCGCTGGTCTTTCTCAAACAGTGCAAGCGGCTGAACCGTCAGTTCTTTGGCAATTGCCGCCACCTTTTGAAGTTTCTCCTCCAGAGTATCTCCCTCCACGTCCTCGTCTTCCAGAACATAGGGCACATATTCCTTTTCATTGGCAAAGAACCGGTTATCCTCCACGGAAAACCAGGTGTTCATGATTTTGGTGGACAGAATCTTCTGAAGGGCATCTTCCAGCTTCTTTTTGTCAAACTCCCCCTTCAGATGCATCACAAACGGAATATTCATGGTCGCCTTGTCTTCTCTTGTCTGCCCAAAGTAGTGGGTCATGGCCATCATCATGGTCAGAGAACTGATCTCGTATTTTTCCATATCTTCCTTTCTTTGGTTAGTCATTTGTAATTCAATGTTTTTAATTAGCTTATACTAACTGTAATGTTCAGGATTATATCACCGTAAATTGTCGAATTCAATACTTTAAAACAAAATATTTTTTTGAATCGGATAGGGGAGATTTGACACTCCCCTTCCACACCACCGTACGTACCGTTCGGTATACGGCGGTTCAATAGTTTACACGAACTTTTAGATAGTGGGCTGATAAGGATGGATATCCGAGTCTGACCACTATTATCGTTTTGGTAAGCGCTGTGTTTAGCATCATCGCCGCTCTCCATGTGCCTTTTCTACAGTTAGCCAGTTCATGTACCTTCCATTCTGGCAAGTGTAGCGCCCTCAGCATCTTGTACCTCGTTCGCACCTTTTTCCATTGTTTCCAATACACTGCCCGGATT
>NZ_FOIL01000041.1 GCF_900101295.1 [Clostridium] aminophilum | reverse complement strand
TGTCATAAATCAAGAAAAAGCAGGAAAGTCATTCACTTTCCTGCTAGTTTTTCTTTAGAGACGTCCAATAGCCAATGTTAACTTAATGACATTGCCCGCTGCCGGGACCGGTCTCTGTTATTCTTTGTCGTTCATTCCTCCCAGAGGAAACGGAGTCTTATGCCTGATTCGGCTTCTCAACCTGAACGATGGCATCCTTCTTCATCGGGATGCGGCAGTTCTTGTTGCTTCCGAACTCAACGATCACGGTGTCATCGGACATGTCAATGATCACGCCGTAAAAGCCGCTTGTTGTGAGAACACTGTCGCCCACTGCGATACTGGCCATCAGCTCTTCACGTCTCTTCTTCTCCTTGGACTGCGGACGGATCGCAATGAAATACATCAGACCAATGATGACAACAAGGTATCCTACCCAAAATACACTGTTCATTCCTCTTTCCTCCTGAATAAATATTCGTGCTGCCGTGACTTACTGTTCACCGGCTGCCATGCTTTCCAGCTTGGCTTTCTTATACTCGGCAAACCGCTGTGAATCAATGGCATCCCGAATTTCTTCCATCATTTTATTATAAAAGTACAGATTATGCAATACGCACAGTCTCATACCGAGCATCTCTTTCGCCTTGAAAAGGTGATGAATGTATGCTCTGGTGTAGGAACGGCATGCCGGACACTGGCAGCCTTCTTCCATCGGCCGGAGATCCTTTGCGTATTTCGAATTCATCAGGTTCATCTTGCCGTGATTCGTGTACACATTTGCGTGACGGCCGTTGCGGGACGGGTACACGCAGTCAAAGAAATCAATGCCGCGCTCAACGCCCTCGAGAATGTTAGCCGGTGTGCCCACGCCCATCAGATACGTCGGTTTCTCTTTCGGAAGATGCGGAACCACCTCGTCCAGAACGTGATACATCTGCTCATGGGACTCACCGACTGCCAGACCGCCGACCGCATATCCGTCCAGATTCAGCTCGGAGATCTCCTCCGCGTTTCGGATCCGGATGTCATCGATGATTCCTCCCTGATTGATGCCGAAAAGAAGCTGCTCTTTGTTGATGGTCTCCGGAAGGGAGTTCAGTCGGTCCATCTCCGTCTTGCAGCGCTTCAGCCAGCGAACGGTTCTCGCCACGGAGCGCTCCACATACTCACGGTCTGCCAGCGCCGGCGGGCACTCATCAAACGCCATGGCGATGGTGGAAGCCAGATTGGACTGAATCTGCATACTCTCTTCCGGTCCCATAAAGATCTTATGTCCGTCGATGTGGGAGCGGAAGGTTACACCTTCTTCCTTGATCTTTCGCAGTCCCGCCAGAGAGAAAACCTGAAAGCCGCCCGAATCGGTAAGAATCGGCTTATTCCAGTTTGTAAACCTGTGAAGACCGCCGAGCTCGTGAATGAGCGGATCCCCGGTACGGACGTGAAGGTGATAGGTGTTGCAGAGCATGACCTGTGTGTCAATTCCCCGAAGGTCATCGGTTGATACGGCACCCTTGATCGCCGCAACGGTTCCCACGTTCATAAACACCGGCGTCTCGATGGTGCCGTGAACTGTCTTCATGCGGGCTCTTTTCGCGCGGCCCTCTGTCGCAAGAATCTTGTATTCCATATTTTTGTCCTCCAGGCTCAAGCAGACAAGCTTGCTTGTCTATTTGAGCCGTCAATCAAAGTTTGAAAGTTTACTTTCAAACTTTTGTCCTCCAGACCCAGCCAGACAAGCCGGTGAAAAGAATGCGGACCGCCGGGGCCCGCATTCTTATGTCTTACATCTTATGTCATATTCTTAGGAAGCCCGGATATATCCGTGTTTCCCGAAAGTTTCCCTTATGCTGTATTTCAAATGACCGTTTCCGGTATCGGATCACTCCGCATCCGGTGTGTCATTCTTCGCCGCGAACGGATCCTGACCTGCTTCCTTCATCGCCGAAATCTGCATGGTCTTCTGGATCAGCGCCTGCATCTCTGCGCGCTTCTCCGCTTCTTCCTCCGCCTTTGCCTCCTCAAGGATTCTCGCACGCTCTGCCTTGAGCGCCTTTCCTCTCTCGAGAGCGGCCTGAGACTGAGCCGCTTTCTCTACGGCAGACTTCTTCGCAGCCTTCTTCTTTCCGGTTGTGATCGGCGCCTGCGGTGTCTCCTCGCGGACTTCGGTCAGGAACTCCTCGTCCTTCACCGCCTTCTTCTGGTTGAAAATGTACCAGAGAGCACTCGCGATGAGAACCGAAGACCAGGTACCGCTGACGATACCCACCATCAGAGGAGCGGAGAACTCTCGAATCGAGGATACGCCGAGAAGATACAGGATCAGTACCATGGCAAAGGTTGTCAGGGAGGTGTTGATGCTTCGGGACAATGTCTGCGTTACGGATTTGTTGATCATGTATTCGATCGTCATTCCTCTTGTGCCGAGTTTCTTATTCTCGCGGATACGGTCAAAGATAACGATGGTCGCATTGATGGAATAACCGACAATCGTCAGCATGCACGCGATAAAAGTGTTGCCGACGGACCAGCGGAGTGCCGCATATGCCGCCAGTGTGATCAGAACATCGTGGATCAGGCAGAGAACGGAGCTCGCTGCAAAGGTGACGTTCTTGAATCTTACCCAGATGTAGATCAGCATAAGAACCGTTGCCACCACTGTCGCTACCACTGCATCGCGGCGCATCTCGCTGGATACCGTTCCGGAGATACTCTCTGCCGTGATCTTCTCCTTCTCCACGCCGAAGCTGTCAGCCAGCTTTGTGTTCAGGCTTTCGCGCTCCTCGCCGTTCAGGGTTCTGGTCTTGATGATGACCTCGTTGGTTCCTGCCACCTTCTGCATCTGGATGTTGGCATCACCGGTTACTTCCTGAACCACCGGCTGAACCTTCTCATCCAGCTGTTCCAGTGTCATGTCTTCATTGAAGGCAACATTGGTGGATGTTCCGCCGAGGAACTCCATGCTGTAGTTCAGTGCATTTCTGCCCTGTGTGTGGTTGTATCCCATAAATGCGAATCCTGCCACAATGAGGGCCGCGGATACGGCAAGGAATGTCTTTCTGTGCTGGATAAAGTGAATCGGCTCACGATCTTTCTTGATGCCGAACCATTTTGCATCCTGGAAGCCGAGACCGTAGAGCGCCCACAGAATGAAGCGGGTTACAAACAGCGCGGTGATCATGGATACCAGGATACCGAGTGCCAGTGTCGTTGCAAATCCCTTGACGCTTCCGGAACCCAGCTTATAGAGTACAGCAGAAGCGATCAGGGTTGTGATATTTCCGTCAATGATCGCGGAAAGTGCCTTGCGGAAACCTTCTTTGATCGAAGCGGCTACCGGATGACCGAGACCGATCTCCTCACGGATACGGGTGAAAATGATGCAGTTTGCATCCACCGCCATACCGATGGAAAGGATGATACCGGCAATACCCGGAAGAGTCATCGTGATCTCAAATGCAGAAAGAAGAACGATGGTTACGGCAACATACAGGCAGAGCGCCAGCGATGCCGCAAGACCCGGAATCCAGTAAAATGCGATCATGAACAGCGCAACGGCAGCAAATCCGATGGCGCCGGCAAGAAGGGATGTGCGGATCGCATTCTGTCCAAGCTGAGCGCCCACCACATTGGAGCGGAGCTCTTCCAGTTCCACGCTCAGAGAACCGATACGGATGGTCGAAGCAAGATTCTGCGCCTTCTCATAGCTCTCCATTCCGGTGATGGAGCAGTGTCCGCCGGTGATCTCCGTCTGAACGATCGGAGAAGATACGATGCTTTCATCATACACAATGTAGATCGGCTTTCCGATGCTCTTTGCCGTCTCATCGGCAAATGCCTTGGTTCCGGCCTCGTCAAACGTCAGCGCAACGATGTAATCCGTCTTGCCGTTGGAATCATCGATTCCGGCCTGAGCGCTGGTGACCTGTGTTCCGTCCAGAACTTTATTGCCCTCACTGTCAAGGAATACCAGGGATCCCGGTTTGCCAAGCTCTTCCAGAATTGCGTTTGCATCGGACACACCCGGAATATCAATGTTAATCCGGTCGTCGCCTTCCTGATATACCTGTGCCTCCGTACTGTAGTTCTGAACTCGCTGCTGGAGCTTATACACGGTATCTGCCATATTCTCCGCAGACGGTGCGGTTTCTCCCTTAGCCTGATAGGTGATGGATACACCGCCGGCCAGATCCAGACCAAGCTTGATTCCGCTGCCGGTCATCGTCGTGTAGCCGAAATACCCAAACAGACAGATGACGGCAAGTGTCAGAAACAGCTCAATAAAACTTCTTGCTCTGCTCTTTTTCATGTCTTGTCCCTTGTTCTCCTTCGTTTTTTTCTTCATACTGTGTGCATCTCAGCTAAGTGCTCTGCACAAATAGAGCAGGAAGCGGCTTCCGCCTCCTGCTCCGACATCATGAAATTATATCATAGACCCCTGTCAACTGCAAGAAAATCTAATCTTCCTGCATCTTTGCGGCAATGTGTTCCGGCAGGAAAAGCCGCACCCGATCAATCCGGTTTCCCCTCACCCGATCGGCCACGATCCGGATACCGTCCACCACTACCGTCTCATCCTGCTTCGGAAGGTGTCCCAGAATTCCGATCATCAGTCCGCCGATGGAATCGTAATCTTCCGACTGCAGGCTCAGCTTCAGCCGGTCATCGATATCGTCAAGATTCATGGAGCCCTCGATCAGATACTCTCTCCGTCCGACTTTTCGGAGATTGTCGTCCTCATCTGCATCGTACTCGTCGTGAATCTCGCCGACGATCTCCTCCAGAATATCCTCCATCGTGATCATTCCGCTGGTAATGCCGTATTCATCCAGAACGATGACGATATTGATATTCTTCCGCCGCATCTCCAGCATCAGATCCGAGATGTTTTTCTGTTCAAACGTGTACTCGGGTTTCCGCAGATACTGCCGGAGTTCAAACGTTTCCGGCTTCACTCCGTCCGCGCCCTTGAGAAAAATATCCTTGATATTCAGAATTCCGATGACATTGTCAATGGTGTCCTCATAAACCGGAAAGCGGGTGTATTTCTCCTCCCGGAAAATCTCCATCAGATCCCCGTATCCGTTTTCAACATCAATCGCCGTCATATCGACTCTCGGAACCATGACGTCCCTGACCACCGCGTCGCCGAAATCGAACACGTTGTTGATCATGGTCTTCTCGTCTTCCTCGATCTCACCCTCCTGATGACTCACCTCAACCATAGTGCGCAGCTCATCCTCGGTGATGGTATCCCCTTTCCGGTTCGTGTCCACATTCATGAGTGTGAGAACGATCTTTGCCAGCCGGTTTACGATAAAGATCAGCGGCCGCAGCAGAATCATCAGAACATGAATCACCCCTGCCACATGCAGGGAAATGTCTTCGGCCGCAAAGGTTGACGCGGTCTTCGGCGCGATCTCGCCGAACACCAGCACCATCAGCGTCAGAATACCGGTCGCCGCTCCGACCGCCCTGCTTCCCCAGAAATCCGCAGCAAGCATGGCCGCCAGCGCAGATGCATACATATTGACGATATTGTTGCCGATCAGAATCGCACTGAGCATCCGGTCCGGCATTTCCAGAATCCGGAGAACCCGTTTTGCCCTGCGGTCACCCGTGTCCGCAAGATTTCGAATCCGGATCCGGTTTACCGTGGTCAGCGCGGTCTCCGCAGATGAGAAAAATGCCGACAGAAAAAGCAGTGCCGCCAGCACACACAATCGAGTGATATCTTCTGTACTCAATGATCGATTTCCTCCTGTGAATTGTCATTGGAATCACATCGGAAACAATATATAATATTCATATTACCGTGTCAAATCCGCTTGCGGACAGCGCATTTTTTCCGGCCCCCGGCACGAGCAGGATTCTTTCCTCAAATCCGGGATATCCATAAAGCCGGGACATCCGTGTCCGGCTTCAGCCCGGAAAAAGAAAGGATCTTTATATGAATATCACCATCGGAATTGATATCGGCGGTTCCACAACCAAGGTTGCCGCCATGGACGAGGCACAGACGCTTCTCGGAACCCTTCAGGTCAGCGGATCCGACCCGATCACTACAGCCTACGGCGCACTGGGACATTTTCTCCGCAAGTACGGCATGAGACTGGGTCAGGTCAAAAAAATCGCCCTCACCGGACAGCGGGCAACCTTTTTTCACGATGATATCTACGGAATTCCGACCTTCCACAGCGACGAGCTTCTCTCTGTCGGCAGGGGCGGTCTTCACCTGGCGGGCCTCAGCCGTGCTCTTGTGGTGAGCATGGGAACCGGCACCGCTTTTGTGCGCAGCGACCGCACCATCGAATCGGAGAACGAGACGGACATCTTCCGTCACATCGGCGGCAGCGCCCTGGGCGGCGGAACCCTGATGGGACTGGCCGGCCGTATGCTTCAGGTAAGGAATTTCGACACCCTCAACCAGATGGCGCAGCGCGGCGACTACCGCCGGGCAGACCTCATGGTCTCCGATCTGCAGGACGGTGACGGTGCGCCGCTCAGCGGGGATCTCACTGCATCCAACTTCGGAAAGATCCGGGACGATGCCGGCGACGACGATATCGCTGCCGCCCTCTTCCACCTGATCTACGAGAACACCGGCGTCTTCTCCGTCTTTGCCCTCTCCGGAGACTCGATCCGGGATGTCGTAATCACCGGTTCTCTCGCCGAACTGCCGCAGGCAAAAAGCGCTTTTGACGTCTTTAACCGCATGCCGGACATCTTCCGCACACGCTTCATCCTTCCGGACCACGCAGCCTATGCTCCTGTCATCGGAGCTCTCCTTGATCCGCGGATGCTGAATCGACAGCTTTCCGATGATCTCTGACAAACACCGACACGGTCGTCAGAATATTTCCGAGTAATACGCCCACATCGCCCAGATTGAAGACCACCTTGTCCACGATCTTACGGTCGATGGAGAGATAATCCACCACATATCCTTTCCGCAGGCGGTCCAGAAGATTGCTGAGCCCGCCTGCCGTGATCAGCGTCCACGCTGTCCGGTCGGCCGCCGTCGCGTGTTTTTCACTCATGACTCGTGCCAGCACCCCGGCGGCGGCGCTGGTCATCACAAGCGGGATCATCTTTACGATCTGCGGATAATTCCGGAGAAAACCAAAGGGGAATCCATCGTTGTGATTCCGATAGAGTTTCAGCAGATTCCCGGTGTGCCGGGCCTTCCGCGGATACCGTTCCGGATCATCCCGCTCCACCATCTGTTTCAAAATCTGATCTGCGCCGAACAGTCCTGCACCCAACAGCATGTATTTCCAACATTTCATGTTTTTGTCCTCCAGGCTCAAGTAGACAAGCTGGCTTGTCTATTGAGCCGTCAATCAAAGTTTGAAAGTTTACTTTCAAACTTTTCCTCCGATCTCCGGCCCTGCGGCCGCGGCCGTGTTCCGGATTCGCGCGATCCGTATGACATCATTCATTGTATCATACTTTTGTCCTCCAGGCTCAAGCAGACAAGCTGGCTTGTCTATTTGAGGCCGGATCCCCTCCCGGAAATCCGGCCTCGCCGTGTATGGAAAATGATTTTTCGCTATGTCTCCGCGTTCAATCGCTCCGCAGTGCATCGATGGGGTTCAGTCTGGACGCTCTTGCCGCCGGCATATATCCGAACAGAAGCCCGATTCCGACTGAAACGCCGAAGGATACCAGAATCGAGCCCGGTGTCGCCGAGGCATCGATGTCCATCACCGCTTTTCCGACAATTTTGGTCAGAATGCAGCCGAGGGTAATTCCGATCAGTCCGCCCATCATACTGGTCACCGCCGCCTCAATGACAAACTGCTGCAGAATGGTTCCCCGCTTTGCGCCGAGAGATTTGCGGATACCGATCTCCCTTGTTCTCTCCGTGACGGACACCAGCATGATATTCATCACACCCACGCCGGCAACCAGAAGGGAGATTCCGGCGATGCCGCCGAGAAGAAGCGACATCATGCTGATCATGGAATTCATGGAATCCAGCATTTCCGACATGGCGGTTATCTTATAGAGATCTTCGTTTTTCATGATCGGATACAGGAAATCCCCGATCAGCGTCTTCACCAGATCCGTCTGCGACGTATCGCGCATGGTAAACACGTAGCTGCCGACGGTGCCGTTCCGGGACAGTTTCAGTGCCGCTGTATACGGAAGGTAGACAAAATCATCGCTTCCGCCCTCCTCCAGCTCATCGCTCTCACTGGTCTGACGTTCCACCACGCCGACGATCGTGTAACTCTCACCGTTGATCCGGATGTTCTCGCCGGTGGCTGCCGACGGCGTCTTAAAATACTCTGTCGCAAGGTAATAGCCGATTACGCAGACCTTTGACCGGGAGGTGATATCCGCATACTGGATAAACCGTCCCGCCTCCAGATTTTTCCCGATGATATCCAGATAATCCTCGCTGATACCCGTGACGGAAGTCGAGTCCAGCGACTCATTTCCGATCTTTACCGTTCCGCCGGAGATGGGCACCGACGGCGACATCCCGTCAAAATATGCCTCATTGTCCTCATAAAACTCATACATCCGGTCGACGTCAACCGACCGCGTCCGCAGATTTGTGATGCTGACATTGATCCGGTTCGTTCCCATACTCGCGAACTGTTCCGTCATATAAGACATCTGACCGTTGACCAGACCAACCAGAATGATCACCGCTGCCACGCCGATGATGATTCCGAGCATCGTCAGGAACGAACGCATCTTATTGCTCCATATACTCCGGATGGCCAGCAGAAAAGACTGTACTAACATGCGATTTCTCCCGTTTCTGCCGTTTTCACGCGGGTGCTCTCATCTTCCAGAAGAGCCGCGTATTCCGCGGAAGTTCCGTCAAAAGTAATTTTTCCGTCCATCACGCGCACCACTCTCTTGGCTTGCACCGCGATGGAGTTGTCATGGGTGATCATGACGATTGTGTTGCCCTCTTCGTTCAGTGTCTGCAGAAATCCCAGCACCTCCCGGCTTGTTCTGGAATCCAGAGCGCCCGTCGGCTCATCCGCCAGAATCAGCGACGGATCACCGGCCAGTGCCCGGGCGATGGAGACACGCTGCTGCTGACCTCCGGAGAGCTGGGAGGGATGATTCATCCATTTGTCGGCAAGACCGACCCGCTCCAGCGAAGCCATCGCGCGCGCTTTCCGTTCCTCCGGGGCGATCCCCGCATAGAGAAGCGGGAGTTCCACATTGCCCAGAAGATTATCTCTGGGAAGAAGGTTGTACTGCTGGAAAATGAAGCCGATGGTCTTATTCCGGATCTCGGCCAGCTCGTCATCCGACATATGGCTGACATCCTGACCGTTGATGAGATACTGGCCTCTCGTCGGCACATCCAGCGCTCCGATGATGTTCATGAGTGTGGATTTTCCGCTTCCGGATTTTCCGACGATGGCGACAAACTCTCCCTTCCGGATCTTTAACGAGACCCCGTCGGAGGCATGGATTTCTTCGTCGCCCATCCTGTAAATCTTATAGATATCCCGAAGTTCGATCAGCGGCGCATTGAGTTCCCGCCCGGCTCCGTTGGCGTTTTCCGGAGCCGTTTTCTTTTTTCCAAAACCGAACATGTTCAAACCTCCGCTTCTGTGTTTTTCTTATTGTCAGCGAATTTTTATGATCCGGCGGGATATGTCCGCTGTCTTATCGCCTGCCGCGTCTGTCCCGCCATGTTCTTCTCTGTCCTGTCAGATGCCGCGCTTTTCCGGTTTATCCCATCGGACCGCCGCTGCGGCCTGATCCTCCGCTTCTTGAACCGCCGCCGGAGCCGGAACCGCCACCGGAACCTCCTCCGGACGGGCCGCCGGAGCCGCCGCCGAAGCCTCCGCCCGGCGCGCCGCCCATTCCCGGCATTCCTGTCATCTCATTGGACGACCCTACTGAACTCTGGGTGATGTAGATCTCGTCGCCTTCCTGCAGATCACCTTCTTTAATCTCCACATAATCATCACTGGTAAGGCCTGTCTGAACTTCCACTTTCCGGAATCCTGCCGGGACATTGCCCTTCGCTTCCGTCACGGAATCATCCTTCACATAGACCGCATTGCCTCTCTGCAGGGCATCCACCGGAACCGCCAGCGCATTATCCACCGAATCCAGAATGATCACGCCCTCGACGTTCATTCCCGGAAGGAGGTCTCCGTACTCGGTCATCGTGACGGTAACCGGATAGTTGGTTACACCGTTGCTGGTGGAACCCACCATGCTGACATTGGTGACCTCGCCTTCAAAGGTCTGACCCTCAAACGCATCCGCGGTCACTTCCACCTTCTGTCCGACTTTGACATTGGTGATATCCACCTCATCAATGCTCATCTCAAAAGTCACCGTGGAGAGATCATAGATCACCGCCAGCGTCGTGGTGCTGTTGCTGCTGCCCTTGATCTTATCACCGACTTTTGTGTTCTTGGTGATGACCTTGCCGGAAATCGGCGCGGTGATTGTATAATTATCATAACTGTCCTGTGTGGAATCCAGTTTGCTCTGGGCACTCTCCACGGACGACTGGGCGCTGTCCACCGAGTCTTCATACTTCTCAAGGATTTCTTTCACATCCTCCGCATCGATGGAAAAGATCGGCGTTCCGACGGTAACATAATCGCCGACATGGACGAGAACTTTGCTGCAGACTACGCTGGAATCCAGATCCGCGCTCATGTCCGAATCGGAATCCGCGGTAAAGGTGCCGTCGCCGCTGGAAGCATAATCGCCGACCACCGCCGTCGCCGCCGTCGTCTCGGTCAGTCCTCCCGGGTTCTCCACCGAGATCTCGACATAGCGGACAAGTCTGCCGCCGTCCAGAGTTTCATCCCGGGAACTGACCGCCGTCACGGTTCCGCTGATCTCCTCCAGCGTATCGCTCAGAGTGAGGACCGCGCTCTGGCCGACCGAGATCTGCATTGCCTCCACATTCAGGAACGGCAGACGGATCGACATATTGTTATCGTTGTAAATGGTCGCGATCGTCGAATTGCTGCCGACCTTGTCTCCGTCCGAAATCTTTAATTCCTTGATATATCCGGATTTTGTGGCCTTGTAGGTATTGCCGCTGTACTTCGACTGCGCTTTCGCCAGGTCGCTGACCGCCCGGCTGTAACTCTTGTTGGACCGATTCAGCGTATTGTTCGCACTGCTCAGCTGGGAATCCATCGAGGATGCATCGATCCGATAGAGCACATCTCCCTTTTCCACGGTATCTCCGGCTTCAAACGTGCACTCGATCACCTCGCCTTCCGCCAGCGAAGTGATGGAATACGTATCCTTCGGTGAAATGGTTCCGGAGGAGGAAAGTGTCTTCTGAATGTTCTGCCGTGAGACAGCGGAAGTCTTTACGCTCTTCGATCCGCTTCCTGCTTTTTTGCTGTTTGCCGCATAGAGTGCACCGCCGACGGAGCCGGCCGCAATCAGGACGGCAAGCGCGATCGCCGTTTTCCGGTGTTTGATTCGTTTCAGACGTTCTGCTGCATTTTTAAAAAATGTAAATTTCATTGCCATCCTGCTCCCCGTCCGCTCAGTCCGCATAACTTATGACATATTTCTTCTCATTTCCGTCGCTGTCGGTCTCGGACTTCCAGACAATGGAAATGTTGTCGTCGATCTCCAGACTTCCGTATACCGAGAACGCAAACTGCATATCGCTGCTGTCGATGTAATAGATCTCTCCGTCCAGCGAAATGGACGTCGGAACCATGATGTCTGTCGATCCGTAATAGATCGCATCCAGATTTCCGTGAGCCGCGCCCATCTGCGTTTCCCCGTCTTCTCCGGTAGTTCCTTCCTCCGAGTATGCATAAACCATCTTGCTCTTTGTGTTGTAGTAGATCAGGCAGACGCCGTCATCGGCCGCATCCTCGATCTGGGACTTCGTGCTCGGCTCGCCGTTGAGATAGAACGATGCATCCGATACTGAGAACGGCACGATCCCGCTGATATGTTCTCCATCGCTCAGGGTATACGGTCCTTTGAGATCGCTCTTGAGGGACTCAAGAAGATTGATCTCTCCGTCATCGGTCAGCTTGTAGCCGAGCACCTGCGCGTAGACCGTCGAGCTTGTCTTTGTTTTATTTTCATTATCCTTGGTATTGGTATCCAGAAGATTGTAGAACAGATGCACGCAGTCGGACCAGGTCAGCGTATCGGAAATCCCTTTTCCGACATCCTCATTGAGTCCGATGGCGTTAAATTTTGTCATCCGGTTCATGGTGACATTGCCCGTGAAATCGTCGTTGGTGTATCCCAGCAGCGTCATGAGTGCCTTTGCGGCGTCGAGCATTTTCACCGGCTCATCCGGCTTGAAATTTCCGCCGAGATATCCGGTCATCCAGCCTTTTTCCGCTGCCACGCGGATATAATTGCAGTAGGGATGATCTGCCGCGACATCGGCGTACAGCGCGATGCCGGTCTCGGTTCCGATGGAATCGTGATAGGAAGACGCCTGCACCAGCATTTTGGCAAACTCCCCTCTCGTGATGGTTCCCATCTCATTGGAGGTTCTCGTGAGAATGCCTGCGGCCACGACCACTTTCTTCTGCATCGCGTAGTTGGAGGACGCCAGCACGGTGAGCGGATTCATGATTCCGACAACGGTCACCATCCCCAGAGCTCCGGCTGTATATCGAATTGCATTTCTCATAATGAATACCCCTTTTCTGATTCCAATCCGTCCGAGAGTTTTCGGACCCGCAATCATTTTCTGTTTATCTCTCTTACGAAGATGTAATGATTTTATCGGTGAAATGTGTTCAAAATCGGGGCAAAATGTGGAAATTTTGTGAAATATCTTTTTGAAAACAAAAAAGACCGGACCGCATCCCGTGACGAAAGTCACAGGCGTCAGTCCGATCAATTCCGGCATTTTATCGCGGCCTTTTTTTCTCCTCACACCGGATAACCTTACAGAGTTCCTCCGCCAGCACACGATGCCCTTCGGGCGTCAGGTGAAGGGAATCAAACTCCGAAGGAGAGACATACTTTGCCGCATTGAAAAATACACAGCCCTTCCGGTCGGCAACTCTCTGATAGCATTCCGGAAACTTTCCGGACTCTGCCACGGCGGTTTCACAGAACGCTCCGAAGAACGGAGATCGCCGTATCCCTGTTCCGATCTCCGGCGGCGATACCAGAATAATCGTCGGCACAAATCCCTGTTTTTCCGCAGTAAAACTCCTGATCACATCGACCAGAGTCCCTGCGCCGTCCGCAATTTCCCGGGCTGTCAGGTGAAACGTTTCCTTGAGATCATTGCTGCCAAGCATCAGGATCACGATATCCACCGGCTTATGGGAATTCAGACAGGGTTTCAGATAATCCAGTCCATTCTTCCATCCGTCGATCGGGTCATCGTGAATGGTGGTCCGCCCATTGCATCCTTCTTCAATCACCGCATACTCATCTCCGAGAAGCAGCTGAAGGCGTCCCGGATACCGGACGTTTTTGGGATAACGCATTCCGGTTTCCGGCACATATCCATACGTATTGGAATCTCCATAACAAAGAACTGTTTTCATTGCTCATTCCACCTGTCGCACATTTCCAAAAAAATGAATTCGGTCCGAACAGCCGTATTCAGCGGACTGATTTCTTACGGCTGCCCGTTCTTTTTCGCGTTCTCCGCGTCCTTCCGGTAGCTGAGAGTGATCTCCACTTCCTTTTCCTGATAAACACGGTTCTCATCCTCACGCATAATGGTCACCTTGACCGTCTCGCCGCCGTGATAATAACTAACCAGCTTCTGCAGATCCTCCCCTGTTCGAACCGTCTCGCCGCCGAATTTTACGATGACGTCCCGCTCCTTCAGGTCCGACTGCTCCGCGGCGAAACCCGGGATAATGCGGTAGACATACACGCCCTCCGGAAGATTATAATTCCGTGCGGTGACCGCATCGATATTGGACATCTGAATTCCGATGTATGCTCTCTGATCCTCCGGAACCGGCACTTTCGTCTTCTTGGTCATCAGATCATCGATGATGGTCTTGGCCTGAGAGATCGGAATCGCAAAACCGACGCCCTCCACATCCGTGCGGGAATACTTCGCCGAATTGATTCCGATCAGTTCGCCCTTCCGGTTCAGCAGCGCACCGCCAGAATTTCCCGGATTGATGGCCGCATCAACCTGAATCAGCGTTCGGGTCGTTCCGTTCTGCATCGGAATCTTTTTGTTCAGCACGCTGACAACGCCGCTAGTCACCGACTGACCCTGACCGAGTGCATTTCCGATAGCGATGACCCGCTCGCCGAGTTTCAGCGAATCAGAATCTCCCATGACCGCGACTTTGATCTTTCCTCTGGTTTCTTCCGGAATATTCTCCATCGCAACCGCGATCACCGCGAGATCGGTATTCGGATCCGTTCCCTTGACCGCCGCCTCCACAGAAGTTCCGTCGTGGAAGGTCACGGTCAGTTTCTGACTGTCCGCCACAACATGATTGTTGCTGATCAGAAGCAGTTCACTGTCGTTCTCTGCCGCAATGATACCGGATCCCGAGCCGCTCGCGCGATAGGTCTGCGGACCGAAGAACCAGTCATTCTGCGTGATGGTCGTCTGAGTATTGATCGCCACCACCGACGGAATCGCATTTTCCACAATCTCCGATACATCATAGAGATCCGTTCCGGTCTCCGTGGAACCGATGGCAGCACCCGCCGCAGAATCCGCCGACGGATCTTTTGTCTCCGGCTGTGACTCTTCCAGAATCAGCGGAGCTGATGTCTCTTTTGCGGCATCGGAGGAAAACACTCTCTTCGCCGCCTGATTAACGCCGAACATGGTTCCGCCGGCGACAACACCGAAGAGGATTCCGGACACAAGGATTCCAAGCACTTTTTTTCCGGTATTGGTCTGCTGAACAACCGGCGGCTGCGGAACCGGTCCGTCCTGCCATCCGGTCTGACTCTCAAAATCGTTGATCGGATGACCGATGTAACGGGAATTGGCAAATCCGCCGAACTGCGTTCCCTGCTCACTGCTGTTCCAGGAGCCGCCTCCCGCACTGTTTTCCGCAGGTGCCCTGCCCGCGCCGGAGTCCTTACCACCGGCAGCAGTATCTGACACAGTATCCCGGTCTGTGCCGGCGCCGGAAACCGCATCATCCGGTGCACAGCCGTCGTGTTCTATGTTTTCCATGTTTTCCGTGCAGCCCATGTTGCCCATGTTTCCCATATCTTTTTCGTATTCATCTCTCGGATCCGTCATAGCACACTCCTCCCATTTTTTATATGTTGTCCTGATTATAACGCTTCTTTGTGTCCAAAGTGTGTTTATTATCTACAGCAAAACGCCGCCGTCCCTTTACGGCAGTGTTCATAAGACAGTAACGCAAAATGAGCACTGTCGCGGTGGATTGGCAAAAAAAGAACCATCCCTTTCTCGAATGTGAGAATTGGATGGTTCTTTTCACGATTTAAAAGGCGTAATCAGAAGCGAGGCTATCGTAATCAATACCGTAAGAACTCTTAACACGGTTGTTATCAGAATCATCAGATTTTCTGCTATAACTACGTGTTCCGAAGATCTGGACCCAGTAGAGCTTTCCATTTACTTCCACGACACCAACTCCAGTATCCGTATAAGCTCTATTTAAGAGAGTTTTCTTGTGATTAGAAGATGCTAACCATGCTTTCACAGCTGCTTCGGGCGAATTACGTCCTTTAACGAGATTTTCGCCGCATTTTTTGTAATCATAGCCATAATCCTTCATCATATCAGCACATATAAAAGATCCATCGATGTCATCATGACTATAGTTTTCAACAATATCTACTGCACGTTCCTGTGCGATATCCATTAGTGTTGAGTTTTCTTTCAGCGGAGCGGATCCATGCTCTACTCGAACTTCATTGATCAGATCAATGACCTGATCTGCATAATCACATAAGGTATTATTATCAAGAGAAACATCCTTAATGCTATCAACATCCTCATTGTTAGCTGATATAGTTTTTTGGGATGCGTTAGCATTGCTGCTCTTACTTTCCTGATCCGGAACCCATACGCCAGTTGCATTAACAAAATAACCATCCGGTGTCGTAGCCTTCCGGAGCATTGCACCGCCATTTTCCGGAGAAAGGTAATACCATTTCCCATCGATTTGCTGCCAACCAGTCAACATCGCACCGTTTGCCTGATCAAGATAGTACGTATTGTAACCATCCTGGACAAACCCTGTGGCCATTTTACCATCTGCATTCAGGTAATACCAATTACCGTTATCCTGAACCCAACCGGTCTTATTTAGACCATTCTCCTGATAGTACCAGGTTGTTCCATCTGAAACCCATCCGGCAAAAGCTGACGAAGCAGAAAATAAAGAAATCATCGCTCCAACAACAACCGTTAAAAGTTTTCTCTTATACATTACATATCTCCTTTTATACAAATAAGCTTTTCACGAGCGTCACAATTTGAAACAGCACTCCACCCCATACTAATATAGCCCCGATACAACATTCTATTTCAAGGTATTTTCCCAAATTACATATTTTTTTATATTTGACAGAATTGTTTTTTTTGATCTTTTTAATGTTTTGTTGAACGACCCTCCAAATTTGGAGGGTCGTATTTGTAGCATATCTTGTATTTTAAATACAACCTTCTTCAAGATATTGATCAGTTTGATACCACAACATCATGTTCATGGATTCATTATAGCATGATGTGACAGTTCGTACCAACGGTGTTTTCTTGTTCATCAGGACAGCCGGTCAAATAAGTAATATTGGCATATTGTTTTTCGGTAAGTCGTAGGATTCTTACTTCTCCCGTCGCGGGAGCATACTCTTTCAGTCGGTCAAAATGCTTTTGGGCAGTTTTTCTGTTGGTAGTAATGCGCATAAAGACTTCGGGTGCTATTCGAAGATACCCGTCTTTTATTAAGAAACTTCCTGAGATTTGTGTATGCTGTTTTTGTACCCCACTTATCGGTTGGAGTCAGGATTGCAAGTATTCTCATTCTGTTATTCCCTCCATGCTTTCTATTGAAATCACTGTTGGCAAAACGAGTTATTCTTCTGATTCATGCATCAGTATCCGCTTATAGCTCTCGGACATAAGCTCTATTGCATACAGAACGCTTACTTTAGTCCCGTTTACCAGGCATGCATTATGCAGCACATAAGCCAACGAAGACCGCTCAGCTTTAGTGAGCCACTCGTTTGTACCTATGTTTTCATGGGCCACCAAATCTACCAATGCCCTAAATGGTTCGATAAGATCATCGACAAGATTAAAGGCATTGAGCTGATTGTTATGATGTATACCGAATGCCGGATGACAGCCAACAGTTACAATTGCTCTTGCGATTGCACTTCTTACAACAGCATATCCATAATTTAATCGGCTGTTTACAGGGTCATCATTTCTTCGGTTCAGTCCTTCATGATAAAACTGAAAATAGTCTTTTGCGGCTAAGGATTCCGACGAGTCTATGTCTTCCTTTTTCATCTGCTGTGCATATATTCCGATCTTTTCTGCTCCGGGACATCCCAGCAAGGATAGAACTCTTGATTGATTCGATATCTTTTGTTTTATAATCTGAAACCAAAGCTTGTTATATTCTTCTTTGCTAAACTGTACCTGCTGATGGATTTGTGATTTCAAGTGTTCTGAATGACATTGCTTGCCTCCTTCTACTGTTATTTGTGCTAACTACTACAAGAAGTATATCATGGTCTTTTTATTTACCTTTTTTGACCCTTTTTGACTGCCCTCTCGAGACAATCCCTTAAATTACTGCCACAAATCTGTAAAATATTATATCACATATATGTAAGGCGTTCAGCATCACAAATGTAAAATAGGGTTGCACATATATGTTAAATAAAGTATAATCATCCTTGAGGTGAATAACATATGGATAATACAGAAAAGATATATCGCAACCGAATAACTGATTCCGCGTTAGAACTAAAGCTCGAGGCTTTTGGCGCAACATTAATCGTGGGACCAAAGGGCTGTGGAAAAACAACAACTGCAAAGCATTATGCAAATAGCTATATAGAGTTTCAAGATGAAGATACACGAGAAAGGCTTTTGTCCGTTGCCGAAAACATGCCTTCAAAGCTTCTGATCGGAGATAAACCAAGGCTGTTTGACGAATGGCAGGATGCTCCGAAGATTTGGGGAGCAATACGTAAAAGCGTGGACGACTCCGGATTAAAAGGTCAGTATATCCTTACCGGCTCATCTTCCCAGAAGGTTGAAACGGCTCATACCGGAACACTGAGGATTTCAACACTTCGTATGTTTCCTATGAGTCTGTATGAGAGCGGCGAGTCTTCGGGTACCGTTTCGCTTATGGATCTTTTTGAAGGAAAGGATATCGAATGGGAAGAGTCTAAGCTGACGATTGACGACCTGATCTATGCTATCTGTCGTGGCGGATGGCCGCAAAGTATTGATGTCAAGAACAGGGAAGCTGCGCTTTCTATCGCATCTGATCTCTTTTATCAGACTTGCCATACTGATATTTCTAATATCAGCCATGTTAAAAGGAATCCTTTATGGGCAGAACGCCTGATAAGATCCTATTCAAGAAATATATGTACTTTGGCAGAAACAAAAACCATTTTTTCAGATACTTCGCAGGCAACGGGAATATCAAAGCCTACTTTCTATGATTATTTCCATGATCTTGAAGATTTATACATAATAGACGAACTCCCTGCATGGTGTCCCGCAATCCGTTCAAAAGAAGCAATCAGATCCGGTAATAAAAGAAATCTAGTGGATCCATCCATAGCAGTAGCAGCACTTGGTCTTTCGCCTGACTACTTCAATACCGATTTCAAGACCTTAGGTTTCCTTTTTGAGTCATTATGTATCAGAGACCTAAAGATTTATTCCTCCGGAATGAACGGAGAAGTCTCATATTACCATGATCGCTATGGTTTGGAAGCGGACGCAGTGCTTCATCTTAAGGATGGGCGATATGCTCTGATAGAATTCAAACTCGGAAGTAAAGAAATTGATAAGGGCGCCGAACATCTATGCAAGATAGAAAGACTCATTGAAGAGTACAACAAAAAGGAAAAACAGGTCCCGCTAAGATTGCCGGATCTTAAGCTTGTCATAACCGCGACTGAATATGGTTATAAGCGTGAAGACGGCGTATATGTTATTCCTATTGGATGTCTGAAAAATTAGCCCCAAACTATAATCAAAAAAATATTTAATATTCATTGGAACACATGGAACATTTCACCTATTTTCGCGTCGTATATAAATGGGAGGAATGGATCCCGCTTAAGAAAGGAGGTGGACAAGATGCAAAATAGAAACAGACAACATAATGAAAGCGGGTATCTGATGCTTAACGGCCCGGATGATACTCTTTGGTTTCCCAGATCTTCAAACAAATCGTGGCTGACCTTGTTCTACCTCTTACCTAAAGAACTGATACGGAAGCAGGAACATCTTTTGATGTAGCCGACAGCAATGACTATTTCGAAGATGCCATTAACAGACTTTCATGGGAACAGTTTCTTTCTACACTTCCAGAAAAGGATCAGGTGATTATCCGACTAAAGAAGGAAGGTTATACTGACCAGGAAATCGCAGATAAGGTCGGATATAAAACCCACAGTGCCGTTGTTAAGCGGATAAAAAAGATTGCACAGCTATTAGAGGATTACAGCAAGAAAGAACATAACGAATACTGTAAGACATTTGAGTAAAAATTCGTTCTACCGTAACAGGCAGCTCTCACTACGAGGGCTGTTTTATTATGCTCAAAAATAAAAAAACGAAGGAGGATAACAACATGAGCAATGAACTATTTCAAAATCTGCCGGATATCATTGATGCAAAGATGCTGGCAGAAACACTATCCATCTCAAAGTCGGGCGCATATGCTTTGATGAATGAGAAGGATTTCCTCACTCTCAAGATTGGAGGAAGAAAGCTTGTCACCAAACCGGATCTTATCGAGTGGATTGCAAAATGTACGGAAAGGCAGGTGATGTAAATGAGAGTTTCTCAGTATGAACAAATGTCTTGTTTTTTAAGAGCAAGTATCGACCATGGTACCAAATTCGCGTCCTGCTCATTTGCCACATGGTCAGCTACTTGTTGGGGAGTGCCTTCCCCCCCTGCTTAGGTCGCCAATTATGGCGGCATTTTTATTCCGCAAAATGCGGAACCATCAAACCTGTGATCAAAGTCTCTGCCGCAAGTGATGAGTTTCTTGATGTGCTCGGAAAGATCTTAGCAGAGCTCGGTAAGAATGGAAGCAATCTTAATCAGATAGCAAAAGTTCTGAATGAATTTCATACTCCCTATTGTACGAAAATGAAGATACAAAGACAACGACCAAGTATGAAACAGATAAGGAACAGCTTCGGGGCAGCGGCTCCTTAAAGCATCAAAGCACAAACTCAAACCGGAATCTGTCTCCCGGCTGGAATCCGTTTCCGGCTTCCGCCTTCGTCACTTCAAAAGAAGCACCCTTCCATCCGTCAATTGTGATGATACCTTCTGTCTTTTTGTCATCGGAGACAAATGCAAGCGTTCCCTTTCCGCGCTCGGAAAAGGTTCCGCAGAGACTTCCGGTCCGATGAATTGAAATCAATGCTTCATTGTCATTTTCCCAGCCCTGACGAAGTACAAGGGAGCTGTAGATCTCTCCGGTTCCCTGATTGTCCACATAGGTCCCGTAGATGTCCTTTTCCGGAATTGTGAATTTTTCATTCCGAACCGCCGCCAGTTCCTCCGCAAGCAGATAGACTCTGTTTTCCGTGATGCCTTTCAGATAACCGGATTCCAGCATCGGATACATACTGCCGCCGTCCTCCGCCGGACCGATATTCAGAATGACCGCCTCTTTCTTCATGGCATTCCAGTTTCTCTGCTCTTTCAGAACCCGATCAACCGTACTCTTCGGAGCACTCTCACGGAACCTTCCCCAAAGACTGTTCAGCTCGTCATCCCACAGTTCATAGGACCACTCTGCGACGTAATTGAGTTCGACCTGAGCCTGCGCGGCAGAGAACACTTCGTCATACTGTTCGGAGAGCTTCTGAATCTTCCGGAGTTCTTCCTGCAGCGTGGCAGAATGGGTTGCTGTGGAGGCGACTTTTGACTTTATTTCGCCGGAATAATCATGTGAGAGATCCAGTTCCGCCGATGTTTCACCGGTGCTGTCTTCCTCTTCCGAAGAAGCACTCCCGGAAGCCCCCTCGCTGTCACCGGAGAGCTGTGCCGATTCCGATGTCTTATCATGATCCGATACCAAAGACGCTTCCGCGTCACTTCCCGCTTCCGCCGTGCTGACGGTTTCATCCGCCGTTTTCTCCGCCGGTGTCTGTGCCGCCGCAGAGGATGCTGCCATTCCGGCCGCTGCCCCGCATGCGGAAAGAACCATTACTCCGGTCAGAACACCACACGTCAGAATGCTCCGTACCCTTGTTCCGGACCTTCTCTCTCTGTTTCTTTCACGCTTCATGTCCATGCCTCTCTTCCTTCCGGCAGCCGTCGCGGGCCGGGATCGGTCAATACCGGTAATCCGAATAGGAACGCCCGGTATAATCTGTTGTGTTTCCCTGGGAATCCTCCATCACTTCACCGCGGTCCGCATACCATATGTGTTGTCAGCAAAGAGTTGCATAAATCACAGCCTTGATCGTATGCATGCGGTTTTCCGCCTCATCGAACACAATGGAACGGTCGGACTCGAAGACCTCGTCCGTCACCTCCATCTCAGTAATTCCGAACTTTTCGGCGATCTGGGCGCCGATAACGGTCTTGGTGTCATGGAAGGACGGAAGGCAGTGCATGAAGACAGCGCTTTCTTTCGCATTGTCCATCGCTTTCCGATTTACCTGATACGGTGTGAGAAGACGGATCCGCTCTTCCCACACGGTATCCGGCTCGCCCATGGAAACCCAGATATCGGTGTAAATGACGTCGGCATCCTTGGTTCCCTCGTCCACACTCTCCGTCAGACGGATCGAACCGCCGGAAGCAGCCGCGATCTCGTTCGCTGTATTCACCAGAGCTTCCTCCGGCCAGAGTGCCTTCGGTCCGCAGGCGGTGAAATGAAGCCCCATCTTCGCACATACGATCATCAGGGAGTTGCAGGTATTGTTTCTGCAGTCGCCCATCAGGGTCAGGTTCAGGCCTTTCAGATGGCCGAATTTTTCTTCAATCGTGAGCATATCCGCCAGCATCTGTGTCGGATGGAACTGATCGGTCAGTCCGTTCCACACCGGAACGCCGGCATAAGCCGCAAGCTCTTCCACAATCTTCTGGTCGAAACCGCGATACTCAATGCCGTCGTACATACGGCCGAGAACCCGGGCCGTATCGGCAATACTCTCCTTTTTTCCCATCTGACTGCTGCCCGGATCAAGGTAGGTCACGCCGAGTCCGAGATCGTGTCCTGCCACCTCAAAAGAGCATCTGGTGCGCGTCGAGGTCTTCTCGAAGAGAAGGACGATGTTTTTTCCCTCAAGATACCGGTGCGGTACACCGTTTCGCTTCATACGCTTAAACTCTGCCGCCGTATCGAGCAGATAGCGGATTTCCGCCGGTGTGTAATCGAGAAGTTTCAAAAAGTTTCTGCCTCTGACATTTACGCCCATAGTGACTCTCCTTTTTCATAATTATGCTGTTTTCTTTGCAGACTTCGCGGTTTTCGCGGTCTGCTGTGTCTTGGAAGCGGCCTTCTGCGTCTTGGTTTTCGAAGCCGATGACGTCTTATTCGCGGTCTGCTTGGACGTGGATGCCGCCTTCGCTGATGTCTGCTTGACAGTTGTTGCCGCCTTCGCTGACGTCTGCTTAGCGGTCGATGCCGCCTTCGCTGACGTCTGCTTGACGGTGGATGCCGCCTTCGCTGACGTCTGTCCGGAAGACGATGCCGTCTTATTGGTCTCGGCTGCCCTTGCTGCTGATGTTTCCTGTACGGCAGCGGTCTTGGCCGAAACGTTTTCCGCCTTCTCCCCGGCAGTCTTCGCTTCCTCTTTCGTTTTCTCCTTCATCTCCGCGACATTGGTCACCTCGGAGACATGTTTGCTGATTGCCTGAACCGTCTCGGACGGCGCGTAATCATCCACATCAAACAGGAATTTATGGAGAAGCGTGACGTTGGAGGCAAGTGTCGCCGGAGCAACCACCGAACCTCTTCCCTTCACTCTCGAAAGCTTGTTGTTTTCCGGGAAGCCATAGCTTCCCGCGATGTGATAGTGACCGACATTGGCCGCCATGCGAAGCGCATCGCTCACATCCGCGCTGGTCGCCACTTCCGGAAATACCGTTTCAACCAGCGAATTCAGGGTGGAAAGATCCGCCTTCTTCATTTTCTCCAGCGCAAGCTGGATGACAGTCCTCTGGCGCTCGGTGCGCTTGAAATCGCTGTCCATCAGACGAAGCCGGCCGTATGCCACCGCCTGCACGCCGTCAAGGTGATTCATTCCCGCCTCTTTCAGCTGATGCGATCCGATTCCGGTCGCTTCAACCGTCTCCGAGATAAATGCGTTGATGTAGAAGAACTCGTCCTTTGTGATTTCCACATCAATTCCGCCGAGAATGTTGATCGCCTGTGCGACTGCCTTCCAGTTGAAGGTTACATAATCGTCGATGTTCACATCTAGATTCCGGTTCAGCGCCCACACCGAACTCTCCGGTCCTCCGCTCTGATAGGCCGCATTGAGCTTGTTATACACCTTGTCCGACACCTTCATGTATGTGTCGCGGTAGACGGAAACCAGCCGGATATCTCCGGTATCATGGTTGATGCTGACAATCATGTTGACATCCGCATTGGTGCCTTTTCCGAGATTGCTGTCACGGCTATCCACACCGAATACCGCCACGGTCCAGTATCCCTTCATGCGGGCCATAGTGTCCGCGCTCAGGCCGGTATTGGCGATATTGCTCCGGTTCCACGGAAGACGCTGAATCAGATCCAGCTTTCCCTGGGTGTAGACATACCCTACCGCAAAGATCACGGAGACAAACAGAAAGAGGCCGAGAAGGATTCCGAAAAATCCTCCCTTTTTCTTTTTCCGGCGGATGCGCTCCTGCGCAGCCTGTGCCATCCTGCGATCCGCGTCTTTCTTCTCCCGCTCACCGTCAAATGCGGGGCGTTTGCCGGCATCCCCCCTTGATGGAGAATGTTTCGGAGAAACGGAAACCTGCAGACCGTCTGCCGGCCGAACCGATTCCCCGGTGTTCTTTGTACTGCGGTCAAATGTTTCCTCATCCACCGGCACTTTTTCCGCTGACATTTTTTCCGCAGAAGTTTTCCCGGCCGACACTTTCCCGGCGGTTTTTCTTTCCGCTGCAGTCTTTCGGACCGGTTCAGCATCCCTGCGGTGATTCTTCGTCTTCGCGGACGCATCGCGGATCATTTTCTTCTTTCCGGAATGTGTTTCCTGTGCCGGTTCCGGCGGATAGACCTCATCCTTCCACGCTCTTCTTCTCACCGGAAGATCAATGGAAAGTTCTGTCCCCTCCTCTTCCCGGCGGATCGGTCTCTCGATTTCCACCGGTTTTCTTGACGCCGGAAGGTCCACTGACACTTCCTCTCTTCGCCGGACCGGGCGGGCCGGTCTCTCGC
>NZ_FOIL01000085.1 GCF_900101295.1 [Clostridium] aminophilum | reverse complement strand
ACGCTCCGCGAGGATGCGCACGCCGCTGTAAGCAAATTCACTAAGCTCGAGAAAACCTCGCTAAGTGAATTTCCATGGCACGCACTAAGCTCGAAAAGACCTCGCTAAGAGCTTCGCCAAGGAAGCTGTCACCTAACGGTGACCAGCGGCGGCGCGCAAAGTCCGCGGGGCTCCCCTCAGGACTGAGGGGATGGGGGAGCCGAAGTCCGCTTGCGGACTTTGTTCAAGACTCACAGGTTATTTGACTCAATCAGGCGGGCAATAAAGGTCATATGTTCATACATGCACTTTATGGCAGAATCGGAATCATGGTTTTTGATGCTGTCGATGATGCGCTGATGCTGCGCATGAAGAATTCTGGTGTCTCTGGCGGATTGAAGAATGATGTTTCGGATGTCATCGACGATTTCATCCAGCAGAGCGCCCAGAGATGCAAGGCTGTCCCGGATGAGACAGTTTCCGGAGATCTCTGCGATTTTTGAGTGGAAATTGCTGTCATATACCGAGCCTTCATAGGTGTTGTCGGCGTCATTCATTTTATGAGCCAGCTCTTCCAGTTCCCGAATATCCTCATCCGTAGCGTGGATTGCGGCAAGCTTGGCGGCCTGGATCTCAAGACACTGTCTGAATTCATGAATGTCGGAGAGAGAGCCCTGATTGAGCCGGTAGGAGATGGTCATCGGCTGAAACATGGTCAGGCGATAACTTTTGTTGATATAAGTTCCGCCGCCCTGTCGGGCGTTTACGAGTCCGATCATATCGAGGGCCCGGATGGCTTCGCGTACGGCAGAACGGGATACATTCATTTCTTCTGCCCATTTCCGCTCCGGAGGCAGGCGGTCTCCCGGTTTTAAGGTGCCGGTTTTTAAGGAATCAAGAATTGAGTCCATGAGAGTTTGGTAGACGCGTTCGCTGCTGTTTTCGAAAACCATTTCTTTTTTTACATCATCAGACATATTTTGTCCTCCAGGCTCAAGCAGACAAGCTTGCTTGTCTATTTGAGCCGTCAATCAAAGTTTGAAAGTTTACTTTCAAACTTAACCCCTTAAAAATAATTTCAGATTCTGGGTGTACAGCAATATCAGTATAGCCGGATTCCATGACAATAGTATAACACAGTGGATCCGTTTGCCTGAACGCGAGATGCAAATAATCATTCTGTACAAAAAGCGTATCTCAAATTTGGTACTTATATCCGTACAAAAACATATTGACTATTGGTCAGACCAATTTTAAAATTGGTTGCAGAAGTGCACAAAAGGAGGCCGAGATGGAGAAAACTTCTTACAACAAAGTAACAAATGATATTGTGGAGCTTTTGAAAAAAGCCTGCAATGGCCATGTCCTTACCGGTGACCAGATCAATGACGATTTTTGCCATGATGAGATGAGAATCTATGGAACCGCTGTGCCGGAGGTGGTTGTGGAAGCAGAGACAACCGAAGAGGTTTCGGAGGTTATGAAGATCTGCAACGCAAACCGGATTCCGGTAACACCTTCGGGTGCCCGCACGGATCTCGCCGGCGGACCGGTTGCCAAATATGGCGGCGTGATTCTTTCAACCATGAAAATGAACAAAATACTCAGTTACGACATTGATAATCTGGTTGTGACGATTCAGCCGGGAGTGCTGCTGAATGATCTGGCTCAGGATGCCTTGAGCAAAGGGCTTATGTACCCGCCGGATCCGGGTGAAAAATTTGCCACGGTCGGCGGAAACGTATCGACGAATGCGGGCGGAATGAGAGCCGTAAAGTACGGAACGACAAGAGATTATGTAAGAGCCATGACGGTCGTGCTTCCTACCGGAGAAATCGTGCATGAAGGCGCCGCGGTTTCAAAGTGCAGTTCCGGTTATGGGATCAAAGATATCATGATCGGTTCGGAGGGAACACTTGGAATCATTACAGAGCTTACGCTCAAACTGATCGTTGCACCGAAAGAAACCATGTCAATGATCGTACCGTTTCCGACACTTGAGGATGCCATCGGTTCGGTTCCGAAACTCTTTGCGGCACATCTCAATCCGCAGGCCCTTGAGTTTATGGAAAAGGATGTGGTCATCGATACCGAGAAGCTTTTGGGCAAAGATGTATATCCGAAAACCCTGGATGGGGTGGATATCAATGCGTATGTGCTGGTTACGTTTGACGGAAACGATCAGGATGAGCTTATGGATATTATCGAGGCAGCGTCGGAAGTCGTTCTCGAGGCCGGAGCGGTGGATGTTCTTGTGGCAGATACTCCGCAGCAGCTCAGGGATGCCTGGGCTGTGAGAAGTTCTCTTCTTGAATCCATTGAAGGAAATACAAAGCTTCTCGACGAATGCGATGTTGTTGTTCCCATCACGAAGATTCCGGAATTCCTGACTTATGTGAAGACGCTGCAGAACGGTCATTCTTACACCATAAAAGATTTCGGACATGCAGGGGACGGAAACCTTCATATCTACCTGTGCAGCAATGACGATGACAAAGAGCAATTTATGAGAGAGTCCGGTGAATTCATGAAGAAAGCCTACGCCAAGGCCGTAGAGCTGGGCGGACTGATTTCCGGTGAACATGGAATCGGTTCGGGAAAGATGGATTATCTGAAGGAATTTGCGGGACCGGTTAATATGCGTCTGATGAGAGGAATCAAGAAGGTATTTGATCCGAACATGATTCTCAATCCGGGCAAGGTCTGTTTCGATCCGGAAGAGTGTTATGAGGATTGACGGATGCTGACGGTAAATGAGCGATTGCGGTAAAGAAAGGATTGTATTATGGCATACATTATTTCAGATGAAGCACAGGATCTGCTGAATGACCTTAAAAAATTCTGCGATCAGGAAGTCGTTGCACAGGCAAAAGAATTCGATCGAAGCGGAGAGTTTCCAAAGGAGATTTACGATAAAGCGATCGAGCAGGGTTATACGACACTGGAGGTGCCGGAAGAATACGGCGGACCGGGACTCAGCCGGGTGGATGTCGCCGCTCTGATGGAGCAGATGGCATGGGCGGACGCCGGATTTGCCACGACGATTTCCGCCAGCGGACTTGGCACGAAACCGGTGCTCATTGCGGGAAATGATGCACAGAAGCGGCATGTCTGCGACCTTCTGCTGGACGGCGGGTTCGGTGCTTTTGCGCTGACCGAGCCGGGGGCAGGCTCCGATCCGGGAGCCGGAACGACAACCGCGGTGAAAGACGGGGACAGCTACATTCTGAATGGACGCAAATGCTTTATTACAAACGGCGGTGTTGCAAGCTTTTATTGTGTGACCGCGTTGACGGATAAGGCGGCGGGAGCGAAGGGAATGTCAATTTTCCTGATCGACCGGGATACACCGGGACTTTCCGTCGGACATGAGGAGGATAAAATGGGGATTCGCCTCTCAAACACAACGGATGTGGTTCTGGAAGATGTCAGAGTTCCGGCAGAGAATCTGTTGGGAAAGGAAGGCGACGGTTTCAAGATTGCCATGAAGACGCTGGATCAGGCCCGCGCATGGATGGGAGTCATTTCCACAGGACTGGCCCAGAGAGCGATGGATGAGGCGATTGCCTATACCAAGGAGCGCAAACAGTTCGGTAAGCCGGTACTGAAATTCCAGGCGATGCAGTTTAAGATTGCGGATATGGCCATTAAGATTGAGGCCAGCAGACAGATGAACGCGTATGCATTAAATCTGATGGATATGGGCCGGCCGTACTCGCGTGAGGCTGCGATTGCGAAATGCTTTGCTTCGGATGCGGCGATGTGGTGTACGACGGAGGCAGTGCAGATGTTTGGCGGATATGGCTACAGCCGTGAGTATCCGGTAGAAAAACTGATGCGTGATGCAAAGATCTTCCAGATTTTCGAGGGAACCAACGAAGTACAGAGAATCGTAACCGCAAACAATACCATCGGAAGATTTTAATAACGGACAGAGATTGGAGAACAGCATGAATATATTAGTTTGCATTAAGCAGGTGCCGGATGATTCGGTTGAGGTTTCCGTTGGAGCAGACGGAAGACCGGCAGTCGACGGAATAACTCCGGTGGTCAATGCATTTGACACCTATTCACTTGAAATGGCGGCGCGTCTGAAGGAATCGCTCAATGACGGTTCGGAGATCACCGCATTATGTGTCGGACCGGAAAGCGCGAAAAATTCCCTGAAGAATTGTCTTGCCGTCGGGGCAGATTATGCATACCTGGTAAAGTGCGACGAAGTAAATGACATGGATGCGATGGGAATCGCGGAGATCCTGAAGGGGGCTGTTGAAAAGCTTTCTGCCGGGAAGGGAGCATTTGATCTGATCTTTACGGGCAAAGAGGCAACCGATGTACCGTTGGGACAGACCGGAATCTGTCTGGCAGATAAGCTTGGGGAAGCCGTGATCACCAATATTATTGATATAAAGGCGGAAGGCGGAACCGTTGAGGCAAAGCACGAAACCGAAGAGGGATATCGTGTGATTGAGGCGGCTATGCCGGCAGTTGTCACGGTGTCGAAGCCGGAATACGATCCGAGATATCCAACCATCAAGAATAAGATGGCGGCGCGCCGTAAGCCGATTGACGAGCTGGATGTCAGCGAACTTGCGGATGCCGGATCGTTTGCGGCGAGAATGAAACGAGTTGCGGAATATGAGCCGCCGAAGAGGGAGGCTGGAATCCGGATTAAAGAAGAGTCGGATGAGGAATCGGCGATGAAGGCGATTCAGATGATGACAGATGCAAAGGTAATTTGACGGAGGGCATCATGAGAAAAGAAGATACAACAAATAATATTCTGGTGTATGTGGAAAACACAGATGGTGCTCCGGTCAAGGCCGGTCTTGAAGCGCTGACACCGGCGCGGAAACTGGCGGAGAAAACGGGCGGACAGGTCATTGCCGCAGTGATTGGAAAGAATATTTCAGAAGCTGCTCAAAATGTCGCGGCTTCCGGTGCCGACCGGGTGCTTGCAATCGACTCCGACGAGGCGGCAGTGTATGATCTGGATGGCTATGCCGATATTCTGAAACAGATCATCGAAGAGGAAAAACCGGACACGGTATTGCTGGGCGGAACCGGTGACGGCAAAGATCTGGCGGCGAAACTGATGGCGCAGTTAGACACTGCCGCGGTAACCGATGTGGCCGGGATCAGGACAGACGGAGACAAGGAAGTATTTGTCACGTCAGAGTACAGCGGTGCCGTCTGCTGCGATGTCGTTGTGGATGAAGTCAGACCGAGAATCGCCGTTATCCGTTCCGGTGCATTTAAGAAGCCGGAGGGCGCGGACACCGGAATCGTTGAAGCGCGGGATGTGAAAGCAGATGCCGGTGTCATGAAGACAAAGATAAAGGATACCGTCAAAGAGATCACGGAAACCGTAAATCTGGAAGATGCAGAGATTATTGTCTCCGGCGGCCGCGGAATGGGCAGCAAAGAGAATTTTGGGCTGGTGGAACAATTGGCTGAAATTCTCGGCGGTGAAGTCGGGGCCACAAGACCGGCCATTGAAGACGGATGGATTGCGAAGAATCATCAGGTTGGTCAGTCCGGAAAGACCGTTTCGCCGAAGCTCTACATTGCGGCAGGCATTTCAGGGGCAACCCAGCATCTCTCGGGAATCACAGGATCGGATTATATTGTAGCGATCAACAAGGATGAAGACGCTCCGATCTTTTCTGTGGCAAATGTCGGCATCGTCGGCGATGCGATGAAAGTCCTTCCGGTTATGATCGAAGAGATTAAAAAAATCCGGGAAGCCTGATATGGTTACGGATAACCCGCTGATAAAAATGATATAAAAACCCGCCCGTTTCGGCAATCAGCCGGAATGGGCGGTTTTTTTGGAAACTTTTGGGTAAAAAATGCAAGATTTTGTCTCTAAAAATGCCGACGAAACCGTCAAAACCAATAATGAAAGATACTAACGTACATATTAAAAAATAAATTTTGTGAGCAGCGGAAAAATGCGCTGTTGGATTTTCATGCACTCCTGCAAGTACAATAGCAACGTGCCTCGCAAGAGACAAAACAGGAGAAGTCAGTATTTTGACAAAGGGGTTTAGCAATGAAAATGACAGTAGCATCACTTTTTAATGACATGGTACTGATCGGTGTATTCATGCTTGTCGGATATGCAGTCCGTCAGGTTCTGAAGCCGATTCAGAAACTTTTCCTTCCGGCATCCCTGATCGGCGGCGTGATCGCGCTGGTGCTCGGACAGCAGTGCCTGAACGTGGTTGCGGTTCCGGAATCATTTGAGAAATTCTCCAATGTTCTGATCGCACCGATCATGGCAGCGCTTCTGTTCGGAATCACCATCACAAAGGATAAGGTTGTCCGCTATCTGGACTACGTTGTCGTTGAGCAGGGGGTATATTCCGTTCAGATGGCTCTGGGTCCGATCGTGGGGATCGTCCTCGGCACCATCTGGGTTGGTCTTCCGCTGGGCTGGGGTTCCCTCGGACAGTTCGCATTCCAGGGCGGTCACGGAAACGCGGCTGCAGCCGGTGAGGCATTCCTGGAAAATGGAATCGACGGCGCAGTTTCCATCGGTATGGTACTTGCCACCTTCGGTCTGATCGTAGCGATGGTCATCGGTATGATCATGGTCAACATCGGTGTCAGAAAAGGTTGGGGAACCTTCGTTAAGGATCCGCAGAAACAGCCGGATTCCTACTACGGCGGCGTTCTTCCGGATGAGAAGAGAGCAGGCGTCGGACAGACTGTTACCTCCGGTATCGCGATCAACCATCTTGCATTTCAGGGCGCATGGCTGCTGACTGCCGTATTTGCCGGCAAGAAGCTCTTCTGGGCAATCGGTCTGATCTGGCCGGGTGTCAGCGTATTTCCGTCCGTTATCCACGGAATCATCGGCGGAGCGCTGGTATGGAATATCGCAAAGCTGACAAAGCTGGACAAGTATGTTGATGTGAAGCTGATTCACCACATCTCCGGTTTCCTTCTGGAGGTTGTCGTACTTACCGCAATCGCAACTCTGGATCTGGAGCTGGTTTCCACTTACATTGTTCCGATCCTCGCATATACTCTGATCATGACGGCTATCACCATCGTGATGTGCTTCGGCCTCAGCAAGCTGTTCTGTAAGGAAGAGTGGTTTGAGAAAGCCCTGATGGCATACGGTGTCGGAACCGGAAACACGGCAACCGGTCTTGCACTGGTAAGAGCCGTTGACCCGGACAACCAGTCTACCGCTCCGGACAATCACGGTATCTATTCCACTGTTTGCTGCTGGAAGGAAGTCTTCATCGGACTGATTCCGATGTGGTGGGCAGCAGGATCTCTCGGCCCGATCGTCGGCATTGGTCTGGCAATGTTTGCGGTCTGCATGATCATCGGTTTTGTTCTGTTCGTTCTTCCGAAAAAGAAGCAGGCGGCCTAACCGAAGTGTCATTCTGATTGAGACGGAAAAAAACGTTTTTCGCGGTCCGGCGGCAGATTGATTCTGCGGGCCGGACATATAAAACAAGAGGATGATAGAAGAATAGAAAAGAGAAGTCCCGGCTGAATCCGTTCGGCCGGGACTTCTCTTTTATAGGGATGTTATGAGGGACGGCAGTAACGAAGGGACGTATGCTGCCGGCAATTGGGGATGTACAGGATCACATCGCTGCGGTGTCCGGGAGTACCAGAACTCTTCGGCCTTCACCGCTGTCCGCGTAGAAGACGCCGGAAACGATCGGAACAGATGCGTCAGCCGTGTTCTCCGAAGCTTTTCGAAGGGTCTCTTCGTATTCGTCGAAACTGATATATTTTGCTTCGATTCGTTCTTTCTGTCCGTTCTGTACAAGAATTCCTGTACGGGATTCCGGGATCAGCATGCTGAGCATTGTCACTTTTCTCATTTCGGTATCTCCTTTCGCTGTTACTTGGATGTTTCCGTCCTGCAGGTAATATATTATCGTTCAAATATGTCCAACCGGTGGCTAATTTGTGTAAAAAGAATGAAAATAGTTTACGAAAAAAGACAGGTTCTTAAATCTATCTTATATTCCGTAAGTACTGCGATATTTTCTATTTCGACTGCATTTGCCGTGAATTAATGGAAAAAAGAAAATTTTTAGTTCATAGCTTCCTGTAACATTTAAAGTGTGAATTTGTAGAAACAGAAAGATACCTCAGTTAAACTGTAATTGCTGACCCTAGCATAGTTGGCAATAAACAGAACAAAAGAGGTATCTACAGATGAATTTTACACAAAACAAGAAAATCAGGCAAGTAACAGAAAAGACAATGGTAGTTGGTATTGATGTTGGTAGTGAAAAGCATTATTTTAGAGCTTTTGATTGGAGGGGGATTGAGCTTACAAAAAAACCTTTTTGCTTTGGAAATTCAATAGAGGGATTTAGAACTTTTTATAATGAAATCGGATTATTGATGGATAGATTTCA
>NZ_FOIL01000043.1 GCF_900101295.1 [Clostridium] aminophilum | reverse complement strand
CGCGAGCTGGGTTCAGAACGTCGTGAGACAGTTCGGTCCCTATCCGGCGCGGGCGCAGGATATTTGAGAGGAGCCGTCCCTAGTACGAGAGGACCGGGATGGACTGGCCGCTGGTGTATCTGTTAGGAATCAATCCTATGGCAGAGTAGCCAAGCCGGGAGGGGATAAACGCTGAAGGCATCTAAGCGTGAAGCCCCCCTCAAGATGAGATATCCCATTCGTAAGAAGTAAGACCCCTTAGAGAGTATGAGGTTGATAGGGCAGAGGTGGAAGTGCAGTAATGCATGCAGCTGACTGTCACTAATAGGTCGAGGGCTTATCCAGAAGGTTTCAAAAATCGGAATATTTCAATCAGTAAGCAGTTTTGAAGGTATGTACCATTTACCTTTATTCCTCTATAGCTCAGTCGGTAGAGCGCGTGACTGTTAATCACGATGTCGTTGGTTCAAGTCCAACTGGAGGAGTTTTTTTTATACACATTTTTGGACCTTTAGCTCAGCTGGTTAGAGCAGTCGGCTCATAACCGATAGGTCCCGGGTTCGAGTCCCTGAAGGTCCACGATTGGAGGCGGCGTATGCTGCCTCTTTTTTTGCGAGAAACGAGCCAAAGCCTGAGCTTGCACGAGGCTTTGACGATTGACGCGATCACGAGCGAAGCTCGCGAAGCGTGTTTCACTTCGTTTGTGTCACAGGAAACTTCGAAGAACTTTCCTGTGACACGAGAAACGCTCCGGGAGGATGCACACGCCGCTAAAAGGGATTGGAAATGCCTTTTCAAATTAAATATTCATAATTTTATAATTTTGCTTGACATTCAGAACGAAAGGTATATAATAGTCATTGTTCTGATTGAGAGATCAGTTGGAAATGCGTGTGTAGCTCAGCTGGATAGAGCACTTGGCTACGGACCAAGGTGTCGCGTGTTCGAATCATGTCACACGCATGGTAAAAGGCTTCGGAGTAATCCGGAGCCTTTTTTTTGTGTCACAGGAAACTTCGAAGAACTTTCCTGTGACACGAGAAACGCTCCGCGAGGATGCGCACGCCGCTGTAAGCAAATTCACTAAGCTCGAGAAAAAACTCGCTAAGTGAATTTCCATGGCACGCACTAAGCTCGGAAAGACCAACCGCAGCACGCTATTTCACTAAGGCGGCAAAGCCGCTAAGTGAATATGTGTCGCTAAGAGCTTCGCCAAGGAAGCTGTCACCTGACGGTGACCAGCGGCGCCACGCATAGTCCGCATCGCTCTCACAGATTTGCCCGTTCCCTTTCACGGTAAAATCATTTATAATTACGTTTTGAACCAACCGATCAAACAGGGGGAGAAAACGATGAAACTGATTGAAATCGATTTGAATAAAATGCAGTCTGAGAAGGAAATCCACGAGATTCTTGCAAAGGAATTTGACTTTCCGAAAGACTACGCCATGACGATGGATGCGCTTCGCAATCTGCTGAAAGGCAATGTCGGCAACGGCTGCATTCGTGTCACACACTGCACGGATGCATCTTCATCGATGGCGGAGGCCGGTGAACGATTGGAAAAGATCCTGGAGGAATGTGCGGAGACGATCCAGGAAGAGGGAGATGCAATCTATGCAGTATTTGCGGATAAATCCCAGGAAGATCCGAGAAATTGGGGCATGGCCGGACAGCTCGGACTTTAATAAGAAGGTACATCAGCTTGTCAGCGCAGGCATCATAAAGAAAATAGCGAAAAATGAAGCCGGAGCGGGAAGACGCGCACTCGACGCGCTTCCGGGCCAGCTTGGCGGATCCTTTGAACAGATGCTGGCGTCTGTTTTGAACGCGGGAAAACCGCGTGAGTATACGCCGGATGAGTTTTTGAGCCGCACGGATGCGGATTTTGCGGACGAACCGGCGGAAGAGTACCGGATTCCCTATCAGATGATCCGGAGCGGCCGCGCAACCATCTCCATTGAGATCGGCCGTGAGGGCAATCTGGTTTTTCGAGCCCCGATGCGTACAAAGACAAAGGATGTCGAAGAACTGGCCCGGAAGCATTTTCCGTGGATTGTCCAGCATATGGCGAAAAAGCTGTCTGAACGGGAAAGCGGAACGCAGTTGGAGGAATTATCGCGGGATGAGATAAAACAAAAGGTAAACGCCTTCGTCCCGATTCTGAAGGAGCGGCTTGAGCATTATGCCGGACGCATGGGCGTCACCTACGGCCGGGTTTCGATCCGCGATCAGAGAACCCGGTGGGGAAGCTGCTCGGCGAAGGGGAACCTGAATTTCAACTGGCGGCTTTCGATTCTGCCGGTGGAACTCCGGGATTATGTGATCGTTCATGAACTCGCCCACCGGAAGGAAATGAACCATTCCGCGGCATTCTGGGCGGTTGTGGAGAGCATTCTCCCGGATTACAGAGAGCGCAGAAAAAAACTGAAGGAATATCATATCTGAGAATTGCCGGAGAATCCGGAAACGACCGCGAAATTTGGAAAAGACTGTGTGAGCCGGAAACGACCGTACGATCCGGAAACGACCGTGTGAGCCGGAAATAGCGGGGCGATCCCAAAACGACCGCGTATCCGGAAACGAAAGAAAACGTGCAGGGAGTAACCGGAAAGAGCGGAAAACGAATTCTCAGAAAAACAGACACAGGTTAATGTAGACAGGAGCATAAGGACATGGCACAGACAGCGCCGCAGCAATGGATGGTATACACAAAAAAAGCGGATTTCCGTCATATCGCGGACCGGTTTGGAATTGATCCGGTACTGGCCCGCATTCTTACCAATCGCGGGATTGTCGGAGACGAAGCCATTGACCGGTATCTCAACGGTACACTGAAGGATCTGTACGATCCGGCGCTTCTAAGGGGCGCGGACAGGGCGTCAGAGATTTTGCTTCAGAAGATCCGGGATAAGAAGCGGATCCGCGTGGTCGGGGATTACGACATTGACGGCGTCTGCTCCACGTATATTCTGGTGTCAGCCCTTTCGGCCCTCGGCGCGGACGTTGATCATCGGATCCCGCACCGCATCAAAGACGGATATGGCATCAACGAAGCCATTATCGATGAGGCATTGGCAGACGGCATTGACACCATCATCACCTGCGACAACGGCATTAGCGCGTTTTCTCAGGTCGAAAAGGCAAAGACTTCCGGAATGACGGTGATTGTCACGGATCACCATGAGATTCCGAAAGACGGAGACCGGGAAGTGATTCCGCCGGCGGATGTCGTGATCGATCCGAAAATGTCGGAGAGTGGTTATCCGTTCCCGGAGATCTGCGGCGCGGTAGTCGCATGGAAGCTGATCGCGGTGCTGTTCAGAAATGCGGGCCGGCCGGACAGCGACTGGATGAAATATCTGGATTTTGCGGCTATTGCCACGGTCGGTGATGTGATGCCCCTCATTGATGAAAACCGGATCATTGTAAAATACGGTCTTCCGGCGGTTGAGCGCACCGAAAATCCGGGACTGCGCGCGCTGATCGAAAAGACCGGGGCGGGGCAGCACGCTTTGACCGCGTATACGATTGGCTTTGTGATTGGCCCCGCCATCAATGCCGGCGGCCGGCTGGAGTCGGCGGACCTCGCAGAAGAGCTGTTTTTGTCAAAGAATCCGTTTGCCATTGAGGAGCTGTCCAAACGTCTTGTGGAACTGAACGATGAGCGGAAAGACATGACCGAAGAGGAGACGGTTCGCGCATCGGAGATCGTGGAGTCGCAGTACGAAGACGACAAGGTTCTGGTGGTGTACCTTCCGGGATGTCATGAGTCGCTGGCCGGCATCATTGCCGGACGGCTGCGGGAAAAATATCAGAAGCCGTCGATCGTTCTGACCGACGGGGAGACGTCTGTCAAGGGGTCGGGGCGCTCCATCGAGAATTATCATATGTTCGCAAAACTCACGGAGGTGAAAGATCTTCTTCTGAAATTCGGCGGGCATCCGATGGCGGCAGGGCTTTCCATTGACCGCGAAAATGTGGACGAATTCCGCAGAAGACTCAACGAAAACAGCGGGCTGACCGATGCGGATCTGACGGCGAAGATTTGGATCGATGTGCCGATGCCGATCGGGTATGTCTCGGAAAAACTGATCGGGGAGCTGGAAATGCTGGAACCCTTCGGCCAGGCCAATGACAAACCGATCTTCGCGGAGGCGGGACTCGGTATCCGAAGCTGCCGCGTTCTCGGGAAAAACCGGAATGTGGTCAAAATGACGCTGGTGGAGCCGGACGGTCACGCGATGGAAGCGGTTGTCTTCACTGGCGGAGACTGCTTTGAGGAAGAACGCGGCGGCCGGACCACAGTGGACATCGTTTATTATCCGGAAATCAATGAATATAATGGCAGAAAGAGTCTTCAGGCCGTGGTGAGACGATACCGGTTCCGGTGAGAAAGCCGCCCGGGGAACCGTCTGATCCGCATTTTTTCGCAGTATGCATTAAATGAATAACGACGATTACCTGATATTATATAAGATTCCTTGAAGGAATAGTAGTTAACAAAAACCATAACTTCTGCTACAATATGTAACAATGGTCAGAGAGGAGACGGAATGATTGAACGGGACGATGTGATGCCGATCAGTTTTCTGAAACTGGAAAAGTTTACAGGGAGCTATCAGGGGATGCGCTATCGAATGGAGAAAGCAGTCGTCACCGTCGGAGAAGGAGAAGACGCGAAGGAGGAGACGGTCCTGCGGGTGGTCCAATGGCCGGAGCCGTTTGCCTATGATTTCACGTCGGATGACCAGAAAAAGTCAGAGACATTTTCTTTTGATGAGAAAGGAATCGAAGACGGAATCGCGTGGCTGAATCAGTGTCATGATGCGGATTATGCCGGGTGGAAGAGAAACTGAGAACAAATGAATGACCGCCAAAGGGGGCGGAAAGCAAAATGGATTGGAAACAGGCGTACATGTTTGGCCTGAAGGGCGGTCTGGCGATCGGCCTCGGGTACTTTCCGGTGTCATTTACCTATGGATTCATGGCAGTTGCGGGCGGCCTTCCGGTGTGGGTGGCCGTGCTTGTCTCATTGACCAACCTGACCAGTGCGGGACAGTTCGCGGGAACGAATCTGATCTTTGCGGGGGCAGGGTACGTTGAGATCGGGCTTACCGTGCTGATCATCAATCTGCGGTATATGCTGATGTCGCTTTCCATCTCTCAGAGAATCGATCAGAAGATGGGGACGCTGAAGCGCCTCCTTTTTTCATACGGAATTACGGATGAAACCTTTGTTGTGGCCTCGCTGGAGCGCGGAACACTTCGCTTTCCGTATCTGATGGGGCTGATCACGCTTCCGACGGTCGGATGGACACTCGGAACGTGGACCGGCGCTTCCATTACGGGACTTCTCACACCGGAGCTTCGAAGCGCGATGGGAATTGCGCTCTATGGAATGTTTATTGCGCTGATTATTCCGCCGGCAAGAAAGAGCAGAAATGTTCTCATCGTGATCTGCTGTGCGGTCGCAATGAATCTGTTCCTGCGGTATATTCCGGTCTTTTCCTTTGTTTCCGCGGGATTCCGGATCATCATTGCGACGGTCTTCGGGGCGTCGATCGGCGCAAAATTTTTCCCGAAAGACATGCCGGAAGAAAAGGAGGATAGACATGCAGTATGATCTGACAAGAGTTTTGATCTGTGTGGCCATCATGGCCTTCGTCAGCTATCTGCCACGGGTTCTTCCGGTAACGGTATTTCGAAAACAGATCAAAAGCCGGTTTATCCGGTCATTTCTGGATTACACACCGTTTGCGGTGCTGGGCGCACTGACCTTTCCGGACGTCTTTTTCTCAACCGGATCCATCAGCTCGGCACTGGTCGGAACGGCGGTGGCGTGTTTCCTCGGCTATCGGGGAAAGAGCCTTGTGGTGGTTGCGCTGGCGGCCATCGCTGCAGTCTACATTGCGGAGATGATATCCGGCATGATGGTTGGGTAAGGAAAACAGGGAAAACAGGAAAAACAGGAAGGAAACATCATCTTGGAGACAAATAAGATTTTAAAGGGTGCGCCGTTGGCCGCAGAGATCAAAGAAAACCTCATAGCGGAGGCCTCCGCTATGGAGAAAAAGCCGATGCTGGCAACGGTCCGCATCGGTGAGAAACCGGACAGCATTGCCTATGAGAGAAATGCGGTCCGCCGCATGAAGGCCTACGGAATGGATGCGAAGTCCTACGTTTTCCCGGAATCTATCACGACGGAGGACTTTGTCCGTGAGTTCAAGGCGATCAGCGACGACGATGCCATCGACGGAATTCTCCTCATGCGTCCGTTCCCGGAGCACATCTCGGAAGAGGAAGTTTACGGCACCATCGATCCGATGAAGGATCTCGACGGTATCTCACCGATCAATGTGGCGCGGGTCTTCAGCTGGGACGCGAGAGGTTATGCGGCAGCGATAGTGGAGGCGATCGTGCGTCTTCTTCTGCATGCGGGAATCGAACTGAAGGGAAAGAATGTGACGATCGTCGGCCGAAGCAAGGTTGTCGGCCGTGCGCTGGCGATGATGCTTCTGCAGCACGATGCCACCGTGACGATCTGCCATACCAAGACGATTGATATGGACCGTCGGTGCCGAGAGGCGGATATTCTGGTGACCTGTGCGGGACAGAAGGATCTGATTACCGCCGAGTATGTCAAGAAGGACGCGGTTGTCATCGATGTCGGCTTCAATGTCGACGAGGACGGCAATATCAGCGGAGATGCCGATTTTGAAGGCATTCTGGATAAGGTGAAGATGATCACGCCGGTTCCGGGCGGTGTCGGCGGTGTCACGACGGCGATCCTTGCGGAGCACCTTCTCCGTGCGGCGAAATCCCGCAGAAAGTAATAAATGCCGGTATCTTCCGGGCAGAAAGAATGCCCGCGGCTATTGTCATTAAGTCCTGTCTCCGTTAAAATATAAGGAGGCAGGATTTTGCTTTTTCTCCGTTTTCTTACAGAGAAAGGGAGAAAATGAATCTGAAAAAAACAAAATGGATCCGGATCTCGGTGATGGCGGCGGCATTTCTGATCATGGCGGCGGCGTATCTTGCAGGGCCGGGAAAACGGAGACAGCCAGCATTTGTTATTGACGGCGAAGAGCAGTCATTGGAGAGCGCAGATCCGGAAAACGCAGAACTGGGAAACGCAGAACTGGGAAACGCAGATCCGGAAAACGCAGAACTGGGAAACGCAGGTCCGGAAAATGCAGATCCGGGTAAGCTGTCCGACGGCGGGAAAGATTCGCTTCGGACCGGTGATGCGAGACCGGACAGTGAGAACGGTTCCGGCCGTGATCCGGCTCCGGCCGGTTCGCGCAGTGGAGACGGACAAATAACCGCATCATCCGGCAAAGGAGTCCCCGACTCCGGCCCCGATTCCGGAAAACTCCAGCCGGATGCGGAAAAATTTGCAGTGTACGTCTGCGGACATGTGGTCTCGCCCGGCGTGGTTTACCTGCCGGAGGGGAGCCGAATCTGCGATGCAGTCACGGCAGCAGGCGGTTTTGCTCCGGATGCGGCGCAGGATGCCGTAAATCTTGCCATGCTTGTGAGTGACGGTCTGCAGATCCGGGTGCCGGGCAAAAACGAGGCGGTGAGTGGGGAGACCGGCATTGCCGGTGGAACTCATACGGCGGCAGCTGGGCAGGGAAACGGTTCTCCGCAAAATGGCGGCAGAATCAATATCAACACCGCTTCCGGAGAGGAACTGCAGCAGCTTCCCGGAATCGGAAAGAGCCGTGCGGAGGATATTATCGCCTACCGGTCGAAGAAACCGTTCGGCAGCATCGAGGAGATCATGCAGGTCCCCGGGATTAAGAAAGGCGCATTCGGGAAGATCAAAGACCGGATCGCAGTGTAGATGAGGAGAACAGCAGGAAGGAAGAAAAATGTCTAAGATTCTGGTAGTGGATGACGAAAAGCTGATCGTAAAGGGAATCCGGTTCAGCCTTCTTCAGGACGGATACGAGGTTGATTGTGCGTACGATGGAGAAGAGGCACTGGGACTGGCGAAAGCACAGGAATATGACTGTGTGCTTCTTGACGTGATGCTTCCGAAGATGAACGGAATGGAAGTGCTTCAGGCAATCCGGGAATTTTCGGATATGCCGGTCATTCTGCTGACGGCCAAGAGTGAGGACATGGATAAAATCATGGGACTTGAGAGCGGGGCGGATGACTATGTCACGAAACCCTTCAATATTCTTGAGGTCAAGGCAAGAATCAAGGGCATCCTGCGGCGCGCGTCAAAGGCACAGAAGGCGATTGAGAAGGCCAGTGCCGGAAATGATGTAAAAAAAGCGGTGATCCAGGCATCGGATATGGAGATCAACACGGAGACGAGACGGGTTTTTGTAGCGGGAAGGGAGATTAACCTGACAGCCAGAGAGTTTGATCTTCTGGAGCTTTTGATGACACATCCGGGCAAGGTATACAGCCGTGAGGATCTTCTGAAACTGGTATGGGGAAACCGTGCCGCGGCATCCGGCGGAGATGTGCGCACGGTGGATGTTCACGTGAGAAGGCTTCGCGAGAAGATTGAGCCAAAGCCGAGCGATCCGAAGTATGTTCACACCAAATGGGGAGTAGGATATTACTTCCAGGCGTAAGACTCCGGAGCCGAAGGCTCAAGAGAGATACTGATATAATCCGTGTTTTCTTTGATATATTGCAACCGGCGGGAGCTCGCGGCAGCGGGCTGAGAGGAAACTGGACCGTTTCGACCGAAACCTGATTTGGATAATGCCAACGTAGGGATTTGAAGAATATTATTTCAAACGCAGACAGGGCAGCGTCCATCAGGGCTCTGCCCTGTCTGCGTCAAACAGCCATTCAGACTTTAGCGGCAGATCAGATACGAACCGGGATAAATCCGGCCCGGGCCTGATCCCGGAAACGAAAAGGAAAGAATCAACGAAAGAATCAACGAAAGAGGCAGTGAAAGAAACAACGAAAGAATCAACGAAAGAGGCAGCGAAAGAAACAAAGAAAGAAGCAACAAAAGAATCAACGAGAGAGGCAGCGAAAGAAGCAACAAAAGAATCAGCGAAAGGGGAAAACTATGTTAGGAGAGTATCTGGAAAACGTTCATCAGAATTCGCCGTTAATTCACTGCATCACCAACTATGTGACCGTGAACGATGTCGCGAATATGCTTCTGGCGTCCGGCGCCAGCCCGATCATGTCCTCAGAGCCCCGTGACGTCGAGGAGATCACCTCGATCTGTTCCGGGCTCTACATCAACATCGGCACCCTGACCAAACGGGGAGTCCGCGGCATGAACATCGCGGGCGGAGCCGCGGAAAGACTCGGACATCCGATGGTGCTGGATCCGGTGGGCGCGGGGGCGAGCACATATCGCACCAAAACGGCGATGGATCTCATGGAGTCCCTTCATTTTCATGTGATCAAGGGAAATATCTCCGAGATCAAGACATTGGCGGACGGTTCCGGCTCGACGAGAGGAGTCGACGCGTCAGCCGCGGACGTTGTGACGGAAGACAATCTGGATGTTATGGTACAGTTTGCCAAGGATTTTGCGAAAGCCAGGGAGTGTATCGTTGTGATCACCGGAAAGATCGATCTGGCGGCAGACGCGGAGCGGTGTTTTGTCATTCGGAATGGCAAAAAAGAGATGGGAAAGGTTACCGGAACGGGCTGTCAGCTCGGCGCGCTGATCAATGCGTATATCTGTGCAAATCCGCGCGAGATGCTGGGGGCGGCGGCCGCCGCAGTCTGCGCCATGGGTGTGGCCGGGGAGATCGCCTGGAGCCGCATGGAAGACGGTGACGGCAATGCAACCTACCGGAACCGTATCATTGACGCCGTATACAATATGACCGGGGCGATGCTGAATAAATGTGCAAGATATGAGATTCGCTGAGAGGAAAAAGGAGAAGGCAGCATGAATTGTACCAAAGAGAGTCTTTTGCTCTATGCGGTCACCGACCGCCACTGGCTGAACGGAAGAACACTGACCGATCAGGTTAAAGAGGCAATCGACGGAGGGGCGACGTTTATTCAGCTCCGGGAGAAAGAACTGGATGAGGAAAACTTTGAGCAGGAGGCAAGGGAGATCGGAGCCCTCTGCCGGGAACGTCACATTCCGTTTGTGCTGGATGACAATGTTCTGCTGGCTCAGAAGGTCGGGGCGGACGGCGTTCATGTAGGTCAGAGTGATATGGAAGCGGGCAATGTCCGCGGACTCATCGGACCGGACAAGATTCTCGGCGTTTCCGCTCAGACGGTTGAACAGGCGATCCGCGCAGAAAAAGCGGGAGCGGATTATCTCGGTGTCGGAGCCGTGTTTCCGACCGGTTCGAAGGATGATGCAAAAGAAGTCGATTATGACACGGTAAAAGCGATTGTGGAGGCCGTTTCCATCCCGGTTATCGCGATCGGCGGAATCACAAAGGACAATGTCGGAGAGCTCTCCGGAACCGGAATTGTCGGTGCGGCGGTGATCAGCGCCATCTTTTCGAAGGAGGATATTCCCGGCGCGACGGCAGAATTGAAGACGGCGGTAGAGCAGATGGTTCGCTCTGCCGAAAGAATGTAAATCGATCACAGCAGGAGCGGTGCTACCATGAAGGCAGAAGAACAGACAGAGCAGAAGGAAAAAGAAGAACGGAACAGGCCCAAAGAGCAGGCCCCGTGGAGAACGGAGAGAACGGAGAAAAATGATACGTCAGGAGGCGGTGCGATGCCGCCCCGGCGGATTTGCGGCTGTATCATGGATGTCGACGGAACCATTCTGGATTCCATGGGGATCTGGACCGATCTGGGGCGGCGGTATCTGGCGGAACACGGGATTCTTGCGGAGGACGGGCTGGACCGGATTCTTTTCCCGAAAACGACGGTGCAGGCGGCACAGTATTTGATCGATCACTACGGACTGAAAGAGAGCAACGAAGAGGTCTGCAGACATATCTTGTCAATTATCGATACGTTTTACCGGGAAGAAGTCACCGAAAAGCCCGGTGCGGCCGGTTTTCTCCGGAAAATGAAGGAAAAAGGAATCCCGGTCATTCTTGCGACGAGCAATGAAAAAGAACTGGTTTACGCCGCCTTCCGGCGGCTCGGGCTGGATGACTGCATCTGCGGGATCGTGACCTGCTCGGAGTTTCAGACGGATAAAACGAAGCCGGTGATCTACCGGGAAGCGGCCCGGATTCTGCAGCGGGTGATCGACAGAGAGAGTTCTGCGGAGGAGACGCACCAAGTACCGGAGCAGAGTCCGTCCAATGAACCGAAAAAACGGAGCCAACGTATTCCGTCGGAATTTGCCGTCTTTGAGGATACCTTTTTTGCGGTCCGGAGCGCAAAGTCTGCCGGCTTTTTTACCGTCGGCGTGGAGGATGCGGCAAGCCGTGGGGACCGGGAGAAGATCTGCGAACTCAGTGACCGCTTTATCTCCGATTACCGGGAACTGCTGGCGGAAAAGCAGGAGCCTTTTGACTTCTGAGCTATGACTGAAATGGGAATGGTACATTCTGCGACCGGGATACACAACATATCAGACTTTCATACCGGACAAAACCGATGTTGATAAATGCGAAGAAAGACGACAGCACATTTGAAACGACGAAAAATCCGGAAACATAATGACGAAAGAATCCGTACAGTATATGCGGAAACGGGTAATTTTCAATGTATATACTGTGCAAAAGGAAAAACTGCAGAAAAATCACAGATAAACAGCGGATTAACAATCCGAAGAAACGTGAAACCTTATTCCAAAAACATAATAATAAGTATATAATAAGTCAGACTGTGTTCACACGGTCTGCTTTTTTTGCGTTATGGGTTATTTCTCCGAAATATCCCATACCACAAAAAAGGCTCCGCGAGGGTGCGCACGCCGCTGCCATGGTGATGAGCCGAAACCCGCGAAGCACGCTTCGCTTCGATGGTGAAGCACAGAGAGATATTTACAAATAAAGGGAGTTTCTTATGCGATTATATATTGACCCGGGCACGGGAAGCATGCTGTTTACCATTCTGATCGGACTTGTCGGTGCGGGAATCTATTCCGCGCGGATGCTGATTGTAAAGCTCCGCTTCATCCTGAGCGGCGGAAAAAAGGTCGACATGAATGCGAACCGGATCCCGTATGTGGTGTTTGCCGATCACAAGCGCTACTGGAATATTTTCGAGCCCGTTCTTCGGGAGTTTGACAAGCGCGGCGTGGACGTCGTCTACATGACGGCATCGCCGGACGATCCGGGACTTCAGAATCCGTATCCGCATATCCGCGGTGAATTCATCGGCGAGGGAAACCGCGCGTTTGCGAAACTGAACTTTCTGAAGGCCGGCATTGTCCTTTCCACGACGCCGGGACTGGATGTCTATCAGTGGAAGCGCTCCAAAGAAGTGCAGTGTTACGTTCACATTCTTCACGCGGCGAGTGAGGCGACGCTCTACCGCATGTTCGGCATCGATTATTATGATTCCATTCTTCTCTCCGGCGAATATCAGGCGACGGATGTGCGGAATCTGGAAAAACTCCGAAATCTTCCGGCCAAGGACCTGATTGAGGTCGGTATCCCGTATATGGATGAGATGAAAGCGCGCTTTGAGAAGGCGGGACCGGCACCGAAGCACGAGATCACCGTGCTGCTCGCTCCGTCCTGGGGACCGGAAGCGATCTTCTCCAAATATGGCGATCAGATTCTGAAGGTTCTTCTGGAGACCGGATACCATATCATTGTCCGCCCGCATCCGCAGTCCTACACCGCGGAGAAAGAGATGATCGAATCGATTCAAAAGAGATATCCGGAATCCGACCGGATTGAGTGGAACCGTGACAATGACAACTTTGAGGTTCTTCGCCGCTCGGACATTCTGATCTCCGATTTCTCCGGCGTTATCTTTGAATTTGCAATGGTTTACGATAAGCCGGTTATCTACACGGCAGCCAACATTGACACCAGTGTCTATGACGCCTGGTGGCTGGATACACCGCTCTGGACGACGGGAATCCTTCCGCGCATCGGTCATGAGCTGAACGGACTGAATCTGCCGATGCTGCACTCGATCATCGACGAATGCCTGAATGACACGCGCTACGCGAAAGGCAGAGACGAAGCCAGAAGCGAGGCATGGGAGCACATGGGCGAGGGCGCGGTCCGCACGGTGGATTATCTGATGAAGAAATACCGTGAACTGAATCCTGCGGAACGTCCGGATAAGGAGGCATAGGGATGAGCGTATCGGCGATTCTGTACACCCTGTTGATCAAGCCGCTGGAGCTCTTTTTCGAGATCATCTTTGTCACGGCGAACCGTTTTACGAATCATCCGGGATTTTCCATCATCGTGCTGAGTCTTACGATGAATTTCCTCGTTCTCCCGCTTTACCGCCGCGCCGATGCGGTGCAGGCGGAAGAACGCGACATCGAAAAGAAACTTCACCGGGGTGTCGCGCACATCAAAAAAGTGTTTCACGGCGACGAGCGCATGATGGTGCTGCAGACGTATTACCGCCAGAACAGCTATAAGCCGACGGATGCCTTCAAGGGATCCATTTCCCTGTTTCTGGAGATCCCGTTCTTTATCGCGGCCTACCGCTTTCTGTCCGGACTGCAGACCCTTCACGGTGTGAGCTTCGGACCGATCGCCGATCTGGGAAATGCGGACGGCTTGATCACAATCGGGGCCCTGCCGCAGCCGGTCAACCTTCTCCCGATCATCATGACGGCGGTGAATCTGATCTCCTGCGTGATCTTCACGAAAGGATATCCGGTCCGCACAAAGATACAGCTTTACGCCATGGCGGTGTTCTTTCTGTTTTTCCTCTACACCTCGCCGTCGGGGCTTGTGTTTTACTGGACACTGAACAACCTCTTTTCGCTGATCAAGACGATCTTCTATAAATTAAAACATCCGAGAGAGGTGCTGGCGGTGCTCTTTGCCGTGTGCGGTGCGGCGCTGGCAGTCTATGGCCTCCTCTTTTACGACAATATTGCGGAACGCCGGATTGTCACTGCCATCATCGGCGTCGGGTTCATGATGCCGCTCTTCCGGATGGCGTATGAACTCCGGATGGCGGAGCGCATCACAGCGCGGCATTCCGACCGGCCGGGCCGGAGGCAAATGGAGCCGAACGCGGTTCGGTTCCGTCTCTGCGGTCTTTTCCTGACGCTGCTTCTCGGCGGTCATATCCCGTCGGGTGTCATCGCGGCAAGTCCGCAGGAATTTGTCTCGATGTTTTCCTATTACAATCCGCTCCTTTACATCGCAATCTCGCTTTTGACCGCCGCCGGTTTTTTCCTGATCTGGATGGGCGTATTCTACGGGATCGCCAACCGGGAGGGAAAACTTGTGCTGGAGCGGATCCTTGCCGTGTTCTGCGCGGCCGCGACCGTAAACTATATGGTCTTTCCGGGAGATTACGGCAATCTCAGCAACTCGCTCCGGTATGAAGAAGTGCCGAACATCCTGATGCCGGACATTTTCCTCAATCTTGCCGCAGTGATCGCAGCCGGCGCGGTGATCCTCGTCTTTCTTCATTGGAGAAAGACCGAAAAACATGTATCGGCAGGCATTCTTACCGGCGTCATTGCTCTCAGCGTCATGACGGTGAACCACGGACACATCATTATGAAGAGCACGCAGTCGCTGCAGACAAATGCGATCCGCGCGACCGGTTCCGATCCGGTTCTTCCGCTCTCAAAGACCGGGAAAAATGTCATCGTCTTCATGCTGGACCGCGCCCTCGGAACCCACATTCCGTATCTGATGCAGGAGAAGCCGGAACTGAAGGAACAGTTTGCCGGATTCACCTATTACGAGAACACGGTTTCCTTCGGCGGACATACGAATTTCGGTGTACCGGCGCTCTTCGGCGGATATGAGTATACGCCGGCGGAACTCAATAAGCGTGATCGGGAATCTCTCTGCGACAAGCATAACGAAGCGCTTCGCGTGCTTCCGGTGATGTTTGAAAAAGCGGGATTTGACGTGACTGTCACGGACCCGCCGTATGCGAACTATCAGTGGAGCAGCGATGTCAGCATCTACGATGATTATCCGGATATCCACGCTTATATCACTCAGGGAAAATTCAGCGATCACAGCGGCGCAGAGCGCGTCCGCGCGGACAACCAGCGGAATTTCTTTCTCTATGCGCTGATGAAATCGTCTCCGCTCTTTGCGAGAACGTATCTCTACAACGCAGGAAAATACAATCAGGCGCCGGGAGAAAAACATACGGCGTCGGAGGACGAAGGTCAGGTGATTTACGGAACCTCCAAACAGGAAGGCGTAAACCAGACCTTCATGGACAGTTTTAAAGTGTTGCAGAAGCTTCCGGAGATCACGGAGATCGTGGGAACAGAAGGAGGGCAGAACACAGAATCCGGTTCCGCTGACAACGGTACCGGGGCGGGAACCTTTCTCATGATGCAGAATGATTCGCCGCACAACAGTGTTCTCCTGCAGGAGCCGGACTACACCGTGAGCAGCCATGTCGACAATACAGAGTACGATAAGGTGCATCGGAACCGTTTCACTGTGAACGGTCGGAAGATGGAGGTCAAGGGATCGTTGCAGTACGGCGATTACGAAACGGACATGGGCGTTTTGCTCGAGCTCGGAAAATGGTTTGATTATCTCCGGGAGCAGGGCGTTTACGACAACACGAAAATCATTCTGGTTTCGGATCACGGCTTCGGCAGAAAGCGTTTCCCGCAGCTTCTTCTCGACGGATATGACACCTACAAAGGCTCGGAAAATATCTACGATGCGGAGTATTACTGCCCGCTTCTCATGGTGAAGGACTTCGGCGCGAAGGAATTCACCACAGACCGCACTTTTATGACCAACGCCGATGCCGCCGTGCTGGCGGTGAAGGATGTGATCGCGGATCCGGTGAATCCGTTCACGGGAAAGGAGATCACAGACGCGGAGAAGACGGCGCATCCGCAGTACATCCTTGCATCGAACCATTATGACGTCAACGTGAATGACGGCACACAGTTTATGCCGGATACCTGGATTTCGGTGAAGGATGACATCTGGAATCCGGAGAACTGGAATGTGCTGAACCATGAGGCTGTCTTCCCGGAAAAATGACGTCTGGATGACCCCGCGCAGCGGAAATGAAGAACCACACAGCGTGATAAAATAATCCGCGGTTTTTTTCCGGAAGGGAAGCGCGTAAATACAGCAAAACAGATAATCTGGATGGATCCGTGTGCAGTAATCATGCGGATCCATCGGTTTTGTCGGAGCATCCGGCGGGATTTTTTTGAACCGGATGAATCTGCTTTTTTGGATTTAGAATCCAGAAAGAGATGTTGAATTTAGAAAGATTGAATAGTGATTGTTATGAACATGATTGATATTCTTTACACGATCCTCATTGAGCCGCTGCGGCTTCTCTTTGAGGTCATATTTGTCACGGCAAACCGGTTTACGCATCACCCGGGGCTCTCCATCATTGCCCTGAGCCTTGCGATCAACATTCTCGTTCTTCCGCTCTATGACCGCGCGGATGCGGTTCAGGCCCAGGCGCGGGATATGGAGAAAAAACTGAAGCGCGGCGTCGATCACATCAAAAAGGTGTTCGACGGCGACGAGCGAATGATGATGCTGAATGCCTATTACCGCCAGAACAACTACCGTCCGACGGATGCGATCAAAGGCTCTGTTTCACTGTTTCTGGAGATCCCGTTCTTCATCTCGGCATACCGTTTTCTCTCGAATCTGGTGACGATTCAGGGCGTCAGTTTCGGTCCCATCGCGGATCTCGGCTCACCGGATGCGCTTCTGCATGCCTTCGGGATGCAGATCAATGTGCTGCCGTTTCTGATGACGGGGGTGAATCTGATCTCCTGCGCGATCTTCACAAAGGGGTACCCGTTAAAGACGAAGATTCAGCTGAACGTGATGGCGCTGTTCTTCCTCTTTTTCCTCTACACATCCCCGGCGGGTCTGGTGTTCTACTGGACGCTGAATAACCTCTTCTCGCTGGTCAAAACCATTGTCTATAAGATCATTGCAAGAAAGCGGGAGCAGCGGCGCGCGGCAAAGAGGGCGCTGTCCGATCAGGGCGAAGCGGATTCTGCGGCAGACGGTACCGCATTCGGATTAATGCCTGCGGATGCAGAACAGGCCGTTATGGATAGAGAACCTGCCGCCGGGGAAATGCCGCCGGAGGACAGGCTGCAGGCATATCGTCCGAACCGGAAACTCTTCCGCACCTGCGGTTTCTTTCTTGCGATGCTGATCGGCGGCGCGATTCCGGCGGCGGTCATTCAGGCCTCCCCGCAGGAGTTTATTGATATTCATGCCTTCCACAATCCACTGTGGTATGTAGGTTACAGCTTCTGCATAGCGGTCGGATTTTTCTGCGTCTGGATGAGAGTCTTTTACTGGCTGGCCAATGATCACGGCAAAGTGATCTTTGAGCGTCTGATGGTGACCGCTTGCCTCACGGCTTTGGTGAACTATATGTTCTTCGGACGGGGACTGGGAAATCTCTCCACGGCGCTGCAGTACGATGACGGAATGAGTTTTTCTCTCGCGGAAAAGATTCTCAACACGGTTCTCATTCTGATGATTGCGGCTGGGATCGTGATGGTCTTTCAGGACCATTTCGCGCCGCGTTTTTCCGGATTGACAAGGATGTGCTCAACGCGGAAGCCGGTCATGGCCATCCGCACACACATCCGCGGCGCGGTTCTGACCGCATCCCTTGCGATTTCCACCATGACCGTTTTCCAGCTTGTCACTGCGAGAGGTTCGGTGGAAGAGGCGAGAGAGCAGGCGGAAAGTCTTCTCGCGCAGGGCGAAGAACAGAAAGCGACGATCCCGCTCAGCAAGACCGGAAAAAATGTCATCGTTCTCATGCTCGACCGCGGTATGGGGCCCTTTGTACCGTATATATTTAATGAAAAACCGGAATTAAAGAAACAATTCGACGGATTTACTTACTATCCGAATACGATTTCTTTCGGCGGCTCGACGATCTTCGGAACGCCGGGACTCTTCGGCGGTTATGAGTATACGCCGGCGGAGATGAATAGGCGAAAGACAGAGCTTCTCGCGGACAAGCAGAACGAGGCGCTCAAAGTCATGCCGGTTCTCTTTGACCGGAACGGATATGATGTCACGGTCTGCGATCCGACCTACGCGAGTTACGCCTGGGTGCCGGATCTGACAATCTACGACGATTATCCGGATATCCGCACATTCAACACAAAGGGAAGCTTCAATGATCCGGAGGAGAAGGCGGCGGAGGTTCGCGACCTGAACCGCAATTTCTTCTGCTTCGGTCTCACGAAGGCCATGCCGGTGATCCTTCAGCCGTATTTCTATCAGAACGGCCGGTATAACCAGTCCGAGCAGAAAGTGGCGGCTTACGGCGCGCAGGTCCAGGACGGAATCTCCCGAAGCCAGGGCCTCAAGGCGGCATTTATGAATACGTTTAATGTATTAAAGAACCTGCCGGACATCACAGAGATTGTAGGAGAGAGTGATTCGGAAGCTGACGCTCCGGCAGCAGACAGCGCCGCACAGGCCGGACAGAACGAAAACGTGGGCGCAGCAGGCAACAAGGGCACCTTCCTCATGATGACGAACGATTCCACGCACGAGCCGATGCTGCTTCAGGAGCCGGCTTACGAACCGGCGGATAATGTCGACAACACGGAGTACGATGAAACGCACCGCGACCGCTTTGATCTGAAGAACGGTTCCATCGAGCACAAAAAACTTCCGAAAGACCGCGATATGATCATTCACACGGAAGGCCGTCTTGCCCATTACGAGGTCAATATGGCGTCCATGATCCAGCTGGGCAGGTGGTTCGATTACATGCGGGAAAATGGTGTCTATGACAACACGAAGATCATTCTGGTTGCCGACCACGGCCGAAACCTGTGGCAGTTTGATGCGCTGACTCTCGATGACGGCTCCAGCAACATCTACGATGCCGAGTCCTATGCTCCGCTTCTGATGGTGAAAGATTTCGGTGCCACCGGATTTAAAACCGATGATACATTTATGACCAATGCGGACACGCCGACTCTCGCGCTGAAGGATGTCATTGAGAATCCGGTGAACCCGTTTACCGGAAAGGTGATCGACAACAGCGAAAAGACCGCCCACCCGCAGTATGTCATCGGCTCCGACGACTGGGATGCGTCCACGAACAACGGAACACAGTTTACACCGTCGACCTGGTTTGCGGTTCACGATGATATGTGGAACCGGAAGAACTGGACGGTAATGGCGGAGAACAGCACCGACCCGCTGGATGCGGCGAAGAAACCGAAGAAGTCGAAGATTATCTACAATGTCGGGAAGGATAAGACAGGCAAAGCAGATATAACCGACAAGGCAGACAAAAATTAAAATGTCATACCCATTTTTCCGGAAATGTGTTATGATACATGAGGTTTTTTTAGAGACTGCTCCTGTTTCTGCGGAAACGGGAGCAGATTTTTCACCGGTTGTTCATATTTTTTGGAGTCAAGGAAAAATGTGAACAAAGAACGACTGATCAGAATCCGGGATGAAAAAAATGCGCGGATTCCATCAGAACAAAAGAGGAAATAACATGTTATCAGAAAATCAGTTTAAGCTTCTGGCTTATCTTGAAAAAGAAAGCGGAAGTGCGGAATATACGCAGCGGGAGATCGCGGAATCGGTCGGCTTCGCGCTTGGAAAGACCAATCAGCTTCTGGCTGCGCTCAAAGACGAGCGGCTCATCGATGAGAAAAACATGCTCACCGAAAACGGCCGGAAAGCGCTGGAGCCGTACCGCGTCAAAAACGCGGTCATCATGGCGGCCGGCATGAGCACCCGGTTTGCGCCACTGTCCTATGAGAAGCCGAAGGCGCTCATGGAAGTAAAAGGCGAACTTCTCATCGAGCGTGAGATCCGTCAGCTTCAGGAGGCGGGCATCCATGACATCATCCTTGTGACCGGATATATGAAAGAAAAACTCTTTTATCTGGCAGACAAATTCGGAATCGACGTTGTGGTCAACGAAGACTATTACCGCTACAACAACACATCCACGATCATGCGGGTTCTGAAGGAATTGGGGAACACCTACATCTGTTCTTCCGACAACTATTTTACGAAGAATCCGTTTGAAAAATACGTCTATCGGGCATATTACTCCGCTGTTTACGCGCCGGGGGAGACCGACGAGTACTGTCTGACTACCGCCCGCGACGGCCGCATCACGAAGGTTGATATCGGCGGGAGGAGCGCGTGGTACATGCTGGGACATGTATACTGGGACCGCGAATTCAGCCGCCGCTTCACGGAGATCCTGAAAAATGAGTACGAGAAGCCGGCCACCAAACAGATGCTCTGGGAGGATCTCTATATCCAGCACATCAAAGAGCTGGATCTCTACATCCGGAAATATGACGAGGAGGAGATCAAAGAATTTGATTCGCTGGATGAGCTTCGTCAGTTTGACGAGTCCTACTGGAATCACACTCACTCCGCAATCTTTAAAAACATCTGCGGCGTGCTTCACTGTGAAGAGAAAGACATCGAGCACATCCATCCGATTAAGACGGGGCTGACCAACCTCAGTTTCTTCTTTACCTGCAAGGGAAAAGATTATGTATACCGTCATCCGGGGGTGGGAACGAACGCCTACATCAACCGCGAGAGTGAGGCGAGATCCATGGAGGCGGCCGGAAAACTTGGGCTCGATGACACCTTCATCTATATGGATGCGAAGGAAGGCTGGAAGATTTCTTACTTTGTCGAGGATGCGAAAACGCTCGACTACCACAACGAAAAACAGGTTAAAGAAGCCATGCGGATGCTGCGCAGGCTCCACACGGCCGGTGTCGACACCGGATTTGAGTTTGATATCTGGAAACAGATCAAAACCTTTGAGGAGACCCTTCGGGCAAGCAACCGGGACGATTTTACAGACGCGCCGGATCTGGCGCAGATGATCGAAGAACTCCGCGGTTATACCGATGCGGATGGCGTGCGGAAGACACTCTGCCATGCAGACAGTTATGATCCGAATTTCCTGATCGGAAAAGACGGAAAAATGTACCTGATCGACTGGGAATACTCCGGCATGGCGGATCCGGCGGTTGATCTCGGAACTTTCATCGCATGTTCCGACTACAGCGTGGACGAGGCGAAAGACCTCATCACCACCTATTTTGACGAAGTGCCGGGCGATGAAGTGATGCGCCATTACATGGCATACGCCGGCATTTTATCCTACTACTGGTTCGTATGGTCCTTATATCAGGACAGCGTCGGAAAGACCGTCGGCGAGTGGATGTACCTCTGGTACCGCCACACGAAGATGTATGGAAAAGCCGCGCTTGCGATGTATGAAACCATATGAGATTGGCTGAAAACGTTTCATCTGTATGAGAACGGAGACCGCCGTCTGTTTGGGCGGAGGCGGAACGCACACCGTGCATAAAGAAAAAAGCGGTCCGAAAGGGAATCCGTGACACGAAAACAGCGCTTAAAACAGAGCGAGGTTGAGAATATGGACAAGAATCAAAACAGAGAAAGGAAGAAAACTATGGCAAATGAATTGACCGGCAGCATGCCGAACGCCGCAGTAAATGCAGACAGCAAGTCGAAGGATATCGGAAAACTCATCTATGATGAGACCGAAAAGCGTCTCGCGGAGATGGAGAAGCCGGATTACGAATTTCCGAAACAGCTGAGAACCATCGACTGGGTAATCATCACCGGAATCTGCGTGGTCAGCTTCGTGCTGATCGCCATGTGCATGACGGGAGTAATCAAGTAAAAAAGGAGTAAACCAATGAACCATTCCGATTATATCGCACAGGAAACGGTAACCGGCGTCGTTCCGATGCTGAAGAAGGATCGTCAGTACAGTTTCCTCGATCTGTTTCTCTCCACCAGCGGCTTTGCGATCGCGACCTGGTGCTACACCCAGGGCGCGTATGTCGCTCAGTACCTCGGCTTCAAGCAGATGCTCATCAACATTTTCTGCTTCAACCTGATCTGGGTAACCCTCGAGTGCCTTCCGGTGCTCTTCGCCGTTCGCTACGGAATTGACCTCTGGATCTGGCTCCGCTCCGTTCTCGGACAGAAGGGCGTTGCCATCCTTGCAACCGTCATCAGCCTTGCAAACTTCGGCTGGTATGCCGTGGCAGCAGGCCTCTTCTCCTCGTCCATGATCAACCTTGCGGGCAACATGGGACTCGCTCTCGATCCGACGGTCTGGAAACCGGTTCTGGGCGTTCTGTGCGTTTTCCTGGGCTGTCTCATCGCAGTCGGCGGACCGGAAGTCATCAAGTGGACGAACCGTTTCCTTGTAACCGCGCTTCTCGGGGTCGGTGTCATCATCGTATTCCTCTGCTTCAGTGCCGTTCCGCTGAGCGACATCCTGAATGTTCAGCCGGTTCTTGAGCCGGGCACAAGTCCTCTGATGAATTTCATGGTATCCGCGGAGGGAAATGTTGCATTTGCGTTCTCCTGGTCCACACAGGCACTGGTTATGCCGCGCCTTGCGAGAACCGAGCGCAGCGGTTACTGGGCGACCACACTTGCCTACGGCGTTGTGGCACCGTTCTTCGTATTTGCGGGCGGCGTTATGGCGCTGGCCATGTTTGTCCGCACCGGTGTTTACGAGAGTGATCCGACCGCAATGCTCGCGACACTCTGCGGCGGCGGTTTCGCGCTCCTTTCCCTTCTGCTTGTGGCCTTCGCCAATGTCGGAACACAGGGAACCGGATCCTATGTAAACTGCATGATCATCAAGAGCGGTCTTCCGAAACTTAACTACCGCATGCTCGTCATTCTGACCGGCATCTATGTCGCGTTCCTGACCGTATGGGGCGGAGTAGAAGAGAACTTCGGTGCGTTTATCTCCATTGCGGCATTTATTCAGGCACCGATCATCGGCATGTCCATCGTCGATTACATGATGGTAAAGCGCAGAAAGATTTCGCTGAAATCCGCATATCACATGCAGGGACACGACGCGTATGAGTTCACGGACGGCTTCAATCTGGTCGGCCTGGCGTGCGTCATCATTTCCTGCGTTGTGACCGTATTCTTCGTATACAATCCGATCACAGCCACCGCACAGAGCCCGATCTTCCTTGTGACAACCGGAAGCGGCTTCGACGCGATCTTCGGCGGCCTTCTCTACTATGTGGCGAGCCTTACTCCGCTGAAGAGCTACATGCTGAAGGACCGGAACGATCTGGAGATTGTGTAAAGCGCATTTGAAAAAGCATATTTGAAAAAATGCATTTAAAATGTGCATTTGAAAAAGCAAATTTGGAAAAAACAAATTTAGAAAAGCACATTTGCAAAACACATTGATCGGGTGACACGATCCATTTCTGTGGAAACAGATCCGATTTATCCTGCAGCCATTCTGCCGGTTTCTCAAGGGAAACCGCGGATGGCTGCGTTTTTATTTCATAGAAAATTTCTCCGAAATTCCCTATGAAACAAAAACGCTCCGCGAGGATGCGCACGCCGCTGTAAGGAAGCTGTCACCTAACGGTGACCAGCGGCGGCGCGCAAAGTCCGCCGGGCTCCCCTCAGGACTGAGGAGATGGGGGAGCCGAAGTCCGCTTGCGGACTTTGTTCTGTCACAGGAAATATTTCTGAAATATCCTTGCAAAATCCGGAAATATGCTTATGATGGATTGTAAAACATATATATCCTATAGGTATACAGAATAAAAGGAGGAATGGGGAATGGATTACGAATTGAGAGATCAGTCTGTTGTTGTGACCGGAGGCAGCAAG
>NZ_FOIL01000091.1 GCF_900101295.1 [Clostridium] aminophilum | reverse complement strand
AAGCATATTTGAAAAAATGCATTTAAAATGTGCATTTGAAAAAGCAAATTTGGAAAAAACAAATTTAGAAAAGCACATTTGCAAAACACATTGATCGGGTGACACGATCCATTTCTGTGGAAACAGATCCGATTTATCCTGCAGCCATTCTGCCGGTTTCTCAAGGGAAACCGCGGATGGCTGCGTTTTTATTTCATAGAAAATTTCTCCGAAATTCCCTATGAAACAAAAACGCTCCGCGAGGATGCGCACGCCGCTGTAAGGAAGCTGTCACCTAACGGTGACCAGCGGCGGCGCGCAAAGTCCGCCGGGCTCCCCTCAGGACTGAGGAGATGGGGGAGCCGAAGTCCGCTTGCGGACTTTGTTCTGTCACAGGAAATATTTCTGAAATATCCTTGCAAAATCCGGAAATATGCTTATGATGGATTGTAAAACATATATATCCTATAGGTATACAGAATAAAAGGAGGAATGGGGAATGGATTACGAATTGAGAGATCAGTCTGTTGTTGTGACCGGAGGCAGCAAGGGGATCGGTTTTGCGGTCTGCAGAGAATTCCTGAAAGAAGGCGCGATCGTCACCTTCAATGCCAGAAATCGGGATGAAGTGGAACAGGCAGTGGAGGAACTGTGTCATACGGAAGTGGATGGGCAGACGGCGGAAACCATGAGGAACCGGATCCATGGACTGGTTCTGGACGGTACGGATGAACAGGCGGTATCGGAATTGGCATCTTTTGCAGCGGAAAAGAGCAGCAGCCGGTCCATTGCTGCCTGGATCAACAATATCGGAACCAACCGGGCGAGAGCAGGAGAAGGATACACGGACGGGGAACTGGATTTTCTGATCGCGGCAAACTTTAAGGCCACCGTCTTCGGCACGCAGGCGGCATTTTCCTGTATGAAACAGAACGGCGGAAGTATCGTCAATATCGCGAGCCTTGCCGCCCGCGCGGCAACCACAGGGCGCTCGACCATCTATGCGGCGATGAAAGCGGCGATGGTGCAGTATTCCCAGACTGTGGCCGGTGAATACGGCGCGTACAATGTCAGAGTCAACAGCCTGATGCCGGGATATACAATGACGCCGCTGGTCGCCTCTACATTTACGAAAGCGGCGTTGGATCATCTGATGGAGAACAATCTTCTCCGCCGCATGGCAGATCCCGAAGAGATCGCAAAAGCGGTGCTGTTTCTGGCAAGTCCCGTGTCCTCTTATGTGAACGGAACATCACTCGAAGTGTCCGGCGGACATAACATTGTGCTCAATCCGGAGTATTCGTATTTGAAAAAGAAAGGGGAGGAGATACAATCGTAACGATCTTTGGCGCCCGGTTTTCCGGGGGTCTTTGCAAAACCCTCTCAGATCCGATATACTTTTCTGGAGAAATAACCGTGGCAGGAAATAGAATTCGAAGGATTCTTATGCTGCATGATGATAATCTGTGTCATCCGCCGGTTGCTGCAGAGGAAACATGGATATAATCCGTGTTTCCTCCGATTCCTGTCGTGAGGACATAAGTATATAAGAGTATAAGAGGAACGATCAATGAAAATCACCATTTTATGTGTCGGGAAAGTCAAAGAGAAATACTGGAACGGCGCCATTGACGAATACATGAAGCGGCTGGGACGCTACTGCAAGCCGGAGATCATTCAGGTGCCGGATGAGAAGACACCGGACAATGCTCCGCCGGCAGTAGAAGAGCAGATCCGCATCACCGAAGGTGAGCGGATTCTCGCAAAATGGGATGAATCCGCATTTACCGCCGCTCTTGCCATTGACGGTGAGATGAAAAGCTCGGAGGGACTCGCCGAACTGATTGAAAAAAAGACTGTGAGCGGCGTAAGTCACATTCAGTTTGTGATCGGCGGATCACTCGGTCTTTCCGAGGCGGTCCTGAAGAAAGCGGATTACCATCTCAGCTTTTCTAAAATGACCTTTCCGCATCAGCTCATGCGCGTTGTTCTGCTGGAGCAGATCTATCGGAGCTTTAAAATTATCAGCCATGAGCCGTACCATAAATAATTTTGAGATATAAGGGAAATAAAAATTGAAATGTGACCAAATATATACTATAATTTGGCCACAGAAAGGAGGGCTCTATGCAGATAGTTCCAATGAGAGATTTAAAAAACACCGTTGAAATCGAGCGTATGTGTGCAGAAGCGAATGAGCCGATCTTTATCACGAAGAATGGATATGGAAGACTTGTTGTCATGGACATCGACTACTATGAACGGACAATGAGAAAAATTGATGAGGCGGCTCTTGTCAATAAGGGAATCGAAGATTATGAGAACGGAAATGTGGTTGACGGCAAAACTGCGCTGAAAAGAATAAGGGAAAAACATGGTATTTAAAGAATACGAATATGTTTTTACTGAGATGGCAGAAGCTGATATCGATGAAATACTATCATATATGGCAGAAGATTTATCAAACCCGGCTGCGGCTGCAAATTTTGTGACGAAACTAGAAGATACTCTTCAAGAGATTTGTAGGAATCCGAAGATCGGAAGACCTGTAGAAAATTCGTATATAAGGAGAAATGATGTTCGGCGTTTTCTGGTAAATAATTTTACGGCGTATTATTTTGTCGATGAAGAAAACGAACACATCATTGTTTTGAGAGTCGTATTCAGCAGACGGAATCAGGAAACAATCAGTAAGACACTATAGAGATGGAATGAATCATCGGAAAATGTATCAGGCGGCGGGACAAAGATCCTGTCGCCTGATCTGTTATTGATCGAGTAATCAGTGAAACGGGTTTTGATGAGCGATGTCGATCATAAATGATCCAGATATGACGCAACCTTCTCCATCTCGCCGCGCCTTGTCTCATCCAGACTGTGCGCATAGATATCCATCGTCGTTGAGAGAGAGCTGTGGCCGAGAATGCTCTGCAGTGTCTTGTAACTCATGCCGTTTTCAATGCAGCGCGTCGCGAAGCAATGACGTAACGTATGGAACGTGAAAGAGTGACTGATGCTATTATTTGCAAGAAGAGGAGTGATGATTTTGGACAGGTCCTTCTGGACACAGGCCTGATAGATCGGTTTGCCGCAGGGGCTCGTAAATACAAGATTCGGGATGACTTTCGTACCGTTCTTGACTCTGTAATCGGGAGAAAGGGCAGGAACATAGACGGCGGAACCGGCGTTGACATCTTCATCGCCACGGTCCGGAGCGGCGTTCATCGCCGCTTCATGGAGTAGCCGTTTCTGTTCTTTGCGGTGTTCTGCCAAAAGCTCGGCGGCAGCGGAAATCATCGGAATATCCCGTTTGGATGATTTTGTCTTGGGCGTTTCGAGGAACAACCCCTTTTCTGCGGTGTAATCCAGCGTATGACGGACATGGATCAGCCGGTTTTCCATGTCGATGTCATTCCAGCGAAGGGCGGTGATCTCGCCGATCCTCATCCCGGTCAGTGTCGCCAGCTTGTAGAGAGGGTAGTAAAAGCTGGGCAATGCGGCATTCAGGAAGATCAGTTCTTCTTCGGCGGTCAGAACCTGCTTTTTCGGCTTTTCCTGCGTCTTCGGCCGGCTGATGTTCTTCATCGGATTAAACTCGATCATTGCGTTCTTTCTCGCCTGTTCCAGCATTCCGTAAAGCAGCACCCGGCTGGTATTGATCACGGTGGGAGAGTAGTGGTCCGAAAGATCGTTCATAGTCTCCTGAAGCTCTTTGGCGGGAATCTGATCGAGGCGGTAATCCCCCAACTCATCGGCAATGTAGTTTTTATATGCTTTCCAGTAAGAATACGCCGTCACGGCCTTACAGTTCTTTTTATAGATAGTCATCCATTCCAGAAACCACTGATTCATCGTCGGCGTCGTCATGCGTTCACACAAATGATTGTAAACTTCATATTTCTTGCGATACATCGCGATCTCCGCGTCTTTTAAATGGGCACTGTATCCGCTGTATGATACGCCTTCATGCTGGAACCGCCACATATAGCGGCCGTCCTTGCGATGTGTAATTCCCTGTGGTAATTTCTTCTCCATAGTCGTCATCTCCTTATTTTAATATAGTAAAGATATTAAACATAACATCGCAGATAACTTCAGTTCGATAAGAGTTATACGGGAAAGAGCGGGAAAATACAGTAAAATACGCAAAAGGAGTCCCGCCGAAGCGGGACCCCCCTATGTCATGATTTTCATTCAGGTAAATGAAGATTACATAATATTAGAATGAATTACTTCTCGGCATCCTGTCTAGCTTTCGCTGCATCCGAAAGTGCTTTGGTAAGGTTAGCCTGATTCAGGAAATCATATCCCTTCGCCTCATCAGTTTCATCTGGTTTCAGGATTGCATCTTCGAGAATGTAGTTGTCTGTGCTATCAAGCTGGATGTGCGGGATAACTGCATTATCATTGATAAACTTCGTCTGAGAATCAGTTAAATCAAGATCGCCAGTTGCTGTCTTCTTGACAGTAAGTCTGTAATTCTTGTTGTTAACGGACAGATACTTATCCTCTTCTGTGTCACCGGTAGCAAGTTCAACATCTTTTTTATTGAAGGACTTCTGGAGTTTGCCCTTGCTGTTTACAATGTAATAGTTACGGGATACCTTATAGATTCTGTAATCATCGTCTGCTTCCAGTCTCTTTCCCATGAAGTAGAGATAACCGTCTTTCTCACCGGTGATGCCATGGCCCTTGCCGGTATTCTTGGTCTGGAAGTAGTAGGAGAAAGTATCACCATCTGCTTCTTCAACGTTAGAAACCTTACCAGTCTGCATATAACCGTCATCGTTAAAGAAGTATGTGTTTCCCTCAATGTACTGAAGACCAGTCTTCATCTTACCAAATTCGTCAAAGCAGAATGTACCGGTCTTTCCATCCCAGGAGAGCTTCTCCTTCTTTCTGTAGACTCCATCAGAACCATCATTGAGCAGAGTGTCATCCTTGACCGTATCTGCGTGTTTTGGTTTACTGTCTTTGAAGTAGTACCAGTTGGTATCGCCGGCTTTATTTAAAGATTCCGAACCGGAGATATACTGCCAACCCTTGTATCGAGCACCATTGTTTGCTCCGTCACCATTTTCCTGATACCAACGCATCTCATCGATGCTAATGTTTCCATCTGTTGCCTTATCGAGCATGGCATAGGTAGCCGGTGTGACCTTTTTGTTGTAAACCCACTCATAGAGCATCTGACCGTGCTTATTGAATGCGAATTTGCGACCCTTGATGGTTTTCTCACCTGTCTTGTGATAGAGCTTACCGGAAGCGTCGAACCAGTACCAACCTTCGTCATCACAATCGTCATCTTCTGCGCATCCAAGAACGGAGTGACCGGTCTCACGATCCTCATCATCATCATCGATACCGGATTTCTCGAGCCATCTCCACTCGTTTCTTGTTTCCCAACCTTCGTCTTCTCCACCGAGATAGTAGACGGTAGCATCCTCATCAGTGTCGTTGTCGCCTGCTGCAGTCTGCCAACCTGTAAGCATCTTACCTTCATCATTGAAGTGGTATGTCTTGCCAGCGATAGTCTTCTTAGTGTTAGTAACCTTCTTACCTTTGGCATTGAAATAATACCAATGCTCTCCGGTATCTTCCGGGCTGTCGACATCTTCATCATCTTCAAGAGTCTTAACCCAGCCGTTGGTGATCATCGCGCCGTCTTCGCCGACATAGTAGTCATCCTCAACCCACTTGTTAACTGCCATATTGCCGTCGTCGTCAAGATAGAACCACTTATTGCCGTCCTTCTTCCACTCGCCGGTTACCATGTCATCGTCTTTGTCGTAATAATGCCATGCACCTGCCTCGTCCTTCTCCCAACCAGCGGCGAAGGATGTCATAGATGCGCCCATAGCAAGAAGAGCTGCTGCAGAAAGAACTGCAACATATTTAGTCTGCTTTCTCATTTAATGCACACTCCTTTTTCCTTTGTGTTTTGTGTAAATGCTTTTTCTAAAAATGCAGATAAAATTGAAACTATGGTTGACAATATGTTCTATACAACATATCATTGAATTAGGAGAAGGAGTAAATATGTTCGAAGTTGAATTCTATGATACAAAGGATGATTATATGAGGAGGTTTGGGAAATGAGCAGCTATAGAAAATATAAGGAAGAAGTTTTAAAAAATCCTCT
>NZ_FOIL01000046.1 GCF_900101295.1 [Clostridium] aminophilum | reverse complement strand
TGCTTCCACCGAGAGCGCAGGTTTCCGGTGTCTGGCGGCATACAGCCTTGGACCGAGAAACGTATACAGCCGCGACGGCGCGATCACCACTCCGGAGGAGCTGAGCGGAAAGAAGATTCGTGTCATGCAGTCGGATACCATGATTCAGATGATGAACGCGATGGGCGGCGTCGGCACTCCGATGAGCCAGGGCGATGTTTACTCCGCAATTCAGACCAAGACACTGGATGGCGCAGAGAACAATATCATCACCTATGTTGATCTGAAGCAGTATGAGGTTGCTCCGTATTACAACGAGACCGGCCATCTGATGATTCCGGATGAGCTTGTTATCTCCGCTGACGTGATGAATGCGATGAGCCAGGAGGATCAGGAAGCACTCAAGAAAGTTGCGGCAAAGTCTGTGGATACCGCATTCAAGCTCTGCGGCGAGCTTCGTGAGAAATACTACAAGCAGGCAAAAGATCTGGGCGTAACCGTAACAAAGGTTGACATCGCTCCGTTCCAGAAGAACTGCCAGACTCTGATCGACAATGTTGCAAACAGAAGTGAGACCACAAAGAACATCTATGCAAAGCTGAAAGAGATCAAGTAAGCTTCTCTGCAACAGTTTTGCCCGGATTCTTTGACAGCGTATTCCGGATTTGCAGGGCAGATCGGCTGGTTGAAGGTTAAGGGAGCCCCGCATGAAAGTGCGGGGCTCTAAAAATACGAGGGAGGTTAGGACATGAAAGTATTGAATGCGATCAAATCTGTCCTGGATAAAATTATGGAGTGGGCAAACATTGTTCTGCTCGCATGCATGACGATCCTGGTCACATATCAGGTTATCGCCCGATATTTCTTCAGTAAACCGAGCGCGGTGGCGGAGACACTGGCGCAGTATATGTTCGTCTGGACCATTATGTTTGGAAGCGCGTATGTATTCGGGAAGAGAGAGCACCTGGACATCACGGTGCTGAAAGACGTGCTGAAGCCGTTCCCGAGACTGTGTGTGGATCTTCTCATTGAGGCGGTGCTGCTGATTTTTGCCGTCACCGTCATGCTGATCGGCGGATGGGCGCAGACGACGAAGCAGATGATTCAGCTGGATGCGGCCCTCCAGATTCCGATGGGTTTCATCTATGCGGCTATTCCGTTCTGCGGCGCAGCCATGCTGTTCTACAGCATATGGCTGGCGGCGGACGATGTGCGAAGATACAAAGAAAAAATTGAGAATAAGGAGGGAAACTAAATGACGATTGCGAGTTTATCCGGTCTGGTGATGGTAGTCGGAATAGTCATCACACTGATCCTCGGTTTTCCGATCGGTCTTTCCATCGGATTCAGCTCCGCTGCGGCCGTTATGGTCATCCTTCCATTTGATAAAGCGATGATTACGGCAGCCATGCGCATGTTCACCGGCGCGAATTCCTTTTCGCTGCTGGCCATTCCGTTCTTCATCCTTGCAGGAAACCTGATGAACAGCGGCGGCATCGCGAAAAGACTGATCGGATGCGCGCAGCTGGTTGCTCATCGCCTGCCGGGATCGCTGGCACAGACGAACATCGTTGCCAATATGCTGTTCGGCGCCATTTCCGGATCCGGCGTTGCCGCTGCATCCGCGATGGGTTCGATTCTCGGACCGCTGGAGAGGGAAAAAGGATATTCCGATGAGTATTCGGCTGCGGTCAATATTGCCTCCGGTCCTACCGGAATGATGATTCCGCCGTCCAATATCATGATCGTCTATACAACGGTGGCGAGCGGTGTGTCGGTTGCGGCAATGTTTATGGCCGGCTATATTCCGGGACTCTTATGGGGTGCTGCCTGCATGGTTGTTGCGGGTGTCATGGCAAAAAAGAGAGGATATGTGGAGACTCAGCACATTTCGATGAAAGAGAGCCTGAAGATCCTCTGGGAGGGAATCCCGTCCCTGATGATGATCGTCATCGTGATCGGCGGTATCCTGAACGGCGTGTTCACTGCGACGGAAGGTTCAGCCATCGCCGTGGTCTACGCATTTGTCCTCAGTCTGATCTACAAGAACCTGGATCTGAAGATGCTTCCGAAAATGCTTTTGGATTCGGTTAAAACAACCGCGGTTGTCGAATTTCTGGTATGCGTTTCCTCGATTATGTCCTGGGTTATGTCCTATGCCAAGATTCCGCAGCTGATCTCTCAGGGACTGTTGGGAATCAGCAGCAATCCGGTTGTGATTCTCCTGATCATGAACGTGATTCTTCTGGTGGTCGGCACTTTCATGGATCCGACGCCGGCCGTTCTGATCTTTACCCCGATTTTCCTGCCGATCGTACAGACCTGGGGCATGCATCCGGTTCATTTCGGACTGATGATGGTCATGAACCTCTGTGTCGGAACCCTGACACCGCCGGTAGGCGCCATTCTGTTTGCGGGATGCCGGATCGGAAATGTGTCCATTCAGCAGGTTATCCGTCTGCTGATCCCGTTCTTTATTGCCGTTACGGTCTGCCTGCTTCTGGTGACCTTTGTTCCGGTGCTTTCCCTCGGAATTCCGCAGGCACTGGCACTGTGCTGATGACAGACCCACGGCTGGCAAATATTTCTGACGGTTCGGCATGAGGATGATGCCGGACCGGTTTTCAAGAAAGGATCTCAAACCATGGAACAGAATCCGAAGATTATCATCGTAGATTGTGACCACGACAAAGTGGATACCGAAAAGGCAGTGTTTGACAAAGCCGGAGAGGATTTCCGCTGGCTCCACTGCCTGAATGAAGAAGAAGTGATTCGCGAGTGTCAGGGAGCCGTGTGTTTCCTGAATCAGTACTGCAGGATGAACGCAAAGGTTTTTGAGGCGATTCCGACTCTGAAATTCATCGTCCGCTACGGTGTCGGAGTGGACAATGTCAATCTGGAGGACGCGACGAAATACGGCGTTCAGGTATGCAACGTGCCGGATTACGGCATGAATGAGGTGGCGGATCAGGCGCTGACCCTGATGCTGGGCGTTGTCCGGAAAGCATGGATGCTGGCGGAAAGAACCAGAAAAGGAGAGTGGAACTACGCGGATGCGATTCCGGTACACCGTCTCTCGGAGATGACGGTCGGGATCGTCGGAACGGGACGAATCGGCCGTGAGTTTGCCGAGAGAGTTCATGCGCTGAAATGCACCATTCTCGCCTATGATCCGCAGTATGCGGCATCCGGCGCGGAAAAACTCCCCTATATCACCTATGTGGATACGATGGATGAGCTGCTGGCTCAGTCGGATATCGTGTCGCTGCACTGCTCGCTCGATGAGACGAACTGTCACATGATGAACCGGGAGGCCTTCGCAAAGATGAAGGACGGCTCCTATCTGGTCAATGTATCCCGCGGCGGCCTTGTGGACGAGGAAGCGCTGGATGAGGCGCTCACTTCCGGAAAGATCGCCGGTGCCGGACTCGATGTCTTCAACAGAGAACCGATCGAAAAGGATAATCCGCTGTTCCGTCATGAGAATGTTCTGATCACGCCGCATGAAGCCTGGTATTCCGAGGAGGCGGCACTGGAACTGAAACGCAAGTGTGCGGAGGAAGCGGTCCGTTTCCTGAAAGGAGAACCGGTGAAATATCCGGTCAATCATATTGACAGGGCATAAAAGAAAGGCGTGAATGCGATGAAAGCAATTGTTTGGAAAGGCCCGGATCAGGTGGAGACGACAGAGGTTCCGAAGCCGGAGGTTCCGGCAGGATGGGCGATGGTCCGCGTATCCCATGCGGGAATCTGCGGTACCGATAAGAGTATCTATCACGGATTTCACCCGAGAGCGAAGGCCCCGCTGATCATGGGGCACGAATATGCCGGTGTTCTGGAGAGTGATGACGTTCCCGGCATCAAAAAGGGCGCGCGCGTTACGGTATATCCGCTGTTATCCTGCGGGCACTGCACGCCGTGCCGCGAAGGAAACGAGCATGTCTGCAATACGCTGGGACTGGTTGGAATCGACCGGGACGGCGGCTTTGCGGAGTATACCGTATGTCCGGCGGAGAGCATCGTCGAGATGCCTGACAGCCTCAGCATGAAGCTGGGCGCGTTCATTGAACCGGTGGCGGTGACCGTTCACGCACTGCGGGAGCGAAATTATCACCCGGGAGACAATGCAATCCTCTTCGGCGCGGGAGCCATCGGACTGGCGACGGCCTGCACTCTGAAAGCATACGGATGTACGGATCTTCTTCTCATGGAGACCAATCCGACCCGGAGAGCCAAAGCGCAGGAGATGGGATTTGAAACCGTGGACCCGACCACGGTCAGTGACATGGCGGAATTCTGCAGATCCCGCACCGGCGGCGACGGCTTTGACTGGGTCATCGACTGTGCCGGCGTGCAGCCGGTGGCAAATCACCTGTTTGACGCGGTGAAGGTGCACGGGACGATCTTTATTATCGCGGGATATGCGAAGCCGGCATCCCTTCCGCTCGGACAGGGAATGTTCAAAGAGTGTTCGATTCAGTTTACGAGAGTCTACCGGAGAAAGGATTTTGCAATCGCGGTAAAACTCGTGGCGGAACACGCGGACGATTATGAAAAGATTATTACCGCGGTCTATTCGCCGGATGACGCGAAAGCGGCATTTGCGGACGCGGTGGACCCGGGAAGCAGGAATCTGAAAATTATGTTCTGCTTTGAGAATGAGGAAGGAGATCACGTCTGACATGGCATACACAAAATTTGATTTAACCGGAAAGACAGTGCTGGTAACCGGCGGAACAAGAGGCCTCGGCCGGGGAATGGCGGAGGGGCTGGCGCAGGCGGGAGCGAAAGTCGTGATCGCCGGATCCTCCGAAGCGGTCTTCCGCACGGCGGAGGAGATGAAGCGGGATGGATTGGACGTCGCGGCGGTTCAGGTCGATCTCAGCAAAAGGGATCAGGTGGAGCCGGCGTTCCGGAAAGCGCTGGAGCTTCTGGGAGGAAAGATTGATATTCTGTTAAATGACGCTGGCGTGCAGCGAAGAAACATGCCGGAGAATTTTACGGATGAGGACTGGTATTTTGTATTGGAGGTCAACCTGAATGCGGTCTTTAAGCTCTGCAAGCTTGCCGGAAACGAAATGCTGAAGGCGGGGCACGGAAAGATCATCAACATGGCTTCCATGCTGTCGTATTTCGGCGGACACACCGTTCCGGCGTATGCGGCCAGCAAGGGCGGCGTGGCCCAGCTGACCAAAGCGCTCTCCAATGACTGGGCGGGCCGGAACATTCAGGTCAATGCCATCGCTCCGGGTTATATGGCGACGGAGATGAATACCGCGCTGGTCAACGACAAAACCAGAAATGCCGAGATTCTCGGCCGCATTCCGGCAGGCCGCTGGGGCAATGAGGAAGATATGAAAGGTCTCGCCATTTTCCTTGCCAGCGAGGCGTCCGATTACATCACCGGAGCAGTGATTCCGATCGACGGCGGATATCTAGCAAAGTGATGCCGGGAATGATGAGACAGAAAAGGATATACAGAATAGAGAGAAAAGACTGATCGCGCCGGAAAAAGGGGTGGTCGGTGACAACGAGGTGACAGAAGATGGATATTCGTTACAGCACAGGACCGGAAGATGTAAAACGTTATACCACGGAGGAACTCCGGAAGGAATTTCTGATCACGGATCTGTATCAGCCGGATCAGGTGAAGGCAACTTATTCCCATGTGGACCGCATGGTGGTTGTGGGCATCATGCCGGTTCATGAAACCGTTCCGGTGGACAAGGGAATCGATATCTGGAAGAATTTCGGAACCCATTTCTTCTTTGAGAGAAGAGAGGGCGGCGTGTTCAATCTCGGCGGCAGCGGCGTGATTCTGGTGGACGGAACGGAATACAGGATGGGATTTGAGGATTGTCTTTATATCTCCATGGGCTCGAAGGAGGTCACATTCCGAAGCGACGATCCGGAGAATCCCGCAAGATTTTACATGGTCTCCGCGCCGGCGCACAAGCCCTGCAAGACAACCTTTATCAGCTTTGAACAGGCCAACAAACGCCCCTGCGGGGACGGAAAGACCGCGAACAAGCGTGTGATCAACCAGTTTATCCATCCGGATGTATTGGAAACCTGCCAGCTGTGCATGGGACTGACCCAGCTGGCGGAGGGCAGCGTCTGGAATACCATGCCGGCTCACACACATGAGAGAAGAATGGAAGTTTACACCTATTTCAATATTCCGGAGGGCCATGCGGTGTTCCATATGATGGGACAGCCGCAGCAGACCAGACACATGGTGGTTCAGAACTTTGACGCCATCATTTCCCCGTCCTGGTCCATTCATGCCGGATGCGGAACGTCAAATTATACCTTCATCTGGGCGATGGGCGGCGAAAACAAAGAATTTGACGACATGGACGAGATCGCGATTCCGGATATGCGATGAAGCGCGGTGAAGCGGTCCGGACGGGAAACCACGCTGAACGGAACGCTTGAAAGGAAAGATTCAAACCATATTGGAGGATCCGGTCCGAGTCTGAGTAAATCCGGCTTGGGCAGGATTCCGGAGGACAAAAGTTTGAAAGTAAACTTTCAAACTTTGATTGACGGCTCAAATAGACAAGCAAGCTTGTCTGCTTGAGCCTGGAGGACAAGATATGAGAGAAGATGTTAAGAAGTTTGATTTTGAACTGGCGCATGTCGGCATCAATCACGACAATGCGGAGGAGGCAAAGAAGACGGCTCAGGTGCTGGCGGATCTTTTCGGATTCGAGCTTCGCGAGACCGAGGGCAGTATTTTTGTCAACGAGCAGTTTGAACTGATGAAGCGGCAGTATCTCGGAAGACTCGGGCATATCGCGGTCCGCACCAGTCACATTGACGAGGCAAAAAAATATCTTGAAGACAAGGGGATTGCGTTTGATGAGGACTCGGCCGGATATGCGCCGGACGGTCAGCTGAATGTGATCTATTTCCGGGACGACATCGCGGGATTCCGGTTCCATCTTACCAGAAGACAGTGAGCGGACGGAGCTCACTTCCCGGGGGATATGCTCCGGCGGAGTGAAGACGTACCGCGCGGATGTGCACGGACGCTACGACGCGAGAGGAAAAATGCGGAAAAAAGCTGCGGCGTCCGTCGCGAAGGATCCGTCAGCGGGTCTTTGAAATGTAGCAGGGGAGGAAACAATGAGCAGGAAAATTCTGACACTGGGGGAGCCGATGGGACTCTTCATTGCCCAGGAGGAAGCGCTGCTGGAAAATGTGCGCCATTACAGCACCTCGGTAGCCGGCGCGGAATTCAACGTGGCGGTGGGGCTCACAAGGCTTGGACACACGGTGGGGTATCTCACAAAGCTTGGAAATGATCCGTTCGGACGCCAGATCGTGAATGTCATGCGCGACAACGGCATTGACACATCGATGGTTATGTTCAGCGGAGACCGCCAGACCGGGTTTATGCTGAAGAGCAAGACCAGCTGCGGGGATCCGGATATCTACTATTACCGTAAGGGATCCGCTGCTTCCACGATCTCGGTGAAGGATGTGGAGAGTCTGGATCTGACGGCGTGGGATGCGCTCCACACATCCGGTATTCTTCCGGCGACAAGCGAAAGCGCGCATGAGGCCTCCCGATATCTGATGAAGAAAGCAAAAGAAGCCGGGATTCCGGTTTTCTTTGATCCGAATCTTCGCCCGCAGCTCTGGAAGGACAGGGAAATCATGATCCATGCGATCAATCAGATGGCGGTTCTGGCCGATTATGTGATGCCGGGTGAAAACGAGGGCGAGGTTCTGTGCGGAAGCCGGGATCCGAAAGCGATTGCGGATTTTTATCTGAACCTCGGCGTGAAGTGCGTGATCGTCAAGACCGGAGCTTCCGGCGCGGCGGCGTATACCGCGGACTGCGGGTTCTCGGTTCCGTCCTTCCAGCACGGACCGATCGTGGATACGGTCGGCGCGGGAGACGGCTTTGCGGTGGGCGTGGAGAGTGCGCTTCTGGAAGGTCTGAATCTGATGGATGCGGTTCGGCGCGGCAATGCGATCGGAACGATCCAGATCATGAATGTCAGCGACAATGAAGGATTGCCGACCCGAGAGGAACTGGAGACTTTTATCAAGACGACCCCGGCGGCGATCTGAGCAGAAACAGAATCTGGAATCCGGCGGTCTGCCGGTTTCCGATGAGATACGGAAGGTCACCGGGACGGAGCGAGCGGCAGCGCAGCGGGCAGCGACGTTGGAGTAGTCGGCGGCGGAGCGAAGAGAACGGCGATCGGAAAGGACAGAGGATGAACGTAATCGAGAGAATCGGAGAAATCGGGATTATCCCGGTCATTAAGATCGATACACCGGAACATGCGGTTCCGTTGGCAAGGGCGCTCTGCGAGGGCGGGCTTCCGGCGGCAGAGGTGACATTCCGGAGCAACGCTGCGGAGGAATCCATCCGCCGGATTGCAAAGGAAGTGCCGGAGATGCTTGTGATTGCGGGAACCGTGCTGGATCCGGTGACGGCGGAAAAAGCCGTCCGGGCCGGTGCACAGGGAATCGTCAGCCCGGGGCTGAATGTGGAAACCGTGCGCTGGTGCGTGAAGCAGAATGTTCCGGTCATTCCGGGAATCGCCTCGCCGAGTGAACTGGAGACGGCGGTTCGGGAAGGCCTCGAGGTGGTGAAGCTTTTCCCGGCCGAGGTTCTGGGCGGCGTCAGTATGCTGAAGGCACTGGCCGGGCCGTATGCATCGGTGAAAATCATGCCGACCGGCGGTGTAAAGCCTTCCAATGTGCGGGAATACCTCGCGCAGAAAAATCTCATCGCCTGCGGCGGAACCTGGATTGTTCCCGGAGATCTTCTGGCGAAGGAGGATTTTGACGGAATCCGGAAGCTGGCGGCGGAAGCGGCGGCAATCCGCGATGAGATGAGACAGAAATAAGGCTGAGATACGACTGAGATAAGACAATATTCCTCCATCAAAGAGACGAAACACGCTTCGCGGGTTTCGAACGTTTCGCGGCAGCGCGCCAAGGCCCCGTGCAAGCACAGGCTTTGGCGCGCTGCTCGCGTAAGCAAACAAGGCACGCCATGTCGGAATTCCGGCATGGCGTGCCTTGCTGTCAGAAAGCTGCCGATACGGAACGGACAGGAGGGAAAAAATCAGTCGGTCCGCGCGGCTTTCATTGCTGTTTTGTTCTCATACATCAGACTGTCTGCACGCTTGAAGACGCTCTCTATGTTTTCATCCTGACCCGGAGTGAAACGGGTCCATCCGATGGCAGCCGATACCTGCTCCCACGGAGAGAGGGATTTATCGAGACTGATATCCTGAAGTGTCCGGCGGAACTGCTCCACAAGGTTTTCTGCATTGATGTAGTCTTCATTTTCCAGAATGACAACGAATTCATCGCCGCCGATCCGGAATACCGGTGAGTGGCTGAAGGTGCGACAGGTGATTTCGCAGATCCGTTTGATGGCGAAATTGCCCTTGTCATGGCCGTAGTTGTCATTGATCCGTTTCAGGAAATTCAGGTCGATCATGGCGATGCCGAATGCCGTAAATCCTTCGGCGGTCATGCGGTATTCGATGCGGTTCACCTCATTGTCATATGCCAGCCGGTTCCGGATTCCCGTGAGGGCGTCGCGCTCGGCCTGAAGCCCGAGCATCTGCATCTGTTCCCGGGTGACATTCAGTTCTGTCCGGGCGGCAATAAGATTCTTCATATGTGTGTCCAGCTCCAGAATCATGGCGGCAATCTGGCTTGACAGCGCTGTGATTTCATTGCGGTGCCGGATGTCTTTGGTGATGAGATTGGCGATGGTTACGTCTTTGGTCTCCGCGTAAATTCCGACATTTTGCTGGAGAGAGCGGAGTTTCTTGAGATAATAGTGGTTGATGAATATAAGGAGAATCATGGAGGAGAGGAAAATGATCAGACCGATTTCGCTTCCGAGGCGGACACTGTTTTTCAGAATCCTCCGGTTCACTTTTTCAATCTCGATTTCCGCACCGATCACGCCGATCGTCTTCCTGTGAATGGTAAGGGGAGTATAGTAGGCGTAGGTATTTCCGTATTCATATTCGTCACCGTAGACATCATAGCCGTTCGGTGCAATTCCGGTGTTCCAGGCCTCCCACATCTTCTCGTGCTTTTCCAGCGGTTCCTCCACATCCAAGCAGATGAACATGTCGCCGCTTCCGTCCTCTTTCTCCATGCGGACACCGTCGATGACATAGTACATATGAAACGGCTTTTCGGAGGGGGTGATGTAGTAGGTGTAAATGACGCCGAATTCTTCTCTGGCTTTTTCAAAGATTCCGGTCCAATAGATATAGTTATAGAGCGCAAAAGAGCGCGCCGTTTCCGGCTCGAGCTCTTCATAGGAAAAATCGACGCCAACCGTGCGGCCGGGGTAATGCTCCGCAAGCATGCTGATCATCTGGTTTTTGGCTTCCCGGTAATCGGTGGAAAAATCAACCGGAAGAGAAAGTTCATCCCGGTGCCGGATCAGATAATTCTGGAACGCAATAAACTCTTCGCCGTCCGCTTCCATCAGGGAAGACAGATAACGGCCGACGTTCTGAATCCGCTCCTGACATTCGTTTTCATAATTTCTGGTCTGTTCGCGGTAGGTCAGAAAACCGGTGATTCCCATGATAAGTATGGTAATGAATACAAAAAGGATCGAGAGTTTAAAGAGAAGGCTGTCGGTTTTTTTGTTCATAATCATTCCTCCGAAAAAAGGAAATCATGCCGTAAGTCTGTCTATTAATATCGTCGGTTTTGCAGAGAAATATTATATTAGAAAATGATTTTTCGACAGCGCGTATGGCGGAACGCCGGTTCCGGTGAGGTGGATTTGCGGAAGCAAACAAAAATATAGGAATGTTCTCCGGGATCTGTTTCATGGTATCATAAAAACAGAGTTCCCGCGGGGGGCGGGATGTCTCTGGAAAAGGGAAAGGAATGAAGGTAAGAATATGAGAAAATGGTTATCAGCTGCAGCTGCGGCGGCTGTCGGCATGATGGTATGCCTCGGAATGGGCGGCTGCGGAAACGGAGCAGACGGACAGGTTTTGCAGACCGCACAGACTGCACCGATGCTGCCGACGGTAAAGAGTTCGGAGACACCGGGTGCGGAGCCGGAAGCGAAGAATGGAGCTGCTGAGGCGGAGGTTCATCCGGAGAAGGAGAATACGGAGACTTCTGCGGAGGAGAAGCGGTCCGGATGTTCTGCAGAGTATGAGTACCGCGAGGTTCCGCTTGTTCGAAACGGAGTGGATCTTCATCTTGTACGGATCAGCCGGGAGGACGGGGAACCGGAAAAGGACATCCTTCTGGTTCACGGTGTGACGTATTCCTCCCATGAATTTGATATTCCGTATCAGGATTACAGCCTTGCGCGGAAACTGGCGGAAAACGGATACGGCGTATGGCTTCTGGATATTGCCGGATTCGGACAGTCGGGAACGGTGGGGGACGGGTTCCTGCCGGATTCGGATTACGCCGCGGAAGATGTGAACGCAGCCGCAGAAAAAATCACGGAGATCTCGGGGAGGGAGAAGACGGATGTCCTTGGCTGGAGCTGGGGAACGGTTACGGTGAGCCGCTTCGCCGCGGCACATCCGGAACACATCGGAAAGCTGGTTCTCTATGCGCCGATTCTCTCCGGTGTGGGGGAATTTGAAGTGACGGAGCCGTTTCATCGTAATACCTGGGAGCATGCGGCAGAAGATTTTCAGAAGACAAAAGACGGAGCCTTTGATGATGCCGTCTCCGATCCGGTTCTGCGGGAAGTCTGGTGTTCGAACTGCTGGCATTATGACGGGGAGTCCAGTCCGAACGGAGGAAGACGGGATATCTGCGTGGCTGCGTCGCGGAAACTGATCGATCTCTCTGCGATTTCGAACCGGACGCTGGTTATCTGTGGCGATCAGGATCCCTATCTGAATTATGATCTGGTGAAGGATTGTCTTCGGGAACTGCCGGAAGGGTCGGAATTGGAGATAATTCCCGGCGGATCCCACATTGTTTGCGCGGAGAAGCCCTACTACCATGATTTTCAGGACCGGCTTCTCCGGTATCTTTCTCGGTGACACGGAAAGGTTCTCTGAAATGATACAACATCAAAACCGCCCGGAACCGGCAATCAGCCGGAACCGGGCGGTTTAAACCTTTTTTATTTCATAATGATAATTTTTCTGACTGCGTCTTTCCGGAAGCCGGAAGAGAGGTGCGGGATCATCGGATCCGGTCATTGGAGCCGATCACCGGATCACATCTGCGGGTCCGGAACGTTCGCGTCTTCCGAACGGAAGATCGCTCTCTTGTGGCGTACAAGAGCGTAATACAGAATGCAGCCCAGGATGCCGCAGCCGAGCACTTCTCCCGCGCCGACGGTCAGAGCCATGAAGGGGATCGGAAGTTCAACGCCGTACGCGTAGCGAAGGACAAACGGAACCACCAGCATGTTGGCGGCAATCGGCGGAATGCATCCGAAGAACGGCTGGCGGTTCCGGAGCATCCAGGTTCCGTATGCGCCGGCCAGTGTAGCGAGACTTCCGCAGATGATATCCGGAAGAACCGCACCGCCCAGCATATTGCCGAGGATACAGCCGACGAAAAGGCCCGGAATGGCTGCCGGTGTGAACATCGGCAGGATGGTCAGTGCTTCGGCGATTCGCAGCTGGACCTCTCCGAAGGAAATCGCTGCAAACACATATGTCAGAGTGACATAGAGAGCCGCGATCAGCGCTGCCTGGGTGATTCGCAATACATTTTTGTTTCTCATTTTCTGTTGGTCTCCTTTAGTTTTGTTTTACATGAGGAAGGTTTCGAACTCATGTGTTTCTGTTTGCTGAAAAATCAGCGTTCCTACCATATCACAGTTGAGACGATAAGGCAACCGCCCCTTCTGCGGGCGGTTTTATGCGCAGTGCGGCATGAAGGGCGGGGGCTGTCGGTATACCGCGCCGCAGGAACCGCACAAGTGCTCACCCGGATCCGGCTTTTCGTGGTATACTCTCCGTGACATACAGGAGGATGACCGGAGCCATGGCGGGAGAATCCTCCTTTCCGGAATATCGGAGTGAATGAAGAAAGGAATAAACATGAATACGGAAAAAAAACGGGAAACGGGAAATTCCCTGCCGGAATTATTTCTGGTTTTTGCGAAGATCGGAATGTTCACCTTCGGCGGCGGATATGCGATGATCTCCCTTATTGAAGATATCTGTGTGGAAAAGAAACGATGGATCACCCATGATGAAATGATGGATGTCACGGTGATCGCGGAATCCACGCCGGGGCCCATCGCAATCAACTGCTCAACTTTTGTGGGATATAAGCAGAAAGGGCTTCCCGGAGCGCTGGCGGCCACGTTCGGAATGGTTTTGCCGTCCTTCGTGATCATTTTTCTGATCTCCTCGTTTCTCGACCGCTTTCTGGAGATTCCGTGGATCGTAAATGCGTTTCGGGGCATCAAAACAGCAGTCGGGCTTCTGATTCTGGACGCCGGATGGAAAATGCTGCAGAAGACGCGGAAGAAGCAGAAGAGCCGTAGGCCGGATCTGTTTCTGCTCTTTGCATTTGCGGCGATGACGGCCGCTAACGTGTTCGCCGTGAAGATTTCCTCCATCGCGGTGATGCTTCTGTGCGGTTTTGTGAGTCTGGCGCTGTATCTTGCGGCGGAGCGGAAAGGGGATGCAAAATGATTCTGGCGGATTTGTTCATCGGATTTTTGAAAGTCGGATGTTTTGCATTCGGCGGGGCATACGGCGCGATTCCGCTGATCCGGGATGTGGTTCTCCATTACGGCTGGATGGATGAAGAGATGATTGCGTATATGATTGCGGTCGGTGAGAGCACGCCGGGACCGATTATGGTCAATATGGCGACTTATGTCGGAAGAACACAGGCCGGCGCGACCGGAGCTGCGGTGGCTACCGTTGCGGTGGTGATCCCCTCCTTTTTGATCATTCTCCTGGTGCTCGGTATCTTAAAGAAAATCTGGAATCATCCCTGCATGCAGGCGGTCCTTCGCGGACTGAAGCCCTGCATGACGGGGATCATCCTTGCAACCGGCGTGAATATGACCGCAAGGAATGCGTTTGTTTTGACGAACGGAGCCCCGGAAGTTTGTCCCGCGGTGATGACGGTTCTTCTCGCGGTGGTCTATTACGGAAGCCGGAGAATCCGGAAAGGCGGCATTTCCCCGATTCTGCTGATTGTAATCTCCGCGGCGGCCGGCACGGTGATCTATGGGATTCAAATTTGATTGCTCAATATTGAATGAAATTTATCTTCATAAATATATACATAAAAGTGAAATATGATACAATTATTGATATAATGTAAGAATAATAGACCGCTTGTTGCGGACCGCCGACTTGCAGCCGGACGGATCCGGAGCGGTTAGCGGAACACGGAGATTTTTCTGACGGAGTCCGCATTCGAATAAAAGAAAGCCCCTTATGCAGCGCGGTCCCGGCGCAAAGAGTTTCCGGAAAGAGGAATTCTCTGGACAGGGAAATGATTACGAGCAGAAGGAGTAGTAGATGAAGACAGAAGGCAGAAAGAAAACTGTTTTGTTATTCATTGTTTCACTTGCGGTAATACTCGCAGTCTTTTTCGGTGGAGTGTTTCGGACACGGGCTTACAACCGGACAAAGCATCGGATGACCACGACCGGGGAAGAACTTTTTACCACGGAGATCGATAAATCAAAGCCGGTCAGCATCAATGCCGTTCCGAGAGGCAGTACATGGTCGAAGGCGTTTGATCTGAATGACGAGGGGCTGACGGAACACAACTTCCAGGCATATACGTATGATTTTACCGTGATCAATCATACGCAGGATGAAGTGGCGGATTTTTCGTTTGTTCTGACCTTCAACCAAGATGTCTTTCTGTCCTCCGCATGGAACGGTGCGCTGGAAATTCACCAGCATACGAATGGCGGAGAGATCACAGCAACCGTTCCTGATCTGAGGGAATTTCATCCGGATGACTATCCGCTGAAAACGTTCGCTGTTGACGGGGAACCGTTTATCGCGTTGCATGCCGGCGATTATTGCAGATATATTCCGAGTGCTACGATGAATGCCCGCGAAGTGCCGATCGCTCCGAAAGAGGGAACTACGCCGGGAATTATCATGTATGTCCGGATCGGCGAGGACATTAGCGAATCGACGCTGGAGCTGGAGTACAAGTTTCACCGTCTGCTGAGGAGTGAACCTCTTGCCCGGATTGCAGGCTGCTGTCTGGGAATCTGGCTCGTCGCGCTGATCATCTTTGCGATCACGTCAGCTCAGATCAAAAAGTATAAAGTGCTTCATGAACGGGACAATATCATCATCAATGAGTCCATCGAGACTTTCACCGGCTTCATTGATGCAAAGGATCCGTATACCAACGGTCACTCGAAGCGTGTGGCGCAGTATACCAGGCTGATCGCGGAAGAGATGGGATTTGAAGGGGAGGAGCTTGACCGGATATATTACATAGCTCTTCTGCATGACTGCGGCAAGATCGGTGTTCCGGATCATATTCTTGGGAAACCGGGCAGACTGGATCTGGATGAGTATCAGATCATCAAGACGCACACGGTGCGCGGCGGAGAAATCCTGAGCCGGTTTAAGAGTCTGAAAGATGCCGGAATGGGTGCACTCTATCACCACGAGCGTTATGACGGAGGCGGCTACCCGGAGGGAAAAGCCGGAGAGGAGATTCCGCTGATTGCCCGCATGATCTGTGTGGCCGATTCCTTTGACGCCATGAACACGGACCGTGTCTATCGAAAAAGACTGTCCAGACAGTGTATTGTCGATGAACTTGAGTCCGGAAAGGGACGTCAGTTTGATCCGAAGATCGCGGATATTATGCTGGATCTGATTCGTAGGGAAAAGATTTCGACAGAAGACCGATAATGGAAGAAGGAAACGGAGCAACGATGACGGAAGAACGATAACCGAAGAAGGAAACGGTGAACCGTTCCGGATCGGAAATGCCTTTCGTCCGAAATATTCCACGGATTATTTCGGATGAAGGGCATTTTTTGTTAAAAAAAGGGTATAACAGGCTATATTTTTTCGGCATATGTCGATAATAATCATAGAATGCGATAAAAAACCGGACAAGATGAGTCTGAGAAGAGACAGGAATTCTGAGAATCTCCTGTCGGAGGAGGAATTAGTAATGAAAAACACCTATAACAAATCTGTGAAAGGAAAAAGACACAGCCTGAAAATTCAGATTCCTGCAATTGTCAGCGTATGTGCGGCCGTTATCATCCTGATCATGTGTATTGCGTTCAGCACTATGTCTGGAGGACTGATAAAGACAATTTACGGCGATCAGCTGAAAACCGCATCGCAGACAAACGTCGTGACCATGGAAAAGTATATGGACGGCATGCAGATTTATGCAAAGGCGCTGGGCGAAAGTGTCATGAGCTGTCAGAAACTCGGACGGGAAGTCGGCGAAGAGACGATCATCGAATCTCTGAGCTCGGCAGTAAAGTCCGGCAGCTGCTTTTCCGCGTATTTTGCCTTTGAACCGAATGCCTTTTTTCCGGATACGGAAGATGGCCTTTCCTATTATGTGTACAGCAGCGGAAACGGTATTCAGACTGATATCCTGAATGACTACGCGACATACAGCACCGAAGACTATTACGCGCCGACAAAACAGATGATGTCGACGCATATCACAAAACCGTATGAATATGAACTGTCTGACGGAACCAAGACCTGGCTTATCACGCTCAGCACCCCGATCGTGGCGGACGGAAAGTTCATCGGTGTTGCGAACTGCGACATGCTTCTGGATAAACTGAATGAGCTGAATTACAGTGACGGTGGATATAAGACTTCTTATGTGGCATTTTCCGATGAGACCAATGTCTATTCTGCACATACCGGAGATGCCTCCAAAGTCGGAACCGAGGCGCCGTTCCCGCAGGCCGTTCTGGATGATGTACTCGGACAGGATCACGTTCGTCTCTCCGAGGCGAAGGATCCGCTGACCGGAGAGCCGTGTCTTGTGGTGTTCACACCGGCAAAACTGGAAGGAACCGACATGCAGTGGATCAATTCCATGATCGTTCATACCAGTGAGATTTACAAAGGTCTTTACGGTATCATCGCGGCGATCGTTGTGATCGGTATTCTCGGACTGGCCGGCATCGCATTGGTAGCATATTTTGTTGTGCGCCGGGCCCTTGCTTCTATCAAACCGCTGACAGAGATGGCGCAGTCCGTTGGGCAGTTTGATCTGAAAGCCGCTGACCGGGACATTGATTTCCCGAAGAATGAGATGGGAGAACTTGCGGATGTATTCCGCGATATGGCGCACAAACTGAAACTGGTGCTCTCGGATGAGGATGAAGTTCTGGCGGCGATGGCGGACGGAGACTTTGTGACCACCAGCAGCCGTGAACACATGTATATCGGAGATCTGGCCGGAACCAACCAGTCCATCAATAAGATCCGCCGTATTTTAGGTGATTCTCTCCGCCAGATCAGCACGTCGTCCAATCGCATTGCGGACAGCGCGGCGCAGATTTCGGGTGGAGCACAGGCTCTCGCGCAGGGCGCGACGGAGCAGGCCGGTTCCATTCAGGAGCTGTCCTCCACCATCAGTGATGTCAACTCACAGGTTCAGAATAATGCGGACAATGCGTCCGGTGCCAGTGAGATTGCGAGAAAGACCAAAGAAGCCATCGAGATCAGCAATCAGGATATGGAAAAGCTTACCGGAGCCATGGATGAGATCGCAGAGGCTTCCCAGAAGATTCAGGAAGTCATCAGCATGATTGACAACATCGCGTTCCAGACCAATATTCTTTCCCTGAATGCGGCGATCGAGGCGGCCCGCGCCGGCGAGGCCGGAAAGGGATTCGCGGTTGTTGCGGATGAAGTCGGAAACCTTGCAAACCGAAGCGGAAGAGCGGCACAGAGCACCGGCGAGCTGATCACCCAGGCGGTGGAAGCCGTGGAAAAAGGAAAAGCCCTTGCCGCGGAGACAGCGGATGCGCTCAACCGCGTAAAGGATTACGCGGAGGAGACCGACGTGATGATCACGAAGATTTCGGATGCATCGAAGAGCCAGGCACAGGCACTGGATCAGATCACCATTGGAATCGATCAGATTTCGACGGTTGTTCAGACCAACTCTTCCACATCGGAAGAGAGTGCGGCGGCGAGCATCGAGCTTTCCGATCAGGCAGATCACCTGAAGAAACTGGTGGATCCGTTCCGCCTTTCCTGAGAGAACGGAATCATCCGGTGAAATCGGTCGTTTGGGCCGGTGATCCTGCTCATAACATATTTTTATCAGAGAACCTCTGCACCCGCTGCGGTGCGGAGGTTCTCGTTTTTTTCGCGAGCACGAGCCAAAGTCTGTGCTTGCACGAGGCCCTGGCGACTGCCGCTAAACGTTCGAAACCCGCGACGCGTGTTTCGTCTCGTTTCATGGGAGATTACTTCAAAATTCCCTATGAAACAAAAACGCTTCGCGAGGCTGTGCACGCCACTGTAAGCAAAATCCATTACGCTTGACAAAACCTGCCTCAGCACGCTGTTTCACTAAGCGGCATAGCCGTCAGGTGAAATATGCGTCGCTGAGTGCTCCGCCAGGGAGGGGGGCACCTTGCGGTGACCAGCAGAGGACCTTGCGCCAAAACATAAAAAGATGGAATGCTCTTTATAATGAAAGATTATTGAAAATGAGAATTCGGTATGACAAGCCGCCGGTTTTTGAAAAAAATACATAAAAAACTTTGTGGGATGACAATCTCCGCGTTATAATACTTTCCATGTAATTGTTATGAATAGAATCGCTGTCATAACCAAGCAGCTGAACATCAAAGAAAGGAAAACAGCATGAGCATTCGAATTGGTATCATGGGATATGGAAACCTGGGCAGAGGAATCGAGATCGCTGCAAAGGAAGCTTCCGATATGGAGATCGCTGCGGTATTTACCAGAAGAGATCCGTCTTCCGTTAAGATTCTCACCGAAGGCGTTCCGGTTGTGAGCGTGGATGAGGCGGAGAAATGGAAAGACAGGATCGACGTGATGGTTCTCTGCGGCGGATCCGCAACCGACCTTCCGGTGATGACTCCGAAGTATGCGGAGATGTTCAATGTCATCGACAGCTTTGATACTCACGCAAGAATCCCGGAGCATTTTGCCAATGTAGACGCAGCGGCGAAGAAGGCAGGAAAGATCGCCGTGATCTCCTGCGGATGGGATCCGGGCATGTTCTCTCTGGCAAGGGTTTATTCCAACGCCATTCTTCCGGACGGAAAGGATTACACTTTCTGGGGCAAGGGCATTTCCCAGGGACACTCCGACGCGATCCGCCGTATTGAGGGCGTGCAGGATGCGAAGCAGTACACTATTCCGGTGGAGAGCGCACTGGAGGCGGTAAGAAGCGGATCCCAGCCGGAACTGACCACCAGACAGAAGCATTTAAGAGAGTGCTTTGTTGTTCTGAAGGACGGCGCTGACGCGGCAAAGGTGGAGAAAGAGATCAAGGAGATGCCGAACTACTTCTCTGATTACGATACCACCGTTCACTTCATCTCTGAGGAAGAGCTGAAGAAGAACCACGCGGGAATGGCACACGGCGGTTTTGTGTTCCGCAGCGGCAAGACCGGCGCGAACAAAGAGCACTCCCACATCATTGAGTACAGCCTGAAGCTGGATTCCAATCCGGAGTTTACCACAAGCGTCATTATCGCTTATGCGAGAGCGGCTTACCGGATGCATCAGGAAGGTCAGACCGGCTGCAAGACGGTTCTGGATATTGCACCGGCATATCTTTCCGAGATGAGCGGTGAAGAGCTGAGAGCGCATCTTCTGTAATCGCCTGTTACTGTATTTCCGGGGGAACGATTGACACTCGTTCCCCTTTGATGTATCATTATTCAGATAAAATATATTTCCGCTGGGTAACAGCAGAGAGGGGATAGACTATGAAGCACATCATGACATTAGACACACGTGACATGAACAAGAGCATGGAGAACGGCGGTTGCGGCGAGTGCCAGACATCCTGCCAGTCTGCTTGCAAGACAAGCTGCGGTATCGCAAATCAGCAGTGCGAGAAGAAGAACTAAGATATAATTTCGGTCGTAAAGACAAAGATTATATTGTCTCCGGCGGAAGGCGGCGCCCGACGGGGAATGCTTCGCATGATTATGCGGCGCCGATAAGAACATGGAGCACGAAGTGCGAAATATTCGATTGTATCGAAACATTCCGCCGGCCGGGGCGTGGCATCACGCCCCGGTCGTTCTGCGTTAAGGAGAAAAAGTATGATTCACCAGTATAAAATGAACGGTTACAACATCGTTCTTGATGTATATAGCGCAAGTATTCATGTGACGGATGATATGGCCTACGATGCCATCCATCTTCTGGACGAGGGAAAGCCGGAGGATGAGGTGAGAGGCGAGATCCGCCGCATGTATCCGGATGCCTCCGAGGAGGATATCCGCGACACCTTTGACGATATCGAGGAACTGGTAAAGAATGACAAGCTCTTTACCAAAGATGTCTTCCGCCCGGCGGCGAATTACCTGAAAGACAGGGGCACCGTTGTCAAGGCGCTCTGCCTTCTGGTGGCGCACACCTGCAACCTGAACTGTTCCTACTGCTTTGCGTCACAGGGCAAGTTCCACGGTCAGCAGGGACTCATGGATTTTGAAACCGGAAAGGCAGCCATTGATTTTCTGGTAAAGAATTCCGGTATGCGCAGAAATCTGGAGGTCGATTTCTTCGGCGGAGAGCCGCTCGTGAACTTTGATGTCTGTAAGAAGATTGTCGAGTACGCGCGCTCGATCGAGAAGGAGCACAACAAGAATTTCCGTTTCACACTGACCACCAACGGCGTCAACGTAACGGACGAGGTCATCGAGTGGGCCAACAAAGAGTGCTATAATGTCGTGCTTTCTCTGGACGGAAGAAAAGAGGTCAATGACCGCTTCCGCGTGGATGCGATGGGCAACGGATCCTATGACAGGATTGTGCCGAACTTCCAGAAGTTTGCGAAGGCAAGAGGCGATCAGAATTATTACATGAGAGGAACATTCTCTCATTTCAACACGGATTTCACAAAGGACATTTTCCATATGGCGGACGATCTCGGCTTTACCGAACTCTCCATGGAGCCGGTTGTGACCGATCCGTCCAGCCCAAGCGCCCTGACCGAGGAAGATCTGCCGGTTCTCTACGAGCAGTATGAGATCCTTGCAAAGGATATGCTTCGCAGAGAGAAAGACGGAAAGCCGATCACGTTCTATCACTATATGATCGATCTGGAGCACGGACCGTGTGTATATAAGCGTGTTTCCGGATGCGGATCCGGCACCGAGTACCTGGCGGTGACCGCATGGGGCGATCTCTATCCGTGCCATCAGTTCGTCAATGATCCGGAGTACAAGATGGGCAATGTCTATG
>NZ_FOIL01000103.1 GCF_900101295.1 [Clostridium] aminophilum | reverse complement strand
CGCATTGTGCGGCGATGAACATTGGAGAGTGGAGATGCCGTGCATTACGCATTTTGCGTGATAACCCCGGGAGAGCGGTTTGGGGCGCATGAGAATAAACAGAAAAAAGAGGATCAGATGGAAGGATTTTTACCGATTAATCGTCAGGATATGCTGGAACAGGGAATCAGGCAGCCTGATTTTGTATACGTGTGCGGAGACGCGTACGTGGATCACTCGAGCTTCGGCGCGGCGATCATCTCGCGCGTGTTGGAGGCTCACGGATATACGGTAGCCATGTGTTGTCAGCCGGACTGGAAAGATCCGGCATCCGTTGCGGAGTTCGGAGAACCGAGACTGGGATTTCTGGTTTCGTCCGGCAATATGGATTCCATGGTCAATCATTATACGGTTGCCAAAAAGCACAGAAGCTACGACTATTACAGCCCGGGCGGCGTGATGGGCAGGCGCCCCGACCGCGCGGTTACGGTATACTGCAATCTGATCCGGCGGACATTTAAGCACACTCCGATCATCATCGGCGGTATTGAGGCGAGTCTTCGCCGTATGGCGCACTACGACTACTGGTCGGACAGCGTCCGCCGTTCCATTCTGCTGGAATCCGGCGCCGACATCATTTCCTACGGAATGGGAGAGCGAAGCATCGTGGAGATCGCCGATGCGCTGGCGTCCGGTATTGGTGTGCAGGACATCACCTGGATCGAGGGAACGGTGTTCAAGACGAGGGATGACATGCTGGTGGAGGACGCCATCCGCCTGCCGGATTATGAGGAGATCCTTCGGGACAAGCGGAAAATGGCGGAGAGCGTGCATATTCAGTACGAAAACACCGATCCGATCGCTTCGAGGCGGATGTATGAGACCTATGACGGGAAGACCTTTGTGGTACAGAATACGCCGTCGAAGCCGCTGTCGGAGCAGGAGATGGACGATGTCTACGCGCTTCCCTATACCCGGAGATGGCATCCGGTTTACGACAAAGACGGCGGAATCCCGGCACTTTCCGAGATCAAATTCAGTCTGACGTCCTGCCGCGGCTGCTACGGCCAGTGCAATTTCTGTGCGCTGACGTTCCATGAGGGGCGGATCGTTCAGGTGAGAAGCCACGAATCCATCATCCGGGAAGCGGAGCAGATGATCGACGATCCGGATTTCAAGGGATATATTCACGATGTCGGCGGCCCGACGTCGGAGTTCCGCGGCCCGGCCTGCGCGAAGCAGCTGAAGTTCGGTGCCTGTAAGAACCGTCAGTGTCTTTTTCCGAAGCCGTGCAGCCAGCTGATTGTCGATCACAGCGATTATCTGAAACTGCTCCGGAAACTCCGAGAACTTCCGAAAGTGAAAAAGGTATTTGTCCGTTCCGGTTTCCGGTTCGATTATCTGATGGCGGATCCGAACAAGCAGTTCCTCTATGAGATATGCAAATATCATGTTTCCGGTCAGCTCCGCGTTGCGCCGGAGCACATCAGCGACAATGTCCTGAAGGAGATGGGAAAACCATCTTTCTCGGTCTATACGGCATTTGTCGATGAATTTCAGAAGATCAATCAGAAACTCGGAAAAGAGCAGTATGTGGTTCCGTATCTGATGAGCTCCCATCCGGGAAGTACGGTCAAAGATGCGATTCAGCTGGCGGAGTATCTCCAGAAGAATCATCTGAATCCGGAGCAGGTGCAGGATTATTATCCGACGCCGGGAACAGTGTCGACCTGTATGTATTACACCGGCATCAATCCTCTGACGATGGAGAAAGTCTATGTTGAGCGCAATCCCCACGAGAAGGCGATGCAGAGAGCACTTCTCCAGTACCGCGATCCGAAGAATTACGAACTGGTGAAGGAAGCGCTTCTTCAGGAGGGCCGCGAGGACCTGATCGGATTCGGCGCCGATTTCCTGATTCCTCCGAGGAAAATGGAGTATAAGGTGGGAAAGGCGGTTCATCCGGCAAAATCCGGGAAGAAGGGGCCGGGAGGACAAAAGGAGATGTCCGGTCCGGCAGGGCGCAAAGAGACGTCCGGTCCGGCAGGGCGCAAAGAGACATCCCGTCCGACAGGGC
>NZ_FOIL01000098.1 GCF_900101295.1 [Clostridium] aminophilum | reverse complement strand
AAAAATCTATGAATTTACACAAAAAAACACTTGATTAATTGGAGAGGGAATTTCGGAGAAATTTCCTATAAAAAAACACGGACCGGAGTCCCGTCACTCTGATCCGTGTTTTTCTTAAAATTGTCTCACCAAACCGCTTTGTCCCATCCATTCCACTGCGGTCCGGTATTCGGTCAGGCCTTCAGCGCCTGCTTCAGATCGTCGATGATATCCTGAACATCCTCAATTCCGACGGAAAGACGGATCATATCCGGCTTTACGCCGCAGGCAATCAGTTCTTCATCACTCAGCTGACGGTGTGTGGAGGACGCCGGGTGAAGCACAACCGTATGCGCATCCGCAACGTGAGTTGCGATGATGCCCAGCTTCAGGTTCATCATGAATTTCTCCGCTGCCGCTCTTCCGCCTTTCACGCCGAAGGAGATGACGCCGCAGGTTCCCTTCGGCATATACTTCTGTGCTCTGTCATAGTACTTGTCGCCCGGAAGTCCCGGATACTGAACCCATGCCACATTTTCATCCGACTGCAGATACTCCGCAACCTTCTGCGCGTTGCTGCAGTGTCTCTCCATGCGGACTGCCAGAGACTCCAGACCGAGATTCAGGAGATATGCGTTCATCGGCGCCGGTGTGCAGCCGAGATCTCTCATCAGCTGAACAGTGGCCTTGGTGATAAACGCTCCCTCTTTTCCAAACTTCTCGGCATAAACCAGACCGTGATAGGACTCATCCGGCTCGCACAGACCCGGGAATTTCTCCTTATGCGCCATCCAGTCAAAACGGCCGGCATCGATGATCGCTCCGCCGACGGTAGCGTCATGGCCGTCCATATATTTAGTGGTGGAATGTGTGACAATATCGCAGCCCCACTCGATCGGTCTGCAGTTGATCGGTGTGGCGAAGGTATTGTCGATTACCAGCGGTACGCCGTGCGCGTGTGCCGCCTTGGCAAACCGTTCAATATCAAAGATCACGAGAGACGGATTGGCAATGGTCTCGCCGAAAACCATCTTGGTATTCGGACGAAATGCCGCTTCCAGCTCCTCATCGGTGCAGTCCGGATCGATGAAAGTCACCTCAATGCCCATCTTGCGGAGTGTGACATTATAGAGATTGAAGGTTCCACCGTAGATTGCGGTCGACGCGATGATATGATCGCCGCAGCTGCAGATATTGAATGCAGCGAAGAAATTGGCCGCCTGACCGGAGCTGGTCAGCATCGCCGCACTTCCGCCCTCAAGAGCACAGATCTTCGCGGCAACCAGATCGGTTGTCGGATTCTGAAGTCTCGAATAAAAGTATCCGGATGCTTCCAGATCGAAGAGTTTTCCCATGTCCTCGCTGGTGTCATATTTGAATGTCGTACTCTGAATGATCGGGATCATTCTGGATTCACCATTCTTCGGTGTATATCCCCCTTCGATACAAATTGTCCCCTGTCTCATGCTTTTTCTCCTTCCGCTGCTGTCATTTTCTTTTTCGCAGCACCTGATTTCATATTATAAAGGAACCAAACCCGACCCGCAATATCACTTTTCTTTATGGTATTTTCAAAAATTTGTTATGTTTCTTTCGGATCACCGCCGCATCATCGGCACAGTGCCTGTTTTTCTCCATTTTCGTTTCCCCATTCGTCCGATCCGACGCTGATTTATGGCGCCGGATCCTGGCCGACAATTCATGACATCGGATCCTGCCCCACGCATTATGTGTCCGAATTATTCCTTTTCACGGACTCTGCCGTCAGAAATAAGTAATGAAACCTCAATATCATTCCATTTGGGATTGTGTTAGAATAACCATTGTCTTATAAGGAGGAAATTTTATGTATCTGAAAGGACACAAAAAAACAGTCCGTCTTCTCCTCTGTGCGGCATCCTGCCTGATGCTTTCCGGCGCGGCAGCGATGAGCGCCTTTGCCGATGCGGCTCAGGAAAACGCCCAGACACAGGAAGCGGAGCAAAATGTGATCTCGACGACAGGACAGATCTCTTCCTGCACGATCGACACAGACAAAACCAATGTCACGCTGACTATGACCAGCAATGCCGAGATGGCCGGAACCGACGGAAAGATCTACCTTGTGGAGATGAAAAACTGGCAGGACGATCTCACCGGACGCACCGATTATCTTGCTTCTCAGGACGGAGCTTCACAGGTAAGCTTTCATTTCCCGCTGAACGCGGACAGCACCGGTGACCGACGCTACTCCTCGTTCATCGCTGCGGTCTGGGATACCAAAAAGCAGGAATACAAGGCACTCACGCCGAGATACTACATCACCAATCCGGAGATCATGGCAAAGGACCAGTCCGCGCTCCGCATCACCGGAAAAAAAGGCCTCTCCATCGAATTTTCTCTGATCGAGGACGCGATGAACATGGGCATCAAGCAGGCGGAAATCAACATTCCGGTGAACTTCCTGTACGGAAACGGAGTGGATTACACTTACAAAGGCCAGACGTATCATTTTGCCAAGAGCTGGCTCGATACCTATGACCGCGTCATCAAGACCCTTTCCGGCCGGGGCGTTGTCGTCACCGCCGTTATCCTGAACGGCTGGAACGCAAATGATCCCGACATGTTCCTTCCGGGAACCGCCAAGTCTTCCGATCCGTACTACATGTTCAACACAAAGACCGAAGCCGGCCAGCGAAAACTGGAAGCCGCTGCCAACTTCCTCGCAGAGCGATACAACGGATCGAACGGTCACGGCCGCCTTTCCAACTGGGTCATCGGCAATGAGATCAACAACCAGTACTGGAACCACACCGGCGCCATGGATGTCCGCAGTTACGTCGAACTGTACCAGAAAGCCTACCGGACCTTCTACGCAGCCGTAAAGAGTCAGAACGCCCATTCCAACGTTCTCTTCTCCATCGACTACTACTGGAACGACTCCTCGAAAGCTAACGGATCCACCTATTACAAGGGAAAAGATGTCCTCGATCAGTTCAACTCCGTCGCAGCCGCCGAAGGTCCGATCGACTGGGGTATCGCATACCACCCGTATCCGTACCCGATGAACGACCCGGTATTCTGGGACGACGGTTCTCAGGGTCTGACCGACAGCATTACCACGCCGATCCTGAACTTCTACAATCTGCATGTTCTCACCGATTACATGCAGAGCAGTGAGCTTCGGGCACCGGACGGAAATGTGCGCCACATTTTCCTGACCGAACAGGGCTTTACTTCCACCACCCCGTCCGGCGAGAAACTGAAGGAACAGGCCGCGGCCTATGCCTACTCCTACTATCTGGTTGAGAGCAATCCGTACATCGAAGGCTACAATCTGGCCCGCCAGATCGATGCGCCCAGCGAAGTAAATGACGGAATCTCCTTCGGTCTGTTCTACTGCGACATGAATCAGCCGAACAACATCGTGGCCTACCACTCCAAGCCGATTTACTACGTCTTCAAGGATATCGACGTTCCATCCAGAACACTGAGCGTCTCCAAAGAAGCAAAGCAGACCCTCGGCATCAGCAAATGGTCCGAGCTGATCCCGCACTTTAAGTGGTCGGGGCTGGAATAACAGGTTTGATCACACATCGCGTGGTTTTGCCCACAGTCACGGCAGCCACGCGATAAGTCGGAGAACGTCGCGGGCGTCGGCGGGGCCTGGTTTTGCCCGCAGTCACGGTAGCCGCGCTCGCATCCGCGCAGAGGGTTTTGTGTCATGGAAAAATCCGGTGATCTTTCCCATGACGTCCGTAAGATCGGATAGGGGAGATTTGACACTCCCCTTCCACACCACCGTACGTACCGTTCGGTATACGGCGGTTCAATAGTTTACACGAACTTTTAGATA
>NZ_FOIL01000099.1 GCF_900101295.1 [Clostridium] aminophilum | reverse complement strand
AGCGCGAGACGGGATTCGAACCCGCGGCCCCCACCTTGGCAAGGTGGTGCTCCACCACTGAGCCACTCGCGCATTTCTCTGTCAGCAATCTGACGGAGATTATATTACCACAGCCATCGTTAAAAGGCAATGACTTTTTGAAATTTTTTGTTTAGCATATTCAATTCTAACGATTCGACGCGTATTACACGTACCACAATTCCTCTCTCGTCGTGGACACCGCGTCTGCTCCGGCCTCGAAAGCTGCCATAATGTCTTTCTTATCCGAGAGAAGGCCGCCGGCAATCAGCGGCAGTTCCGTCTCCTGACGGATCTTCTGGATCACGCGCGGCATCACTCCCGGCATAATCTCGATCGCATCCGGATGGAACGACTCAATCTGCTTTTTCAGCGTCGAGAGCGCCATGGAATCCACCACAAACGTTCTCTGAATGCAGATCATTCCCAGTTCTTTCGCATGCTTCACAATCGGAGATTTGGTGCTGATAATGCCGTCTGCCCGGGTATTCCGGTGAATGAAATCCACAGCGACCTCTTTGGAGCTCAGCCCCTGAATCAGATCTACATGAACAATGGCAATCTTGCCTGCTGCCTTAACGCGATCCACCAGATCTGCCACATCACAGATCGTTCCGAACAGGAGGAACACCACCCTGCATTCTGTCTTCAGACAGTTTTCCAGTCCAGATTCATTTTTCACCGCCGCAATTACCGGCGAAGTCTCCAAAAGATCGATCATGTTCATGGCAATTCCCCTTTCTCTGGCCATATGCCTAAATATAACAGAAAGAAACCGGCAAGTCCATAACGGAAAAGCCCCGGGGAGAAATTCCCCGGGGCCCGTTCACCCACCGCACACCGTTTCCGGTGAGCCGGCAGATCATTTCATACTGTATTACATTCTGCTGTCCAGACGGAACTTTCCGACAAGATCGTTCAGCGTCGACGCCTTCTCTGAGAGATCCTGGCTGGTCGCTGCACTCTCCTCTGCCGTAGCAGAGTTGGTCTGAACGACGGAAGATACCTGGTCGATACCGATGGTTACCTGTGCGATGGAATCCGCCTGACGGCCGGATGCCTCCGCAATTTCCTGAACCAGTTTCGCCGTCTTGTCGCTGCCTTCCACAATGCTGTCAAGACTCTTCGCGGTCTCGTCTGCAATGGTAATACCGTTCTCAACCGCCTGTACCGCTTTCTCGATCAGGTTCGTGGTATTCGAAGCCGCCTCTGCAGACTTCTTCGCAAGGTTTCCAACCTCATCCGCAACAACGGCGAAGCCCTTGCCGGCAGAACCTGCTCTTGCCGCCTCAACAGCTGCATTCAGCGCCAGAATATTGGTCTGGAATGCGATATCATCGATGGTCTTAATGATCTTTCCGATCTCTTTGCTGCTCTCAGAGATGTCCTGCATCGCCTGAACCATCTCGCGCATGTGCTCATTACCCTTCTGGATCTCGGTACGTGCGTCGTCGGAAAGCTTCTCCGCATCTTCTGCATGCTCTGCGGTAATCTTAACCTGATTGGAGATATCGGCAATCGTCGCAGAGAGCTCCTCAATCGAAGATGCCTGCTCGGTTGTACCCTGTGCCAGAGACTGCGCTCCGGAGGAAAGCGTGGATGCATTTCCGTTTACGTCCTCCGCAACCTGACGGATGTGTGACATCGTATCGGTCATAGTGCTGCGGATATTGAAGAGCGCATCCTTGATGGCCGCGAAGTTTCCGGCATAGTCATATTTCAGGTCGAAGGTCAGATCGCCGGCAGAGATCTTATCCAGAACCTCGGTGATCTCATTGATGTAATCAATGTAGGAGCTGAGCATGGAAGCGGTTTCCTGCATGGCAGATGCAACATCGCCGGTCTCGTCGTTGGTTTCCACGTCGATCTTAACCTTCAGGTTGCCGTCCGCAATCTCCTGCGCAGACGCCGCCAGCTTCTTCAGCGGGTTGGTAATCCTTCTTGCGATCACAACAGCCAGAAGTGCTGCCGCAATACCCATCACAATCGTAAAGATCACAAAGAAGCGGATCATGGTATTTACATCCGCAAACGCGTCCTCTTTCAGCTGAACCGTGATTGCTCCCCAGTTGGCAGACTGTCCCGGGATCTGAATCGGTTTATAGGAATAGATTGCATCCTTGCCGTCATCATCCTTAAACTCTTTGGTACCGTTTCCGCCGGCCAGAAGCTCGGCGATCATTGCCTTGAAGCCATCGGTTTCCTCGATCGGCTCCTCTGCCTTGGTATCCTTGTTCGTTCTGGTACCCTTCTTGTAGTTATACAGCTGCTCGACGTATTCTTTTTTCGGATGCGCAATTACGGATCCCTCTCCATCGATCAGGATCGTGTATGTTCCGGAGGAATTGTAACTGTCTACAATCTCCTGGAGTTTGGACAAATCCAGATCCGAAGCGAATACACCGATCATGGAACCGGCGGCATCCTTTACCGGATAGATAATGGATGTAACGGCGGATCCGGTGTTGATGTCAAAGTAGGACTTGGATACGAACGGCTGGCGCTGTTCCACTGCCTGTTTAAACCACCAGCGATCGCCACGGTTTGCAAGCTCTCCGGAGCTTCTTGCAGTCTGCATTCCGTCCATTCCCTGTTCATAGAACAGAATGAAATACGGATTGTTTTCTTTTGCCTTTACCAGAATGTTATGCTGCTTTTCCGGGTCCTGCGAAACGATATCGTCGCCGATTGCCAATCCCTGCACAACCGCGTATCCCTTGTTGATATACTCGGATACTTCCGCGGAAATACTGTTGGTCCGGTCCTGAATCTTTTCATATGCGGTTTTCTGCCCGGTTTTTGATGACATGTACGCACTGAGAACGCTGCTCATGATAAGCGGAATCAACGCCACAACAATTGATAGTGCCAAAATCTTAAAACCGATGCTGATTCTGCCCGGTCTTCTCCGGTTCGGAGAATTACTTCTGTTCTTTCCCAATTTGTTTGCCCCCATTTGTTGACTGCGGAGATATACTCCCTCTTCATAGTGCTGTTATTTAATATCGGCGTACCATAACAAAATATGACAAAAACCATGATATTTTATTATGAGCTTTTCTGTAACTTTTCGTCGAAATGTTCATAACGACCATTATTCCTGTTTTTTATCTATCAAATTTTCACAAACATCTTCCTTTTTATGATTGGATTATGTGGGAGAATATCTATAGCAAACGAGTCTGCCGGCGAACAGAGCTGCCCAAAGCCCTTTGACCTATCAGAAAAGGGCCTGCCGCACAGCCGACGTGAAATGCTCCGACGCGGCCATAGGGCAAACCCTTTTCTTCACGCGCATCCTGCCCGATCCGCGTGTTCGTATATTTTCAATATCTTTACTGATTCAGTCTGAACCTGCTGACGAGCTCATTCAGTCTGGATGCTTTCTCCGAGAGATCCTGACTGGTTGCCGCGCTCTCCTCCGCCGTTGCGGAATTGGTCTGTACAACCGAGGATACCTGATCGATGCCGACCGTCACCTGTGCGATGGAATCCGCCTGTCTGCCGGAAGCTTCTGCGATCTCCTGAACCAGTTTTGCGGTCTTCTCGCTGCCTTCCACGATGCTGTCAAGACTCTTCGCCGTCTCATCCGCAACGGTGATGCCGTGCTCGACCGCCTGAACCGCCTTCTCAATCAGATGCGT
>NZ_FOIL01000104.1 GCF_900101295.1 [Clostridium] aminophilum | reverse complement strand
CTCCAGCGCAAAACGGTAATTGTCGTTGACCTCCGTCAGCATCAGCGGTTCTTCCAGAATCTCCTCCATCTCGACTTCGCCCCGGTCCGCCAGCCGGCACTCCGGTGCACAGACAAACACAACCGGTTCCTTTTTCTGGACAACACGCCGCCAGTGCGTGTCAAAGCGGAGGGCGTCCAGAATGTAAATGATGTCCAGCTCATTATGCTCCATCATATCGATGAGTTCCGTCGGTGAACCGCGGGTGATCTTGACATGATAATCCGGAAACTCCCGGTAATACCGCTTCATCATCTCCGGCAGCATGAAGGAACACAGAGAACTCAGGGTTCCGATGTGAAGTTTATGGGTCTGGAGCTTGCCCTCCCCCAGATCGCTGTGGAGCGAATCCAGTTCGTTCAGGATCCGGTCAATTCGTCTCTGAAACTGGATTCCTGCCGGTGTAATTCTGACAGTTTTTCCATATCTATCAAAAAATCTGACATTAAATTCTTTTTCCAGTGCCTTGATCTGAACGGTGACAGCCGACTGGGAATATCCCATCGACTCCGCCGCTTTGGAAAAGCTCTGTAATTCCGCCACTCTCCGGAAAGTGATCAGCTGCCGTATCTCCATTTTGTCCTCCGCGTGTTTAAAATAATTTCACTTTATCTTTTAACATTTTCGATTCATTCATTTAAACTTGGTTCAGAATTCTCAGACTATTATAATTCTTAATGGATATATTTAAAACTATGAATTTTACAAATCCAACGTTTCCGTATATGCTTTGTTCTGCACTTGAGTTCCGGCCGGAAACGTTCACAACACACACCGTATGTGGCCGGAGCCGATCACCATTCCACGGGGGGAATTAGAAATGGAAAACACAACCAAAAAGAAAAAACTCGGTCTGGTGCCGAAGCTGATCATTGCGATCATTCTCGGTATCCTGATCGGCCAGTACATGCCGCTTGAGGTATGTAAGGTTATCACCACATTATCCGGACTGTTCAGTACATTCCTGAAGTTCGTCATCCCGCTGATGATTCTGGCATACGTTACCATGGGTATCGCCGATCTGTCCAGCGGTGCGGGCAAGCTTCTTCTGATCACCGTACTGCTCGCATACAGCTCCACACTGATTGCAGGAAGCGCATCCTACATCGTTTCCAGCACCCTGTTCCCGCATTTTATGAGCGAGGGCGCACTGGAGCAGATTCAGGCAACCGCAGACAAGTCCATCGGCACCTACTTCAGCATCAGCCTTCCGGCGATGATCGATACGCTTTCCGCCGTTGTGCTGGCATTTATTCTCGGTCTCTGCCTTTCCAAGCTTCGCGGCAAGACCGTCGGCACCTCTCTCTACAACGGTATGCATGACTTCTCCGCGATCATCGACGAAGTTCTTCACTCGGTTATCATCCCGCTGCTTCCGCTCTACATCTGCGGAACCTTCATCGATATGACCTACTCCGGCAGAACCTTTACCATCCTCGGAATCCTCTGGAAGGTATTCCTGGTTGTCATCGCCATGCACGCGGTATACCTGTTCATTCAGTTCATCATCGCAGGAACAATCAGCCACAAGAACCCGTTCCGCCTGATGAAGAACCAGATCTCCGGATATACCACCGCACTGGGAACACAGTCTTCCGCCGCTACCATTCCGGTTAACCTGCAGTGCGCGAAAGCGGACGGCGTATGCTCTCAGATCCGCAACTTCGTTGTTCCGCTGTGTGCAAACATCCATATGTGCGGTTCCATGATCACCATCACAGCCTGCGCGACCGCTGTCTGTCTGATGAATGATCTTCCGATCAGCCTTGGAACGGTTATTCCGTTCATTGCGACACTCGGTGTGGCAATGGTTGCTTCTCCGGGCGCACCGGGCGGCTCCATCATGACCGCGCTTCCGTTCCTTTACATGATCTTCGGCACGGAGGCAGGTGATCCGAACGGCCCGATCTGCGCTCTGATGGTTGCTCTGTACATCACACAGGACTCCTTCG
>NZ_FOIL01000101.1 GCF_900101295.1 [Clostridium] aminophilum | reverse complement strand
AGTACCTCGCGTTTCACAACCTTTCCATCTCACCGATCCTCGAGGTCGGCGACCCGGAGGTCATTCTCCGGATTCTCAGGGACAACGGCGGCCGCGGTGTCTCCTTCCTTCCGTATTATGCCGTCAGAGGAGCACTGGAGAGGGGGGAACTCCGGGAAGTCTCGGTGCGTGACTTTCAGGTCAACATGCATCATCAAATCATTTATTATAAAGAAAAGTGGGTGACGGACGAAATGCTGGAGTTCATCCGGATTGCCCAGAATTCGCTGATGTGATAAAAGTAAAATGATATTCATTTTCACATTGACATGAAAATGAGAAACGCCTATAATTTGAAAACGGTTTTCAAATTAAAAAAGAGGGATAATTCCGATGAAAGTGAAAGCACAGTATAAGACCCATCACCGGGAGGAACTGCTGAATTATTTCCGCAGGATTCCGGGAAAACATGTGACGGCGGCGGAGATCAGCGATTTCTTCCGTGCGAACGGCTCCCCGATGGGAACCGCGACGGTCTACCGGCAGCTGGAAAAACTGGTCTGCGAGGGCGTCATCAGCAAATATATGATTGATTCCCAGAGTCCGGCCTGTTTTGAATATACCGGGGAACCGGATCTGGCAAACAGTTCCGATTACCTTCACTGCAAGTGTGAAAAATGCGGTGCGCTCATGCACATTCAGTGTGATGAGCTGGAGGCACTGGCGGTTCACCTTGCCGAGCATCACCATTTTGCCATCAATCTGACGCGGACGGTTTTTTACGGTGTATGTGAGAAATGCAGTGCGGCGGACGGAAAGCCTGCGGAGAGAGAGAAGGAGGAAACGGAAGCATGAGTCTGATTCAGTGTAAGAATGTCAGCTTTGCCTATGAGGGGCAGACTGCCGTTTCCGGCATCACATTTGAAGTAAATCCGGGGGACTATCTCTGCATCGTCGGCGAGAACGGCGCCGGAAAGAGCACTCTGATGAAGGGGCTTCTGCGGCTGAAAAAACCGGCGGGCGGATCCATCGAATTCGGAGACGGACTTCTCGCCAACGAGATCGGATATCTTCCGCAGCAGACGGTTGTACAGAAAGATTTCCCGGCCAGCGTCCGGGAGGTCGTCCAGTCGGGCTGCCTCAATCACCTGGGCTGGAATCCGTTCTACACCGCTGCCCATAAAAAAGAAGCACTGGAAAAAATGGAGCTTCTCGGGATCACGGACCTTGCGGACCGGTGCTACCGTGATCTCTCGGGGGGGCAGCAGCAGCGGGTCTTACTTGCGAGGGCACTCTGCGCGACCAAGCGCCTTCTTCTGCTGGACGAGCCGGTGACGGGACTGGACCCGGCGATCACCGTCGATCTGTATCACGTGATCTCCGAACTTCACAGAAAGCACGGAATCACCATCGTGATGGTATCCCATGACGTGGACGGCGCACTCCGGGAGTCCGATCACATCCTTCATATCGCCGGCACCCAGAAGTATTTCGGGACCACGGAGGAATATAAGAAAACGCCGGCATGCAAGGCGTTTCTCGGAGGTTTGGAAGTTTGAAAGTAAACTTTCAAACTTTGATTGACGGCTCAAATAGACAAGCAAGCTTGTCTGCTTGAGCCTGGAGGACAAAACTATGAAAATACTGTTCGATATGATGTCCTATCCGTTTATGGTGCGGGCGCTTCTCGTCGGAGTGCTGGTTTCTCTGTGCTCCGCGCTTCTCGGCACAAGCCTTGTCTTAAAGCGCTACTCCATGATCGGCGACGGACTTTCCCACATCGGGTTTGCCGCGCTGGCACTTGCCTATGCGCTGAAGGCGTCACCGCTTTACGTGGCGATTCCGGTCTGCGTTGCGGCGGCATTTATCCTGCTGCAGATCAAGGACTCCGCCCGGATCAAGGGGGACGCGGCGACGGCGCTGATGACCAGCGGCGCGCTCGCCATCGGTGTTCTTGTGATCTCCATGACGTCCGGGATGAATACGGATGTTTACAATTATATGTTCGGAAGCATTCTCGCGATGAGCACGGAAGACGTCTATGTCTCCATCGGACTCTCCGCGGCGGTGCTGGTGCTGTTCATTCTGTTCTACAACCGGATTTTTGCCGTGACCTTTGATGAGACCTTCGCGCAGGCCACCGGAACCAATTCCAGAATGTTCAATATGATTATCGCTTTTCTGACAGCGGTGACGGTGGTTCTGGGCATGCGCATGATGGGAACGCTTCTCATCTCGAGCCTGATCGTTTTTCCGGCCATGACCGCGATGAGGGTGTGCCGACGGTTTCAGACGACCGTCATCGTCGCGGCTCTGGTCGCGGTGATCGGTTTTATGGTCGGCCTGACCTTTTCTTATTTGTATGCTGCTCCGACCGGTGCCTGCATTGTGGTGACGGATATCATCCTTTTTGCCGCGTTCGCCATCGTCGAGGCGGTCCGCAAGTGATTTCGGCGGCGCGGTACGGATGTTTTCGGGGAAAATGATGATAAGATGAAGGAGGAATTGACAATGGATATGATATTTCACTGGGATGCATCTGTTCTTTTGTGGCTGCAGGATAATGTCCGCACGGATGCACTGACGCCGTTTATGAATGCGGTCAGCCTTCTCGCAAAGGGCGGCGCGCTCTGGGTTCTTCTGACACTGCTGTTTCTGGGAATGCGAAAGACCAGAGCGCTCGGCGCGGTCTGTTTTGTCTCGCTTCTGTCGAATGTGGTGATCCTGAATCTTCTGCTCAAGAATATCGTCGCCCGACCGCGGCCGTACACGATGATTGAAGGCCTGATTCTGGCAGGACCTGCAGAGTGGGACTGGTCGTTTCCGTCGGGACATACCGGCGCGTCCTTTGCTGTCGCGGTCTGTATGTTGCTTCTGATGAGCAGGAAGATCGGAATTCCGGCATTGATTCTGGCGATTCTGATCAGTTTCTCCAGACTTTACATCGGCGTGCACTATCCGACGGATGTCATCTGCGGCGCGCTGATCGGAACGTCCTGCGCCCTTTTCTCGGTG
>NZ_FOIL01000105.1 GCF_900101295.1 [Clostridium] aminophilum | reverse complement strand
CTTCCAGATGCTGACAGGTCACACAAGTGTGACTGTCAGGAATAGATTGTTGGATGCGACATTTACTTCTTGACAAAGGTCACTTCATAACAGTGGAAGGTCACATTGGAAGTCTGGTTTTTGATGCTGAGAAGATCATTCCACTGTGGATTAATCCGGTTCCGATCATTCACTTATTTGATGTGTATGATGGCTGGCAGATAAACATCATAGGAAATATTGCGATGTTTATTCCGGTAGGATTGGCATGGCCATTCTGCTTCAAAAAACTTGATACAATCGGAAAGACTGTGTTTGCCGGTGCAGGATTTCCGCTGTTTATTGAGATCACACAGCTGGCATTTTATGAAAGAAGCTCAGATGTTGATGATTTAATCCTGAATACTGCAGGTATCTTTATTGGAGCAAGTATTTATTTCGGTATAAAGCGACGGAAAGTATGACAGTGACTGCCGATGGGACGTTTCAGTCTTTCGGCGGTTTTTTGCGGTAAATCCGTCAAGCGTGCTGATCACACTTTTATTTTTGTCTATCTTGTATGAAAAGATTAAAATGATTATAATAAAATACAGCATTATTACAAGAGCGTCAATCGTCTGAGCGATGTATGAAAAATACATGCAGAGACGAAAGGGGGGACAGGTATGCCGCAGATCACCATACGAAAGCCTACAGGGCATAGCTGCGCTCTTTTTTATGTTTTGAACGAAAAGGTGCTGGCGCATTAGTCTGTTTTCGACTGGTGCGCAGCACCTTTTGTGGTTTTTTCTCTTTGTGAAATACGAAATGAAGGGGAGTTCCGGCGGTAAAGGAACGGATGCTTGGCGGAGATGAATGGATTGTGTTTCCAAAAAACAAACAACATGAGGAATGATAAGTTTGAAAGTAAACTTTCAAACTTTGATTGACGGCTCAAATAGACAAGCAAGCTTGTCTGCTTGAGCCTGGAGGCCAAAATATGGACGGGAAGAAAGAATTTCGCGAGATCAAAATTGACGGCTGCAGAAAGATCGGGGAAGGTTCGCACGGCGTGGTATATCAGACCGCTCCGGATATGCTGGTGAAGGTATACCGGGAAGGCGTGACCCTCGATACGATCCACAAGGAACAGGCTCTGTCCCGTTGGGCATTTGTGAAAGGTGTTCCGACGGCGATTCCCTTTGATGTTGTACGGGTAGGAGAACAGTACGGAACGGTGTTCGAACTGTTAAATGCAACATCGGCGTCGGAATATATCGCGGAGTCACCGGATCATCTGGAATGGTTTATAGAACAGTCTGTCCGTCTGATGAAGCAGGTGCATGGGATCGAAGTGGAACCGGGAGAACTTCCGGATATGAAACAGCAGACGTATGCCTGGCTGGAAAAGATAAGACCGCAGTTTTCCGCCGCACATTATGAAACGATCCGGCGGATCCTGGATTCGGTTCCGGACCGACATACGCTACTGCATGCGGATTTCCATTTGAAGAATATTATGATCTGCGGGGACGAGCTCATGCTGATTGACATGGAAACTCTGTGTACCGGCGATCCGGTCTTTGAGCTTGCGACGGTCTATAATTCCTACCGGGAATTCCCGTCCATCGATCCGGCTGCGGCACAGTTTCTGGGAATCGACGTGGAGACCGCGGCGCGGATCTGTGACAGGACGTTTGAATTATATACAGCATCTTCCTCCGTGCCGGAAGTGATGAACACCGCACGCCTTCTGGGCGGCATCCGAATCATCGATTTTATGGGCCGCCACGCCGAGCATCCGGCAAGCAGCCATGTCATCGAATGCTGTCTGCGGGATATGAAGATGCTGCTGGAGCAAATGAAGGGATAAGTAATCGAAGAGGCCTGTCATAAAAGATCAGGAGGAAGACAAAGGTGCTGTCGCATTAGTTGATTTTTCAACTGGT
>NZ_FOIL01000106.1 GCF_900101295.1 [Clostridium] aminophilum | reverse complement strand
TGCATATACACAGGGATGCCTGCTTTGATGCGCGGAATCTCTCCCACATGATCGCCGTGGTAATGCGTCAGAAAAATGGCATCACAATCCGTCTCGCCTTTCGTTACACCTTCAACGATCAAGGGATCTTGGTCTCCTTCGCCCTCTAACGGCGAGCCAAAGTCAAAAAGGATTCTTGCGGTATCCGTGGCAATTTCGGTACATACTCCGCCAATCTGTCGCATTCCTCTGTGCGGTATTACTTTAATCATTAATTTTCCCCCTCTTTGCCATGTTCTCTTTTGATTACATAATAAAAAAAGCAATGCGCATTTTTTTGCACATTGCTTAGATTTTTAACATTATGAAACTCTAGAATTCATCCGTTCGTATAACTATTTCATTAGCATCTGCATCTATATCATACCAAATTGGTTTTACGTCCAATTCCTCAGTTAACTTTTTCAAAGCGGAATTCTTTTTTGCATCTGCATACTCTTTGTGCTGATCACCTTTTATGTATAACAAGGGGGCAGCTCGCCAACTGTATTCTGTATCATTGCCAAGAATCTCCATATAGTGTTTCCGGAGCCATTTTGCTGCTTGACTTGTGTTCAGCAATTGCTTATAGGTATACGCTTCGAGAATCGCTCTAATTATAGGCTCTGAACTATCGGTATCTTTAAGTTCAAGAACAATGAACTGATTATCGTCGAATGCCACCAAATCGCAGTTTCCAGTTACATAAAGTTTGTCTGAATCTTTTATATGAATATGTACCCCCGATCGATAGTTCAAATCGGTGCTATCATATTTTTCACCTGACTGGATTTTATATAATTGTTTGTTTCTCCCGCCTATTGGCATTTCATAATCCAATATATATCCAAGGCCGGGAATCATTTTTAATACATCTGTCTTTCTACACTGAGTAAATACTCTCATTGCCAAATGTTTTTCGTTTATTGTATCCAACGGATATGAATCGAAATAGTTTCTATCCTTAATCTTCTTCATTTTTCCAGGATACCCATCTCTAGAATTCCTTCTATAGTCTTTTTCAATCCAACCGAATTTATTTTTCTTGCATATACCTGCATAGGTGAGATTCGTAAACTTAACTGGAATTAGTGGATTTTCTTTAACTAACAAATAGTCACAAAGCATTTCGCAGTCTTGTTTAGATGCGTTCCAATTCTGAGTATTCACCAATTTATATAAATAGACGATGGCATCTGGGAATTTATCTAATAGGACTTGTATTTCCTTGAAACTCATTTCCGCTGTATCTTTTCCCTTTTGTCGATCAATTTTCTTTTCAAACTTTTTAAGTGCTTCACTTTCAAGTGCTTCCATTATTTGTTCCTCCTGCTTTATTAGAATACAATTATAATTCAACGAACTCTCCATCTAAAATATTCATAAGTTTTATATCAGTCGGAAGATTCAGTTCAGTATTCTCTTTTTCAGCATCAGAAATATGGTGTATCATCAGCTTCTCCGGCTTAACCATCCCAATCACCTTCTCCAGATCTTCTTTCGTGATATGCCCGGAGACATGAATCGTCTCATGATTTTTCGCAATGTCAAGAAGCTTCTTAACCCCCGGTAGGGATCGGTATCCGCTCCACATGGAATAGATCAGAATCGTTTCCTCAGGGTACTCATCAAAGTATTTTTT
>NZ_FOIL01000107.1 GCF_900101295.1 [Clostridium] aminophilum | reverse complement strand
ATCGGATAGGGGAGATTTGACACTCCCCTTCCACACCACCGTACGTACCGTTCGGTATACGGCGGTTCAATAGTTTACACGAACTTTTAGATAGTGGGCTGATAAGGATGGATATCCGAGTCTGACCACTATTATCGTTTTGGTAAGCGCTGTGTTTAGCATCATCGCCGCTCTCCATGTGCCTTTTCTACAGTTAGCCAGTTCATGTACCTTCCATTCTGGCAAGTGTAGCGCCCTCAGCATCTTGTACCTCGTTCGCACCTTTTTCCATTGTTTCCAATACACTGCCCGGATTCTGTGGCGAAGCCACTCGTCCAGTTCCTCCATCAGGCCTTTCATGTCCGCATACCGGAAGTGATTAATCCACCCTCTGACAGCATCATTGAGTTTCTTCTCCCTTACCGGATTGCTCCACTTGTTCCCTCTGGCGGTCAGCATCCTCAGCTTGTTCTTGAATTTCTCCACTGACTTCGGATGCACCCGGAAGCGGCATTTCCCTTTGTATCGGTAGAAACCGTATCCCAGATATTTCACCTTGCTGATATGGCATACTGTGGTTTTCTGGAGATTGACTTTCAGAAAGAGCTTTTTCGTTATGAATGGCACGATGTTTTCCAGCGTCCGTTCCGCACTCTTTCTGCTTTTGCATAGAATCATGCAGTCGTCAGCGTACCGTACAAACTTATGCCCCCTTCGTTCCAGTTCCTTGTCCAGTTCGTTAAGCATGGCGTTCCCACACAGCGGACTTAGTGGGCCGCCCTGCGGCACACCCTCTTCCGTTGGATGAAACCCGCCATCCTCCATAACCCCGGCGTTCAGAAACTTGTGGATCAGTGAGATTACCCGTCCGTCTTTGATCGTTCTCGACAGCACCTCTATAAGCTTGCTGTGATTAACTGTGTCAAAATAGGCTTGCAGATCCATGCTGACCACATACACGTATCCCTCGTCAGCGAATTGCTTGCACCTCATGATAGCATCGTGTGTGCTTCTTCCCGGCCGAAACCCGAAACTGTTGTCTGAAAACTGTTCCTCAAAGATAGGTGTCAGTTCCTGTGATATCGCCTGCTGAATCAATCTGTCCACGCAGGACGGTATGCCTAACTTTCTGACTTTGCCCTTCTCTTCCTTGGGTATTTCTACCCTCCGGACCGGATTGGGTTTGTATTTCCCTTTCCTCAGTTGCTCGACCAGCTCGTCCCAGTGCTGTCTCAGGTAGGGCAGAAGTTCATCCACCTGCATTCCGTCAACTCCGCCGGCTCCGTTGTTTGCCTTCACCCTCTTGTAGGCGGCAGTCAGGTTGTCGCTTCTGAGAATGGTGTCGAGCAGGTTGTCCGTCCAAAAGTTCGCATTGGTGTCAGTATCCCCGGTAATCCATTCATGGGCGTACACTCCTGATACCATTCCCTGTTCCGCAGGTATCTCTTTCAGGTAGTCCTCGATATGAAGTTGTCTGTACTTATTTCCATGTCTGGTTTCCATTTGAGAATGGCACCTCCTACTGTTCGCCCCTTTCCCAATGTCTTAAGCCATCGGGTATTGTATTATGGGCTCTGCTGACTTCTCACGGCAAGCTTTACTCCGCGGCGGCGAATGTTGTATCGTCTTTGCCGCGTCCGTGAGATCTCCCCGGGTACCCACACGTTCTTTCA